>CAZHJK010000004.1:0-154216 GCA_964533275.1 uncultured Eubacteriaceae bacterium | reverse complement strand
CTAACCCTGGGGTAGATCCTAATAATTTACAAATAGGACAGAGAATTTGTATTCCTGAGGAAGATGGTACACCACCAGGTTGTCCTTCCGGTACCTTTGCATATACTATAAGATCAGGAGATACCTTCTATAGCTTAGCTCAGCGATATAATACTACTGTAGAGGCTATTCAAAGAGCTAACCCTGGGGTAGATCCTAATAATTTACAAATAGGACAGAGAATTTGTATTCCCGAGGCTACCATACCACCTGTATGTCCCTCAGGCACCTTTGCCTATGTTATACGTTCAGGAGATACCTTCTTTAGATTAGCACAACGATTTGATACCACTGTAGAAGCAATTCAGAGAGCTAACCCTAATGTGGACCCAAATAATTTATTGGTGGGGCAGAGAATTTGTATTCCTAATTGAACTGAACCACCAAGTGAGTGTCCATCAGGTACTATCGCCCACACTATAGAGTCTGGGGATACCTTCTATAGCATAGCTCGACGCTACAATACCACTATAGATGATATTCGAGCGGCAAATCCTGATGTGGATCCAAATAATTTAATCATTGGAGAACAGCTCTGCATACCAAGAGTATAAAATTAATATTCTCCTCTATCTGCTGGGTAGAGGAGATTTTTGTTCCAAATTTTTATTATTTGAATATATTAGAATAAAGGAGTGATGAATTATGAGTACAAATTGTCCAACTGGTACTATTGCATATACAATAGTTGCAGGCGATACCCTTTATAGCCTGGCAATAAGATATAATACTTCCGTCCAGCAAATATTATCAGTAAATCCCAACATTGATCCTAACTTTTTAAGAATAGGTCAAGTGATTTGTATACCAAGTCGGCAACCTACACCACCATGTACCGGTACCCTTTACACCATTAGAGCAGGTGATACCTTCTATGCTATAGCTATAAGAAATAATATTACAGTAAATGCTTTAATAGCTGCAAACCCAGGGGTTAATCCAAATGCCTTAAGGATTGGTCAAGTGATCTGTATTCCAAGAGCAGTTCCACCTCCAGGTACTTGTTTAGAGGGAAGTTTTGCTTATACTATAAGGGCAGGGGACACATTATATGCCCTTGCAAATAGATATGATACTACCGTAGATGCAATTTTACAACTCAATCCAAGTGTAGATCCTAACTCTTTAAGAGTAGGTCAAATTATATGTATACCTGAAAGGCCAACAGGCATTTGCCCACCAAATACTTTTGTTTATACTATTAGGGCAGGGGATAATTTCTATCAATTAGCAATAAGATATAACACCACCGTGTCAGCCATAAGAGCAGCTAATCCCGGTGTAAATCCCAATAGACTACAAATAGGGCAGAGAATTTGTATCCCTAGATAGAGACAAAAAGGGTATAAAGTGATTTGATTTTGTCTTTCTTGCTTTAGGGATCTTAGGTTTACTGATAACTGATATCTCATTGTTTAAGATGATTCACTAGGTTTTGCATGACATTAAAAAAAGAGGGTATCTACCCTCTTTTTGCATTTCCTTTATATAATTATTAATACCAGCCTCTTAGCTTCATCGCATCAGAAATCTTTTTAATTGAGTACATGTAGGCTGCTTTTCTAGGTGTTACATTATATTCTTCTTTAATTTTCCATACATTTTCAAAAGCGGAAACCATAGCAATTTCTTCTTTTTCAACTGCTTCTTGTTCACTCCAATAATATCCATAGAGATTTTGTACCCATTCAAAATATGATACTGTTACTCCACCCGCATTTGTAAGAATATCTGGAGTTAATGTTATACCTCTTCTATTTATTACTTCATCTGCTTGTACTGTGGTTGGTCCATTCGCTGCCTCGCATACCAATTTAGCATTAATCAATTCTGCTTCTTTTTCTGTTATAGCATTTTCCATAGCTGCTGGAATCATTATATCTACATCTAATCCCCAGAATTCTTCTAAGGAAATTCTCTTAGCCTTAGGATAATTAACGATTGACTTATTTTCTGCTTTATATGCAGCTAAATCTTCATAATCTAAACCTTCTTCATTATATAATGCATATGTTCCAATTTCTCTATCCCATTCTCCTATTGCTACAATAGTAGCTCCTTGTCCTTGTACATTCTTTACTGTGAAACTTCCAACATTACCGAAGCCTTGAATAGCTACTTTTGAATTACTAATATCTATTCCCAGTTTCTTTGCAGCTTCCCTTGCTACTACTGCTACACCAAATCCTGTTGCCTCGTTTCTTCCCTTAGATCCACCAAATTCTACTGGTTTCCCTGTGATTACTCCTAGATTTTGCTCACCCTTAAGCTTACAATATTCATCTACCATCCATGACATTATCTGCCCATTGGTATTCACATCTGGAGCTGGAACATCTATTTTTTCTCCTAAATATTTATGTAACCCTTGAATATAACCCCTAGATAATCTTTCTAGTTCTCCTTGAGAAAGCTGTGAGGGATCAACTGTTATTCCACCTTTCCCTCCACCATAGGGTATTCCAGTTACACAACATTTAAAGGTCATCCATATTGATAAGGCCTTTACTTCTTCAAGGTTAACTCCTGGATGAAATCTTATTCCACCTTTACCAGGACCTACTGCATTATTATGCATTGAACGATATCCTTTAAAAACTTTTACAGAACCATCATCCATCTTTACTGGTATAGATAATTCGATTACTCTCATGGGTTCCTTTAGTAATTCATATGCGGATTGATCTAAGTTTAGCGCATTACATGCATCCTTTACTTGTTTTTGCGCATTTTCTAGTGGGCTTAAATTCTCTTTAGCCATTATTAATTCCCCCTTAATAATTTTAGATATGTTATTTTTTAACATATCCCTTTAAATTTTAAAGCATATCACATACTTATAACCCCTTAATTCAATAATATTTTATCATATTAATATTTTTAAATCAAACATGGAATTCTATTTATCTAAACTGTTCAACACCGTCCCCGCGCTTCCTTGCCACCGGAGAGCAGGCATTTTTTATTAAATTATTTATCCTTTTTATCCTTTGGTACGTGAAGTAAATCTTTTCTATCCTTTAATAATCCATCAAATAATGATGATACCAATGGATTCTTTTCAGAACTCTTTATAAAGGAAGTTCTATCAATTTTATAAAGTCCCTTTGCTCTATTTTTTCTAATCTTAGTATCTATGCTTAAAGGCTGACCTCCACCGGCGACACATCCTCCTGTACAAGCCATAACCTCAATAAAATCATAATGACTTTCTCCTGATTTTATCTTCTTTATTAATTGATCTGCATTTTTCAGTCCATGTACTATTGCTATCTTTACACTGTTTCCTTCAAATTCAAAAATTGCTTCCTTTATATTTTGCAATCCTCTAACATCCTTAAATATTATATCCTTGGCAAGATGATCTGGCTTATTCCTTAATAATCTCGTAACTACAGCTTCAGTAACTCCACCGGTAGCTCCAAATATTATTCCCGAACCACTGGCCAAACCAAAGGGCATATCAAAGGAATCCTCTTCCAGCTCATTAAATAATATTCCGGCTTCCTTTATCATCATTGCTAATTCCTGGGTAGTTATAACCATATCTACCTCTTTAACTCCATTAACTTCAAATTCCTCTCTAGCAGCTTCAGCTTTTTTAGCAGTACAAGGCATAACAGATACCATTATGGTCTCTTTTTTATCCTCTTCGTCTTTCTTCTTATAATGTTCCTTAATTACTGCACCAAACATTTGCTGGGGAGATTTACAAGAAGATATATTGTCCCTTAATTCCGGGTATCTATTTTCTGCAAACTTCACCCAGCCTGGACAGCATGATGTGAATAAAGGTAATTTTTCTCCCTTAGTGAATCTTTCTAAAAACTCATTACTTTCTTCCACCACAGTCATGTCTGCAGCAAATGCCGTATCATATACCTCATCTACCCCAAATAACTTTAATGCCGCTATTATTTTACCTATAGTTATTTCACCGGGAGCTAACCCAAATCTTTCTCCTAGTGCCACTCTAACTGCTGGAGCAACCTGAACAATAACTCTTTTACTGTCATCATCTAAGACATCCCAAAACTTCTCCCTATCATCCTTAATAGTAATTGCTCCGGTAGGACAGACAATTCTACATTGACCACAATTAACACAATTTACTTGACCGATATTCTTATCAAAGGCAGGGGATATCTTTATATTTGATCCTCTATGGGTTAAGCTTAATGCTGCAACTCCTTGTACTTCCTCACATACTCTTACACAGTCACCACAATATATACATTTATTAGGATTTCTTTTTATACTGTAGCTAGAAACATCAATGGGTAGATTTTTATTGGTTTGTTCAAATCTTACTTCCTCTAGTCCAAATCTACGGGATAACTTCTGTAATTCACATGTCCCCGTAAGATGACAGGATGTACAATCCCTATCATGATTAGATAGTAAAAGCTCTAATATTGTTTTTCTATATTTTCTAATCCTGGGAGTATTAGTAAAAATCTTCATACCTGCCCTTGGAACTGTAGAGCACGAGGTAAATATTTTTCCTCTGTCATCTTCAACAATACACATTCTGCAGGCTCCATATACACTTAATTCTGAATGATAACAAAAGGTAGGTAAATTTATACCGGCTTTTCTTACTACTTCTAAAACATTTTTTTCATCACTAAATTCTACATTTCTATTATCAATAATCATGGTTTTCATTTTTACGCCTCCCTTATCGCTTCAAATGAGCAAGTTTCTATACAAGCACCACATTTTATACATTTATCTTGATCTATTACAAAAGTTTGTCTTATTTCTCCTTCTATTGCATCTACAGGGCATATCCTGGTACATTTACTACATCCCTTACAAAGCTCTGGATCTATTTCTATTCTTTTTAGACCTTCACAAGTTTTAGTAGGACAATTCTTTTCTACTATATGTGCCAAATATTCATCCCTAAAATATCTTAAGGAACTCACTACCGGGTTGGCTGCAGTTTTTCCTAAACCGCATAGGGAGGTATTGGTAATTGTATCCCCTAATTCTTCAAGTAGTTCTAAGTCCTCTAGTGTTCCCTTACCCTCAACAATTTTTTCTAATATTTTAAGCATTCTCTTGGTACCTTCTCTACAGGGTACACATTTGCCACAGGATTCATTTTGAGTAAAGTTCATGAAAAATCTAGCAACCTCTACCATGCAAGTGTCCTCATCCATTACTACCATTCCACCGGAACCAATCATGGCGCCAACATTACTTAGGGAATCAAAATCCAATGGAAGATCTAAATGTTTCTCCGTTAAACATCCACCGGAGGGTCCGCCTATTTGTACGGCTTTGAATTTCTTTCCATTCTTAATACCGCCACCTATTTCAAATATTATATTCCTAAGAGTAGAACCCATGGGTACCTCTAATATTCCTGTGTTATTTACATTTCCTGTTAGAGAAAATGCCTTAGTACCTGGACTACTTTCTGAACCAACTGTCTTATACCAGTCTGCACCCTTTAATATAATGTGGCTTATATTGGCATAGGTTTCAACATTGTTAAAAACTGTTGGCTTTTTCCATAAACCTTCTTCTACTGTCCTTTTCACCTTAACCCTAGGCATTCCACGCTCACCTTCTATGGATGCCATTAATGCACTAGCTTCTCCGCAAACAAAAGCTCCTGCCCCTTGACTTATATGTATATCAAAGGATAAATCAGTTCCTAATATATTTTTCCCTAATAATCCAAACTCTCTAGCTTGTTCTATAGCCCTTGTCAATCTTTTTACTGCCAATGGATATTCAGCTCTTACATATATATATCCCTCTGTTGCATTAGTGGCATAGGCAGCTATGGTCATTCCTTCAATTATACTATGGGGAAGCCCTTCCATTATGCACATATCCATAAATGCTCCCGGATCTCCCTCGTCACCATTACATATTACATATTTAGTGTCATTATTATAGGAAAGTACTTGAGACCATTTTACTCCCGTTGGAAAACCTCCGCCTCCCCTACCTCTTAGCTTTGAATCTTCTATTTCATTACAAATTTCTTTGCTGGTCATATTTTCTAGAGCCTTAGCCAAACCCATATATCCTCCATGGATAATATATTCCTCTATGGATTCAGCATCTATTTCTCCACATTTATCTAATACAAGTCTTGTTTGATTTTTATAAAATGGAATGTTTTTTTGTTCTTTATATATCTCTTTCTCTGAACGATGTAAAAGTCTTTCAATGGTTTTATTATTTATTAGGGTTTCCCTTACTATTTCTTCACAATCCTCAACATCTACCTTTGTGTAAAGAATGTTTCCAGGCTCAATCCTTACTAAAGGTCCTGCTTCACAAAGTCCCGGGCATCCACTTTTCTTTAATCCTACACCTTCATCTTCCTTTTCTAAATCTAGCTCTACATATAAATCATTTTCACTGATAATTCTTTTTAATTCATCATATAAATCCAGTGCACCTCTAGCAACACATCCAGTACCAGAACAGATAATGACCTTCTTCTTTTGATTGTTTAAGGCATCTATAAATTTTTTTTGTATATCCTTTAATTCGTTAATAGTATTAATCTTCATCTTAATCAGCCTCCTTTATATTATTTAGCAATTCTACAATACTTTCAGGAGTTAGATGTCCATATACTTTTCCGTCTATGTTAACTGCTGGCGCCAAACTACAAGCACCTATACAGGATACCACCTCTACTGTAAACATTAAATCATCCGTAGTATTTTTGTTTTCCTCTAAGGATAATTCCTTTCTTAAGGAATTTAGAATAGGCATGGATTTTCTTATATGACAAGCCGTGCCATCACATACTCTGATAATATGTTTACCCTTTGCCTCCAATGAAAAATTTTCATAAAATGTTGCAATGCCAAATATCTTTGCTTCACTAATGTCCAATTTATCAGATACATATTCCAAGGTTTCCTTAGGTAAGTATCTATATTCTTTCTGTATCTCTTGAAGTATGCTTATAAGAGATGATTGTTCCTTACTGTGTTTTCCCATAATTGCATCTAATGTTTCTTTCATTTCTAACATGCCTAATTCCCTCCCATTATAATTTAATTTACCATGTGCAATATTGTTAATTTTTTAACACTAAAAGGTCCAGTATTACTTAAAATTTTATAAATTAGTCCTATTACCTCCATAAATTACAGTAACTTCCAAATTAAAAAACCTATTAGATTGTCAATTCATTAACACACATTAATCATACCATCTTTAACCATAATGTCAACCTCTATAGCATATTCGCAATTTTCTAATAATTCCCCTTAATACACCCATTTATTGCTAATTCTTTCTCCGCAAATGCAGTGTCAAACAACTCTTATATATGTGAAAAGATAGATAATACCCTAGAATAGAAATTGAATAAAAGCAAGGGAGGATTTTAAAATCCTCCCTTGCTTTTATAAAGCTTTTAAAATAAATACTATAGATATTTACTAAAGTTTCTCCGTACTAACTCCAATAAACTTTCCTTATTGTTTAACTTAGGATCCTCTATTACCCGTTCAAAGAGATAATCTAATATCTCACCGATAATTCTTCCCTGAAAAAATCCTAATTCTAAAAGCTCATTTCCATTAATGGCCATCTGACTCTTTTCAATGACTTCTTTATTTTCGATAATTCTTTTGATTTCATTTTCTCTCTTAATTAAAAAACCTATATTATTATTTCCAGCTGAACAGATTTTATCTGCTTTTTGAAGGGCTATAAGCCAAAAAATCTTATCCTTACCTACTCTATTAATCAGTCTTTTTAAGCCCTTATCACCATAGCTTGTATAGGCTGTCATATGCTCCCTTATTAATGTAGTTACATCATGAATGAGCACATTCGAGCATTTTAGTCTGCTTAATACTTTTTCTGCCATCTCCTGCCCCACCTTATCATGACCGTAGAAATGACCTATACCTTCACTATCTAGGCTAAAAGAATGTGGCTTCCCTATATCATGTAAAAGAGCTGCAAGCCTTATTTCTAATATAGGTGGGCAATGATTTACAACACAAAGACTATGATAAAACACATCTTTATCATGGTGGGGATTATGCTGGTCAAAGTCTATAGTATCTATAAGTTCTGGGATAATATATTTTAATAAATCTAATTCTTTTAATAGCTCTATACCATAGGAAGGCCTTTGGGATAAAAGGATTTTAAAAAACTCCTCCCTAGTTCTCTCAATACTTATATTTTTTAGTAAATACCCCATTTCTTTACAAGCTTTATAGGTATTTTCTTCAATAGTAAAACCTAATTCTACGGCAAACCTAACTGCCCTTATAATACGAAGGTGGTCTTCCCCAAATCTTTCTTTTGGGTTACCTACACTTTTTATTATTTTCCTTTTCAAATCCTCCTTGCCCTGAAAGGGATCTATCAGGTCTGTTTCTTCATTATATGCCAAGGCATTTATGGTAAAATCTCGTCGTTTAAGATCTTCGCATAGTTTACTGGAAAAGTGAACTTCAGAAGGCCTTCGCCCATCATAATATTCACCTTCAACTCTATAGGTAGTAACCTCCACCTTGCCTTCATTTTGTAGAATGATAATAGTACCAAAGGCTTTCCCCACCGAAAGAGTTTTATACTCCCTAAAAGCATTTAGTATTTCTTCTGGTTTTGCATTGGTTGCTATATCAAAATCAGAGGGCTGTAATCCCAAAAGAATATTCCTTATACTGCCACCTACTACAAAGGCTTCATAATGATTTTTCTCTAGTATATTTAAAATATTTTTCACATAGGATGGTAATTTTGTCTCCATAATACTCCTCCAATAAGTGCAAAACTTATCTTACTATTTTTATTAATTCTCTGGCTATATTTTCTTCCAATATATCCATTCTACATTACTTATCTATTAGTATACAATATTTACTTACCCAAATAAAATTAGGGACTAAAATTAGGGACGGTGACTTTTTTCTCCTAAAATATGTAAATTATAGGTTTGTGAGTTATCCTATCGTATAAGGGTATATAAATAATATTGCATTAGAAAAATAATATCTAAGAAATATAATATTTTGGAGGCTTGAACTATGAAAAGAAAAATACTTGAAAAAACTACAGGTTTTAAAACCACAGATGGAGCTGGAGTAAATTTAGTTAGAGTTTTAAGTAGATCCACTGTCAAGTCCTACGATCCAATTTTAATGCTTGATTCCTTTGATAGTACGAATCCAGAAGACTACATGAAAGGTTTTCCACAGCACCCTCATAGAGGAATAGAAACAATTAGCCTTATTTCTCGTGGAAACATGGTCCATAAAGATAGCTTAGGAAATGAGGATGCAATAACAGATGGTGAAGTTCAATGGATGACAGCAGGTTCTGGAATTTTACACGAAGAAATGTTGCCTTCATCAGAAAGAATGCTGGGTGTCCAGCTATGGTTAAATATGCCCGCTAAATATAAAATGGTAGCACCTGAATACCATAGTATAAAAAAAGACCAAATTAAAGAAATTCCAATAAAAAATGGTCTTCTAAGGCTTATAAGCGGAAGATATAAAGATAATCAAGGTTTTAAGGGTAAATATTTGCCCCTTGATTATTACCATATATTATTAGAAGCAAATAGTAAATTTACTATGGAAATGGATGAAAATAAATCTGTGTTAGTGTTTTTGCTATTAGGGGATGCTAAGGTAGCAGATGAATATATTAATGAAAAAACCGCTGTAAAGCTATCTAGTGGAACCTCTTTAGATATAGAATCCCTTAATGACGATATTCAGATTTTATATATAAGTTCTGATAAATTAGATGAACCTGTATCCTGGGGTGGACCAATAGTTATGAATACTGATAAAGAGCTAGATTTAGCTTTTAAAGAATTAAAAGAAGGAACCTTTTTAAAAGAAAATATTCACTACTAGGAAGTTAAAAAAGAGGAAATGTTTCCTCTTTTTTCAGATTTATCTTCCTAATCTATCTGCCATTTCGGTATGCCTTATTTATAACTGTTAGGTAATCTTCTTTCTTCATGGGTCGTGGATTACTTTCCGTAGAGATATTTTTAGCTGACATTTCTGCTAACCTTTCAAAATCATTAGTTTCGACATTTAAACTTGAAAATAGTGGTAGGTTCACATCTATAGCTAATTTTTTAACTGCTTCAACTGCTTTTTTTGCTCCCTCTAATTGATTTTCAAAACAATATCCCATAGCTATTGCAATTCGTGCATATCTTTCAACAGAGTATTCCATATTATAATCCATAACATGGGGAAGAAATATGGCATTGCAAACTCCATGGTGAAGATCATAAACTCCTCCTAAGGATTCTGCTATACAATGAACTGATGCAACATCTGAATGACTAAATGCTATTCCTGCCATCATACTTCCTAATAACATTGCACTTCTGGATTGGAGATTATCTCCCTCATTAACGGCTTTATAAAGATTATTATAAATTAATTCTATTGCATATAATGCCAAGGCATCGCTTATGGGCTCTGAACATGTAGCAGTATATGCTTCGATGGCATGGGTTAGTGCATCCATGCCTGTGGAAGCAGTAATATGTGCAGGAAGTGATAGGGTAAGCTCTGGATCGCAAATTGCTACCTTTGCCGCAGTATATTGGCTTTTAACAGTCATTTTATAATTGTTTTGGGTATCTGTTATTACTGAAGAAAATGTAAGCTCACTACCTGTACCGGATGTTGTAGGAATGGTTATTAATAGAGGCAACGGCTTTGTAGCTGCTGTTTTACCTTCATAACTTTTAATCTTATCCCCATTGTGCGCTAGCAATACTCCAATAGATTTAGCACAATCTATTGGGCTTCCCCCTCCTATTGCAATAATGGAATCTGCACCAAATTCCCTTGCAATTCTTGCCCCCTCTTCAACATTAACATCCTTTGGATTTGGCTCAACGCCATCGTAAACAATGTACTTTGTATTGTTTTGTTCTAACAAAACAATTATTTTATCTAAAATTCCAGCTTCTCTAACACCTTTATCCGTAATAATAATAGGCTTTCTTCCATTGTATAATTTTAATTCATCTATTAAAGAAGTTAAACAACCAGGCCCATACACGATCTTTGTAGGTAAGGAAAAACTAAAAGGTAAACTTAAATTATTCATTCAAAACAACCTCCTATAATATTAAATGCATTTATAGCGGTTCAGCATCCAAACCGCTCCCTACTCCCACTCTATTGTACTCGGTGGCTTGGAGGTTATATCATAGACCACTCGGTTCACATGTTCTACTTCATTGACTATTCTATTAGATATTTTTTCTAATACATCATAGGGGATTCGTGCCCAATCTGCCGTCATAGCATCTGAGCTTGTTACTGCACGAAGTCCAATTGTGTAATCATATGTTCTTTCATCACCCATTACACCTACACTACGAACTCCCGGAAGAACAGCAAAGTATTGCCATATCTCACGATCCAATCCAGCCTTTTTGATTTCCTGTCTAAGTATAGCATCAGCTTCCCTAAGAATTTCTAGTTTTTCAAAGGTTACTTCTCCCAATACTCTAATAGCTAAGCCCGGTCCTGGGAAGGGTTGACGCCAAACAATTTCTGATGGAATACCCAATTCCTCTCCTACAGATCTTACCTCATCCTTGAAGAGATTTCGTAGAGGCTCAATTAATTCAAATTGTAAATCCTCTGGTAACCCTCCTACATTATGATGACTTTTTATAACAGCCGCTGTTTTTGTACCACTTTCTATAACATCTGCATATACCGTCCCCTGTACCAAAAAATCAATACCCTTAAGCTTATTGGCTTCTTCTTCAAAAACTCTTATAAATTCATTTCCTATAATTTTTCTCTTTTTCTCCGGATCATCTACCCCAGATAGCTTACCTAGAAAGCGTTTTTCACAGTTCACTCGTATAAAATTCATATTAAAGCCTTCACTAAAAACCTGCTCTACTTGATCTCCCTCGTCCTTACGCAATAGTCCGTGATCCACAAAGATACAGGTTAGTTGATCTCCTATAGCTTTATGTACAAGCACTGCAGCAACTGAAGAATCTACTCCACCACTAAGTGCACATAAAACCTTGCGATTTCCAACCCTATTTTTTATTTCTCGGATTTGCTCCTGAACAAAGGTTGCCATAGACCAATTCCCTTCACATTTACAAATATTATAAAGGAAGTTCCTTAAGATTTCTTTTCCCTTTTCAGTATGTTCTACCTCAGGATGAAATTGAACTCCAAATAAATTTCTTTCTTTATTCTCCATTACTGCAACAGGACATGAATCTGTTATTCCAGTAATCTCAAAACCCTCTGGTACCATCTCTATATTATCTGTGTGACTCATCCAGGAGGTAATACTTTTAGATAGTCCTGATAATAGAGTAGTATTACCTTTAATATTTAACTTTGCCTTACCATATTCTCTTACCTGGGGACGAACAACCTTGCCACCCAATTTAAATGCCATTAATTGTGCTCCATAGCATATTCCTAAGATTGGTATATTTAGATTAAATATTTCAGAATCTATACTGGGAGCATCTTCACCATAGACGCTTAATGGTCCTCCTGTAAATATTATACCCTTAGGATTTTTCTCTTTTATTTCTTCAATAGAAATGTCATAGGTAACAATTTCTGAATATACTTTAGCCTCTCTTACTCTTCTGGCTATGAGCTGGTTATATTGTCCACCAAAATCTAATATCAAGATTGACTCATTTTTCATCTTTGCACATCCTTTTGTTTTTTATAAAATTCACCTTCTACCATACCCATAGAAATACCTATTAGCATCTAACTTAAACTAATAACTATATACTATAATTTGGTGGCTGTTTTGTTATGGAAATATCATGGGGGTGACTTTCCTTCAACCCTGCTGGTGTAATCTTAATAAATTGTCCCTTTTCCCTTAAATCCTTAATAGTAGGAGTGCCACAATATCCCATCCCTGAACGAAGTCCTCCAACCATTTGGAAAACAGTATCTGCTAATTTTCCCTTAAAGGGTACCTTTCCCTCTATTCCTTCAGGTACTAGCTTCTTCTCACCCTCTTGGAAATATCTATCAGAGCTACCTGCCTCCATTGCTGCCATTGAGCCCATACCCCTATATACCTTATAGCTTCTTCCTTGGTATATAATAGTTTCTCCTGGACTTTCATCGGTAGCAGCAAAAAGGCTCCCTATCATTACAGTGCTAGCACCTGCAGCTATAGCCTTAGTAATATCCCCGGAGAATTTAATACCTCCATCTGCAATAATAGGAATATCATATTCATCAGCTACTTTAGAGCAATCGCTTATTGCTGTTATTTGTGGGACACCTATTCCAGCAATTACGCGGGTAGTACAGATTGATCCCGGCCCAATACCTACCTTCACAGCATCTGCTCCAGCCTCAATAAGTTCCCTTGTGGCTTCTCCTGTTGCAACATTTCCAGCAATTAATTGTAAGTCAGGATAAACATCTTTTATCTTCTTAACCATATCTACTACACCCTTGGAATGTCCATGGGCTGTATCAATTACAATAACATCCACTTGGGAATCTACTAAAGAATCTATTCTCTCTAAAGTATCCTTGCCAATACTGACCGCCGCTCCTACAAGCAGTCTTCCTCGCTCATCCTTAGCAGAGTTTGGATATTGAATAGCCTTCTCGATATCCTTGATTGTTATAAGTCCCTTTAGGTTATTTTTATTATCCACTATAGGAAGTTTTTCAATCTTATGCTTTTTTAGGATGGCTTCTGCTTCCTTTAGATCTGTCCCTTCTGGAGCAGTTACTAAGTTTTCCTTAGTCATAGCATCGCCGATTTTTTTATACATATCTGTTTCAAATCTAAGATCTCTATTAGTTATAATACCCACCAGCTTACCATTTACTGTAATAGGAACTCCTGATATATGATATCGTTCCACTAATTCTAAGGCATCAGCGATAAGATTATCAGGGTTTAAATGAAAGGGATCAACAATAACTCCATTTTCAGATCGCTTAACCTTATCTACCTCCATTTTCTGTTCCTTAATTGACATATTTTTATGAATAATACCAATTCCGCCTTCTCTTGCAATGGCTATAGCCAATCGCCCTTCAGTTACTGTATCCATTCCCGCACTTATAATAGGCATATTTAATTTTATCCCTTTAGTTAAGTATGTTGAAACATCTACTTGGTTTGGTAGAATTTCTGATTTAGCAGGCAGTAATAAAACATCATCAAAGGTAAGACCTTCTTTAACTAATTTATCCATTATATAACGCTCCTCTCTAAAATAGCGTCTACGACGCTTTCGCTAGGGAAACCTAGTGTCCCTTCGACGGCTTTCAGCCTGAGCACCCTCCTAATTCGGCAGGGGATATTCCCCTACAACCCCTTATTTTTATATTATAAAAAAGTAGAACTTTCCTATAATATAAAATAGTATATGCATTTTTTTATCCCCATAAACAATAGAAACAAACCAGTAGTTTCTGAGTGAAACATACCCGTTTGTTTTATTCTTAATCTTTACAAGGAAATTTATTAATATGAAATAAAAATAAAATTAATTGAGTAAATTTCACCCATAGTCAAATAATTTACGGTTATTTGGTAGAGACTTCTAGACCATATTACTAGGGATATATGAGGGAAAATTCCTTTATTTATTTCAAACAGTATATTTTATAATTTTATCTTTGTCAAGGACAATAAAAATCTCCCCACAAGATAGATATTTATTTCTTAAATTCTACCTTAGGAGGAGTATAATAGGATGGATTCCCACATAAGTATGTTACTGGGTTAATTTTATATGCTAATAGCACTTCCCAATTGATTAGATAAATCCTTAGATGTTGCTAAAATTATTTCTTTGTATTCTTCTAAGTTCTCATTATTAACACGATTTTTTATCCCAGAAATACTTATAGAAGCAATCGGTTTGTTTTCTCTATTAAAGATTGGAGCAGCAATGCACTTCAAACCGATTAAAGTTTCTTCAGAATCTATTGCATATCCTACCCTTTTAATCTTTTCTAATTCATGAATAAATTGTTCTTTATTAACTATGGTGTTATCTGTAACTTTACTTAATCCTATCTCATTAATATATCTTTCTATAAAGTCCATTGAATAAAATGCCATCATTGCTTTTCCTAAGGCGGTAGCATGTATTTTATCTCTGCCCCCAATAGGTGAATCTAGGCGAAGTACATTCTTACTTAAAACCTTATCAATATACACTATATTAAATTTATCTATGATCCCTAAATTTATAGTTTCTCCTGTTTTATCAGCCAGTTCATACATAAATGGTTTTGCAATATCTCTCAAATCTAATTTTTCGATTACTCTATTCCCTACCTCGAAAACTTTTAAGGAAAGTTTATACTTCTGATTGGATGAGTTTTGTTCCGCATATCCGAAGTATTTAATACTTGCTAGGAATCTATGAGCTGTGCTCATATTTATTCCTAAATAGTTACTAACTTCTGATACACTTGCTTCTCCCCTTTTGCTTAGATATTCTATAATATCTAGTGTTCTTGTTACAGAGTTTATTAAAAAATAAGGTTGTTCCATTATATTCACCTTATATAATGAAGATATAGAAAATTCATTATACACTGTCCTTTCTAAATAATATTCTATTTAAACTATATTAGATCATAGATTTATTCATCACATATAAAAATAATCCCAATTTAGTCGTTCCCCCATTTGAATAATAATATATAATTTTATAAGTTTTGTAAATACCTTGTTCATAGACTTTTTGAAAATTTTATTCTATACATAATAAGTATTCACTATATTATTTTCAGGGTTATTTGAAAATAAAAGGAACAGACTAATTCATTACAAAAATGAGAAAAGGATTTTGCAATTAGGTCTATCGTAGTTTTCGAATCCACTGGATACTATTACAAAATCCTTTTCTATTCCCTATCTAATGCTGGATTAGAAGTATTTACATAAACCCAATCCAATTTGATTCAAATTAAAAATATGTTTATTTTTTAATTAGTTATTGATATTTCTTTTTCTTTTTATGCCCAACCTCTTAGTTTTACTGCTTCTCCAACTTTTCTAAGTCCATTAACCCAAGCTGCATCTCTCATGGTTATATTCATCTCTTTAGATGTATCCTCAACTTGTTTGTATGCTTTTAATATTTGAACTCTCAATTTTTCTCTAACCTTTTCTAAATCCCAATAATCGTCTGTTAAGCCTTGAATTCTCTCGTAGGAACATACTATTGCTGAGCCTGAATTAGCCAATACATCAGGTATTATGGTTACCCCTTTATCTAATAACATTTTATCTGCTTCTGGTGTCATTGGGCCATTTGCTGCTTCTACAATAATTTTAGCCTTTACCTTATCTGCATTGTCTTTATGGATAACATTTTGAACTGCTGCAGGTATTAAAAGATCACAATCAACTTCAAATAATTCTTCATTTGTGAT
Source organism: uncultured Eubacteriaceae bacterium (assembly GCA_964533275.1). GTDB lineage: Bacteria > Bacillota > Clostridia > Eubacteriales > Garciellaceae > CAZHJK01. The sequence continues at coordinate 137,753 of CAZHJK010000004.1, read as the reverse complement.
TTCGGTGGTTCCTGGGAATCCTTTAACTGAACCTGTTTCTTTCACAAACTCTAATAATGCTGCTACATCAATACCTTCTGGATTATATATTCCTGCAAAAATATCTGCAATAGCTACTACTTTAAATCCATCTTCATATAATAAATCAGCCGCATAACTTCCTACTTGACCAAATCCTTGGATTGCAACTCTTGTTTTGGTTGGATCAACACCTAAACTATCACAAGTCTGTCTAGTTACATAGTATAAGCCTCTTCCTGTTGCCTCGTCACCACCCTCTGATCCACCTAATATTGCTGGTTTATCATTAATGGCTGCTGGTGCATGATATCCTCTCATTGTTTCATATTCATCCAACATCCACGATTGGGTTTGTAAGTTTGTACCTATATCTGCTCCTGAATTATCAATCCATTCTCCCTTTGGCTCCAGTTTACGAATATATCCTCTGATAAGTCTTTCATATTCCCATGTGCTTAACTTACTAGGATCAGCCTTGATACCACCTTTACTTCCACCGGCTGGTATATCATTTATAGCATGCTTAATGGTCATCATCATAGCTAATGCTTTAATCTCTTCTCCTGTTAGATCAGGTCTTACCCTTGTACCATCCTTTGTTTGACCAATGGCGTCATTATGAAATGCCCTATAGGCTGTAAATACTTCAGATGATCCATCATCCATTCGTACAGGAATTTGAAATTCCGTGAAACGCATTGGGTTTAATAATAATTTTAATACACTTGGTTCTAGACCTGCTAATTTTCCTGCTCTTTCTACTTCTTTTTGTGTTGATTTCCACATAATATTACACCCCTTTTGAGTTTTTTAACATAATAGTTTTAATATCATGTTTTAAATTTGGTCATTTTATTTTTATATATATTCTCTATGACTATCCCTATCCCTTAAGAATAATCTCCACTGGGAAGTCAAATAGAGATTCACAGCCATTCTCTGTTACTATCAAGCTAGCATCAACCTCAAACCCAACATCTTCATGCCATATTCCTGGAATTAAATGAACTGCCATATTAGGTTGAATTATTGTCTTGTCCCCAGGACGGAAGCTTATGGTTTGCTCTCCCCAATCCGGTGGATAGTTAAGCCCTATTGAATATCCTATACGGGCTGCCTTTACAACTCCTGAATGGGCTATTGCCTTTCTCCAAGTTTCTTCAACAAATTCTGCTGTATTACCTGGTTTAACCGCTTCAATAGCTGCTTTAAGTCCCTCTAAAACAACATCTGCAGTTTCCTGCATTAATTTGGGAGGTTTTTTGCCTAGGAAAAGAGTTCTGGCTATAGGACAATGGTATCTTCTATATACACCACTTAGTTCTAAAAGAACCGGAGCATCCTTTTCATAAACATGCTCTGTCCAGGTTAAATGTGGTGTCTTTATGGCTTCCCCTGTCATCATCAATGGAACAATGGCTGGATAATCCCCAGAATATTCCTTTGTACCTGAATATTGTGCTGCAGCAATTTTAGCAGCGGCATCACATTCCCTTACACCAACATTTATTGCATCAGCAGCTGTCTGCATAACCTTTGTAGCTACTTGACCTGCTCTTTTCATATATTCTATTTCACTATCAGATTTAATAACTCTAACCCAGTTCACCAAAGTATTTGCATCCTTAAATTTAGCATTTGGTAAGGATTCTGTTAGTTCAACATAGTTTCTTGCCGTAAAGTAAAATTGATCCATCTCTACGCCAATAGTACCCTTATCCCAGCCCCTAGCTTTTATAACATCTGCCATAAAATGCATGGTATGTTTAACTGTAGATTGAACATAATCATCAGGATATTCTATTATGTTTTCTGGTGACAAATAAGTGGTAATTCTGGCTCCATTAGCGTCCATGCCCCGTCCAATCCAAACAGGTTCTTCTGCATCTAGAGAAACTAACAAACATTGATGAACATAAAAACTCCATCCATCATAGCCCGTAAGGTAATTAATATTTGCAGGCTGTGAAAGAAATAATAGATCAATACCCTTTTGCTCCATACTTGCTTTTGTTTTGCGAATTCGTTCTGAAAACTCTTCTTTAGAAAATACTAACATTAAACCTCCTCCTTTTTAATTTTTTTATAATTTGAGAAAATTGCACAATTTATTATTTATATGGGGGAAAATTCTATTTATGCAATTTCCTAACTAATCTCTAATCCTATTTATATTTAATTAACCTTTTCATAAAAAAATCCATATAGTTATTTAGCTCTTTCTTTTTTATTTAATTCGAAATAATCCAGTGTATATCTAACATACATCTCCACTGCCATTGGCAAGGAATCTTCATCAATGTTAAACCTTGGGTTATGATGAGGATAATGACTTTCTTTTTCTTTATTGCCTGTGCCTATAGCAACAAATACGCCGGGTACAAGCTTTGAAAATTCGGAAAAATCTTCACTTCCCATACTTATAAAATCAATCAAATCTTCTTGATTTTTTATTACTCTTTCAGCAGTGTTTCTAGCTAATTCAGTCAACTTAGGATTATTTATCAAAGGAATATTTTCTGTATAAGATTCTACTTCACATGTGCAGCCATGGACTGCAGATACCTGTTCAGCTAATTTTTTTAAGCGTTCCATGGGTCTTTCTTCTCCACAATCATCATAGAGAATACGAATGGATCCCTTTAATGTAACGGAATCTGGAATTATATTTCCCTGGGTCCCGCCTGAAATATAACCAAACATTATGATAGTAGGTTTATTAGAACTAATCTCCCGAGTTTGAATGCGTTGTGCAGTTTGCACTATATCAGTAGCAGCTATAATAGGGTCAACAGCTGACTCAGGATATCCAGTATGTCCACCAAAACCATTAACGGTAATTGTAAAATTCTCCAAACCTGCCATTACAGCTCCAGAGGAAATACCTATCTTACCTATTGGTACAGGCGTCCATATATGTGCACCCATTACAGAATCTACTTTGGGATTTTCTAAAACACCTTCTTCAATCATTTTACAAGCTCCGGCAATTTCTTCATTGGGTTGAAATACCAATTTAATAGTACCTTCTAGTTCTGAGCGCAAATCATTTAATATCTTTGCTGCTCCTAAAAGTGCTGCTGTATGCCCGTCATGACCACAGGCATGCATTACTCCCGGATTCTTTGATTTATAAGGTATATCATTTTCCTCTGTTACGGGTAATGCATCCATATCAGCCCTAAGCATTAAAACCGGTCCGGGTTTAGAACCCTCAATAAGTCCCACCACTCCAGTCTTAGCAATCCTTTTAGTAACTATATTAAGGTCCTGCAGATATTTTTCTACAATACCTGCCGTTCGAAATTCTTGAAAACCTAACTCAGGATTAGCGTGAAAGTCCCGACGTAATGCTATTACATCGTCAGTTATTGATTTAACAGCCTTATCAATAGTATCCAAAATGTTATAATCCCTCCTTTTATCCATAGACCAAGCAAGTATTGCATAAGCTTAAAAATTTTATAGAAAAAATTTATGCTACTTGCCTATACAAATCTTCTTACATAAAACCAGTAAAACTCTTTTTTACCACTGTATTATAAACATAGTTAATCATTGTAATAAAATCAAAAATCGGTAATCCTGTTGCCTGTTGGACTGCTGGTCCATAAGGAGCTAATACACTACATTCAAAAAGTAATAGCTTTACTTCTGGAAATTCAGCTATCATCTGATTTGCAACCGCCACTATCTCTGATTCTACCTCTTGTTTATCAAGCTCTCCGGTTTCTTCTATAAAGGAAGCTGAGAAATTAGGGCATTCCTCCAGTCCGCGAATTACAAGTCTTTCTCTAAGATCTGCACCACATGGTTGAAGAACTGTAGAATCTAGGGATTTAGCATTAGCAGTTATAATACCAATCTTATCCTTAGGATTTATTAAATTATTCATAAAGGGTATTTGTAGTAAGCTAGACATAAAGACCGGAATATCAAGATGTTTAACCAAATCTTCTTGATATACGGCAAAGAAACCACAATCCCCTGTAATCGCTCTAACACCTTCATTTTGTAATTCCAGAGCAGCCTTTAAAATTTTATCTTTTAAAACCTTATTATGACTAAACATTTTTTCCACGGTTAAACCCGGTACTTTTTTAAATCGTACTGGAAAGTTATAAGTGGTGGCATTAGCAACATCCCCCGGTATATATGGAGCTACACTATCTATTAATAATATGCCGATAGCCTCACCATAACTTACTTGACCTGATTTACTATGATATAACATGTTCCGTAACAACCCCTTCCACTATCTATTAGATACCTGCAGCAGTAGGTAACCACAATGCAATCTGTGGGAAGGCAACTATTAAAACAGCAGCAAGCACTAAAATAATTACAAATGGATAGGTATGACCGATAACCTCTAAATATGGTCTTCTAAATATCAGCTGTGCAGTAAATATATCACATCCAAAGGGAGGAGTAGCTGAACCGATTGCCGCCTGTAAGGTTACAAGAACTCCTAATAATACTGGGTCTACACCTGCTTGTAGTACATAGGGAGCAAAAACTGGAGTCAAAACATATATTGCTACAATAGGATCTACAAACATACATGCCAAAAAATAAGCTGCATTAATTATAACTATTAGGAATATATAGGATGGAGCATCCCCTAAAATGCCGGGTAATACGGCTTGGGGTACTTTCATAAAGCTAATCAAAAATGATAATGCCTGACCGGCTCCTACTAATATAAATACTACTCCCGTAACTATCCCTGTTGATAAAAAGCTTTCCATTAGATTATCCTTAGTAAGGGTTCGATAAACTATGCCTTCTAAGATTAATGCATAGGCAACAGCTGCTGCTGAAGCTTCTGTTGGAGAAAAATATCCACTATAGATCCCGCCAATGATAATGATTGGGAAACCCAAAACTGGCAACCCATCCTTAAGCGCTTGTTTACGCTCTGCCCAAGTAGATTTTGGAGCTATACCTACATTATGAAACTTGGAGTAAAAAATGGAATAAAGGGAAAACATTAAAACGATTAGCACCCCTGGACCAATACCTGCAAGGAATAATTTCCCTATTGATGTACTGGTTACCACCCCATAGACAATAAACCCTATACTTGGGGGTATTAAAAATGCGATATCACTTGAATTTATAATAAGTCCTAAAGTGAAGGAACTCTTGTAACCTGCCTCTAATAGCATTGGGCGCATAGTCCCTCCGATTGCTGCAACAGTAGCCTGAGTAGAGCCCGATACAGCGCCAAATAGTGCACAGCTAGTAGCTGTAGTAATAGGCAGTCCTCCGGGTAAATGCCCTAAGAAAACCTTTATCATATTTACCAGTCTTCTTGCGGAGGTCCCAGTGGTTAAAATACTTGCCCCAAGTATAAACATAGGCACAGCCACTAGGGATGGTGGACTTATCCCATTTAAAACCTGTTGAACGATAACCTGGGTACTCATATTAGGCAGATTGAACATCATAAATATCATTACAACACCCAATAGAATAACCATAAAGGGAAAACCGAAAAATAATTTTGCAAAGGCTAAAACTAAATACGCCATAAATCTCACCTCATTGTTAGTTTATAGTTAAAATTTCTATTCCCACTAGCGTTTATTAGCAAACTTCGTCTTCATATTCTCCTTTTTGCTCAGGAGAAATCCATACATCTGGTTCCTTAATATTTTTAAATATTGTTCGTATATAGTTAATACCTGACATGCCAAAACCTATAATAACAAATATATATATATACCAATAGGGTATCCCTAAGGCTGGGGTATGTTGTATGGTTCCCCTTGTAACTACAAGGGCATTCCAAGCATAAGATGTCATTAGAAACATAATAACTGCACTATATACAGAAATAACATAGATCATGACCTTTTGAATCTTAGGCCATTTTTCCCCTACAAGATCAAATATAGCCCCCATACGGATATGTCTCGCCTTTCTAACTCCATAGCTCATGCCAATAAAGGTTATAACTTGAATTAGGAGAGTAGTAACTTCTTCTGCCCAAAAAATACCCCCGAAAAACTTTCGAGAGATAACATTTGCAAGTAACAATATGGTAAGTGCTGCAATAATTATGATAAGCACCCACACCTCTACAAAATCCACAACCTTATTGATTTTCTGTGCAAAAGTAACTATCCCTTTCTCTGGAGCATCTACTTTTTTTCCCGATTCTACCATATGAACAACCTCGCTTTTAAGTAAATTTTCTTCGGCGAGGAGAGAACTCCTCGCCGAAAAAGATTATTTTTCTATGCCTAAAGCTTCCTTAGCAGCTTCGATATCTTTAACTAATGCATCATAAACCTCTTTAGCTAATGGTCCACCTAAATCATTTTTGAAATCCTCATGGGATTGCATAGCTGCTTCTCTAAATCCATCTATTGCTTCTTCATCAAGTTCTACTAAATTGATATCATCTTTTATTTCTTCTAATTCTTTCTCTCTTCTCTCTGCTGTCCATTCACCTAGTGGCACTAATGCATCTGCCCACCAATCTTTCATATAATCTTGAACTTCTTCTGGTAAGCTATCATAGAATTGTGCATTAATACATGGAATACCTACAAAAGGCTCTCCATAGGTTAATGTCATATAATCTTGAACTTCATAGAACTTCATACTTACTTGGGCATAACATGGTTGAACTTGAGCTTCTATCAAACCTGTTTGTAAACCACTGTAGATTTCTCCATAGGCAAGTGCTGTTGGATTAGAACCATATGCCTTATAGGATGCACTTAGCATTTCTGATCCCATAACACGAATAACTAAATCTTTCATGTCATCTACAGTATTTATAGGTTTATTAGATGTAATCCATTGCCAGTCATGTAGTGCAACACCTAGTGGCACCATACCCTCTCTACGGAAAGCTTGCTCTAGATATTCCATAAATGTTCCATTTTTCATAACATAATCAAAACATTCAACAGTTTTTTCCTGTGGCCACATATAATGTAGTCCTACTACTGAAGCTTCAGGAACAAATGTGTTTATCCAACCATGACAAGAATATACAAACTCTACTACGCCTAGTTGACATAGTTCGTTAATGTCACGGTTTTCACCAATGGTTCCATAGGGATAAACATCAATATTGAATTTGCCTTCTGACCACTCTTCCATAGCAGCGGCAAATTCTTTACCCCAATGAGTCATTGGATCACCTTCAACCTCTTCTGATGCCAATCTAACTTCATAAGTTTGGTCAAATAGTGATTCTTCTGTAGCTTCACCTTCACCAGGATCATCTCCAGGTTCTTCAGTATCAGCAGGTGCACTACAACCAGCGAATAGTAAGCTTACCATCATAATAACTATCAATACCCATAAACCATGTTTTTTCTTTAACATAATTTACCCCCTTCAAATTTTTTAATCTTCTTAATACTTATTAATTAATTTACCTTTTCTGCTACCCCTCCTTTCCTAACAAGTTACTCAAAATGTATTTATCCATGATGTCAATATAGCTATAATTTTAACAATAAAAACTATAACTATATTATATTAAGTAAAAAACAAATTTTCCTTTTTTTAAATTACCGCTTATGATTCAAATTGTATCCTTATACATTATCCACTTGTGGATTTAAACGATTACACTAAGAAGCGCATATAGAAATTATGTAGTTAATCGATTTCATTTGAACTCTATGGATGTTGTTAATTTACTTTGTCTGGGGCTTTAGCCTTTAATCGAATACATGAATCCTCTAGAAATTTCTGATAATTTCACTATGTGTGATGCGGTAAGTTTATTTCACTATATGTGACAGTATAATTTATTATTATATTATTGCTATTCTATATAAAATTGAGAATTCCTTCCTATTTGATAAAATATTTATAAATATTTTTAATTATTTATATATTAATGAATTCGTAATACTCTCCAAATTTTTAACAAAGAGTTGATAATACAATGGATTTCATTGACCATTTTCCCATGGACATCGGTAAAATTTTTTTTATTGTATAGGAAAGTTGTACTTACCTATGCAATAAAAAAATAAGATAGATGACAAAATTCAATTAATTTAATTTAATGGTAAAATCAAATTTTAAAGAATTATGTCAGCTATCTTATAATTATCATGTCTTCTCTTATAATAATTTTATGTTATTATAGCTACATTTACAATAAATTTCTTATATAACTTTTCTATAAAATTAACCAGAATATATCATGGTACTATAGGTCAAGCTTTAAATCTCCTTCCTTTATCCATCCTTTTTTTCTCATGAATTTTGCGATTAATAGGGTAAAAATTGCTGGTAGTATAAAATGTAATAGTAAAATATTCAAATACATAGATAATCCACCTCTACCTATAGTCTCCATAGCAGTAATTGTCCCAAATTGACCCACAAACCCACTTGTTCCCATTCCTGCACCTATGGGTATATTCTCCATTTTGAATAAATAAGTTGATATAGGACCTAATATGGCGGCGGTAAGCGTAGGGGGAATCCAAATCCTCGGATTTTTTACAATATTAGGGACCTGCAGCATTGATGTTCCTAATCCTTGAGCTAATAATCCTCCCATACCGTTTTCCCTATAGCTCATTACAGCAAAACCAATCATCTGAGCAGAACAGCCCACTGTTGCAGCCCCAGCTGCAAGACCACCTAAACCTAACATTATTGCTATAGCAGCACTACTAATAGGTAAAGTCAGAGCCATCCCTACTAATACTGAGATAATAATACCCATTGGAATGGGCTGTAATTGGGTTGCATACATTATCATATTACCAAATCCTGTCATAAAGGCCGCAACAGCGGGTCCAACAAATTGTCCTACCAATACGCCAACAATAATAGTGACTGCAGGGGTGACAATAATATCAATCTTGGTTTCCTTATAAACAAGCTTCCCAAACTCGGCGCCAAAAACTGCTGCTAAAAATGCCCCTACCGGTCCTCCTAATTCTGCTCCTGCAGCACCTGTAAGTACGGATGCGAAGATAACTAAGGGTGGTGCCTGTAAACCATAGGAAACAGCTACTGCTATAGCTGGTCCGGTCATTGCCTGGGCAATTGGCCAAATAGTATCAGTGAAAAATGTTATTCCTAATTTTCCTCCAATAGTATTTAAGATAGTTCCAATTATTAAAGATGAAAAAAGACCTAGTGCCATATAGCTTAGCGCATCAATAAAGTATCTTTGTACTGTAAATTCAATATTCTTCCTTTTTAAAAATCCATCTTTTTTATTCATTTGTACTTTTACACCATCCCTTTATAATGTTAATTTTATAATCACTGTTATTAATTTTAATAAAAAAAAATACTGCTGTCAAGACAGCAGTATTGTCAATTAATCTTCATCCCCTGTATCTTCTATATCATCTGTATCTTCTATACCATCTGAATCTTCTATATCATCTGTATCTCCTGTATCTTCACCAACCTCTGTTTCTCCTGTTACTTCACCACCATCAACTAATTCAAATGTAGATTCATATTCTTCATTAGCAAAATATACATTTCCTTCTATAGTAGCATCTGTTATTGTAAAGCCATCAGCCTCTACAAAAATATCTCCTTCAAAGGTGCCGCCTTGAATGTTTGTATTAGGACTTTTAATGGTCATTTTTGGTGCAGTGACAGTGTATCTTTCTGTTACATTTCGATCCTGATCCTGTGCATATAGAGCTAATTTACGGTATATATCATTATTTTCATCATCTTTATCTCTAAATTCACCCTCTACCACTAATTCCTCATCAAATTCTAAATCCTGTAATGTAGCGATAATCCATGTTCCATCTTCACTTATTGCTTCTAAAAATGCGGACTCCTCATTAACTATTGAAGCAGTTGTCTCTGCATCTTCTTTTGTATCATCTTCTTGATTTTCTTCTTGGTTTTGATCTTCTCCTGGTGTTTCTTCTGGTGTATCGTTAGCACAACCAAAAAATATTAAAGAAACAGTAATAAATAATACTAATAAAATTTTTTTAAATTTCATCAAACTCCCTCCATAAAATATTTTGTCTTTTTATTATACCCAGTTTTTTATACAATAAATAAGTATATATTGACAATTCAAAATATTTTGCCTAAGAGAATAATTTTATAATAATTTAATTTTTTTAAGGATTCTAGGGAAATAAAAAAGACTAGTATCCTAGTCATTAAATTCAGGGATTTTCATAAAATTTTGTTATTAGTTCATCTAGCTTTTGGCTAGTATTAATAATTTTTGTATTTTTAATTGTGTTATTATTATCTATTAATTCATCTAACTTTTGTTTTTTAACTTCAATCTCTTCCCATAGTTTCGTACGTTCCACTTTCATCCCCCTTAAAATATATAGTCTTTTTACTTTATCACAATAAATTAACAAAGCATACTAGTTAATTATATTCCAATTTATGTAAATAATCAATAGCATAATCTAACTTTTTTATTCAAAAAATATAACCCGAAATCTAAAAGATTTCGGGTTTAAACTCAACTTACATCATTGGCATTCCGCCGCCCATGCCTCCTGGCATGCCGCCGCCCATACCACCTGCTGGTTCTTCTTCAGGTAGGTCTGCAACAACAGACTCTGTCGTTAATAGCATAGCCGCGATACTGCAGGCATTTTGAATAGCAGAACGAACTACTTTAGTTGGGTCAATAATTCCTGCATCGATCATATTAGTATATTCACCTTTGTAAGCATCAAAGCCAACTCCTGGTTTTTCATTTTTAATTCTTTCAACAATTATGGAACCTTCTAATCCAGCATTTAAAGCAATTTGTCTAATTGGCTCTTCAATTGCTCTTCGAATTATATTTGCACCAGTTTTTTCATCTCCAGAAAGTAAATCTACTAATTTCTCAACGGCTGGTATTGAATTAATATATGATACTCCACCACCTGCTACTATTCCCTCTTCTACTGCAGCTCTTGTAGCAGCTAATGCATCTTCAATTCTATACTTTTTCTCTTTTAGCTCAGTTTCTGTAGCGGCTCCTACTTTAATTACAGCTACTCCACCTGATAATTTCGCTAATCTTTCCTGTAGCTTTTCTTTATCAAATTCTGATTGAGTATCTTCTATTTGAGTTCTTATTTGTTGAACTCTATCTTTAATAGCCTTTGCATCTCCAGAACCTTCAACTATAATAGTGTTTTCCTTATCTACCTTAATTTGTCTTGCCTTACCTAATTGATCAAGCTCAACGGTTTTAAGATCTAATCCAAGTTCTTCAGATATTACAGTTCCTCCGGTTAAAATAGCTATATCATCTAGCATTGCTTTTCTTCTATCACCAAATCCTGGAGCCTTTACTGCTATACAATTAAATGTACCTCTAAGTTTATTTACAACTAAGGTAGCTAATGCTTCTCCTTCTACATCCTCTGCAATAATTAATAGTTTTCCACCCTGTTGTACTATTTGCTCAAGTAATGGTAGAATTTCTTGAATATTAGAGATTTTCTTATCAGTAATAAGTATATATGGATCATCCATAACAGCTTCCATCTTTTCTGTATCTGTTACCATATATGGTGAAAGATAGCCACGGTCAAATTGCATACCTTCTACAACCTCTAATTCAATACCCATGGTCTTTCCTTCTTCTACAGTGATAACTCCATCACTTCCTACCTTTTCCATTGCATCGGATATTAATTGTCCAATAGTTTCATCGGATGCTGAATTAGATGCAACCTGTCTTATAGCTTCCTTGCTCTCAATTGTCTTACTAGCTTTTTTGATTTCTTCTACAACAGTATCTAATGCCTTTTCAATACCCTTCTTTAAAACCATTGGATTTGCACCAGCTGCTACATTTTTTAAACCTTCTCGAATGGTTGCCTGTGCTAATAATGTAGCGGTAGTAGTACCGTCACCTGCAACATCATTTGTTTTGGTAGCTACTTCCTTTACTAATTGTGCACCCATGTTTTCAAAGGAATCCTCTAATTCAATTTCTCTTGCAATTGTTACTCCATCATTTGTAATAATAGGAGAACCAAATTTTTTATCTAATACAACATTTCTTCCCTTTGGTCCTAATGTAACCTTAACTGTATCTGCTAATTTATTTACACCTGCTTCAAGTGACTTTCTAGCCTCTTCACCAAATTTAATTTCCTTTGCCATTTTTCATACCTCCTAAATTTCTATTATATGGGGAGCTTCTATGTAATGCTCCAGATAGTTTTACTCTACAATAGCTAAAATATCGCTTTGTCTTAAAATTAGATATTCCTCTTCATTCACTTTAACTTCTGTGCCTGCATATTTAGAGTAAAACACATTATCTCCAACCTTTACTTCCAGTTCTACCTTCTTTCCATCTACTATTTCTCCACTACCAACTGCCATTATAGTTCCCTCCTGGGGTTTTTCCTTAGCAGTTCCTGGTAATACAATACCACTTTTTGTTGTTTCCTCTTCTTCCTTTACTTTGATTACAACTCTGTCACCTAATGGTTTGATGTTCATATTAACCCTCCTTAAAGATATTTATAATTATATTTATTTATAGAATTATTAGCACTCCTTTAAGTTGAGTGCTAATAATATAATATAGAAAGCTATAGTAGTTGGCAAATATTGTAGTGGTTTTTTACCGGTCATAATTAGCCAAAATCCTTTATTACTATAATATATCTTTCATTTTCTTTGATTATCAACTTTTTTCTAACTATTTCAATATTTACAAATTTCTCCTCTTATTATTGCCCTGGATTTTATAGATTATTCAACCTTTGTTCCAGTTCTTTCCTTAAACTTATACTGAACCAATACTACTGAAAATAGGATAAGAGCTATGCCTACCCATTGAAAGATTACCAATCTTTCATTGAAAAGTACAAATGCTAAAAAAACTGCTACCATAGGTTCAAGGTTCGTTAAAATACTAGCCTTACTTGCCTCAACATATTTTAAAGCACTTGCATATAAACCATTTGGAATTATTGTACTTATTATCCCTATGCTCAATATTAATATAAGGGGTGTCAAACCTGGTATATTTCCTAGTAATATCCATGGCGGTCGAAAAAACCATAGAAACAATGCAGAAAATAAAAAACCATAAACTAGTAAGGTTCTATGGGAATAATTCCTTAAAATTATCTTTCCTAAAATACTTTGCATGGCAAATCCGATTGCAGACACCAATCCCCATAAAATACCTACACTATTTACTTGAAAAGCTCCTGGTTTATAACCCTCAGCTACAAGAAAACACCCAATAGCAGTTGCTATTAGGGCGATAACTTTTTTATAGTTTAGGGGTTCTCCAAAAAAGAAGTATGAAAGAATGGTAACAAAAATAGGTGATGTATATAAAAGTATTACCGCTGTTGATAGGGTGGTCAGTTCAACGGCATAGGAAAATCCCACAAACAAGCCATTATATGCTACTATCCCATATATACAAAATAGTATAAGCCCCCGCATATCTGTTTTAAAATCCGAGGGCTTTTGAATCAAAGTTAAAATAATATAGAAAATTAGTGCTATGGTAGGTCGAAAGGCAGCTATTGAAATAGAATCATAGTTAATGTAACCTAATTTTTTAATAAAGGTGCCCAATAGCCCCCAGCATATTGCTGAGAACATAACCATTAAATATCCCCTTTTCTCTAAGTTTTCATTTATCAAGACATTACCTCCAAGCCCATTTTAAACGAATGGATAGATTATATAGATAATAATTGGAATAAGTACTGCCGGTAGAAGATTAGCCATTCGTGTTTTAGTCAATCCTATCATATTTAGGGCAATTCCCAAAATCAAAATCCCACCTATTGCTGTCATTTCTCTAATTACCGGATCTTCTATTAGAGATTTTATAAAAACAGCTAATAGAGTAATAGAACCTTGGTATATAAATACTGCTATTCCAGATAAAACCACGCCGATCCCAAGGGTTGAACCAAAAATGATAGCCACAACAAAATCTATTAGGGATTTTGCATATAGGGTAGTATGATCGTTTTGTAGACCGCTTTGCAAGGCACCAGTTATAGCCATGGCACCAATACAATACATAAGGGATGTGGTGACAAATGCCTGGGATATATTTCCACCCTTGTTTTTAAATTTTTTTTCTAGGTTACTACCTAAGTTTTCTAATCTTTTATCAACATTAAATAATTCCCCAATAATTCCTCCTAATACAAGACTTCCAAGAACAATAATTAGATTTTCTGTCTTTATACCCTCAGATACTCCATAGACCATTATTCCCAAGGCTAAACCCTTTAAGATAGTATCATTCACTCTTTCAGGAATACCCTTTTTAATTATAACTCCAATTAAAGCCCCTATTATAATTGCTGATGAATTTGCTATTGTTCCTAATAATTGCATACCTTTCCTCCTTTTCTACCTTCTACCTTATACCTTCTACCTTCTACCTTATACCTTCTACCTTATACCTTCTACCTTATACCTTATACCTTATACCTGCTTTATCTCCTTATTTCTTCCCAACTATATTCCTTGCATAATGAAATAAATATTGTTGAGCATAGCCTGCCAGTTTACCCCATTTTTTATTGGCAAACATTTTAATATCCTTAATAGATGCATCCTCTTGAAAATAAAAATATTCCATCACCCTCTTAACCCATACATCAGTTGGGAATGCTTCAAATTTACCCATGGAAAATAACATTACGCAATCTGCGATTTTAGGACCAACTCCATATAGGGATATTAGCTGTTTTATAGTCTGCTCTATAGGTAATTCCTTTAGGCTGTAGAGATTAATTTTACCGGTATTTACCCTTTCTATTGCACTATGTATAAACTTAGCTCTATAGCCACATTTACTTTGGGCAATTTCATCTATGGATAGATTAGATAATTGCTGGGGGGTGGGAAATGTATAATATGTCTTTCCCCTATATTCTAATTTGTCTCCATAGCTTTGACATAGTTTTTCCACAATGATTTTAATATGAGGTATATTTTTATTGGAGGATATAATAAAGGAAATCAGTGTTTCCCATTCATCCTGATTAAGAAGCCTAATGCCCTTACCATGGGGTATAGCTTTCTTTAACACTTCATCCCCTTCTAATTGCCTTTGTATACTATTATAATCCCTGGCTAAATCAAAATAGTCCATCCACCTATCATAAAAATCATCTATGGTTATATTATATATATATAAGTCTCCATCCTTTAACTCAACTTCTAACACCTTATCCCTAACTACCCCAATATAGGTGTTATCCTCAGTCTCGTTCCATCTGAAGCATTGTCCACATTCAAAGGTTTCCACCGGATGAAAATTTTGAATATCTTCTATAATTATACCATTTTCAAGTTCTCTAATTTTCATCTTTTTTAACCCATAATCCTTTCACATAAATATTCACGCCTAATATATTCTGACCTGTCATAAATTCTAATTTTGTTGTTATATCCCTTTGAACATTTTTTAAAAGGATTGGAATTACTAGACCATAGACAATATAAACATCTAACTCAATTATCAATCCATTAGGATTAGTTATAATATTAATTCTCCCTACCCTATATATTCCATCTACCCCTGATGCTATATGATTAACAACCGAGCTTACAACGGTATCTGCTATTGTATAATTTCCAAGATAAGAAAAGGTAGGTCTAACTACTGTCTTTTCTTGAAATTCTGTTCTCTTACTATGGGAATTCTTTCGAAAGATTTTTAAAGGGTCTAAAAAGTATCCCGAAAAATACTTCTTTATTTCTAAAGCCGGAACTGGAATTACATGCTTACCTTCCTTAATCCTGATATTACGCGCCATTTCAATTTCTTCTATACTTGAGACATCTCCTATATAAATGGTCTCTTCTATTTCTGGAAGCTTAAGGGTTTCCTGTACTCTTTTAACCATTTTATCAGAGGTGCCTAAAATCAAAATTGAATTAGGATTGTACTTGATGATGGCAGCTTTAGTATCCTCTATATGGGATTTATCTGAAAAAAGTGCCCGTTTAACAGCTGCAATCTTTGTTTTTTCCTTTTTAGCCGAAGAACCTGCAACCACCTTAGTGCCCCATATTATTAATCCGTCATCAATCATCATTTCTATATTATAATTATTTGCCACTTCCATGGCTCTATAACTTTTCCCTGTTCCACTTGATCCAACTAAAGCATATATCTTCATAACTGCCTCCGAGTTTTTATTCTATTTTAGCACATATTAATAATTGAAGGAATTCACAAAACTTAATAATAAGAATTTTTATTAAAAACAAGGTACCCTACTCTAAAGGTCATGCAAGATTATTGCATAAATAAGTGAGTTATTAAATAAGAAGGAATTTAAATAAAAAAGTAGAAATTTAATTAATGCGCAAGGAATTTGAATAAATTTCCTTAATAAGTCAACTAGGAGGTATGAACCTTGGCACAATTATATTTTCGTTATTCTACAATGAACGCAGGAAAGTCTATTGATATATTAAAAATTGCCCATAATTATGAAGAGCAAGGCAAGAGCGTTTTATTATTTACTTCATCCCTAGACGATCGCTATGGAGAAGGCTTTATTGCTTCCCGTATAGGGATTAAAAGAGCTGCCATTCCCTATGATAGGAATACTAAATTAAGAACAAGTATAGAAGCAAACCCTCCCCATTGTGTATTAGTAGATGAAGGGCAATTCCTAACTAAAGTTCAAGTATTAGAATTAACACAAATAGTAGATTATATGCAAATCCCAGTAATAGTATATGGGTTGAAAAATGATTTTCAAAACAATCTTTTCGAGGGTAGTGAGGCACTATTACTATATGCCGATAAAATTGAGGAGATAAAAACAATATGTTGGTTTTGTAACCGTAAAGCCACAATGGTGCTTAGAGTACAAGACGGTAAACCTATATATACTGGACAGCAAATTCAGATTGGTGGCAATGATAATTACTTACCAGTATGTAGAAAATGCTACGGGAATCCTCAGCTATAGCTTTGAAAAAAGCGTAGTCAATATGAAATAGTAAAGAAATTATACAGGAAATTTTTTTTAGAATATGTTAATTATTGCAAAATCCATGATTGTTAAATATCATATGATATCCTTTCATATGATATTTTTTTATCTAAATTTTTTTATTTATAATCTTAAATATGTATCTAAAATATATCCCTTAATATCCCTATTATACCTGGGATTGATTTTTTTTTAGCATATTTTTAAATTCCAATTTTATGAATTTTTTTGTATTAAAACCCCCTATAAACTTTGTTTATTTACCAAATTTTAGGGTATATTTGTTAATATCATACCATTCCTATAGATTTAATAAAGATTTTTTTAACAAAATCTATTGATTTATAGTTCTATTGTAGTTATAATATCAATGAGTCAACATATTTTACTTAATTTTAAGGGGGATTTACAAAATGAAAAAATTATTAATGCTTTTAGTAGTCTTAGCTTTAGTATTCACTTTAGCTGTTGGATGCTCTACTCCAGCAGATGAAGAAAAAGAAGAAACTTCAGAAGAAACTTCAGAAGAAACTTCAGAGGAAGTAACAGTTGGAGATTTAGAAGATGGTACTTATGTAGCAGAAGAAGATGAGTTTGGCGACTCTGGTTGGAAATATGTTGTTACCTTAGAAGTTGAAGGTGGCAAGATTGTTGATGCCGAGTGG
This sequence comes from uncultured Eubacteriaceae bacterium, assembly GCA_964533275.1. Lineage (GTDB taxonomy): Bacteria > Bacillota > Clostridia > Eubacteriales > Garciellaceae > CAZHJK01. Next base: position 120,109 of record CAZHJK010000004.1, on the reverse strand, counting down.
AATGGAGTTCACAAGGATGGTGGAGACGATAAGATTACACAATCCTCTAATGGTGAATATGGTATGGTAGAAAAAGGTAACGCTAGTGCTGAATGGCATGAGCAATCTGCTTTAGCTGAAGCATACCTACTAGATACACAAGATCCAACAGAAATCGAATATTCAACTGAAGAAGGCCATTCTGACGCAATTGCTGGTGCATCAATCCATGTAAAAGAATTCTTTGATCTAGCACAAAAAGCATTGGCATCTGATCCTCAATAATAATGCAGTAAAAAAAAGAAATCCTATAGGATTTCTTTTTTTTATGTTATAAAAATTATGGGGTTCAAAGGAATAGCCCATACTATATAAGAATATTAAATAAAAAACCAGCAATGTCTAATTAAAAATTTGCATGCTGGAAGTTTCTCTTTATAGATTATCTAAGCCTTCTGCATCTGGATTATTGAATTCGTTTAAAAGATATGAAAGAGTATATAAACTCTCACTTAAATGAACATTTTCAATAACAATATTATCAGGAACTCTTATATCAAAGGGTGCAAAGTTCCAAATTCCCTTAACACCTCCTGCAATCAGCTTATCTGCAGTTTCTTGTGCCTTTTCCAAAGGAACACACATTATGCCTATTTCAATATTGTTTTCCTTGATAAAATTCTCTAATTGATCTAAATCAAAAATTTCTACATCTCTAATTTTTAATCCAATTAATTTCGGATTAATATCAAACATACCTTCCAGCTTAAATCCTTTTCTTTGAAAGTCAGAGTAATTTGCAATTGCCTGTCCAAGATTACCTGCACCTACTATTACTGATTTGTATTCCCTTACAAGTCCTAATATCTTTCCTATTTCTTTATATAGCTCTTCTACATTATACCCATACCCTTGTTGACCAAAGCCGCCAAAGCAATTAAGATCCTGGCGAATCTGGGATGCAGTAAGTCCCATAATCCTACTTAATTCCTTTGAAGAGATCCTATAAATCTCTTTATTAAGGAGACCTTCTAGATATCTATAATATTTGGGCAACCTTCTGATAACAGCCATTGAGACCTTTTGTGATGTTCTTTGCATAGTATATTACCTCCGTTATCAAGATTTCAACCATTTTGAATAGAAAAATTATACCATTAGGGGGTTGTAGTGTCAAATAATTTCATATCTATATGTTAACTAATATACAATTTTTCGTCTCTACTTATCTTTATACCCAGTTATTTAATAAATTAAACATAGTTTCATTATTTCTTTCTTTCTGCTACAATATTAATAATTATAAGAAATCTTCTCAAACACACTATTAAATAAGGTAAATTTAGAACCTATAAAGCTAGTTGAACTTTACTAATTTATATAAACATTTTTGGAGGAATTATTCGTGATATTATCATGTAAAGATATTAAAAAAAGCTATGGTATAAACCTAATTTTAGAAGATATAAACTTTCAAATTAACGAAGGAGAGCGCATTGCCCTAGTAGGTAGAAACGGAACGGGAAAATCTACCTTATTTAAAATTATAGCAGGAGAAATCACCAGTGACCAAGGTAGTTGTATTCTTCCAAAAAATACTACCCTGGGCTATCTTTCTCAACACCTTGATTTAAATGATGAAAATATACTCTGGGATGAAATGTTAGATATATTCTCAAGTTTAATAGAAATGGAAAAACAGCTTCGCCAGCTTGAAAATGAAATAAGTAACCAAGGTAAGAATAATAGTGTAGATTTAGCCTCACTTATGGATGAGTATGGGCATCTTCAAGAGGAGTTTGAAAAACAAAATGGATATGGCTATCCCAGTCAAATTCGTGGCATATTGAATGGTCTAGGATTTGAAGAGGTAGACTATGAAAAGCTGATTAAAAAATTTAGTGGTGGACAAAAAACCAGAATAGCCTTAGCTAAACTTCTATTAAAACAGCCTGATATCCTATTATTGGATGAACCTACAAATTTTCTAGATTTAGAAACTACTGAGTGGCTAGAGGCATATCTATCCAATTACCCAAATACACTTTTTATTATTTCCCATGATCGCTACTTTTTAGATGCCTTAGTAAATCAGGTTTTTGAACTGGAAAATAATAAGCTTTCAATCTATAAGGGAAATTATTCTGAATATGTAAGATATAAAAGAGAAAACCTAGAGGTTGCCCTCCATCACTTTGAGCAGCAACAAAAAGAAATAAAAAGACAGGAACAAATTATAGCTAAGTTTCGCTCCTTTAATAGGGAAAAAAGTATAAAAAGAGCGGAAAGTAGACAAAAAGCCCTAAATAAAATTGAACGAATAGAATCACCCACTACCCATATCCCTACACTACACTTAAGCATTCAGCCTCAAATAAATAGTGGTAGGGATGTATTAAGGGTGCAGGAGCTATCTAAATCCTTTGGAAAGCAGCAGCTTTTTTCAAATATTAGCTTTAATATATTTAAGGGAGAACACATAGGTATTATCGGACCTAATGGAATAGGAAAATCTACACTTTTTAATATTATATTAGGTAAATTACCCCTTGACACCGGTGATGTTTATTTGGGTCACAATGTCTATCCAGCTTATTATGATCAATTGCAATCTGCACTTGATGAAACCAATAATATATTAGACGAGGTTTGGTCTGCAAAGACCTCAGCTACTCAAACAGAAATACGCAATGTATTGGGCGCTTTTTTATTTTCTGGAGATGATGTATATAAAGATATCTCCTCTCTCTCAGGGGGAGAAAAAGCAAGGGTATCCTTAGCTAAACTTATGCTATCCAGGGCAAATCTTCTTTTAATGGATGAGCCTACAAATCATCTTGATATTGCCACAAAAGAAGTATTAGAGGATGCCTTAATCCAATACAAGGGCACTTTATTGGTAATCTCTCATGATAGATATTTTTTAAATAAGGTAACAAATAAAATTTTTAAAATGTATAACCATGGCATTGAGGAATTTTTAGGTAACTATGATTATTATTTAGAAAAGAAAAAGCAACAGCAGCTAATAAAGGAAGCACAGGAAATCAAACCTGTAATTAATAAAACCCTCCTAAAGCAGGAGCGTAAAAAAGAAAGGGAAAACCGTCAAGTTCTTAAGGAACAACAGCAAAGAGTAAAATCCTTGGAACTAGAGATAGAAAACCTAGAAAAGAAGATATCAGATTTTGAAAGCATAATGTGTCAACCAGGATTTTATGATAATAGTGAAGATGCAAAAAATATTACAATAGATTATGAAAACACTAAAGAACATTTAAAAGATGTCATGGCACAATGGGAAGAAAATATGATCTTGATGGAAGAAATGGAATGATAAAAAAAAGTCAGAAAAAGAGAAGCAGTAGGGACGGTTCTTTTTGCTTCTTTTTCCTTTCCAAACACCCTCATATCAATGTTTATATGTAGTTTAATGCGTCGAAAAACCGGGCAAACAGAGTCATTTGTCCCTACTCATGAGATAGATTGTAGGGGTGGATGACCCTGTCCACCCGATGGTAAATCAGAGGGACGCTTTGGATAAAAAAGGCGTCGTATTGGATGTATAGTAATAAATAAAATTACACATTCCTCCGGTGGCATTGATGGATAATACCGACAATTCATTCCAATGTAAATTCTAAAGCTTGAAGAACTCGCTACGCTCAAACAATTCAAGCTTTTTAACGAATTTACATCTCCATTCATTGGGTATTATGACCATCAGCTGCCAAGTCGTCTTTTTGTAAGTTTATTTATTATTATTAGTCAGGTTCTCATGTCACCCTAGGGCATTGTTATTACGAGCAAGCGAGGAATCTTGGACTTTGACTTAGGTACTTCTCTTGGGTCTAAGATCCTTGATAACAATAGAAGCAGAAGCAAAAGGGACGGTTCTTTTTGCTTCAGACCTTTCGTTTTGGTCTCCCATCTACGACGCATTCTTTACCATGACTGCCTAACGGGATAAAATATTTCATAAAGCGACGACTTAATGGAGCCCTTTTTATCCTTATCAGGTTTACCTATATAAAATAGGGCGACATTTGCGGAGAAGTATATGAAGATATTTTATCTCTCTAAAGTAAATTCAATGACGCATAATTTATCTATTGCGTTATTCCACTGCTTGAGGAGAAAAAGTCCTTTGGGCTAACTCCTTATCTAACATATAAATTCCATTTCCGTCTTCACCCATTCTCTTAATCTGTTTTAATATTGCATTCATAGAATCCATTTCCTCAACCTGTTCATCCACAAACCAATTTAATAAGCTAATTGTTGCATACTCTTTTTCCTCAGTAGCAATATCCATCAATAAATAAATTCTATCAGTAACAAACTTCTCATGGTCTAATGCTGCTTGGAAAACCTTAGTCATAGAATTAAATTCATTGTTAGGATAATCTAACCCTCTAATATCTACTCTGCCTCCCATTTCATTAACATAGTGGTAAAACTTCATAGCATGGAATCTCTCTTCCTCCGCCTGCATTAGAAAAAAGTTTTCAAAACCCGGAAGGTCTTGATCTGCACAAAAACCTGCCATTGCAATGTAATAATGCGCAGAATAAAATTCATGCTTTATTTGTTCATTAATCTCATTTAATAGCTTTTCAGAAAGCATAATACCACCTCTTCTTTTCTATATAATTTATAATTAATATCCCCTTTTTATATTTACAATATTAATCATTTCCCCTGCATTTTCTATATATACCCCTAAGTTATGATTTAAGATTTCATTTGCTCTGGCAATATAGCCTGGAAAAATTCCAGCAACATGGGGTGTTATTAAAACATTTTCTAAATATCTCAAGGGGTGATCCTTTGGAAGAGGCTCTTCCTCAAAGACATCTAAGCCGGCTCCTCCAATAATATTTTCCTTTAAGGCCCATATTAAGGCTTTAGTGTCTACCACTTCTCCCCTGGCTATATTAATAAAGTAGCTATTTTCCTTCATAGCCCGAAATGCTTCTCTATCCATAATATGTTTAGTTTCCGAGGTTAAAGGAAGCACCATTACCACATAATCACTTTCACCTAATACCCTATGAAATCCTTCCATAGGGAATATTTCATCTACAAAATCCGTTTTCTCTCCAGATCTTCTTACACCTAAAACCTTCATATCAAAAGCCTTTGCCTTCCTAGCAATCTCTTTACCTATTGCACCCACTCCAATAATACCAATAGTCTTGCCATATAGGCTATCTGCCTTTATTCTTCTATTCCATTCACCATTTTTTTGTTGTTTACAAAGTTCACTGAATTTACGCACATGATATAGCATATAGGTAAATACTTGCTCTGCAATCGCATGTCTATGTATACCGCTAACATTGGTAACCAATATATTCTTCTTTATAATTTCTATAGCTGGAAGCTTATCAACCCCTGCGCTATAAGCCATTATCCATTTTAAATTATCTGCATCTTCAATTTCCCCTTCTTTAATATCAAAGCCATAGGTAACCCAGATATCTGCAAGAGGCAAAAGCTTCTCCCTAGACTGTTCTTTTTCTACCATAAACTCTACTTGAGGAAAATTCCTTTTAAACTCCTCTAATTGGTAATCCTTGATGGGTACAGAAAATAATACCTTAGTCATAAAAATCTCCTCCTTTTATCTCTTTCTATATATATTTACCCTGCTTATATTCAATTACGCAATTATAGCTTAGTTAACCAACTAAAAAAATAGGTTGACTAGACTATAATTATTTATATATAATATATATTGTAAACCACATAAAAAAAGCAGCAAAGCTGCTTCCACTAGGGAAACCTAGTTTCCCTTTGGCGATGGCAAAACCAGCCATCTGAGCACCCTTCTTAATACGGCAGGGGATCTTCCCCTACAACCCCTTATTTTTATATTATAGGAAAGTAGAACTTTCCTATAATATAAAAAAGTAGCAAAGCTACTTCCACTGGGTGAAACAACTAAGCGATCAGCGAAATTTAGCAAGCTAAATTGGCTGCCTGCTTATAGGGAAACCTAGTTTCCCTTTGGCGATGGCAAAACCAGCCATCTGAGCACCCTTCTTAATACGGCAGGGGATACTCCCCTTGCAACCCCTATTTTTATATTATAGGAAAGTAAAACTTTCCTATAATATAAAAAATTCAGTTAACCAAGGAGGCTTTACCATGAACATAAAAAACATAGTACTAGTAGGAATGTTCGCCGCACTATTGGCAATTATATCACCCTTTCAAATCATTGTGCCCTTTTCTCCGGTTCCTATTACATTACAGGTAGTAGGAGTTACTTTAGCTGCTAGTATTTTAGGAAGTAAGCTAGGTACTTTATCGGTTATAATATATACAATCTTAGGATTAGTAGGTCTTCCAATATTTGCTGGCTTTAAAAGTGGACTACCAACTCTTGTAGGTCCTACAGGTGGCTATATAATTGGTTTTATAGTATCTGCCTATATTATAGGTAGATTTGTGGAATTAAAAAAGGTGTGCAAATTTCCCTATATTTTAATGATAAATATTTTAGGAATCTTGATGGGGGTCTATTTCATTGGCACAATACAGCTCTCCATTGTCTATACCCACTCTATTACGAAGGCATTAGTAGCTGGGGTTATTCCTTATATCATACCGGAAATAATAAAGTTGGTGTTTAGCTCTATTTTAATCGTACAAGTGCGAAAGGTTCTTTCTAAGGCAGGTTTACTACCTGGTAATTAGGGTATCAGTTATCAGTTATCGATTTGCTCCTGTTCCCTGTTCCTTAATTCCTGTTCCCTATTTGCCTTTTCCACATTTTATGCACAATGTCCACATAGTTATCCACAGTTAATTTCCTTGGAAAATTGCTTATTACTATATGTTAGGGGTAATTTTCCACATTATCAACATTTACATAATTAAAGTATACCTTGAAAAAATGTCGAAAAACTATGTTAGCAGTAAATTTGGTATTGCATTTAGACTTAGATCTGCGATATTACCCTTTATATATTGATAATATCCTGCCGTTCCTATCATAGCAGCATTATCTGTACATAAAATAATTGAAGGATACCCTAGATGAATACCGTGTTTTTGTGTTAGCTTACGCATTTCTTCCCGTAGTGCCGTATTTGCAGCTACTCCTCCTGCAAGATAAATACTTTTAGATCTTTTATCAATTGCCGCCCTAAGAGTTTTATTAGCAAGTACCTCAACTACAGCTTGCTGAAAACTTGCCGAAACATCAGCAACTACAATTTCCTCATCTTTCATCTTACAGCTATTTAAATAGTTTAATACTGAAGATTTTAATCCACTAAAGCTAAAGTCAAAGCTGCTTTCTTCTAAATACGCCCTAGGAAAATCAATTGCAAAGGCATTTCCTTCCCTAGCTATTTTATCAATTAATGGTCCCCCTGGATAACCTAATTTTAAAGCACGGGCAATTTTATCAAAGGCTTCTCCTGCAGCATCATCCCTTGTCCTCCCAAGGATTTCATATTGCCCATAATCCTCAACACTTACAAGATGGCTATGCCCTCCTGAAGCTACCAAACATATAAAGGGCGGTTTTAATTGTTTTTCTTCTATGTAGTTTGCCGATATATGTCCGTCTATATGATGTACCCCAATCAAAGGAATATTTAGAGCAAATGCTAATGCCTTAGCTGTAGACAAGCCTACTAATAATGCCCCTACTAAGCCCGGTCCATAGGTTACTGCAATTCCATCTAAATCCTTAAGGGAAATATTAGATTCCTTTAACGCTTCATCAATTATATGGGGGATTTTTTCAAGATGATTGCGAGATGCAACCTCAGGCACTACTCCTCCAAATATTTGATGAATATCTATTTGCGAATATATCTGATTGGACAATACCTCCCGTCCATTTTTCACCACAGCAACAGAAGTTTCATCGCAGGATGTTTCGATAGCCATAAGGTAAATATCCTTATTCTCCTTAATATTATGTTCTATCTTTTTCTTCATTTTATTCACTGAATAGTTCATTAATCTCTTCCTTTACTTAGATTATGGTAGATGGTAGATATCTAAGTTATCGGTTATCGGTTATCGGTTATCGGTAAGAAAGATCATACAATGCTTTTTCTGGTATCTGGTTACTGGTATCTATCTAATCTCTATCATCTAGAAACTAGTAACTAGCATCTGTTCCCTAATTCCTATTCCCTGTTCCCTTAACTCTGTTCCCTGTTTTTCCTTAAATACCTTCCACTTAAAAGTGCACCTGCACCAAAACTTCCGAAGATATATATACTTAATTTAATAACGATATCCATAAAGAATCCTAGGGGCACTAGATTTATTAATATGCTTTTCTTTGGATCAAGCCGCCATAGATCATTATCAAAAAATATATAGTGAAATATATCAAAATACTTAGAAAAATCCGTTGATATTATTATACCCAATAAAATTATAATTGCAGTTGATGTAATTAAAGATAGAAAAACCGCCCGGGCAACCCTTTGCCTATATTTTTTTAAAACTAAATATAAAGTAGCAATGAAAAATATAATAAATGCTACATTTCTAAGAATTATACCCTTTACAAAAAGTTCTTGCACATCAACCATATGGGCTTGGTCCCTTTCATCAAATATTAATCTATTATCCCCATGAACTTCCCCATATAATTCTAAATCCTGCCTTTCTCCCTTTAAGTAAGCCAACAATTCCTCAGTTATATCCATTAATTCATCTTTCTCTATACCAGTATTTTCTACTACATTATACTTATCATACTTAGCATCATAAAAATCTATATTAAATGCAACTATTTCAACACTGGTTAGAATTATTATAATTGGTAATGTAATAAAAATAACCCAAAAAGCAATTCTCCTTGAAAACACTTCCATTAGACTCCCCCTTTATTTTAAATCCTGATATATATTATAAGGTATATGGCAGACTTTATTATCCATCAATGCCACCGGAGGAGCAGGTATTTTTTATTAATGTAAGGAAGCAAGAGAACCGTCCCCGTGCTTCCTTTACCTCCTCCACATGATAAAAGCATCTTCCTTATTATCAAAATAAAATTCCTTCCTAACACCGACTGTTTCAAAGCCAAAGCTCTCATATAAGCTAATAGCTGCATAATTGCTCCTTCGTACCTCTAGGGTTAATTGATCAATCCCTTCATCACTTGCTAAGTCAATTAAGGCTGATACAAGTTGTCTTCCCTTGCCCTTTCTCCTATACTTTGGATGAACAGCAATATTCGTTATATGAGCCTCATCTAATATAAACCACATTCCTCCATAGGCAATTACCCTATTATCCTCTATTATTACAAGATATCTAGCCAGTTTATTATGCATAACCTCTTGGATAAATGCCTCCCTAGACCACTGAACAGAAAAGCTTAATTCTTCAATTTTTAATACATCCTCTATATGCTCCTTCTTCATTGGTACAATATTTATATCCTTCATATAAGACTCCTCATAACCTTTAGACACCAAATTTTTGCTCAGCTTGGGATTTTCTAATATAGTGGGGAACCACACTTTTATAATCATTTGCTTCTCCCCCAATTACTTTCTGTAAAGCAAGATTTGCAATTGACGATGCCCTGGGCATTCTTGCTGTTATAGGAGCTATAGAAACCTTTTCTCCTAATCTTTCCTTAAATGTAGAAGCAAACTTAGGAATGCCATCACCTATTAGATGAATTGTCTCAGCTCTTTTCCTTAATTCCTCAATCCAATCCTCTACTGCTATAGCATGATCCTCCACAATGGAAAACATTTGATTTCCTTCCCATTTATACAGCCCAGTATATATCTGCTCCCTTTGGGCGTCTAATATAGGACATATTATGCCTCTGCTATAGGGGAGATTAAAAGCCAACCCCTCTAGTGTAGAAATGCCCACAAGAGGTTTATTTCCAACCTGCGCCAATGCCTTTGCGGTAGACAGACCAATTCGAATACCCGTAAAGGAACCAGGTCCAATGCAAACCCCGAAGGCATCCACTTCTTGAATATTTACCTCTGTCTCATTCAGTAATTGCTGAATAAGGGGCATAAGTTTTTGTGAATGATTTTTCTTATGATTTACAATCATTTCTCCTATTATCTTATCTTCATCTATTAGTGCAGCAGTAGCTACAATAGATGATGAATCCAATGCCAATAGCTTCATTTTTTACAGCTCCTTTAATAATTCTTGGTAGTCCTCGCCGAATGCTGTTAATGTCAATGTTCTATCGTCAAAATCCTTTCCCTTCCCTATGCTAATCCATAAATACTCCCGGGGGAGAGCCTCCTGGATTAAGGATGCCCATTCGATTATTACAATACCCTCCCCATATAGATATTCATCAAAACCAATTTCGTAAAGCTCCTCCACATCCTCTATGCGAAAAACATCAAAATGGTAAATTGGTATTTCCCCGTCATATTCATTTATAATTGTATATGTAGGACTGGTAACATAGGTATCTACACCAACACCCTTTACAATTCCCTGGGTAATAGCAGTTTTACCTGCGCCCATTTCACCGGATAAACAAATCACTGTGCCTAGCTTTAATTTTTGTCCAATTCTTTTCCCCAGCTCATAGGTCTGCTGAGGAGAATTAGTGGTAAATTCTTTCATCTTTTCAACCCTTTACTATAAACTACCTAACATTATATAATTTCTCCCTATTACTTACAAGATATACCTTTATTAGGGGATGGGGAAAGCAGGTAGATGGTGGGGAAAACAACATCCTTGAGAATCACAAAAGAATGCCCCGGGGAGCATTCTTCTACCTTCTACCTACTTATGCAAAATAGGTGTTAGCTTTTTGTAAATCAAGGTTACCACTACAGAAATAACTACTCCCTTTAGTATATTAAAGGGGGTAACGCCATAGATAATCATGGTTTTTAAATCAATTATCCTTGGGTTTGCCATAGTACCCATCTCAATAATGGTATCTAATGGCCATCCCATTGCCTTTGTATAGAAAGGAATAATCATATAATAGTTTGTTAATATCCCTGCTATTGACATCATAATTGTTGCAACAATCATTCCAATGACAGCATGCTTTTTATCCTTCTTTATAAAATAAATACTACCTGCTGTAAATACAAAAATAGCTCCAAGTATAAAGTTGGATAATTCTCCAATTCCAGCTGTATGGGTTCCCCTTATTACAATGTGTAATAGGTTTTTAATCAGTTCGATTATCACTCCTGCGATTGGTCCTAATGCAAAGGCACCTAAAAGTGCAGGTACATCACTTAAATCCATCTTTAAAAATCCAGGAAAAAGTGGAACCACTACTTCAAACAACATGATAATAAAAGCTAAAACTGCTAGCACAGAGATTTTTACCAGCCTATTTGTAGCTGAAATCTCTGATACCTTTCTTGATGTTCCCTTTGAAACATCCTTAGTTAGTGCAAAATTTTTCATTACTCTTCCTCCTTTAGAATGTTACTCCAGGTCTAAAGTAGGGATTGAGATTCAAAAAGCTCCTGAAAATCTTCAGGAGCACAACAATGACTGAATCATCAATATCCTCTCCCATCCAGACTTTACTGTCGGTATTGGAGTTTCACCAAATCAACCACTAGGTGGCTCGCGGACTATAACCGCCGGTCGGGAATTTCACCCTGCCCTGAAGATACTTACTATTTTATTTCAACATAATTATACCATATAAATCTAATAAATCAAATATTTTTTTAACAATATATATCTATTTAATTATATCCCTGTCATCCTTTTCAATATCCTTCTTCTTTCTTTGTTTAGTTCTTATAAAAATCCAAATTATAAGTATATAAATTATAATTACAAAAGATAATGTTAGCATTCTTTCACTAAAGCTTCCATCTGCTAATAAAACAGGACCTAATCCAAAAAAAGTATTTAAAATAAAAACTACTATTAAAAGAATATATAAAAAAAATTTCATGTTAAATCATCCTCATCTGATATTTCGGTAAATATAAAATTTTATGTTTTATAAGATCAAATTTTTCCTAATTTTTCTTTATTTTGCATATCAATTCTTAGCTTTTTAGACTTAGAAGTCTTTATTGCTAAATCTAGCTGTGTCTTAGCTTCATCATTTTCCTTTTTATTTTGTAAAGCTATAGATTTGTAGTAGGGTATGGCAACCTCTGTTGTTTTATAAATAGAGCGTAGTACTGGATATCTTTGTTTTTTGTATAATTGATTTTTCACCTCTGCCCTTTCCAATAATCTAATAGCTAAATCATTGTTTCCTATTTTTATTGCTAGTCGAACATAATCTAATAATGCATTTGGATTTTCCTCATTTTCTAAAACAAAATCTAAATGTTTTATAAGCTCTGATGGTACCTCTTTTATAGTTCCCTCTTTCTTCCCCACTAAATATATACTTAATAGTACTCCATTAGCCATTTTTTTCATTTTAGGTCTTGTGGCTAATAATTCCTTTATATCATTTATTGCATCCTCAACACTTAATTTATCCAATTCAACTGCAAATAGAATTTTTTCTAATTGAAAGGCATATTTACCTTGAGCCTTATAATTTTTCTTTTGGTAATATTGATATTGCTTTTCCATTCTTTTATGAAATTTCTCATCGCTTACATTAAATAAATATATTAACCTACCATACCCGTAAATAAACATTAAGGGAATAAGGTATAAATAAGTTAAATTATAAGTAAAAAAAGTAACTACCCCAAGACTTATTACTATAAATAAAAATCTTGCCTTTAAATTATACCAGACTCCATATGCCAACTGATATTGCAAAAACTTTCTGTCAAATATTCTCATTATGATTCCTCCCATGAACCTACCAGCTCTATTTATTTTGAGTCTTTATTAATTATATATTAGTATATAATAAATAGAGTCAAGTTTACAAGAAAAACAGTGAAACAGTTTTCATTGGATTATGCTCTGGTACCATTCTGATTTATCTTTTAGGAATTGCCCTGGTATATTGTTTTGGCCAACCCTGATCATTATCTAGGGTATAGTCTGCTAATAGGGGCCAGTTAGGACTCCTCAATAGTTCCCTTCCAAGAAAGACTAGATCTGCCCTTTCATTTTGCAATATCTCCTCTGCCATATGGGGTGATATAATAAGTCCGCCAGCTATTACAGGAAGTCCTGTTCTCTCCCGTATAATCTCTGCAAACTTGACCTGATAACCTTGATATAAATCTATTAAGGCTGTCTTTACGCCCCCTGAACTTACATCTATAATATCTATGCCTTCATCCTTAATTAAATTTATTACCTCTGCCAAATCCTCAGGATGATTTCCGTCATCATTATATTCTTCAGCTGTAACCCTTAAACATAGAGGTTTTTCCATTGGCCATACTTCTCTTACTGCTATAATAACCTCCTTTAAAAGTCTTGCCCTGTTTTCCAGTGAACCTCCATATTCGTCACTCCTCTTATTGGTTATTGGAGATAAAAATTGATTAATTAAATAACCATGGGCTCCATGAACTTCCACAATATCATATCCGATTTCTAAGGATCTTCTTGCTGCATCCCTAAAGGCATTAATAACCTCTTTAATTTCATTTTTTGTCATCTCTCTTGGAGTCTTATAGTCATCACTAAAGGCTATAGGACTAGCAGAGATTACATCTTCGCTTTGTATATTACACTTTCTACCTGCGTGACCGAGTTGAATCCCCATTAAGGCACCGTATCCTTGACATATTTCAACTAACTTCTTCAAACCTTCTATGTGCATATTATCCCATATTCCTAAATCATTATCAGAAATTCTACCACGCCTTTCAACTCCAGTAGCTTCCTGAATAATTAAACCAGCTCCTCCGAAGGCTCTTGCCCCATAGTGCATATAATGATAATCCTTTATTAATCCGTCATCATCAGAAGAATACATACACATAGGTGGCATAACTACCCTATTCTTTATCTCAATATTCTTTATTGTAAATGGTGAAAATAGCTTTGACATTTTAACCCTCCATTATTCTTTATTAATTTTATATTAATACCCATAATATTCATATTTATTTAAAAATATATACATAATAGAAAGATGACCCGGCTAAATGCCAAGGTCATCTTTGATGCGTAAAATGTACTAAGTATAATCTGCCTATTTTTATATAAATTCTACTTGATTTCTTTTAGCATTTTTTGCCTGATATAGTGCTTTATCTGCTTTAATCATTAAATCTGTTTGTGAACTGTTTGCATCGGGAATTATGGAGGTTATCCCAATACTAACAGTAATATTAGGACTTATTGGAGAACAATCATGTATTATATCAAGGTTTTCGATTTTTTTTCTAAGTGATTCTCCCATTTTAATAGCTTGATCTTTTCCAAAACCAGGTAAAATCACTACAAACTCTTCTCCCCCATATCGGGCTACCAAATCACTTGCACGTTTAAAATTATCATTTATAGCATTTGCTATTAGTCTTAGACATTCATCTCCTGCACTATGTCCGTAGCAATCATTATAATCTTTAAAATAATCAATATCTATCATCATTAAAGCTAAAGGTTCTTTATTTCTTAAGCTACGCCTCCATTCAATTTCTAATGTATTATCAAAATGCCGTCTATTCCATAGATTAGTTAATGGATCCTTTAAGGATAGGAGATATAATATGTAATTCATTTTTTCCAATTCAGTTTTTTGATTTTCTATCTCTTTATTTGATTTATTTAGAGCTTGAGTTCGTTTATTTACTAAATCATCCAGGTTAGAATTAATTTCCTTTAATTGAACAGTCATTACTTCTTCCTTTTCTAAAGCTACAGAAAATTTCTTTGCCAAAACTAAAGAATTTGTAAATACAAATATCAATTGCCCAATAGAAGATAGATTTCCTGTTCTACATATAGTTCTTAATACTGAAGAACTAGAATCATTCATCCATATGCTTAAAAAAACCATATCATTTAAGCTAGTAAAGATCATTATTAAACACCCTATAATTACTAAACTAGAATCCCTATCCCTTCGATATAGCTTTTTAATGAAAATTAAAATTATATATACAATAGTCAGGAAAGTGAATATCTGATATACCGGATTAAAAAGAGTAAAAATTCTTGCAGGAGTTAAAAGTACTAATGCTCCAAAAATAAGTCCAATAGATTGAACTATTTTTACAATTTTTTGAGAAAAATCTATGGGGAAAATTTCCTTACTATACATCACTATTAAGGGTACTCCTAAATAAAACAATAGGGTTTGAATTTTATGTGCCGCTTCCCAGTTGAAATTCGGCAGTAGATATATAAAAAAACTTTCGCCTACTAATATAGTTCTTATACCTACAAATAGGGAAAACAAACCGAAATAAAGAAGAGAAAAATCCTTTTTTCTAAAGTAAAATAAAGATAAATGGTAAATACCAATAATCATCAAAATTCCAAATAAGAAAAGCTGAAGAGCTATTTTTTTATATCGTGAACCTAAAATAAGTTCTTCACTTCCTAACGTTATACTTTCAAGTATACCTCCACTTCGATGATAAAAATTAGATACCTGTATTACCATCTGATTTTCACCCTTTTGTGCATCAAAGAAAACAACTTTAGGCAGGTATTGGGGACTGCTTGTCTCTTTATTTCTGCCCACCTTACCAGCAGAACTAAGCTGTTGACCATTAATCCAAAGATTATAGGAGGTAAATATTCTTGGTATCTTTAAGGCTAATTTGCCTTTTTCTTCTATTTTAAAGCTTAACCTATAAGTAGCATAACCATCACCTGTTAATTCCTTACTATTTATATTATATCCATTCCATGAGCTAGGAAGATCAATATACCCATCACTTTGTAGGTTTGTTGAATTTAATTCTTGAGGTTCTAATAATTTATTCCAGTAAAATTCCCATTGTCCATTTAATCTAATAACCTCTTTTTCAAAATTCAATTGAGTAAGGTCAATGACTCCATCTACAACAATTGAATTATTGTTAAAATCCTTTTTAGAGCACCCACCCGAAAAAGATAATATTAGTATAACTATTATTAAAGTTAATTTAATTAACTTCTTATTATGCATTTCCCATACTCCCTGTCCTAATTATTTATATTAGTAAATAATGTTAATTAAAGATATAACCTTCCTAATAATTATATCGGCTTAATTACCATCTATATATAGAATAATAATGAATATTTTTATAATAAAGGATAATTCTTATTTTTATAGAATATTTAAATATATAGATCATCTTCATGATCAGCATTATATAATAATTGTAAGGAGGAATAATATGTTCGACCTATCAAACATGACTCCACAGGAAGTAAGAGGCCTAATAAGAAAAGGTGAATTAATTCAACCGACATCAGGCATGTGTAGAGGACATATACAAGCAAATCTAGCTATTGTACCTAAGGATTTAGCTTTTGACTTTCTTTTATTTGCCCAAAGAAATCCAAAACCTTGTCCCATCCTTGATGTTACAGATGTAGGTGATCCAGAACCTAAAATAATGGGTAAGGGCGCCGACCTAAGATATGATATTCCAAAGTATAGAATTTATAAATACGGTGAACTGGTAGATGAGGTTACAAACTTAGATGACTATTGGAGAGATGATTTAGTAAGTTTTTTAATTGGTTGTAGTTTTTCCTTTGAATCAGCCATGATTAATGCCTCTATTCCTATTAGACATATTGATGATAACCACAATGTGCCTATGTATTTAACTAATATTGATACATTAGCAGCAGGTAGCTTTCATGGGAAAATGGTTGTTAGCATGAGACCAATCCCATATCACTTAATAACTAGGGCAGTACAATCCACCTCAAGATTCCCACAAGTTCACGGAGCACCAGTCCATATCGGTGATCCTAGTATAATAGGTATAAAAAATATAGACAAACCAGATTTTGGTGATGCTTCTGAAATAAGAGAAGGAGAAGTTCCTGTATTTTGGGCTTGTGGAGTAACACCCCAATCAATAGCCATGTCAAGCAAACCTTCATTAATGATTACACATTCGCCTGGGTACATGTTTATTTGTGATCCTAAGGATGAAGATCTAGCTGTTTTATAATATCTAAATCTATATTAAACCCCGACCAACATTTCTTGTCGGGGTTATATTTATCCTATATCCTTCATACTTAGGGATATCTTTCCTCTTTCTAAGTCTACCCCTATTATTTTAACCTTTACCTCATCCCCTACAGAAACAATCTCCATGGGATTTTTTACAAATTTATTGCTTAATTGAGATATATGTACCAAACCATCCTGCTTAACTCCAATATCCACAAAGGCGCCAAAATCAACAACATTTCTCACTGTACCTGTCATTACCATATCTAGCTTTAAATCCTCCATTTTTAATACATCACTTCTAAAGATAGGCTTTGGCATTTCTTCTCTGGGGTCTCTTCCTGGTTTTTTTACTTCCTCTACTATATCCTTTAATGTAGGCAGCCCTACCTCTAATTCCTCAGCTAAAACCTTTAAACCTGATGTCTTGTCTTTACTATATTTGCCTATTCTTTCCTCTATATTTCTAAGCTCTCCATGTCTTATATCCTCAGTACTATAGCCTAGCTTATCTAATAATCTCATAGCTGTATCATAGGATTCTGGATGAACTGCCGTATTATCTAGAGGATTATCTCCGTCGGAAATTCTTAAAAATCCAGCACATTGTTCAAATACCTTATCCCCTAATCTTTTTACTTCCTTTAATTGCTTTCTATTGATTAACTTCCCATTTTCTTCCCTATATTTTACAATGTTTTTTCCTATTGTTGAGGAAATCCCAGAGACATATTGTAATAATGAGGGTGTTGCAGTGTTTAAATCTACTCCAACTGTATTTACACAATCCTCAACAACATTTTTTAAGCTTTCCCCTAATTTTTTTTGATTTAAATCATGTTGGTATTGTCCAACCCCTATACTTTGAGGATCTATCTTTACTAATTCTGCTAATGGGTCCTGCAGTCTTCTACCTATGGAAATAGCTCCCCTAATGGATACATTTATATCTGGATATTCTTCTGTAGCTAGCTTGGATGCCGAATATACAGAGGCACCAGCTTCACTAACAATTGTATAATACACTTCCTTGTTAATTTCCTTTATCATTTCGGCAACAATTAATTCAGTCTCCCTAGATGCTGTACCATTACCAATGGGGATTATATTTATATCATATTTTTCTATAAATTGCTTCATAACTTTTTTTGATTCCTCAACCTTATTTTGGGGTTCATTAGGATATATAGTAGCGTAGTCAAGTAGTTTCCCTGTTTCATCCAATACACATAATTTACAGCCTGTTCTAAAGCTTGGATCTATGGCTAATATTCTAGCATCCTTAACTGGAGGAATCATAAGAAGGGGTTTTGTGTTTTTCCCAAAGACCTTAATTGCCTCCTCCTCAGCCTTTTCGGTGAGCATATTCCTAATTTCCCTTTCAATAGAAGGGGCTATTAAACGCTTATAAGCATCCTCAATAGCTTCATTTAATAAAATATTTGTAATTGCTTTCTCATTCTCAATAACCTTGCTTTTTAAATATTTTAATATGTCCTCCTCTGGACTTAACAGTTTAATCTTTAGTATTTTCTCTTTTTCTCCCCTATTTATAGCTAGAACTCTATGATTAGCAATCCTATTTACTGACTGGCTAAAGTCATAATACATTTCATAGACTGTTTTTTCATCTTTATCTACAGCAGTAGAATTAATGGTTCCCTTATTAATATTTAAATTTCTTATGGTTTCCCTATATTTTGGATTATCAGATATAAGTTCAGCAATAATATCCATTGCTCCTTTAGTAGCATCATCTACGGTGTTTACTTCTAATTCCTCATTTATAAAGGGCTTAGCTAATTCTTCTACTGTCCCTTCCATTATCTCTTGATTTATAATTATCTCTGCCAGGGGTTCAAGACCCTTTTCCTTAGCCTTTGTAGCCCTAGTACTTCTTTTTGGTCTAAAGGGTCTATATAAATCCTCTATCTTTTGAAGTACCTGGGCATCTTGTATTTCTTTTTTTAATTCCTCTGTTAGTTTGCCCTGTTCATCAATTTGGCGAATAACCTCTTCTTTTCTTGATTCTAAATTTCTCAAATATGTAAGCCTTTCATTTAAATCCCTCAGGAGTTCATCGCTTAATCCACCGGTCATTTCCTTACGATATCTTGCAATAAAGGGGATGGTATTTCCTTCATCTATAAGCTCTATAGTTTTTCTTACCTGTCCCTCCTTAATATGAAACTCCTGTACTAATCTTTTAATAATCTTGTCCATAAAACCAACTTCCTTTCTAGAGTAGCAAACTACTTAAGATTATAAGGGCAGGTCTAGTACCTGCCCATTTAAAATTTTAAAATTCTGTACATAGATCTGATTTACATAAGCCTACAAAATATTCTAAAAGCTTCATTGAAAAAACATCCTTATCCCACATTTTCTCTGGATGCCATTGCACACCAAAAATATTAGGAAAATCCTTATGAATAGCAGCCTCTACTATTCCATCCTTACTCCAGGCTATTGCTTTTAATGTTGAAGAAAGATTTCTTATTGCCTGATGATGGAAGGAATTTACCCAACCTATTTTTTGCTTATAAATATCATATAAAAAACTCTCACTATCTATGTCTATAGAATGATTCCCAAATTCTCCATCAATATTTTGATTGTGTAATAGTAATTCCTTCCCTACTATCTGACGATAAATATCTTGATAAAGGTCTCCACCTAGGGAGACATTTATTATCTGCAATCCCCTGCAAATGCCTAAAACAGGTGTCTCTTGTCTAATACACTCTATGGTTAATGCCATTTCCATTTCATCTCTTTCCGGATAAATCTGACCCAAACCCTGTTTAGGTTCTTCCCCATAGTGTATTGGGTGAATATCATCACCTCCGGTTAATATCACTCCATCAAGTCTTTCAAGTAATTGATTAAGGTCCCTTTCTGATGAAGTAAATACAGGAATTAGTATAGGAATTGCTCCAGCATTTTTTACTGCTTCAGTATAATATGTTTCCTTATGTTGCATATCATTCTGACAAGAACATGTTAAACCAATTAGCGGCTTCACAATATTACCTCCCATTTTCTTTTAAATAAGCATTTATAAATGGGTCTATATCCCCATCCATTACACCTTGAACATTGCCAACCTCTTCATTGGTTCTATGATCCTTCACCATATTATATGGGTGAAATATATAGGAACGAATCTGACTTCCCCAGGCAATTTGATTGTATTCTCCAGCTATATCCTCAATCTTTTCCTTATGCTCTGCTTCCTTTAACTCAAGAAGCTTCCCCTTTAGCATTTTCATTGCTACTTCCTTATTCATGTGCTGGGATCTTTCGTTTTGACATTGTACCACTATCCCAGTGGGATTATGGGTTATGCGAATAGCTGAATCAGTCTTATTTACATGCTGCCCCCCTGCTCCCCCTGAACGATAAGTATCAATTCTTAAATCCTCTGGTCGTATATCAACTTCAATGGTTTCATCTATTTCTGGCATTACATCCAATGACGCAAAGGATGTGTGCCGTCTACCCGAGGTATCAAAGGGAGAAATCCGTATAAGACGATGTACCCCCTTTTCAGATTTTAAGAACCCATAGGCATTAGTACCTTCTACTAATATAGTAGCACTTTTAACCCCTGCCTCGTCTCCCGCAAGAAAATCTAGGGTCTCAACATTATGTCCCTTTTTTTCTGCCCAACGGGTATACATTCGAAGCAGCATCTCTACCCAATCCTGGGATTCTGTTCCTCCAGCTCCCGGATGAAAGGACAAAATAGCATTACAGTGATCATATTCGCCCTTTAATTGAGTTTGTAAGGTTAAGTTTTCTACTTTCTCCTTAAGCTCCTCCAAACCAGATTTAATATCCCCTATAATACTATACTCCTTTTCTTCTAGGGCAACCGATATAAATACTTCTAATTCTTCTCTAAGTTCTTCTAATCCCTTATAATCATCTATTATAGTCTGCAGTTTTTTACTATTTTGAGCTACACCTTGTGCCCTTTCAATATCATTCCAAAAATCTGGAGCACTCATCTCTTTTTCTAATTCCTCTATTTTTAATCTTTTATTAGAGATGTCAAAGAGAAGCCCTCAATTCTTCCATGGAACTTTTTAATTGTTCCAACTCTTGAGAATATTGCTCTATATCTATTAAACTCAAAATCTCACCTCATTTGTATTTATTTCCCACAGCACTTCTTGTATTTTTTGCCACTGCCGCAGGGACAGGGATCATTTCTTCCAATCTTATCATTTTTTACTACAGGGGCACTTTTGGATCCCTCTTCCTTATTGGTAACCATATTATCCATTTCTACCTGTTGTTTTGGTTTAGGTGCCTTATTTATTTCTACATGGAATAGATATTTTAGAGTATCCTCCTGTATACTATTGGTCATTTCTTCAAACATATTAAAGCCCTCTTTTTGATATGCCTGAACAGGGTCTACTTGACCATAGGCACGCAGTCCAATTCCTTGCTTTAATTGGTCCATAGCATCAATATGATCCATCCACTTACTATCAACAACCTGCAATAATATTACTCTTTCTAATTCTCTCATCTGTTCACTGCCGAATTTTTCTTCCCTTTTATTGTAAACCTCTTTAGCAGCATTTAATATCATTTCACTTACTTCTTCTCTAGTTACTTCATGTTCTGGTATCTCTAAATATTTCTTGGGTAATATGGAATTTTCCATGAAGTCCCATAATCCTTTAAAATCCCATTCCTCGAAATAATTGCTATTCCCTGTATATAGCTGTACATAATCCTCCACAAAGGATTCTAGCATTGATGAGACTTGATCCTTAATACTTTCTCCTTCCAGAACCTGTCTTCGCTGTTTATATATAATTTCTCTCTGCTTATTCATTACATCATCATATTGTAGCACATGCTTCCTAATGTTAAAGTTCCTTGCTTCAACCTTTTTCTGGGCACTTTCAATTCCTCTAGTTAGCATCTTATGCTCTATAGGCTGATTCTCTTCTAAACCTACTGTTTCTACTAATCCTAGCACTCTGTCCGAGCCGAATAGGCGCATTAAATCATCCTCTAGGGATATATAAAATCTACTGGAACCAGCATCTCCCTGGCGACCTGAACGACCCCTAAGCTGATTATCAATTCGTCTACTCTCATGTCTTTCTGTTCCTATTATATGAAGACCGCCAATTTCCTTAACTCCATTGCCCAACACAATGTCAGTTCCACGACCAGCCATATTTGTTGCAATAGTAACCATTCCTCTTTGACCAGCCTGGGTAATAATCTCTGCTTCCTTTTCATGGTACTTTGCATTTAAAACCTGGTGACTAATACCCTGTTTTTTCAATGCCTTGCTTAATTCTTCAGATTTTTCAATGGATATTGTCCCTACTAAGACAGGTTGCCCTATACTATTTCTTTCCTTAATCTCCTGGACTATTGCATTAAACTTACCCTTTTCATTTTTATATATAACATCTGACATATCCTCTCTTATCATAGGCTTGTTTGTAGGTATCTCTAATACATCCATGCCATATATTGCTTTAAATTCATCTTCCTCGGTTTTTGCTGTACCTGTCATACCTGAAAGTTTTTTAAACATTCTAAAGTAATTTTGGAAGGTGATGGTAGCGAGGGTTTTTGATTCCCTGGCTATTTTTACCCTTTCCTTTGCTTCGATTGCTTGATGAAGCCCATCGCTATACCTTCTACCTAGCATAAGGCGACCGGTAAATTCATCTACTATTATAACTTCCCCATCCTTAACGACATAGTCCCTGTCTTTTTTCATTAAATGATATGCCTTTAGGGCTTGATTTATGTGATGGGATAATTCCATATTCTCAGGATCCGCAAGGTTCTCCAAGCCAAAATAACTTTCTGCCTTAGCATCCCCTTCTTCAGTTAAGACCACAGTATGTGCCTTTTCATCTATGTTAAAGTGTTCTTCATTTTTTAGCTTCTTAACAAAGGCATCTACTAAATCATAAAGTTTAGTGCTTTTATCTCCACTTCCAGAAATAATCAGAGGGGTTCTTGCTTCATCAATTAAAATACTATCCACCTCATCAATAATGGCATAATTAAGGTTTCTTTGTACCATTTTTTCCTTATAGGTAACCATATTATCCCTTAGATAATCAAAACCGAATTCATTATTTGTTCCATAGGTAATATCCGCTGCATATGCCTCTTTTCTTTGATCAAAATCCAACCCATGAACTATGAGTCCAACCCTTAATCCAAGAAACTCATATACCTTACCCATCCATTCACTATCCCTTTTTGCAAGATAATCATTTACTGTTACAATATGCACTCCCTCTTTGCTTAGTGCATTTAAATACGCAGGTAATGTGGCTGCCAGGGTTTTTCCTTCCCCTGTTTTCATTTCAGCGATTCTGCCCTGATGTAAAACAATGCCACCCAAGAGCTGCACAGGAAAATGTCGCATTTTAAGAACCCTCTTAGCAGCTTCCCTAACTACTGCAAATGCCTCACTTAAAATGTCGTCTAGGGTTTCTCCCTTTTCAATTCTTTCCTTAAATTCAATAGTCTTTGCCTGGAGTTCTATATCTTTTAATTTTTCTATCTCATCTTCTAATGCCTCTATTTCTTCTACTTTTTTCATTAGCTTACTTATTTCTTTATCATTAAGATTGCCAAATATTTTCTCTAAAAAATGTGCCATTTCCTCACCTCTATTTAATTTTCTTATTACTTAGTTATTTTATCATTTTAATTATTTTATAGCAAAAAAGTAAAATGATCGGTATAAACCGATCACCTCAAGCTTATTTATGAAAAAAGAGTATTCCTCTTCTTCATAGCTTTTTGTATTAAAAAGAAAACTCCTATGGTAATAATTAAGTCCCCAATACTAATTACTTTATTTAATGGATAGGGTGGGATTAATGGTATTATATCTCCCAGATACCAAGCTGTCATATCCATTGTTAATACTTGATGGGTTGCTACCTGGTTATTTACAAGCTGGGTAACATAATCCGGTAATTCAGCTAAGTTTAATGCTTCCACTGATACTGGCATTTTGCCCCCATTTAAAAAAATTACTACTGCATTTAATAACACACCTACAAACACAAAATCCAACCATGGATTTTTAATATTGAATATAAAACCGATAAACAACAAAGTATAGCTTGCAAAATGAAAATAAAAAAAATACTGTTCCAATATTCCTATTCCTTTTTGATAACCAAATAATAATAAAAACTCAATAGCAAAGGCTATAATAAATAAATACCATTTCTTAATATCTAAGTTAGCAATATTAATTATTTTGCCCCCTCTAAGCTTTCCTATTAATATTGACAAAACCAAGCTCTCTATTATCATGCATCCACAACCTTTCCCTCTTTATAAAGCTTCTCAAAAACATCTACAACCCTAGGGTCAAATTGACTTCCGGATTTATCCTTAATCTCATCGTAGGCATATTGGCAACTCAATGCATCCCTATAGGGGCGTTTAGTAGTCATTGCATCATAGGCATCTGCTAATGTGATAATTCTAGACAAAAATGGGATTTCATCCCTGGCTAGACCCTTAGGATATCCTGATCCATCATAGTATTCATGATGACTTTCCATGATAATAGTAACTTCCTTTAAAAAATCAATTTTTTGTAGAATTTTAACCCCCATAAGTGGATGATCTTTTATTTTATTAAACTCTTCATTAGTTAAAGAACCAGGTTTATTTAGGATGCTTTCTGGGATACCTATTTTCCCAATATCATGAAGTATTGCTGCATAACGCAGTTGTTCTATTTCGTAGTTACTTAATTTAAATTCTTTGCCTAATAACTCTGATAGATCACATACCCTTTGGGAATGTCCTTGGGTGTAAGGATCCTTTTGCTCCATTGCTGCTGATAGAGCTTGTATTGTTTCCATATAATTATTTTTCATATCTAAATATAATTTAAATGAATAACGAGCTAATAGCAAAGGTCCAAAGAGTAAAATAACAGCCTCTATTCCAAAATAACCATATGCTAAGGCAATCATTACACTTAAAGTAGAAATGGCAATAAAGTTTATTAATGCCCATTTAAGGGTTGATACCCAGATCTTAATAAACTCAGTATTATTAATATAAGCTAATAACTTCGCCAATATAAGTCCATTAATTATAATATATACCAAGGCAGCAACAATGGATGCTATAAAGGTTTGTCCCAATATAAATGTACTATAATCCCCACCTATATAGCCATATACCAATGATGCTATTCCAGCAGATATAAAATGCATTGAAGTATTAAAGGCAGTTTTATATACGGGAATATTAAGAATATGATGAAACTTATCCCCCTGCTTTACAATCATTAATATATTTTCTAATAAAATAACCAACATAGCAGTCCCTGGTCCAAAAAATATAATACTGGGTAGGACTATAGCAAAACCTACTGATACTCCCCCTTGATTAGGCAGAGGTATTAATAGGGATTCTGCAATAACTGCCATAATAATAAATATAAAGACATCAAAATTAAAATGTATTGTGTAAACCTTAATTAAATAGGCTGCCAGTAGGACCCCTATAGTAAAGACTAATGATATATATATTTTTATTTTCTTAGAGAAATCACTCATGACTTTATCACCTCTATAAAAACTAGGCCGACAACAATACTAAATTATTTTACCACCATCTAAAATGAGCTCCACCTGCCATAATCAATGCCATAATAGTGATTAAAACTTGCATTAATTTAGATTTCAAGAAAATAGCCTCCTTTATAAAGTTCTCTGTTCCCCGCTAATGAAACAGGCTATTTTCGCTCCGCTTTAATTAACTAAAAATGTCGGCCTAAAGATTTAATTAAATTTTATCAATAAAAGTATTCAAAGCATTTAAAGTAGACTTCACTATACTTTTATGTTCATCTGAATTTATATAGGAAGCACCTATAAAATACTTTTCTTCAAAGTTAGTAAGTAATGATACTGCTACCATGGCAGCATCCCGTTTTGCTATACGGGTTTTTTCTATATCTTCTATGGAAAAACATGGTCCTTTTCCTAAATATTCCTCTACAGCTTTAATAGTGGCATTGGCTATTAATTTAGCAACCCCATTACGGGTATGCAGTCCCTTCTTTTTTCCTATATATGTATTCTCTTGATGTTTTAATACTACTAAGGCTTCAGCATTAATACCTTCAACTGAATACTCCACCTGAGATATTATTAATTTATATCTGCTTTTCTCTCCTTCTTTATCTGCTATTTGGGCAATACTAATAATCTTATGATCAATTTGAATTCCCCACTTAGCCATTAGAGATGATTGTATATCCCTTGCAATTTGTTTAGGAGAACGCTCATTGCTAGATAAAATATGTACTTCAACTATCTTCCCCTCTTCATTTATAACTACCTTACAGCTTAAAATAGAAGGTAATTTATGAATTAATTCTTCAATGTCATCTTTTAAATCCTTATCGTTTAAGTCTATCATTTCATTTCCTCCTTAAGAATTCCAATATAGCTTATTTCTTATATATCGGCATTCTTTTTTATATTTCTATTTTTCTTCTTAATTCCCTCTTTTTTTTGTAAAGTTTTTATAATTCCCCTTAATTTTTAATTATTATTTGGATTTCCCCTTCACTGGCATATTAGGTTAGAATTTTTTATTGTATAAAAGCGGCACGCTTTTATACAATAAAAAAGCTCCTGTACATAATCTACAGGAGCCATATTATAATCATATTTAAAAGGTTGGTTCTATTAATCCATAATTACCATCTTTTCTTTTATAAACTACATTTACCTCATCTGTTTCTCCATTGGAGAAAACAAAGAAGTTATGTCCTAGCAATTCCATTTGGAGGAGAGCTTCTTCCACTGGCATTGGTTTCATGGCAAACCTTTTAGTTCTAACTATCTTTGGTTCTTTAACCTCTTCCTCAGATAC
Organism: uncultured Eubacteriaceae bacterium; assembly: GCA_964533275.1. GTDB lineage: Bacteria > Bacillota > Clostridia > Eubacteriales > Garciellaceae > CAZHJK01. The sequence continues at coordinate 93,174 of CAZHJK010000004.1, read as the reverse complement.
ATATTCCTTAGCGTCGAATTTAAAGGAACCATTTTTAATTTTCTTTTCAAGCTTAGTTCGATGTCTTCTAATTTGTCTATCAAGTTTATCCATTACTCGGTCAATAGTGTTATACATATCGTCGGTTGATTCTTCAGCCCTAAGTATTGCTCCATTGATAGGAATAGTAACCTCTAGAATATGTCTATTTTTTTCTACGCTTAGTGTTGCAGTAACATCTGTTGAAGGATCAAAATACTTATCCAACTTTTGAATCTTTTTCTCTAGAACACTTCTAATGCCATCAGTTACCACCATGTTCTTCCCACTAATTGTCATACGCATCCACAACATCTCCTTTCAATGTCTTGCTTTATATTATCATCCTTCCCCTATAAAAATATAGGTTTTAGATGATTATATACGGTGTATAGTGTATATATTTTATTATACCCTATAGACAACTTATAAATCATAGTAAAAGATAAAATTATAATAAGAAATTTAAAAGCATACCACACTTACCTGTGAAATAAATAGTTTGGTTACTTCAAACAAAAGGAATTTTTTTACCTAAATTATAATGATTGTTTCATAAGACTTAAAATTACATATTATGACAATGTATTTATTAAGTAATTATAAAACTTGTGGATAACTACCCAGTTGTGGACATATTATGTGTGGATAAAGTGGATAACCCTGTTGATAAGTTGGTATTAGGTTGTTTATTCTGTGGAAAACTTGTTAAGAATATATCCACTTACTAATATTATTCGACATACTTCTTAAATATATAATAGGAATAATTATATTTTTGTACTTAACCCAAGAAATCAATTCCCTCAAAAGTCAAAAGTTAAACCTATATAATTCATTCTATATAATCATAAATAATATTAATAAAATTTAATTAAAACATTAGTGAAATTGTCGAAAATTCTTAATATTAGTATATAATAATCTAAAAGGAATATTAATTAAAAAAGAGTAGAAGTCTCTATGGAAGAATTCTACTCTTTCTACATATGTTTCTAGCTGACCTGGTCTTTGCCCCCACACTCGCCAGCTGGAAGTTTAGCTCTGGGGTTACCATCACCATTCTTCTCTCAGTTTTATAACTGGCTGGACTTACCTCTAAGCCGCACCATGCTCAATAATTGATTTTTTAATTACCTTACGTGGATCGTTTCGCCTGCGACTGGCATCGACTTTCAACCACAGACCTAATTACATATGCAAATATAATTATACTACCATCTCCCTGTAGCTGCAACAGCAAAATAAATCTTCTTTGCCCCTGCATTTCTCAGCACCTGGGCACAGGCGTTCATTGTAGAACCAGTAGTATATACATCATCAACTAATAATATTATTTTGTCCTGGATTATTCTTTCATCCTCAATCCTAAAGGCATCCTTAATATTTCTTTGCCTCTCTATCTTACTTAAATCTGTTTGATGGGGTGTATCTTTTATTCTAATTAATAGGTCATTTATTAAGGGAAACTCGGTAGATATTATCATTCCCTTAGCAATCTCATTAGATTGATTAAATCCCCGCTCCTTTAATCTATTAGTATGAAGGGGTATTGGTAATATCATATCAATATCCTGCCAACCCATAGTTTTTAGCTTATTACCCAATTTTGTACCTAGCCATTTTGCAAGCTTTTTATTACCCTCATATTTTATTTCTTGGATAATTCTTTTACCTTCCCTAGTATATGTAATTAATGCCATTCCTTGATCATAATAATGTTCATTATAGTTACAATCATTACATAGCCCGGTATCTCCTAAGACTTCTTCCTTCCCACATTTTTCACAAACATGGTTTCCAATCCAATGAATTTTGTCAGAGCAATTATAACAAAATGGGTTTGTTTCAAACAATAATAATCTATTACAGAAAAGGCATCGTCCATCAGATGGAAAAAGCGCTTCAAATAATTCATCCTTTATAAGTTTTAAGATGGACATAAATAACTCCCCCTGTTAGCTTTCCACCATCATTTCCAGCTTGTTTCTTATCCTCTGTCTTAGACCAGTGTATCGTTTATTTATATAATCATTTTTAACCATATTTATCAAGTACTTTTCTATACCTACTAGTACTACTAAAGTCTTTGCCCTAGTAACTGCCGTATAGAGAAGATTTCGTGTCAATAGCATAGGCGGTCCCCAGGTAATAGGCATAATAACTACAGGGAATTCACTTCCCTGGCTTTTATGTACAGTTACAGCATAAGCTAACTCCAGTTCATCCATTTGATTATAATCAAATTCCACCAGTTTTTCTTCATCAAAAATAACCCTTACCTTGCCCTCTTCTAAATCAATACTCTGGATGATCCCAAAATCTCCATTAAAAATGCCTTCTCCCTTTTCTTTCTCTCCATCTATAATCCAACTTATATTATAATTATTTTTAATCTGCATTACCTTATCGCCTTCACGGAAGATATCCTCTCCTATCTGTTTCTCTACCTTATCCTTACTATAAGGGTTTAGAACCTCCTGCAGGCTTTTATTTAGCTGTTTAACACCCACAATTCCTTTTTTCATAGGTGTTAACACCTGAATGTCTCCTAGGGGATCAAATCCCTTATACTTGGGCAGACGGTTTGCGCATAAATTCACAATTACCTTAAGTAGGTCTTCTTTAGATGGGACACGATCAAAGAAAAAATCCTTATTCTTTACATTTAATTGGGGAAGCTCTCCCCTATTGATATTGTGAGCATTTATAACAATCATACTCTCTTGGGCTTGTCTAAAGATTTCATTTAAGTGTACTATTTTAACAATACCACTTTCAATAATATCCTTTAGAACATTACCCGGTCCCACTGAGGGCAATTGATCCTTATCCCCTACTAGTATTAATCTTGTTCCAGGTGCTATAGCCTTTAATAAATGATTCATTAATAAAATATCCATCATAGATACCTCATCAATAATTATTACATCCGCTTGAAGGGGAGCCTCTTGATTTTTTTGGAAGGTTTGTTCCTCCCCCTCCTTAGTAAATCCATATTCTAATAACCGGTGGATTGTTTTAGCTTCTCGTCCTGTTGTCTCTTTCATCCTTTTAGCTGCTCTTCCTGTGGGGGCTGCCAATAGAACTTCTTCTTCCCTATCTTCTAAAATATCCAGGATGCTATTAATTATAGTGGTTTTACCTGTGCCTGGACCACCGGTTATTACTAATAGACCATTATTCATAGCCTCCATAATAGCTTGTCTTTGTCTATTGGCAAGTAATATCTTATTTTTTCTTTCAACCTGCATAATTCTTTTATCTAGGTCAACTATTTTTTGATCTATTTCTGTCATAACTAGGGAGATTATTCTAAGCGCAACCTCTTCTTCTGCTCGAAAGAAGGGTATAGAATAATAAACCCTTTCCCCCTCTATCATTTCCAGCTTAAGATGTCCCTTCATAACTATATCCAATAGATGATTATCCACCTCGTCACTAGATAATTGTAATAATTCTGCTGCATTCTCAATAAGCTCCTGCTCAGGACAATAGGTATGTCCCTCATTATGTATTTGATAAAGGGCATACTTAACTCCCGCTGTAATTCTATAATTTGAATTATAGTCTATCCCCATACTCATAGCCATTTGGTCTGCCTTTTTAAATCCTATCCCTACAATATCCTCTGCCATTTTATAAGGGTTTTCCTTTATTATTGAAATAGTCCTATCTTCATATTTTTTATATAGCTTTACAGCATGTCTAGGGGTAACCCCGTAGTTTTGTAAAAAAAGCATAACATCTCTCAATCCCTGTTGTTCTTCATAGGATTGTAGAATTTGATTTGCTTTCTTATCCCCAATACCCTCTACCTCAGTTAATCTAGAGGGATGAAATTGTATAATATCTAAGGTATCCTTCCCAAAATGGGTTACCATCCTCTTTGCTGTAACAGGTCCGATTCCTCTAATAAGTCCAGAGGCTAAATACTTCTGTATTGCCTCAACAGAAGAGGGCACTTCTACACTAAAGGATTCCACTTTAAACTGCATCCCATATTCTGGATGAGTAACCCATTTTCCTGAAAGGGTCACCTGTTCTCCCTCTTGCAGCTCTGGGAAAAAACCTATTATAGTCACCAATTGCTCCTCCATATCAAGGTCAGCAACTGTATATCCATTAAAGTCATTATAAAATATAATGGAACTGATCACACCGGTTATTTTTTCTAAGGAAGTCAATTAAATTCCTCCGCATCCTTTAATTTCTATCCCATTATATCACTTAGACTTCATTACTTACAATTCCTTATACATATCCATTAATTGTCCAATGATTTGCGAGAGCTCTTCTCTGCATTGGTATTCTTGAACCCTGTTAGTATTATATTGAATCTGGGGTAAAAAACAATCTTGTATCCAGGCTCCCTGAAGCATTTTAGCCTTTACGCCTTGAAAATGCTGTAATACTTTTAGATTATATTTATTCTTAAATATAATATTACAATACTTATCTTGTTTTTGGATATCCTCCACCCATACATAGTTTATATATCCAAAGGCACCATCTTTTTTAAGTCTAGGTTTTCTAACCTTAACTGGAATTAGTATAAGCCTTGGATGTAAGGGATAGGGAAGAATATTCTTTTGCCCAAACTGATCCTGAAGTCTTCTTCTAACAGATACAAGATCAATATAATTTTCATAGGCTAGTTTCCGAATAAGGGTTCTAATATGAAAGGGCATAGGTATTTCACTACCTCCTTCATTTAAAATCATTGATATATCCCCTTGACCATCTACATATTTAGGAATTGCATATATTATTTCCTTATTAAATATTTTCCCTTTCATATTTACCTCCCCTCATTTTTTCTTTATTTTAACACGAACATATGTTCGTAGTCAAATTTTATGTCCAATTAAAGGGACAGGTCTTTACTGTTCCCTGCCTTCACTTTAGCGTTTCAATCACCTTAGCAAGTTGGTAAATACTTTGGGTTAAACTGGCTATTTTCCCCTCAAAGCGTATAAGTAGGTAAACAGAAATAACCATGGGAAACCCATAATTCCCAATCTGCACTAGTAATTCTTCCACTTTAATCCCTCCTTTATTTTAGTTGCTAGTTGCTGGTTGCTAGTCGATAGTAAAGTAAAAAGTTTTAAGGTTTTTAAGCTTTTAGGGTTTTTCTAGTATCTAGCATCTAGTAACTAGTACCTTCTACCTTCTACCTTCTACCTTCTACCTTCTACCTATTAAAATAGGCTGTCCCTTAAAGAACAGCCTATTTTAATATTTACACTATCTCAAATTCAGTAATTTCTGTTGTAACTAACTCAGCCTTTGCCTTTTCTATTAAGTCTCCACCAGGTGAAGTAAAAACATCTCTAGTTAAAATTCCGTCCATAGCTTCATTTACCTCTAATTCTGTTAAGTCAGATTTTGCATTATCAACAGAAATTTTGCTGGTTCTTCCTTCAGTATTCTTAAAGGTCATTTCTAGTCTTAGGGTTGGCATGGTATCCCTCCTTTCTACTTATACTAAGTCTTTCATGTCCTAAACATTAACAAGAACTACATCATCTACCCTATGAACTTCCTTTAGTTCATGTTCTTGTAACCCTGCCAAGCTGGATGCAACATCGTATACAGCTTGATTTTCTGAGCTTGACTTTACATTTGAATAGGTCTTTGTTCTCAAAATCTCTTTTCCATCTCCGTCCAAACCAGTGTTTAATCTCAATTGCATTCTTGTACTAACAGCATATTCTTCTATTGCCATTTTCTCACCTCCCCTCTACATTTAATAAATAGAAAGGATATAAAAAACAAACCCATATACTTTTTTATTTACCTATCACAGATGCCTTAGAGTTATCCTCCATCTCTTTTCTCAACTTCTTTAATGCCCTTGCCTTTAGTTTTATTAAGGATTGATAACAAAGATTTTTATCTTTAGCTAAGGATTTAAGACTTTTCTTATTAAAGTAATATTCTATTAGCACCTCTTTTTGTTTTATGGAAAGCATATCTATGGCATTATATAAACTCATTACTTCTTGATTAAGCAAAAAAGTTTTCTCTAGGCATGGCTCATCCTTTTGTAAAAGCTCTAATAGGCTGGACCTTCCATCAAACAAGGGTTGATCTAGGATTGCCTCCTCCCTTATCTTTTTTCTTTCATTAATGTAATAATAAAACACTTGTTTTTGAACATAGGCAGCAAAGGGAACCCCTAAATTCTCATTATAATTATAAATTGATTGCAATATCACTAGTCTTCCCTCCTGTAGCCAATCATTAAAATCTTGACTCTTCCCAAAGTACTTTACAATATTTTTTAAAAGTAATGGATTAAATTGATCCAAAATTCTTTCCTTTGCTCCTACATCACCATTCCTTGCTTGGTTTACTAATTGTTCTAAGACACCAAAATTCTTCATAAAATCACCCCACTATTTTGTGAGGCCGGCCTATATCACCTGCAGGTATTGTCAGTATAGACTTCTTTAATATTTACTGGTATCTGGGAAAATTATAAAGCCCATTAATACTTTAGGAAGGTTTTCATCATTTTTAGAACAATCTAAATAGTTCTTTGGAAGTATTAGATAGTTCAATCGTAGTTTGTACTACTTCTTTTGTTATCCATCATATCCTAGGGGTGTACAGAGTCGGTGGTCACCTAATTGCCATCCCTTCTATTGCCACTGGAGAAGCGGTATTCTATTATTTTTGGAAGCAAGAGAACCGTCCCTGCGCTTCTTTTTAGAACAGCAAAAAAGCCTGGATAAAAATCCAGACTTAAAATGTGCTACAAATATTTTATTTTCTCCTTATTTATGCTTCTAATCCTTCTTTTCTTAAAATGTCTGCCTTATCGGTTCTTTCCCAGGGCAAATCAAGATCTGTTCTTCCAAAATGCCCATAGGCTGCAATCTGTCTATAAATAGGTCTTCTTAAATCAAGTTCCTTAATAATACCTGCCGGTCTTAAATCAAAATGCCTATGAATAAGCTCAATTATTTTATTATCGCTTATCTTACCCGTTCCAAAGGTTTCAACGAATACAGAAACAGGATGTGCTACCCCTATGGCATAGGCTAATTCTACCTCACATCTATCGGCTAATCCTGCAGCTACTATGTTTTTAGCTACATAACGAGCTGCATAGGATCCTGAACGGTCTACCTTAGTTGGATCCTTCCCTGAGAATGCTCCGCCTCCGTGTCTACCATAACCACCATAGGTATCCACTATAATCTTTCTTCCTGTTAACCCTGTATCACCATTAGGACCTCCAATTACAAATCTGCCCGTGGGATTTATTAAAAAGCGGGTGTTCTCATCTAATAGCTCAGCTGGGACAATAGGCTTAATAACATACTCTATCATATCCTTTACTATTGTCTCCCTCTCAACCTCAGGCCCATGTTGCGTAGAAACCACTATGGTATCCACCCTTACAGGTCTTTCATCCTCATACTCTATAGTAACCTGGGTCTTTCCGTCTGGACGCAGATAATCTAGTATTTCTTCTTTTCGTACCCTAGCCAGCTGTAAGGCAAGTCTATGGGCAAGTGAAATGGACAAAGGCATTAATTCAGGGGTTTCATTTGTTGCAATGCCGAACATCATACCTTGGTCTCCTGCTCCTATTGATTCAATTTCTTCATCACTCATCTTACCTTCCCTAGCTTCTAATGCTTGATTAACTCCTAGGGCTATATCAGGGGATTGTTCATCAATAGCAGTGATTACCCCACACATTTCTCCATCAAAACCATATTTTGCCCTAGTATATCCTATATCCTTTATGGTTTGTCTTACAAGTTTAGGTATGTCTACATATGATGTAGTAGTTATCTCTCCTGCTACTACAGCTAGTCCAGTTGTAACCATTGTTTCACAAGCTACCCTTGCATTTGGATCCTCTTTAAGAATAGCATCCAAAACAGCATCGGAAATCTGATCACATATTTTATCTGGATGCCCTTCGGTAACTGATTCTGAAGTAAATAATTTTTTCACCATTTTTTCTCCCTCTTTTCTCTCTTAAATCTTTATAAGAATAATATTCAAATATATAATATGTAGAACGATAAAACCTCTTCAAAAAGAAGAGGTTATTTATACTAAACAACTCATCTCCCAGAATACCTTCTGTAGGAATTGGCACCGTGCTAATTGCTGGTTGCCGGGTTTCATAGGGCCCAGTCCCTCCACCTCTCTGGATAAGTTTTATTATTAAATTATATAACCTAAAAGACCATAACACCAAAATGTGAAAGTGTTAGCATTAATAACCCTGCTGTCATTGTACCCAAAAGACACACTAATAATGCACTTCTAAAGGGTAACCTAAGCAACGCTGCTACAGCACTTCCTGTCCATACACCAGTACCTGGCAATGGAATTGCAACTAATAAAAACAATCCCCATAAACTATATTTTTGAATTTTATCTGACTTTCTAATGGTACGGTTAGTAACCCAATTTGCAAAACCAGAAAAACCTCTCTTTGTTTTTAGATATCTTAATATTCTTGGCAAAAGCCATAGTATAAAGGGGGATGGTATAATACTTCCAATTACTGATATTATATATGCATGAGCATAACCCATTTCTAACACAAGGATGCCATAGGGCAGAGAGCCCCTTAATTCAATTAATGGAGTAGCTGCCATTAAAAACACCATTAATTCACTTTTCAAAAATTCTAATAGTGATTCCAATAAATAAGTCCCCCTGTATATTTTTCTCTATACATTATACCAACCTATACCATAAGTATCAATGTAAAATAGTGCTATACTTAATTAGGCATTTTTAACCTTAGGTAAAAGTACTTTTCTTGATAATTTCATTTTTCCTTGATTATCAATTTCCATAAGTTTTACTTCAATCATATCTCCTTCAGATAAAACATCTTCTACCTTATTAATTCTTTCATGGGCAATATTTGAAATATGAAGTAAACCTTCTTTTCCAGGTAAGATTTCCACAAAGGCACCAAAATTCATAATCTTAATTACCTTGCCCATGTAAACTTCCCCAACTTCAGCTTCTTTAATTATATTTTCTATGATTCCCACTGCCCTATTACCTGATTCTTGATCCTCTGCAACAATAAATACAGTTCCATCATCTTCAATATCAATTTTTACCCCTGTATCTTCTATAATCTTATTAATTACCTTACCACCAGAACCTATAATATCCCTTATCTTATCTGGATGAACCTTTAATGTAACAATCTTAGGAGCATATTTACTAAATTCAGCTCTTGGTGTATCGATTGTTTCTCTCATCTTGTCTAATATATGCAATCTTCCAACTCTAGCTTGCTCTAATGCAGTTTCCAGTATTGTTCTATCTATTCCGGTTATTTTAATATCCATTTGCATAGCAGTGATACCCTTATCAGTTCCTGTTACTTTAAAATCCATATCTCCTAAGAAATCTTCCATACCCTGAATATCGGACAATATGGAAATTTTATCCTCTTCTTCTACAAGTCCCATAGCAATACCTGCAACCATGCTTTTAATTGGTACTCCAGCATCCATAAGGGCAAGGGTACTGCCGCAAACACTTGCCTGGGAAGAGGATCCGTTACAGCTAAGTACTTCAGATACTAAACGAACAGAATATGGAAAATCCTCTTTGTTGGGCATCATTGGTCTAAGTGCTCTTTCTGCCAAGGCACCATGCCCAATCTCTCTTCTTCCCGGTCCCCTCATAAAACCTGTTTCTCCAACGCTATAGGGGGGGAAGTTATATTGATGAATAAATGTTTTTTCCTCTTCTTGTCCAAGTCCATCTATTCTCTGGGAGTCCCTTAAGGAGCCTAAGGTAGCAATAGTCATTACTTGAGTTTCTCCCCTGGTAAATAGACCAGAACCATGGGTCCTAGGTAGAACACCTACTTCACTCCATATTGGTCTTATTTCATCAAGTTTACGCCCATCTGGTCTAAGACCTTCCTTGGTGATTTTCCTTCGTATTACTTCCTTAGTAGTAGTAGATATAATGGCATTAACTTCCTTAGATATATTATCATTTTCATCATATTTTTCTTCAAAATACTCTATTGTTTCCTTTGTTACTAAATCAAGATTGTAATCACGAGGCTTTTTTTCGGGAGTTTTTAAAGCATCAATAATTTTATCGGTGATAAATTCTTTTACCTCAGATACTAGATCCTCGTTCAATTCTTCTTTTTTAACTATTTCAGCTTTAGGTTGTCCTATTTCTGACACCATATCTTCTATAAATGCAACTATTTTTTTAATCTCCCCATGGGCAAATAAAATACCCTCTAGCATTTGTTGTTCGGTGAGTTCATTAGCTCCAGCCTCAGTCATTACGATGGATTCCTTAGTCCCGGAAACGATAAGATCTAGGGAGCTAAGTTCCTCCTGTTCGCTGGTAGGATTTACAATATACTTTCCATCAATCATTCCAATGCGCACAGAACCTGTAGGTCCCATAAATGGAATATTAGACACTGATAGGGCAATTGAAGAACCAATCATTGCTGTAATATCAGGGGCACAATCTTGATCTACCGAAAGAACAGTTGCTATTACCTGTACATCATTGTGGTAATCCTTTGGAAATAAAGGTCTAATCGGCCTATCAATTAATCTGCTTGTTAATGTTGCTTTTTCACTAGGTTTTCCTTCTCGTTTTATAAATCCACCAGGAATTTTACCAACAGCATAGGATTTTTCTACATAGTCGCAGCTTAATGGTAAGAAATCAAGCCCCTCTCTAGGCATTTTAGAAGCACAGGCTGTAACTAGAACAACTGTTTCTCCATAGCTAATGGTACATGAGCCTTGAGCTAATCCTGCTACTTTACCAATTTCAACGACAAAGGGCCTACCTCCTAGTTCCATACTATAGGTTTTCATTAATTAAATCACTCCTTAATTTTTACTGCATTATTATTTTTATAAGCTGCTACCACCAAATAAGTTGTTTACTTTCAATTACTGTTCATTTGATGATACCTTGTTTCTTAGAAGGGTTAATTATTATATAAATAGAAAAGAGAGGAAGGTTTGTTTTTTCCTCTGCCGAAGGGTTTGGAAATGATTAAAATTTCCTTTTTATATTATATTTTTACCCACTTATAATTAAGAAATATTATAACAAATAAATCCAGAACAAACAAATTTATTTTATTTGAGAATTCAAGTAATTATTTTTATTATATAAAAATTAGAACTTTCTTAGCATATAAAAATAGGAGCACAAAATTGCGCTCCCAAGTAAAATATATTTAATTATTTTGTTTTTCCTGAAGTGTGGTGGTTAATTCCCTACTCTCTTTCCCATTTTTTATGATGGTAATTTTTAATTCATCCCCAACCTTCTTGTCAGCAATTAGGTTTGTTAATTGATCCATGGAAAGAATTTTTTCCCCATCAATCTCTATAATGACATCTCCTCTTTCAATCCCTGCTTTATGGGCAGCACTGCCCTCCATTACATCATGTATATAAACTCCTATTGGTAACTTATAGATTTCTGAAGCTTCTTCATCAATATCCCCTGCAACAATACCTAAAAAGGGTCTTGATACATATCCTTGATCTAATAATTCTTGGATGATAGGTTTAGCATAATTTATAGGAATGGCAAAACCTATTCCTTCAACCTGAGCATCCACAATCTTTATGGTATTAATACCTATTAATTGTCCTTGACCATTAACCAAAGCACCACCACTATTACCTGGGTTTATAGCTGCATCTGTCTGGACAAGTCTTAAATTTTTATCTGCCAATTGTAATTCCCTATCTAAGGCAGATATAACTCCCACTGTAACGGTATCGTTATATCCTAATGGATTGCCAATGGCAATAGCCCTTTCCCCTACGGATAGAGAATCTGAATTTCCGAATTCAACAGCTTTAATGCTTTCTTCTATACCATTAGGGATATCAGCCTTAGCTATTTGAATTACCGCTAGGTCTGCATCGGCATCAGTGCCAACGATTTTTGCATCTGCTTTAACCCCTTCATCAAAGAGTACGGTTAATTGTTGGGAGTTATTAACCACATGCTGGTTGGTTAGAATCATAATACCCTCTTCACCAATCTCAAATATTACTCCTGAGCCCATACCCTCTTGAATTGAACGATTACTAAAGAAATCTCTTGTCTCAACCCTGGTGGTAATGGATACAACAGAAGGTCCCACTTTTTTTACAATCTCTTCTATTGAAAGCTGTTTAGTATTATGTGTAACCTGGGTAGTATTATCTGCTGTTTCATTATCATTGTTACTTTTTTCAAAGCTGGAATCCTTAATAATATCTTCTCCGCTTATATTTTCTGCTATTAATAAACCCGCTATATTATAGCCAGCACCTATGGCAGTCCCCCCTACTAAGGAAACAATTATAGCTATAATAATTACCTGCTTAAATGAAAATCCCTTTTTTCTTTCTTTTTGTGGTTCTATCACTTCATAAGGATTATCTGTATTTCTGTTATCAAAATCCATAATTTTCACCTCTTTTATTAAATATGGTAGATGGTAGATACTCATTGGCATTCCTAATAGGTCTGGTATATGGTAGAGAAAACCAATTTCTAACTTTTATCTGTTTTGCCTTTTCTACCTTCTACCTTCTACCTTCTACCTTCTACCTTCTACCTTTCTTTACCTATACTTTACCCCATAATTTTTTCTAAACTATGAACAATTTGTGAACATTGAAATTTTATATTCTTTTTGCCTTTAAAGTAAATACAAACTCTACTCCCTTATCCTCACTACTAGATACTGTTATACCCTGATTATGTGCACGAATTATTTCTTTTACTATGGATAGTCCTAAACCGGATCCTTCTTTGTCCTGCCCTCTTGAACTATCTATTTTATTAAATCTATCAAAAATATATTTAAGATTTTCTTTAGAAATCATACTGCCTGTATTTCTAATACTTACCAAAACCTGATTATTTCTGTATTCAGTTCCTATATATATTTCACCTAAATCTTTGGTAAATTTAATTGCATTATCAAAAAGATTATAAAAAACCCTTTGTATTCCATTAATATCACCATAGACTTTTATTTTTTCATCTGTAAACTTTAACTTAAGATCCAAATTCTTTTCTTCAATTCTCTTTTCAAATTTATCTAGTTCATTTAGTAATAATTGATTAATATCAAAGGAAGTAATATCTAATTTATGCTGACCGCTTTCCATCTTAGATAAATCTAAAACATCATTGGTAAGCTTGGTCAATCGTTGGCTTTCCTGCAGAACTATATTTAAATAGTCCTCCTGCTTTTCCTTTTCAATGGTCCCATCTAAAATACCCTTTACAAAGCCATTTATAGAGGTAAGCGGTGAGCGTAGGTCGTGGGAAATATTTGAGATAAAATTCTGCCTTAATTCCTCCAGCTTACTAAGATCCTCTGCCATCTCATTAAAATTATTTGCTAACTCTCCTAACTCGTCTTCCCTATTTATTCTTAATCTCTTATTAAAATTGCCCTTAGCTATACCCCGTACCCCCTCATTAATCCTTTTTATTTCATTAGTAAGGTTTCTTGAGGTTAGAAGTACTAGGATAAAGGCAAGAATAGATGAAATGATTAGTGAGATGATAGTAATCCTTCTTATATCTGTTGCAGTGCTTTGAATTTCAGGAATAGATGCATGAATAAATAATCCCAGCACCACATCATTGCCCGACATTATTGGATAGCCTATGGTTAACACTGGCTCCTTAAAATATCCCCTAAAGGTACCCTCTCTTTTTAGAATATTCCCTTGAAACACCTCTTGTATTTCTGATATATTTACCCCTTCAATAAAAGCAGATAAATCATCTCCGCCAGAATTTACATATACCTGACCTCTTCTATTAATCATCCAGATTCTTGCATTTAAATAACGATCTAATGCTTCAAGTTCAAAACCAAATCGGTCCAGGTCAACTATTCCAGTTCCAAAGGAGGCTAAATATTCCTGTTCAATTATCTCTGCCTGTTCGATTAACAGATCCTGTTTTTGCCTGATAAAATAATTCTCTAAGGTTTCAGACATTGTAAAGCTCAGGATTATAAATCCTGCTAATATAATACAAATATTTATAATTAATAATTTCCCAAACAATGTTTTCAAGGTTACCCACTCCATTAAATCATTTCAAATTTATAACCTACACTCCATATAGTCTTAATTCTCCAAGGATCTTCTCTATTAAGCTTACTTCGCAACCTTTTAACATGCACATCCACTGTTCTGCTCTCTCCTATATAATCATAACCCCATATTTTATCTAATAATTGTTCCCTTGTATAAACCCTATTAGGATTAGAGGCTAAGAAATATAATAACTCTAATTCCTTAGGGGGTAATTCTAATCTTTGTCCATGATAGTTAAGGGTATAATTTGATAGGTTAATGGTTAAATTCGGATAAGCAATCTGCTTATCATCTATCTGTTCGGATTGATATCTTCTAAGAACAGCCTTCACCCTTGCGGTTAGTTCCTTTGCCTCAAAGGGTTTTACAATATAATCATCTGCCCCTAGCTCCAATCCCAGAACCTTATCAAAGGTTTCCCCCTTTGCTGTAACCATTATAATAGGAATATTACTTATTTTGCGAATTTCCTTGCATACATCGTATCCATCCATTTCAGGTAGCATAATATCTAATATTACTAAGTCAGGGGCATCCTTTTCAAAGGCATGTAATGCAGATTTTGCATTATAATATTCCACCGACTCATAGCCTTCTTTTTTTAGATATAGCGAAATCAATTTTACTATGTTATCATCATCATCCACAATCATAATTTTTTTATTCCTACCCATCCAAATTCACCTGCCCTATTTATGATATTAATCCTATTATAAACTAAAAGTCTGGTATAAGGTAGGTGTTAGTTATCAGTTATCAGTTACCAGTAAAACCCTAAAAATTTAAAATACTTCGCTAATGCTCAGGATGACAACCTTGAATATCATGCATCATCTACCTTCTACTTCTACCTGCCTATTTTAATGAATATTGTACAAAAATCTGGAAAAAATAAAGACTATTGAGTTCAGGAGGGATAATATGTCAGAAAATAAAAAACCTACCCTTGTGATAATTGGAGGAGGAGAAGATAAAAAAACAGATAAGAGAATATTAAAGGAAATTATTAAATTATCCGGTGAAGATAAAGCAAAAATCGGAATAATTACTACCGCTACAAGTATGCCTGAGGAAGTCGGACTAGAATATGAAAACATCTTCTATGATTTAGGGGCAAAAAAGGTGTATACCATACCCATAGTGGATCGTAAACGCTCCAATATAAAGCCCCATCTAGATGAAATTCTAGACTATGACTGTCTTTTTTTTACTGGAGGAGATCAATTAAGAATCTCTAGTATTATAGGAGGTACATATTTTCATAATATTATACATGAATTTTACTCCCAGGGTAAGGTGCTGGCAGGCACCAGTGCAGGAGCCTCCATGATGAGCGATATCATGATTGTAGAGGGTGATGATGAAGAAGCTCCTATGAAGGTTACTATTAATCTGGCTCCAGGTATGGGTTTAATAAAAAATGTAATTATTGATCAACACTTTAATCAAAGAGGAAGAATTGGTAGATTATTGGCTGGAGTTGCTCAAAATCCACATATACTAGGTATTGGCATTGATGAGGACACAGCTATTATAGTGGAGGATAATAGCAGATTTACTGTATTGGGTAATGGAGTTGTTACTATAGTAGATGGCAGAAATATTGAATACACAAATATTTCTGAACAATTTCCTGATGAACCCCTGGCTCTGACTAATGTTACTATACATATTCTTCCAGAATATTTCGGGTATGACCTTAGCCATAAAAAGGCAATAATAAAAAAGTAGTTTTGCAAACACCACACCACTTTCTGCAACCTTGGAATGTGTATTCTTTTAAAGTACTTTGGTGTTAAAAAAAGTTAAGTAAATTGGTAAGAAATTTTAATGGAGGAGATAAGTTTTGAAAATTAATAAACTAATCATCTATAATGGTCGTAATATATACAATCATCGTCCTTGTATCAAAGCTGATGTTGATTTAGAAGAGTATTATGATACACCGACCTGCGATATTCCAAATTTCAATAATTTGTTATTAGAATATATACCGACCCTTAGAGAACACAAATGTGCCCGAGGCTATAGGGGAGGCTTTGTAGATAGACTCTATGAAGGTACCTATTTAGCCCATGTACTTGAGCATATTTGTATAGAAATTCAAAATGTACTAGGTTATGATATTTCCTTTGGCAAGGCTAGACAAACTGAACATGAAAATATATATACCATAATATTTGAATATGAAAATAGAGTTGTAGCAGAGGAAGTAATATATCTTGCAAAAGAATTAGTGAATGATCTATGTACAGGAACAATAAATATTAAATTTCAAGAAAAGATTAATAAATTAAAGAAAATAGCAGCAAGTCAAAACTTAGGACCTAGTACCCAGGCAATTTTAGAAGACGCTCAAAGCAGAGGTATTCCTATATTATATATTGGTAATGGAAGTTTATTACAATTAGGCTACGGATGTTTTGGCAAGAGAATTCAGGCAACCATTACCGAAAATACTGGTTGTATCCCTGTGGATATTGCCTGTGATAAGAAGATAACCAAAGAATTGTTATCCACCGCAGGAATACCAGTTCCAGCTGGATATATATCAGATGATTTAGAGGACATTTTAGATTATATGAAACGCATAGGCTATCCAGTGGTTATAAAGCCGAATCATGGAAACCAAGGAAAGGGAGTATCTTTAAATTTAACTGATGATGAGCACATATCCTCGGCATTTCATATAGCCAAGGAATTTTGCGACCAAGTAGTAGTAGAAAAATATATTCCAGGCTGCCATTATCGAATGTTAGTAGTAGATGGAAAGTTTATCGCCTGTGCTCAACGAATAGCTGCCCATGTAATAGGAAATGGGAAAAATAACATAAGGGAACTTATTGAATTAGAAAACCAAAATCCCTTAAGGGGTGAAGAACACGAAAAGCCCTTAACAAAGTTAAAGCTTGACTCTGTAATGGAGCTATTACTCAAAAAAAATAATATGGATTTAGATATGATACCCTCTAAGGGAGAGGTTGTTTTTCTACGGGAAAATGATAATTTAAGTACTGGCGGTATCGCCATAGATGTAACAGATAAAGTACATCCACAAAATATAGAAATAGCTATAAATGCCGCTAATATTATTGGATTGGATGTAGCAGGTATTGATGTTACTACAAAGGATATTTCATCCTCCATGCTTATGGATGGGGGAGCAGTAATAGAAGTAAATGCAGCCCCTGGCATTAGAATGCACCATTATCCTACCCAGGGAAAACAACGAAATGTGGCAAGGAAAATTGTAGATTCCCTATTTCCAAAGAATAGCCAATATACCATACCAATTATCTCAATAACAGGAACCAATGGAAAAACCACCATCACCAGAATGCTTGGGAAAATACTAATGGAGCGAGGTTGGAAGGTTGGCATGACTACCACAGGGGGAATATATATCGACCAGCAATGTATTATGAAGGGAGATACCACAGGAGCACTAAGTGCCCAAAGTGTTTTAATGGATAAAAGGGTAGAAGCTGCTATTTTTGAAACAGCTCGAGGTGGCATTATAAAAAAAGGCTTAGGTTATGATTTAGCGGATGTAGGAATTGTTACTAATATAAGTGAAGATCATCTAGGATTAGATGGGATTAATACCCTAGAGCAGCTAGCCCATGTAAAATCCCTTGTAGTAGAGGCAATACAAGCCACAGGTTATGCTGTATTAAACGCCGATGACCCATATTGTATTGCAATGACAAAAAATATAAGCACTAAAATAATCTATTTTTCCAATCAAAAAAACCAGCTTATTATAGGAGAGCATATGAGGGCAGGGGGAAAGGCTGTATATATAAAAAATAATTGTATATGTATTTTTGATGGAAAAACCGAGAATGAAATACTACCTATAAAGGAAATACCAGCAACCCTAAATGGATTATTGGAATGTAATATAAAAAACAGCCTTGCAGCAGTGGCAGGTGCCTATGGCTTAGGTATAGAACCAAAGATAATTGCCCAAGGATTAAGGAAATTTAAAGCCGATATAGTAGATAATCCTGGACGCTTTAATATTCACAGCATTAGAGATTTTAAGGTTGTGGTGGACTATGGTCATAATATCGAAGGCTATAGGGAAGTAATATCCACCCTAAAGAAAATGCAGCATAATAGATTAATTGGAGTGATAGGTGTTCCCGGTGATCGCAGTGAAACTAGCACAGTAAAGATAGGACAATTATGTGGAGAGAACTTTCACCATATCATTATAAAGGAAGATAAGGAAAAAAGAACCCTAGAAAGAGGCTCCATTTCAAAATTCCTTAAAAATGGGTGTATGATTAGTGGTATGAATAAAGAGAAGATAGAAATTGAGTTATGCGAAAAAGACGCCCTTAAGAAAGCTCTAAAAATGGCTAAGGCTAATGATATAGTAGTAGTGTTCTTCGAGGATTATGAAGAAATAATGGAAACTATCAAAGAGGTTAAATCTCAGCTAGAGAAAGAGAATTTAAATTCCTTAAATATAAAGAGTAATGCATAGAGAAGCAAGGGGACGGTTCTTCCGCTTCCAAACGGAAGCAGAAGAACCGTCCCTTCGCTTCCTTGACATCAAGGTCAAAGTCTAATAGTCTAATTAAGTAAAATTAAGCCGCTGAAGGAGACTAAAAATGTTTGAACAATTGGGATTAAATAATGATTTAATAATTGGATTAAAAAAACTAGGTATTACTGAACCTACTGACATACAAAGTAAAACCATTCCCCTAGGACTAGATAACAAGGATATAATAGGACAGTCTGAGACAGGAAGCGGTAAAACCTTTGCTTATTTATTACCTGTTTTTCAGAAGATAGATGCTAAACTAAGAACAAATCAAGTTATAATACTTGCACCCACCCATGAACTAGTTATGCAAATTGATAAGCAGATACAACTCTTATCCCAGAATTCAAATATATTAATTACCTCTACTACCATAATAGGTGATGTAAGCATAAAAAGACAGATTGAAAAGTTAAAGGAAAAGCCCCATATAATTGTAGGTACCCTTGGCAGAATTTATGACCTAATACAAAGAAAAAAAATCAAGCCCCATACCGTAAAGACCATTGTAATCGATGAAGGGGACCGACTCTTAGACCAGAGCAGTTTATCCCTTGTAAAAAACATCATTAAAACCACCTTAAGGGAAAGACAATTAATGGTATTCTCAGCCACCATAAATAAAAGTGCACTACAAGCAGCAAAGGATTTGATGAAGGAACCGGTGGTTGTTATTTCAGAGGATAAAAATCAAGTTAATCCAAATATAAAGCATCTATACTTCTCTGTAGAACAAAGAGATAAGCCCACTGTCATTAGAAGCTTAATAGCCAATATTAAACCAAAAAAAGCAATTATATTTATAAATAAAAGCGACCAGTTAGAAAATATAATTTCAAAGCTGCAATTCCATAATTTTAACGCCTGCTCCATACATGGCACAGTCGATAAAATGGAACGAAAAAATGCAATAGAGGGTTTTAGAAGTGGTAAATATAAAATTCTAGTGGCATCAGATGTTGCCTCCCGAGGACTTGATATTGATAATGTAAGTCATATATTTAATCTAGATCTTCCTTTAGATACTAAACAATATCTTCATAGAGTGGGTAGAACCGGAAGAGCAGGACAAGAGGGCACCGCCATCTCCCTAGTTACCCAAAGAGAAATATCCTATCTAAAAAACTACGAAAAGGAATATAATATAAAATTTATAAAAAAAGAATATTACAAGGGCAAAATCACCTAAGAAAGAAGCGCGGGGACGGTTCTCTTGCTTCCAAAAGGAAGCAGAAGAACCGTCCCCGCGCTTCTTTTATCCTAGGGAACCGGGTATTCCCCATCCCATATTATATTTCTATAATTTTCAGGATCGGTCGCTCCCTCTGTATTAAATATTAGAATTGTTGAATTCTCATCTAATTCTAAATGTTCCTTAATATTCTTTAGTTCAGTTGATTGCATTAATAATGATAGTAATCCCACTCCTACAGCTCCTGATTCTCCAGCTATAACTTTTCTATCATCACCCAAGGGATTTGCTAAGATTCTCATTCCCAGTGCAGAAACATAATCAGGACAAGCAATATATCCACTGGCAAAGTCTCTTAATATCTTCCATCCCATTGGATTAGGTTCCCCACAGGCTAAGCCAACCATTATGGTTTCAAGATCTCCAGTAACGCTATGGGGTTCACCATCACCAGCTAATACTGATTTATATATACAAGCAACATTATCTGGCTCCATAACAATTGTCCTACTATGGTTTCCCTTGAATTTATTAGCATAATATCCAAGAACTGCACCAGCCATAGCTCCAACCCCAGCCTGCAAAAACAAATGGGTAGGTTTATTAATGCCCTCCAGCTTCATTTGTTCTAAGGCTTCCTCAGCCATAGTCGTATAACCCTGCATAATCCAGCCTGGTATTTTCTCATAGCCCTCCCAGGATGTGTCTTGGACTACATACCAGCCATTTTTCTTAGCCTCCTTAAAGGCTAGCCTTACAGCATCATCGTAGTTTAAATTTGTAACATGTGCCTGGGCACCTTCTTCTATAATTGCCTCTACTCTACTCTTTGCCGCTCCCTTTGGTAAATAAACAACAGCTCTTTGACCTAATTGTCTAGCTGCCCAGGCTACCCCTTTGCCATGATTTCCATCAGTAGCCGTTGCAAAGGTAATTTTACCTAACTTTTTCTTTACCTCAGGAGATTTTAAATAATTATAATCTACATCCATTATGTTTACTCTAAGTATTTCGCATATAACCTTGGCTATTGCATATGTTCCCCCAAGAGCCTTAAAGGCATTAAGTCCAAATCTATAGGATTCATCCTTAACAAAAACCTTAGCTACTCCTAATTCCTTAGCTAGGTTATCCAAGCTTACTAGAGGAGTTTCCCTGTAATTATATATAGTCCTATGAAAATTCCTCACTGTTTTTGTTTCCTTCTCAGTAAATAATTGAGGAAAATCACCACCTATATTATCCTTAAAGATACATTTAATCTTTCCCTTTTCCAAAACAAACACCTCCTATATTTATATAAATCATATATGTTTTTAATAGTCTTTTCAATTATTTCCCAATATTATTATCCTTTAAAAAAAGGTTAGATTAAGAATATAACATTATATGATTTAGATTGTAATATTTTATTGGAATTATTATACACCTCCCACTATATATATTATTAAGAAGGAGGTGCATTTATTTGTGGAAATAAAATATGATAATCCTAAGGTTGTAGAAAGACTTGGTTATGCAATTAATAATGCTTTAAACTTTCCCTTTCTCACCCTTTGTATTGGTACAGATCGATGTATAGGTGATTGTTTAGGTCCTATGGTGGGCCATGAATTGAAAAAAAACAATTTTCCCTATCCTGTATATGGAACTCTGGAACATCCTGTTCATGCAATTAACCTAGTGTCAAAAATGGCTGATATACAAACGAAAAATCCAAATATACCTATCTTAGCTATAGACGCTTCCTTAGGTAAATATAAATCAGTAGGTAAAATCCAACTAAAAAAAGGTGCTATTTCTCCGGGCAAGGGTGTAGGTAAAGTACTCCCCGAGGTAGGAGATTTCTCCCTGGTAGGAATAGTTGATACATATAATCATGTAGAAGAACTTACTATTCATCAAGTCCGTCTTCATCTAATACACCAAATGGCACAAGTAATAGCTGAAAGTTTATTATTGGCCATAAAGGCCTATGAAGATGGAGCTGCCATATCAAAATTATAAAATCTAAGTTTTTTTATTTAAATAAAATATCAAGGGGTAATCCCCTTGATATTTTATTATTTATTCGTCAAACTTTTTCTCTTTTTTAGATCGTTTGATTAACCATATTCCTATTACAATCAGTAAAATAGGTAAAATACTTCTTTGTATTCCATAAAATATATTTCTTACTATTGGTAAAAAATTAAAAATATTTAAATTGATTTGTATTAGTGTCAATATTCCTAAAATGATAATTGCAATTCCAACATAGTATAAATTTATCTTTCCAAGGGATAATTGTTCAAAACCTTCATCTACCACCATTTCTCCCTTTTCCAATGCCTTTTTCACACTTAGGCTGTCAAAGAATGCATAAACATAGACCAAAACACTTCCCAAGGCGCCAATATCCCACATATAAAACAAATTATTTAACGCTATTACCCCTAAGAATATTCCCAGTAACATGACCCCTCTTTTCATTAACCCCATATACATATGTCCTGCACCAGGCATTAAAGAAAAGATAAACCATAAAAATCCATTTATATCCCTATTCCCTTTTATAACTTCTTTTTTTGTAACTGGTTCTTCAACTATTTTTTCAATGCATTCTTCACAATAATGCTTCCCCTGTGCTATTGAATCACATTCATCACAAAGTGGTTTACCACAGGATACACAAATAGCTAAGGCTTCTCTTTCACTATGATTTTCACATTGCATTGCTTTTACCTCCTACTTTCTATAGTTTCTATAATATTCTCTATTTGATCTAAACCCCTATTAAAAATGCTACTGGGACTATATTCATATATTTTATTCATATCTATAGGGTTTTTGTTTATATTTGCAGTCAAAGTAGCAATATTCACACCAATAGATGTAAAGTTTAAAATCAACATAACTAAGCCTGCAGCCACAAGACTAGCCCCCATTTTGCCAAATTCCTGCCAGATGCTTTTATTAGGTGTTTCACTACTTTTTCTAATCTTTTTCATTACATTACTTGTAAAATCGCTTGGAAGACTTGGTATTTTTATTTCATCAAACATGGCATTGACTACACGAATTTCTTCTAATTCAAAGCTACAATCTTCACAGCATTCCAAGTGCTTACTTATACCTCTTTCATGCTGTTTATCCAGTTGTCCCTTTTCATATGCTTCTAAATATAGTTTTATAAAAGTGCAGTCCATGGCATATCACCTCTTCCCTTTGAGATTAATATTTCCCTTAATATCTTTTTCCCCCTATATAATTGGGTTGCTATGGTTTTACTAGGTAGTTTCAACACCTTACCTATTTCATCATAGGTTAATTCTTGAAAGTGAAAAAGCATCAAGGGTGTCTTGTATTTCTCTGGCAGTTGTTCTATTGCTTCATACAGAATTTTATTTCTCTCTTCATTAATGGTTTCTTCCTCTGGATTTCGACTTTCATCCTTTAATTCCCATTGTCCGTCATCTAAAAGGGTATTTTCCATTCTTTTTTTATTCTTACGAATCCAATCAATACATTGATTTTTAGCTACCCTATAGAGCCAGGTTGAAAAGGCTGATTGCCCCTGAAAGGATTGTATGTTTTGAAATATCTTTATAAAGATATCCTGGGTCAAATCCTGTGCCATATAAGAATCCTTTGCATATCCATAGGCTATAGAGTATATTTTGTTTTTATATTCATCCACTATCCACTCAAAGGAGCTACTTTCACCCCTCTGGATACGGTGGATTCTTTCTTCCAAGTCCATGGACACACCACCCTGCTATCTTTACTAATTAAAAATAAATTCCCCAATAGGGTAAAACATTATTAATAAAGGATATTCCTCCCATTATTAAAATAATAAATACTAATAATAATATAATACCTACATCTATTGTAACACTTACTCCATCTCTTCCCTCATATAATGTTTTTGTAATAATTAATTCTAATCCAAACAATATGAGAATTACTGGCCAAAAGTTAACAGCTGTTGAAATCCAAGGCATAGGATAAATGTTATCAAGAGTCCAAAGGATTCCTATTATGATCAATCCTATGGCTAAGGTAATTACCCCAACCTTTATTTTTCTGACTTGCCCCATGAACTTTCCTCCTTTTTTTCTAATCTATATATTAAGACGAAGATAGTTTAAATATTACTTCAAATTATTAAAAAAAAATACAATAACTCTTCCTGGTTTTATAGCCACTTCACCGGAGAGCTTGTATTTTTTTGAATGAAAAGGAAGCAAGAGAACCGTCCCCGCGCTTCCGTGCTTCCTATATTTCATTTATTGTTTTCATTACTTCCTTGATTAAAGCCTTGGATTTTTTCTTTGCATTATCCATAGAATTCCCTATTACCGAGAAGTAGAATTTTACCTTTGGTTCTGTGCCTGATGGGCGGATGCAAAACCATGAATTATCCTCAAGTATAAACTTTAAAACATTAGATTTTGGAAGTTCTAGGGGTTTTACATCATTACTTAACTTATTATATTGTTTTTGTTCTAAATAGTCTTCGATGTACATTACAGATTTGCCCTGCCATTTTGAAGGACAGTTTTCCCTGAAATAGGATAGTATCCTATCTATTTGTACCATTCCAGCTTTTCCCTCGAGAGTTATGGATCGCAGCTCCTCTAGATAATAGCCATATTTTTTATAGATAGATTCAAGTGCCTCATCTAGGGTCATTCCCCTTTGGTAATAATAGGCGGTCATTTCAGCCACCAGCATGGAGGCTACCACAGCATCCTTTTCCCTAACATGGTCACCCACTAAATAACCATAGCTTTCCTCAAAGCCAAGAATAAACTTATTTTTATTATTGTTAACGAAATCCTCCACTAACTCTCCAATAAATTTAAAGCCTGTTAGAGTATTGAATACTTCTACTCCATAAAACTTTGCTATTTCTGCTCCTAACTCACTTGTAACAATGGTTTTAATTAAGGCACCATTTCTTGGAAGTATTCCCCTGTCTTTTTGGGAGGAAAGTACATACTCAGTTAAAAGAGCACCTGTTTGATTTCCATTTAATAAAATATACTCCCCCTGTTTATTTTTAAATACCACTCCCGCTCTATCGCAATCAGGATCGGTAGCAATAATTACATTGGCATCCTCCCTGTCAGCTAATTCTAACGCTAGGGTAAAGGCAGCCTTTTCCTCAGGGTTTGGATATTTCACCGTAGGAAAATCTCCATCAGGCATAGCCTGTTCAGGTACAACAAAAATATTTTCAAAGCCTACTTCCCTTAATATCCTCTGTACTGCCTTATTGCCCGTTCCATGAAGGGGTGTATAAACAATTTTAAAATCAGATGAAACCTTCTTGATAATATCCCTATGTATGCTTTGGGTCTTTACACTATCCATAAAAGAATCCTCTACATCCTTAGATATAATTGTA
Organism: uncultured Eubacteriaceae bacterium; assembly: GCA_964533275.1. Classification (GTDB taxonomy): domain Bacteria; phylum Bacillota; class Clostridia; order Eubacteriales; family Garciellaceae; genus CAZHJK01. Next base: position 67,885 of record CAZHJK010000004.1, on the reverse strand, counting down.
AAAAGCCCCTCCTTAACTGCCTCCTCCATATCCTTCTTCTTTATACTTGAAAAGTCTTGGATTTTTTTTACCTCTTTAATAAGCTCTTCTGAATCCTCTAATCCTAACTGCATACCTGCATGGGAATAAACCTTATATCCATTATAATTAGCAGGATTATGACTTGCTGTAACTACAACTCCACCAACACAGCCTAAATATCTAACTGCAAAGGACAGCTCTGGTGTAGTTTTTAATTCATTAAATAAATGGGTCTTTATACCGTTACCGTTTAAGACTAATGCTACCTCCTTGGCAAACTCATAGGAGTAATTTCTAGAATCATAGGCAATAGCAACTCCCTTAGCCTTCATTTCCGGACCTAACTTTCTTATATAATTAGCCAGACCTTGGGTTGCTATCCCCACAGTATAAATATTCATTCTATTAGAGCCTGCTCCTATTATTCCCCTTAAGCCACCTGTCCCAAATTCCAAGTCTTTATAGAAGCGATCTTCAATTTCCCTTTTATTATCCTTAATTTCAAGAAGCTCATTCTTAGTTTTTGCATCTATAGATTCATCCTCTAACCAACGATTATATTTTTCCATGTAATCCATTTTTTACCCCTCCTCTATAGTGTAATTATACCCTATTTTATTCAATTTCAATAAAATTATAAAATATTTTGAATAATATACTTTCATTTATACTTATAGTAGCATTTTGCCCTTGAGATTTGACCTTAGGAAAATAGAGGAGAAACCCCTCTACTTGATAACTTGATTAAATAAGCCTTTAGGTGTAAAATTTACTTAAAAATAAATAAATGGAGGCAAAGAAATGTCCTTTGAGAGAAAGCTACAATTGGCCACTGATTTTTATCAGCTTAGTATGGGCAATGTCTACTATCTTGATGGTAAAAAGGATCAAATTGCTGTATTTGACCTTTTTATTAGAAAAAACCCTTGTGAAAGTGGCTACACCATGGTGGCTGGTTTAGAACAAATTATTGAATACATAGAAAATCTGCATTTCGACGAACAAGACATAGAAATGCTAAAGAAAAATCATCCTGAATTCAACAAGGAATTCTTAGAATACCTTAGAAACTTTTCATTCTCTGGTGAAATTTATGCAATGCCTGAAGGTACAATTACCTTCCCTAACGAACCTATTGTTCGTGTCAAAGCACCATTAATAGAAGCTCAACTAATAGAAACAACTATGTTAACCATTATAAATCATCAATGCTTAATTGCCACTAAGGCATCCCGAATAGTAAAGGCTGCTGATGGTGACGGTGTATTAGAATTTGGACTTCGTCGAGCCCATGGGTCTGAAGCTGGACTCTATGGAGCAAGAGCTGCAATAATTGGAGGCTGTAACGGTACAAGTAATGTTGAAACTGAAGCCCTAATAGGTTTACCCTCAAAGGGTACAATGTCCCATAGTCTAATACAGAGCTATGATTCAGAATTAGAAGCCTTTAGAACCTATGCTAAATATAATGCAAACAATTTATTATTATTGGTAGATACCTATAACACCCTAGAATCAGGCATTCCTAATGCCATAAGAATATTTAATGAACAAAGAGAAAAAAATAAATTAAATGGAGTTTATGGAATTCGCTTAGATTCAGGTGACCTAGCCTATTTAAGTAAAAAATCCAGAATTATGCTGGATGAAGCTGGCTTTAAGGATGCAATAATATCTGCTTCTTCAGATTTGGACGAGCACCTTATCAGGGATTTAAAGCTGCAGGGTGCCGACATTACTCTTTGGGGAGTAGGTACTAAGATGATTACCTCCTATGATTGTCCAGCCTTGGGTGCAGTTTATAAATTATCACAAATTCAGGATAATGGATATATAAAGCCCAAAATAAAAATATCCAATGATGCCATAAAGATTACTAATCCTGGGTATAAAAAGGTAGTTCGTTTTTATGATAAAAATAATCACAAAGCCTTAGCGGATTTAATTATGTTAGATCATGAAAAAATAGATGAAAGCAAGCCAATGGTTATATTTGATCCTATATATACCTGGAAAAAGAGAGTTCTAACAAACTTTTATTGTAAAGAACTATTAGTACCTATTTTTATTGATGGGAAAAAAGTTTATAATTCTCCTAATATTAAGGAAATGCAGCAAAGAGCCACTGAACAAAAAAATTCATTCTGGCAAGAATATCATAGAATACTAAATCCCCATGTTTTCCATGTGGATTTATCTGAAGAATTATGGAATTTAAAACAAGATCTTATTCATTTAGAAAGATAAGTAGGGGAAATAAAGGGAACGGAAAATAGGGAACAGGGAACAGAAAGACCCAAACCCAAGATGCTTCACTTCGTTCAGCATGACAAAACCAGTAGTTGACATCCTGAGGAGCTCTGCGACGAAGAATCTATGTTCTAAGGTTTTACTGTTCCCTGACTCTACTGTTCCCTGTTCCCTGTTCCCTGTTCCCTGATAACTGATAAGGTGTGTTTCCTATGAATATATTGGACCAATTTAAAAAAATATATAACTCCTTTACAAATATTCCAAATATTCCCCAAGATCTAAAGGATATTAAGGAGCCTAAGGTTTTGCATATTAGTGATACTCCAGTTAGTTATCATTCATTTATTTATAAGGTAATAGAAGAGCTTATGCCTGATTATCTTATTCACACAGGAGATTTAGTTGATAATTTAAAAATGGAGTTTAATCACCAGCTTAAGGATGCCTATGAAGTAAGAGCAGCTTCCTTTATAAAACAACTAGAAAGCTTACCTTTAAAAAAAATATTTATAATACCAGGAAATCATGATGATTTGCAGATACTGAAAGACTACTGCAAAAGGATTATTATTCTAGAGGAAGGCATGAATTTAACCCTGGAGAATATAATAATAAATGTGGCACATCATCCTCGAAATTTAGGAAATAATGCCCATTACTATCTGTATGGACACAATTTCCAAAGCATACCCAAGATTCAAGACCAAGTTTTTTTAAACGGCCTAAATAAAATGCATGTTATCCTTTTAAGTACCAATAAAGTAATTCCTATAGATTATCCCTATGGAATAAATCAAGATCGTAAAATGTACTCTAATACTACTAAAGGTGGAATGTAAAATGCTTTATATTCGTTTAGGCTCAAGATTTTTATTTATAAATACCCATGATGTAGAAAGAATGAAAATTTTTTATACAGAGCAACTAGATGGAACACTTCTCCCCTTTGAAGAAGCAATAAATAAAGGAACAGAACATTGTACCGTTATATTCCTCTTAGAAGCTAGTAAAGGAAAGCCATCTATAAATGATGTATCCTCAACAATATTTTTTCCCCATGGAGCCTCGGTGGCACATTCTGAAATTTTTAATCATGGACTTGCCCACCTAATAGTTTCCACCCAATTAGGACCGGGATCTATAATTATGAGAAGTCCCAAAAAAGGAGAGAACTTAATTTCTTCAATAAATGAAAACTATGATGCAAAGGAAATGGATTTTACTAATGCAATATTTACAGGAGATAAAAATGATTCCATCTTATCTATAACTAATCAATCCCTTCATCTCCCAATAAAACTTACAAACACTATTACTAAACCATTATTAATTAACGAAAAGGTTCCTATACTATTTGACCAGCTTAGAAAAGACGGTCTTCTCTATATTACTAAGGAAATAGAAGACAACCAATGGTGTGAACTTAAAATAAATATCTATGATGTAAAGGGAAATTATCAGATGCATTATAAACGCCTAATTCACATTCTATCCCATATGGATCTTGGAATGATCTTAGGAGAGAGTTGGACTAGGGATCATGCCTTATCATTATTCTCAGTTCTAGCTTATCAAGTAAGACTCTTCACCCTCTATACTCCAATAGAAATAAAGTCTATATTAAAGGGCTTAGAATATGATGATGGAGGAAATAGATTAGTAGATTTTGACCTTTATTATAAAAATAAAAAGGTTTCCTCTTCCCAATTAAAAACAGACACAGATGCCTATCTAAAGGAAGAAAAGGGTGTTTACTTTAGGAGAAAGCTAATGGAACAATTATCACTCAAGTCTGTTGAGTATATAAGAAGGTTAGAAAAATCTTTATAAGTTGCAAAAACCCTATTAGATAGACAGTTTTGTCCATCCAACAGGGTTTTGTTTTTATATAGCAACATTAATTGATCTCTCCCTCTCTTAAAAGAATAACCCAACTTTTTAATTAGGCATTAAGAGATTTGGAAGGAAAAGTGAAACTCCTGGTACAAAAGTAATAATCAAAGTAGCAATAAGCATCATAATATAGAAAGGTATCATAGCTTTTGCTAATTGACCAATACTTTTTCCTGAAATAGCAGTTCCGATAAACAATGTGTTTCCAACCGGCGGAGTAATTAATCCTAAACCAAGATTAAGAATCATTATTGCACAGAATTGTACTGGATCCATACCAAAATTAACTACAACCGGAAGCAGTATAGGCGTAAGAATTAATATCAATGCCGCCATATCCATAAACATTCCGCACATAATAAGTAAAGCATTAATCATAAGAAAAATTAAATATTTATTACTGGTAATGCTTAACATCCACTCAGAAATAAGCTGTGGTATGTGTAAATAAGCAACCAACCAGCTAAAACAAGCAGAAGCACCAGTTAAGATTAAAATTATAGATATAGTTTTTAGTGCAGCTGTCAAAATATCTGGTATATCTTTAAATTTAATCTTCTTATAGACAAAGATACCAACTATAAGTGAATAAATAACAGCTACTGCTGCAGCCTCTGTTGCAGTGAAAATTCCACCAATAACTCCAACAACTACTATAAATACAGTACCTAATCCAGGAAGTGCTTTTATAAGAGCCTTCCATGCACGACCAAGATTGAATTTATCCCCTTTGGGGTAGTTACGTTTAACAGAAATATAATAACAGTATATACCTAATACAGCAGCTAGTACTACTCCGGGAACAATACCACCCATAAACAGTCTAGCAATAGAAACATTTCCAGCTGCCATAGCAAATAAAATCATGTTATGGCTTGGTGGAATTAACATACCCTCAACAGAACTCGCCATTGTTACACTTGTTGAAAAAGCTCTGTCATAACCATCCTTTTCCATTGCAGGAACCATCATCGCACCTACTGACGCAGTATCCGCTGCTGAAGAACCTTGAATGGATCCAAAAAATAAACTAGCAACTATATTTACCTGAGCAAGACTACCTCTAAGCCATCCAACAAGGCTTTGGGAAAGTTCCACTAATTTATCTGTTATTCCACCTCTCATCATTATTTCACCTGCAATAATGAAAAACGGTACTGCCATCAAAGAATAAACATTTATTCCTTTTACTAAAGCCTGTGCCATAGTTTCTAATGGAACTCCTACAAAGTAAGCTGTTACAAAAGAAGCTGCTATAACAGAAATACTAATATGCACTCCCATGGCAACTAGAAAAAGGAATAAACCAACAAGTATCATTATCGCTCCACTAGCTTCCAATAATCTCACCTATCCTTCCTATTGCCGCTATTATCATAAATACTCCAGTTATTGGTTCAACTATATACAATAACATCATTGGAAGCCTTGAACCCGGCAGCACATTTGATGCCGAAAGCTCCACTAAATCAACACCATATTTTATAAGTACCAGCAAAACAGCACAAACAATTAAATGAACAATTACTTCTAAAACTTTCATTGCCTTAGGTGGCAACACCAAATCCCATAATTTAATGCGAATATGAAGATCCTCTTTCATTGCAGTGGAAGCACTGAAAAAAGCGATCCAAATCATGCACAAAAGAGCCAATTCGTCACCCCATCGTGGTGAATTGCTAAAAATATATCGCATCACAACCATATATGATACAATGCTAACCATTGCAATAACCAAAGTAATGCTTATGGCATTAATAATCTTAAATAGCTTATCATAAGCTTTCCTTAACATTCGCCAATCTTCCTTTCTTTATTCTGTCATATCTACTAATGTTAACGGAAGACCAGTGTGAAACTGGTCTTCCCTCAAAATGTTATTATCTTATTTCATTGCCTTAATTTCATCAACAAGCTCTTCGTAACCTTCGCTGTATTTTTCAATAACTGGTTGAACAGCCTCAACCCATTTATCTCTATCTTCAAGTTCAGTTACTTCATAGCCATGTTCTTCAGCTTCTTCAGTAAGTTTATCTTCTAATTCAGCTGCATATACATCATGTTCAACCATTGCTTCTGCCCAGCTATCAATGATTAATTGTTGATCCTCTGCAGAATATTTTTCCCAGTTTTTAGCTGAAAATACTACAGGACAAGGATTATAAATCATTTCACTTTTTACAAAATACTTAGCTACTTCATACATTTTATTGTTTACAAAAGAGTCAAGCGTATTAGTTGCACCATCAATAACTCCTGTAGAAAGACCAGTATATACTTCACTAAATGCTAAAGGAGTTGGGTTCATACCAAGTGCTTCCTTGCTATCCATGAAAACAGAAGCTTCAAGACTTCTAAGTTTTAATCCTTTAACATCCTCAAGCTTAGTTACTCTTACATCATTAGTAAATATACTTCTACCTGAGTCAACTAACCATCCTATACCTACAAAGCCAACATCAGCATCAGTAATATCTTGTGAGAATTGTTTCCCTATTTCACCATGAAGAACTTTTTCTGCATGTTTCTTGTCGTTGAAAAGGTATGGTAATCCAGGAATCTTCATGCTATCAACACCAAAGTCATAAACAACAGATGCATCACTTCTATACATATCAAGTGAGCCCATTTGTACCTGCTGCATACATTCTCCACCACTACCCATCATAGCATTTGGATAAATTTCAACTTTGATTCTTCCATCAGTTTTTTCTTCTAGGATTTCACCAAATCTTTTAATATACATAACAATACCAGTAGTTTCTGGCTGACTATCAGCAAACTTAATTACATGCTCTTCACCTTCAGATGCATCATTTTCTGTTGATTCTGTTTCGGTTTCTTCATTTTCGCTTGGTGTTTCAGCGGAACAACCACTAAATACCATTAAAAAAGCTAACAATAATACTAACATAAGAATAAAACTTTTTTTCATTTTGCTTCCCCCTAATTTTTAGATTTTATAAACTACAAAATAAATAAAACTCAAATACTTGTGTCAAATTTCTTCTAGTATTATACTTTGACACCCCCCTTATTTATTTTGTCAGGTCAGCATATTACTGCGACCTAATTATAGTAACGGATATTATTACAAATATCAATACTTTGTAACCATTCCCATAGGATGATAATCCGCTAACTTTAGAATCACTTGTACTCTTTAGCTATTACTATTCAGTTTACTGGTAGTATTTCTTATTACAAGTTCTACAGGAAGATCGGGTATCTTATAATCTTTATTTTCTATAAGACCAAGTAGCATTCTAACCGCATATACTCCTTTGTCAAATATTGGTTGATTTATTGTTGTTAAGCCAAAATTACTTGCAAGATCTATATCATCAAACCCTACTACAGATACATCCTCGGGAACTTTTTTCCCTCTATTCCTAATCGCATCAATAGCTCCGATAGCAATCATGTCACTACATGCAAATACTGCAGTAGGTAGTGTCTCAAAGGACATTATGGTATCGTAACCGGTCTCGAAAGATGGTGTACCACCTTTAATTAGTGATTTGTCTATCGGTATGCCTCGTTTTTTAAGAGCATCCTTATAGCCCTGTAATCGCTCTTTATTCGCCACTAAAGAACTAAAGCTATTTATAAAAGCTATCCGTGTATGACCCAACGATAATAAATGTTCCACTGCCAATTTAGAGCCATAGTAATTGTCAATATCAATAAAGTGAGTTTTATTTTTATACGAAAGCTCTGTGGTACTAATAAAAGGTGCATCAGCTTCATAGAATTTATCCAATAGACTCATATGATTTAACCCTGTACTCAGAAGAATAAAACCATCAACCATATAATGATGATATACATCAATATAGTTGTCTTTGTTAGCATAACAAAACATTAATTGATACCCTTGCTTATTAATTTCGCTAGTTATTCCATGAACTACCCTTAGGTAAAATGGATTAGTAAAAATGTATTCAGACCCTTGAAGAGCAATTAAACCAATTATCTTGCTCTTTTTTTTTGAAACTGCAGTCGCTAAGGCATTTGGTTTGTAATCATATTCAAACATTATTGCTTTGACCTTTTCTCGAGTCTCTGGCTTAACATCAGCCTTATTATTTATAACCCTAGATACTGTAGATTTTGATACATTTGCTAAACTAGCTATTTCTGAAATCGTTAAGTGTTTCAATTAACCATCTCCTGTCATATATTTGTAATATTGGAGGATGCAACCGATACCGTAACCGGTTTCAGAATTAACTAAATCTACATCTTCTTTCACCATTTTACACAATTATTAAATATTTGTCAATTGTTTTTTAAGTTGCAAATTACTCTTTCTATCCTTATTTTTTGCTCTTGTAACATAGATATTACTCCCCTTTCATAAACGAATTTTTATATTTCTTTATGTCTATTTTAAGGGGAGCATCTCATAATTCTGTATTATTAATTCTCTAGCTTTATTTTACCTCAAACTATTTATTTACTACATTAATAGGATTTCCATCTAAAAATGCAACAAGGCTATTTACTGCAATATCCATTAATCTTTGTCGAGATTCCTTTGGTGCCCAGGATATATGTGGAGTAATAAAGCAATTCTTAGCCTGTAATAGTGCATTATCACCCTTTATTGGTTCAGTGGAAGCAACATCAACCCCTGCTGCATATACCTTTCCGCTATTTAATGCATCTCTTAAATCCTCTTCAACAATAAGTGGACCTCTAGAATTATTAAGAATTATTACTCCATCCTTCATCTTTGCAATTGAATCCTTATTAATCATACCCTCTGTAGATGGGAATAATGGACAATGTAGTGCTATAACATCTGAATTGTTATATAGTTCATCTAAAGATACATACTTACATGTATCACTTTCTAATTCAGGGTTTTTATAATTATCAAAAGCTAAAATATTCATTCCCAATGCTTGAGCAATTCTTGCTGTGTTTTGTCCTATTCGACCAAAACCAATAATACCCATGGTTTTACCTGCTAACTCAATAAGTGGATAATCCCAGAAACACCAATCTGGGTTAGATTCCCATCGTCCTTTGTGTACTTCTTCACTATGATGAGCAACATGATGACAAATTTCTAGTAACATTGCTATTGCAAATTGTGCCACTGAGGAAGTTCCATAGGTAGGAATATTAGTTACAACAATTCCCTTTTCCTTAGCTGCATCTACATCTATTACATTGTACCCTGTTGCCAATACTCCAATATATTTTAAATTTGGAGCTGCGTCCATGTTTTCTCTTGTTATTGGAACCTTATTGGAAAGCACAATTTCTGCATCTCCAATTCTTTTTGTTACTTCTTCTACTGGTGTTCTATCATATACTACTACCTCACCTAATTTTTCAAATCCTTCCCAAGTTAAATCTCCTGGGTTTAGTGTGTAACCATCTAATACTACTGTTTTCATTATTGACCCTCCATTAATTCTATATTTATAATCTTGCCCATGCTTGATTTAAAGTTCTCTTAGCATTAGCAATTACTATCTCAGGATCTTCATCTCCAACTGGCTTAACTTCAAAGCTTACTATTGGTGGATTTTCCTCATTTAAAAATCCTATATCCATTAAAACTCTTAAGTATTCTACAAGTTCATCTACATCATTTTCTCCATTAGGGAAACCAAATCTTGGATGTTGATCTCCATAGGCTTCCATTGATGTATCCTTGATTACGGTATTACCCATATGTGCATGTATTAAATAATCCTTTATTGGTAGTACTGATTCTTCTACTGTTTCATGGATCATTGGTATATGACTTAAATCCACCATTAATCCAAAGTTATCATACTCTGCTCTTATTTCTTCTGCAAATCTTTTTGCTAGACTAGCTGGTCCTATGATGGATTTTTTATCTATATCATAGTCAAAAACCTCAAGGGCTACCTTCATTCCCTTTGGTTTTGCATACTCACAAAGTTCTTTTGTGGACTTAACTAATGCCTTATAGGATTCTTCCTTAGTTGCTTCCTCATATTTACCACTTAAGAAAGCAAATCCTTTTGCTCCCATAAAGTCTGCTTCGTCAATTCCCTCTTTTAAGGATGCTAGAGCTGTTTGTCTTTCTTCTTCATCTAATGAGTTTATGTTTAGCCCTGTTGTAAGTAATCTTGGTTGCGCACCGTATGCTACGGTTAAATGGGATGTTTCAATCATCTTCTTAACATTTTCTCTTACTTTCTCATCTTTGATCCATGTAATTTCTACTGCATCAAAATAATCATCCACAGCTATTTTCTTCATGGTTTCTTCAATAGGGCCTTCTCCCTTTATAGTATTGGGAAATGCCATGAAATGAATTAAACCTACTTTCATAAACTTATGCATTGATTCTTTCATTTTCTAACCTCCTATATTATTTTCTTTCTAAAACTTTTTTTGCAGCATTAGCTATTGTTTCCCCATCTAAGCCATGCTTTTTAAGTAACATTTCATAGTCACCTGACTCACCAAATACATCCTGTATTCCAACCATTTCCAAAGGAACAGGATTGTTAGTTGAAAGTACCTCTGCAACTGCAGAACCAAGTCCTCCATATATGCTATGCTCTTCTACTGTTACTATTGCTCCAGTTTCTTTTGCTTTTCTTAAAATAAGTTCCTTATCTATTGGTTTTACTGTATGCATATCAATTACTGTAGCATCTATGCCCTCAGCCTTTAATAGCTCTGCTGCATCTAAAGCCTTACTTACCATATACCCATTTGCGACTATTGTAACATCTTTTCCTTCTTTAAGGCAAATCCCTTTTCCTATCTCAAAGTCCATATTACTATCATGTATTGGTTTTACTTCTGCTCTACTTAATCTTAGATATACTGGCCCATTATGTTCTGCTGCTGCAAATACTGCTTTCTTTGCTTCATGTTCATCTGCAACTACTACAACAGTTATATTAGGTATTGATCTCATTATTGCAACATCTTCTACTGCCTGATGGCTCGCTCCATCATAGGAATCTGAAAATCCGCTATATGCTCCTGCAATTTTTACATTTAAATTCCCATAGGCTATTAAGCTTCTTACTGGGTCAGCTGCTCTTAGGGTAAGCAGAAATGCAAAGGTATTTATAAAGGGAACTTTGCCACATGCTGCCATACCTGCTGATATAGCTGTCATATTTCCTTCTGCTATTCCTATATTAAAAAATCTTTCTGGAAATTCCTTTCCGAATAAACCGGATTTTGTCGAACTAGATACATCTGCATCTAATACTACTACATCTTCATTTACCTTCCCAAGTTCTACTAATGCCTCTCCATAGGCGTCTCTCATTGCTTTCATATTAATTGGCACCTCCTAGTTCTTCCATGGCAATTTTATAGTCTTCCTCACTTATTGGTCTACCATGCCATATATTCTTTCCTTCCATGTATGAAACGCCTTTTCCTTTAATAGTTTTTGCAATTATTATTGATGGTTTATTTTTAATTGTCTTTACCTTTTCTATTGCATCATCTATTTCTGTAAGAGAATGTCCATCAATATGAATTACATTCCATCCAAAAGCTTCAAACTTTTTACCTATGTCTCCTAATGGCATAATTTCATCATTTGTTCCATCTAATTGAACACCATTATTATCGAGTATTGTGATTACATTATCAGTCTTAAATTTAACTGCTGACATTGCTGCTTCCCATACTTGACCCTCTTGTATTTCACCATCACCCAATAAAACATAGGTGTAATAATCCTTATTATTAAGTTTGGCAGCAATCCCCATGCCTATTGCCACGGATAAACCTAAGCCTAAGGGTCCTGATGACATATCAATTCCTGGTGTTTTTATCATACAAGGATGTCCTTGTAGAATTGATCCCATTTGTCTTAAACTTCCTAATTCTTCCTTAGAAAAATATCCTTTTTCTGCTAATGAGGAATAAATGATTGGTGCGCAATGACCTTTACCAGCTATAAATCTATCTCTATCTTCCCATTGTGGATTTTTAGGATCTATATTCATTTGATTAAAATATAAAACTGCCATTATTTCCACCGCAGATAAAGATCCTCCTGGATGTCCTGTTTTTACCTTGTTTAACATTTCGATTATTTCAATTCTCATATTCTTAGATATTTCTTGCAGTTCTTTTTCCTTCGCCATATCTAATGTCATTTCTTAGCCTCCTTAATTGCTTTTTATTATAGATGCTCATTCTTACTTTGTTGGGTCAATTGGTACCCATACATCACTGTTACATAAACTTTCTTCGGCTTCTTCAATTAAACCAAGTGAAATATTGTGTCTTCCACCTTCAAATTCAGTTGTTAACCAAGCTTCTAAAATATCTATTGCCTCTAATGTTCCGGTGATTTTACCACCTAAACATAGCAGGTTCGAATTATTATGGGCACGAGTCATCTTGCCCATATAGGTGCTTGTACATAAGGATGCTCTTACACCTTTATACTTATTAGCTATTATGCTCATCCCTATACCTGTTGAACATATAAGTATTCCTCTTTCACATTCTCCACTAGATACTGCACCCGCCACCTTATTTGCATAATATGGATATCTTACTATTTCCGTAGAGCTACATCCAACATCCTTATACTTAATACCCTTCTCTTTAAAATATTCTATAATCTGTAGTTTTAGATCATTTCCACCATGATCGTTTCCTATCCAAATTGTTTCTTTATCCATTAGCCTCTCCCCCTCCTACTTTTTAGGTATTAATGTTCTAAGATATTTAATAGCTTGTTCTGCTGCTGAGTCAGGATCTGGTTCTGGAAATATCTCTACAGATATCCATCCATCATATTTGACTTCCTTAAGTGCATTTACAATAGAATTAAAATCAAGGTGCCCCCATCCAGGAGCTAGTCTATTGCTGTCTGCAAAATGTATATAATCAATATAACTAATATATTTTTTTAGGTTTCCTTCAATGGAAGCATCTTCTATATTCATATGGAATACATCAGGCATGAGTCCTAATCCCTTTATTTCATACTTATCTATTAATTCTACCCCTTGGTCTAGGTTGTTAATAAAATTAATTTCATATCTATTAACAGGTTCTAAAATTAATCTTACATCGGACTTATTTGCATAATCAGCTATTTCCTTAACTACTTCAGTAAATCTTTGTTCTGCAATCTCCTTAGTTTCTCCTTCTTCAATAAATCCACGAACACGACCTATATTTACCATTGCTCCAAATTCTACCGCTACATCAATAAGTCCTTTGAAAACCTCAATTGTTTTATTCCTCTTATCTACATCTGGGGATGTAAACCATAAATTAGAACCAGCAAAAACTTGTCCACTGGATATAACGGGTATTTCCATATTGTATTTATTTATCAATTCTTTTACCCTATTTATATCCACTTGATCCTTATCTAGTAATGCTAGCTCTACTCCATCATATCCCAGTTCAGCAGCTCTTTTTATACTCTCTTCAATTCCACGAAATACTACAAAGGCTGATGGCAGTGCATTTTCAGATGCTATTGCAACAGCTAACTTCATTCAATCACCTCATAATTATTATTTTTCTAATCTAAACTTTCTAATTATTCTTCTATATAATCACCATATATTCCACATACATATTAGAGCCTTTTTATTATTTTATTGTATACAATAACAATGGATAATATTAGAATTTATCAAATATACCATATATGTATTTTGAAATATATACAATCACATAGGTCTAGTGGCTGCAAGCTAAAACTAAAACATTTAAGCTAATCCTCCTTATTGATTATATCTGTATACCGACCACTAAGTATTAAAACTCCAAGTCACATGCTCAAAAGTAGTACCCTATAGTGTCTCACCGTACCGTAACCGGTACCGAAACTTTACAAATTACAATAATTATTTTTTTATAAAGATATTTAACTAAAATCATCTTCTAAGGAGTTTTCGAAATTCGGTGGAGGTTTGTGATACTTTATTATTATTGTATACTATTTTGTTCAATAATCCAAGTACTAATTTATATGATTTTAATTTATGTATTTTCTAAATTTTAAATACTCTGTCTTAACCCTAGGTATCTACTTTTATATTTTCTCTTAAAATACCTCTGCATAAAGTTTCCCTTGTATGCCTATACTTTTAATGATAAAAACAAACAAGGAGGCTTACATATGAAAGTTAAAAATGCAATGACAGCAGACTTCTTACGCTCTGCCTTTGGAGGGGAGAGTATGGCACATATGCGCTATTTAATTTGGGGAGATATTGCCAAGGATGAGGGTTTTCCGAATATTGCACGATTATTTAGAGCAATAGCCTATGCGGAATGGGCACATGCAGACAATCACTTTAAGGTTATAGGCGGAGATGAGGTTGAGGATCATACTGTACCTGCAGGTGGGGTTTTTGGAGCAGGTAAGACCTTTAATAATCTTCAAGGGGCTATAGACGGTGAGCTTCATGAGGTAGAGCAAATGTATCCAGTCTACTTAGAAACAGCCCGTTTCCAAGGAGAAAAAGGCGCAGAGAGGGCATTTCACTTTGCTTTGGAAGCTGAAAAAATCCACGCTAAGATGTTCCAAGATGCACAGGATTCCGTAAAAAACGGGAGGGATTTAGATTTAGATAATGTCTATGTATGTCCTGTTTGCGGTCATACCCATGAGGGTTCAGAAGCACCAGATAAATGTCCTGTTTGCGGGGCAAAAAAAGAAATGTATAAGGCATTTGAAAAATAAAAAAATATGGGGCGAAAATCGCCCCTTTATCTTATTTATAATTTTGTTGCTGCTTCTTCATCTACAATTATTATAACATCATTATGTAGCTGTAAAATAGAAGCTGGTACTCTAGGATCTATTTCTCCATTAATTGTTTTATAAATAGCATCAGCTTTGCCCTTTCCAGAGGCTAATAATATGATTTTCTTTGATTTCATGATAGTTTGAATCCCCATAGTTACAGCCTGGGTGGGCACCTCGTCTATAGAGTCAAAAAATCTTGCATTAGCTTCTATTGTCCCCTTGTCTAAATCAACTAAGTGGGTTTTTGCTATAAATACATTATCGGGCTCATTAAATCCAATATGTCCATTATTCCCTATGCCTAATACCTGTATATCAATGCCGCCTGCAGCCTTTATTCTTTCTTCATAATCAATACATTCACTTTCTATGTCACTAACCATGCAATTAGGTATGTCAGTATTCTTTATATCAATATTAATATGATCAAAAAGATTTTCCTTCATAAAGGAATAATAGCTTTGGGAGTTGTCCCTATCCAATCCATAATACTCATCAAGATTAAATGTTTTGGTAGGACTAAAATCAATATCACCACATTTATTGGCTTCAATCAGATTTTTATATAGTCCTATGGGGGTACTTCCTGTTGCTAGGCCTAAAATAGAATCCTTTTTTAAAACCATTTGACTTGATACTATTTCTGCTGCCTTCTTACTCATTTCATCATAATCTTTTGTAATATTAATTTCCAATTTTTTCACCATCCTTATTATTTTATGCCTTCCGGCTATTTCATAATTTTTTCTATTTCCTCTATAGTTTTTGGTATCCCACTGGATAAAACCTCATATCCGTCTTGAGTTATAAGCACATTATCCTCTATGCGAATACCTATTTTCTCCTCCTGGATATATAAACCTGGTTCTATGGTAATTACCATGCCAGGCTCAAGTCTTCTATCCCTTCTGCCTACATCATGGGTATCTAGTCCTAAATAATGGCTTACCCCATGATAATAATATTTCGATATTTCCTCTTGCCTTTCTATGAGACCAATTTTAATACATTCCTCAGCTAAGACCTTCTTCGCATGTTTGTTAAGTTCTGAATAATGAAGTCCAGGTTTAATAATTCCAATAACCTCCTCTTCAGCCTTCAAAACTATTTCATACAATATCCTCTGTCTCGGTGTGAACTTACCACTAACAGGGAAGGTTCTGCTAATATCAGCACAATAATGCTGGTAATCAGCTCCCAAATCAAAGAGTACTAAATCTCCACTCTCTATAATATCATTATTTTCTATATAATGTAAAATCACAGCATTGTCCCCACTGGCAACAATAGTATCAAAAGCATTATCCCTAGCTCCTGCATATTTTATTGCAAAGTCGAAATATGCCTCCAATTGGTATTCCCTTAAACCGGCTTTCATTTCCTTCATAATACTATAAATACCCTTAGATGTTATATCTATGGCACTTTTAATCTTTTCAATCTCCTCTGGACTCTTAAGTGTTCTTAAATCCCTCAAAATAGGGTATATATTTTTTATGTCTAAATAGGGATATTTATGTATTATTTCCTGGGAAAAGGTCAACCCCCTTTGGTCTTTTTTATCCCAATTATTTATTTCTAAATCTAAATAGATATTTTTATAATCATATACATTAAGAATATTAATTAATTTTTGATGGAATTTGCTGACCCAATCTATTTTTAATATACCAGAAATTTTTCCAGCTTCATCCTTGGAATATCTTTTTCCCACCCACTTTTCCAAAAGAGGATCAGCCTCATTAATAAATAACTCCTCTACTATTTCCTCCTGTTTCTTTAAAATAATTAGTATAATATTTTCCTGTTCTAAACCTGTTAGATAGAAAAAATTTCTATTCACCAGAAATGGAAAATCAGCATCAGCCGAACGATGAACAGCTTGACCAGAAAAGACAATACCAATACTATCCACTTCCATTTTTTCTATCAATTTTTGTCTATTTTCTCTATAGAAATCCACCTTCATGTTTTCACTTCCCTCCAAAATATTCCTTTGGAACACATACAATGCGCTACCTAGTTACAAAGATAAAATATTTCATAAGCTACCGACTTAATGGAGTCCTTTTTTTCCTCACCTGGTTTGCCTATATAAAAATAGGGCGACATTTGCGGAGGATGCGTTGAAGATATTTTATCATTTACAAATTTACTTATTGCGTAACACTTACAATGCGCTATCTAGTTACAACGATAAAATATTTCATAAGCTACCGACTTAATGGAGCCCTTTTTTTCCTCACCTGGTTTGCCTATATAAAAATAGGGCGACATTTGCGGAGGGTGCGTTGAAGATATTTTATCATTTACAAATACTTTTTTAGATGTTTCTCTCAAAACCTTCCAGTCCTAATAATAGAGATTATAAGCCATAGACCCATTGTAACCGAGGCTAGTAAACCCAAGGTTACAAAGATAGAACCAAAGGGGCTAAAGGCATCACCCTGTAAGGATAATCCCACTATAAAGCCACTAATAACTATACTAAGTGCCAACAATGCTACACTAAAGGATAATTGATTGGCAATCTTATTTAAAGTCTTGATTATTCTCTCTTCATTTTTAAGTTGTAATAATAAATTCATATCATTTTTATCTAACCTATGTAACACATTCAAAAGGCTACTTGGAATTTCCTTCACTAATTTTGAAATATCTAGTAGACCTTCCCCCATCATTTGTTTGATTCTATTGGGAGAATACATTTCCCCCATTAACTCCTTTGTAATAGGTTTTGCAATCTCCATAATATTTAGCTGGGGATCTAGTTTAGATATTATACTTTCTACGGTAATTAAAGTCTTTGCTATCATAGTAAATTCATTGGGAATACGAATGTGATATCTATTGGTCATCTTAAAAATCTCACTTAAAAACTCACCTACCCTGATTTCCTTTAGGGGAATCTCTAAATACTGGGCCCATAGACCATCCATATCTCTTTCTAGGGCTTTAAAATCAATTCTTTCTTCCATAGCACCAAATTCACTAATTCCCTGAACAATTAATTTGCTGTTTTTTAATGTAATTCCTACTATAATCTTAAATAATTGTAATCTTTTTTCCTCACCTATTCTTCCTATAATCCCCATGTCGAAGAATACGATTTTATTATCAGGCAAAACCTTTATATTGCCAGGATGAGGATCTCCATGGAAAAATCCATTTTTTAATATTTGAATTAAAATACAGCTACACAATCTTTTTGAAATTATGCTTGGATCTAAGTTATTCTCCCTTAGTAATTGTGCATCCTTTAGGGAATAGCCGTCAATATAGTCCATAGCAAGGATTTTCTTTGTACAATATTCCTTATGCAAGTTAGGAAAAATTATATTTGCATCTTCCTTAAATTGCTCATTAAAGGTATCAATATTTCTTTCCTCTATACGAAAATCCAGTTCCCTGGATAGTAGCTTTTTAAAATCCTTTGCAAAGGCAGTAAAATCATATAATCTTCCGAACTTTGTACGATTGTCTAAATAAGCAGCTATTTCTTCTATTATTGTAAGGTCCGAGTAAATTACCCCTTCTATATTTGGTCTTTGTATCTTTAATACGATGTTATCCCCATTTTTTAACTTGGACCTATGTACTTGAGCAATAGAAGCTGCTGCCAAGGGAGTTTTATCAAATTCTAGAAATAAATCCTCTATATTTCCCTGTAATTCCTCTTCTACCTGTTCCTTAATTTCTTCAAAGGATATGTAAGAAACCTTATCCTGCAAGTTATTTAATTCCAGAATAATATCCTGGGGAAGTAACTCATGACGGGTACTTAAAAACTGTCCTAGCTTAACAAAGGCAGGACCTAATTCTTCAAATGCCCTACAAAGCCTTTGCCCCCTATTTAACTTCCCACTAATTATCCTTGACCTTTTCCTTAGGGGATACACCCTTAGATATCTTAATAACCCAATCTGTCTCAATTGATTATAAAATCCATACTTGATTAACACCGAAAAAATTTCCTGTATTCTTTTTAATTGATTGTAAGGATTTCTTTGTATCAAGCTTATCACCCTTAATATTTTGTATTAATTTACCTTTATTATATACTAATTATGGAAATTTAAAAATTGATTTTCTCAAACACAATTAACTGTATCTTTAATATTCAATTTTAAAGTTTATAGGTAAAAAAATTAGAGGCAGGATATATATCCTGCCCCTACATAGTCATCTATTTTATACCTTATACCATCTATCTACTTTATAAATCAGATAATTCCATGTTAATTCTTTCATTATTTTGCATACTGTCCTTTGGTAATTTCTCTACTACCTTTGACCTATCAATTTCAACAGTATTAGCAGGAAGAATTACCGTAAATACACTACCCTTTCCTAATTCACTACTTGTGTAGATTCTCCCACCCATCAATTCTACTAAATTTTTTACTAGATAAAGACCTATACCGCTTCCCCGAGGATTAAGCTCAGGTGATTGATCTCCCTGTCGAAATCGTTCAAAAATGTATGTTAGCTTTTCCTGTGAAATTCCAATCCCTGTATCCTTAATGGAAATTTCTATTTCTTTCCCCATATCCTTTAATAAAACTTGGACTTTCCCCTTTGGTTTTGTAAACTTAATCGCATTGGACAATAGATTTAAAATAACTCTTTCTAAGAAGTTTATATCTATCTTCATAAACTTTTCTTCTATATCTGTATCAAATTCTAACTCGATTTCTTTTACATTAGTATATGAGATAACAGATTGAGTAATATCCTCAATTATCTTTATAATATTACAAACCTCCGGATTCATTATAAAATATCCAGTTTCGATTTTTTCAAGGTCTATAAAGTTGTTTATACCCCTGGTTAGTCGTTTACAATAGGTATTTATTATATCAATATATTTCATTGCCTTTGGTGAACACTCCCTATATTCAGCTCCCAGCATATAAGAAGTAGCAGAGATAATATTAATAGGGGTTTTAAGCTCATGGGAAAGATTTGTAAAAAAGTCATACTTATATTGATCCTGTTTTAGTTTTTCCTCTAGCCTTTCTTCCCTTTCCTTTATTAATTTCTGTAATTGGATTGCAAATTTTTCTTCAGTAATATCTCTAAATATACTCATCCACAGATCTCTGTCCTGCTGAAATTTAGTACATGAGATCAGTTTAAGCCAACGAGGATTATTATTCCTATCCACAACCTTTAATTCTAAGGAAGTATCTGATCCAAATTCTTGCATCATTTCCCCATTATTATCCTTTAGTACATCTTTTGCATCCTTGGTTAAAAAGCTTTTTAAATTGATTCCAAAAAGTTCCTTAGGATTATTATATCCTAAAAAATTAGCAACGGCAGAATTTGCATAAACACATTTCGAATTATTATTATGAAGTAAAACTAGATCTGGAATATTATTTAATAATTTCTGATATTTTTTCTGATTTTCCTTTATCAGATACTCATATCTTTTTTCCTTTGTTATTTCCCTAAAACTAAATAGTAAGCAATTTAACTCGAAAATCTCTAAGGGGGTTACTAGCCTTATAAAACATCTTCCATCCTTAAAAACTATCTCATCAGATACTTGGTGTTTATAAGTAAATACATTAGGAATTTTTAAAAAGTATTGTTCTGGTTTTAAAAGCATCTTACTAACATGGTCTTTAATACCTTCTAAATCCTTATTTTGCATTAAATCATCTGGAATATTAAACATATCTGCATACTTATTATTATAATAGATAATTTCATTATCAGAGCTAATAAGTATAATACCTTCGTTAATAGAATTTATGATTTGTTGTAGCACCACTTTTTGTGATTGATTTAATACAATACCCATAAAAGAAACCCTCTCTTTAATTAATTATTCGCTAGTATTAATTTATGCCTATCAAATAATCACTTACTTAATACTTCAACATATGTAATAATTTCCCTTTTTAAATCCATAATTATATTTTAAATCTTTCAGAAAAAAATTCTATAGTTTTATGGTATATAGCCAGTTTTATAGGCTTATTAGCATAAAATCAGATAAAAAAGTGCATGCAAAATATGCGCACACACTTATTTACCTTTTATGTTAGATCGAAGGTGTAAAGTATTCCTTTAGCTCATAATATTTGTATCGACTCATATAAGCAACCTTATTGCTATTCTTAAAATGAATCTGATAGGAACGATTTCCTATATCTACTAATTTATTTATTTTTACCTTATTTACGATATAAGAATTATGCATTCGTAGAAAGTTATTTGGCAGTCTTTCCTTTATTTCACCTAGTGTCAGATTACTAATATATTCATTATTTTTGGTATTTATAATAATATTATTATTTTGTTTTTCTATAAATATAATGTCCTCTATTGGTACAATAATAGTTTCATTCTTATTCTTTATGATTATATTATCGTTATTATGTTTTATACATTCGCTGGCTAAATAGTTTATGGTTTCCATTAACCTATTCCTATTTATTGGTTTAAGAATATAATCATAGGGATGCACACTAAAGGAATCTATAGCATATTTTGAATAGCCTGTTAAGAAAATCATTTTAGTGTAGGGATTTATCTTCTTAATAATTTTTGCAACCTCTAGTCCATTTAAGTATTCATTTTCCAATTCAATATCAAATAATGCGATACTTATATTTTCTTTTTTTGAAATAGAAATTGCCTCATCGCCACTACCTGTGCAATATACCTGATCCACTAATGGACTCTCATCTATAAGTTTTTTTATAAATTCTCTGGTGTATTTTTCATCTTCTAAAATTAATACATTAATCATTTAAATCATCCCTATTTTTTTAAGCTTTCTGGTACATCTGGTTCATAAAACAACCACATACTATTTGGACCTATTCCTGATGATGCTACAAAGGTTAGCGCTGAAGCTACAATAGTAAATAACTTAAACATTTTCTCACCTCCCTTCATTTCATTTAATATTATTGATAAAAATTTCTATAGCATAGATAGTTTTATAACCAATGGGTGACATTAGAAAAAAACTTACAAAACCACCAAGTGCCATTGAAAATGCATAGTAATAATATTTATTTATATATAATATACCGATAATACCTAAAATAAGGGTTAATACTAAGGATGTTTTTATCTTTTGTTTCAATCTTTGGACACTATCATTAATCATCTTTTTACTGGTCCCTGCAGGTACCCATTTTAAAATACAAAGAGCTCCTAAGATCAATAGTATAATTGTTACCCATAAAATAATATTAGGCTCAAGCCAAAGACCATCTACAAACTTAGCACAAAATATCGTGGATATTAGACCTACAGCTAAGCATCTTTTATAGGTAGATAGATGAACTCCTCCACCAAAATGTCTTAATAATATAAAGCTCATCAGGTAAAATAATGTGATATTTAAAATGCCTAATAAATATGCAGATCCTAGAATCAAAATTATTTTTATTAAGGAACAAAGTACTATCTCAAGACCATAAGAATATACATCCATATCCTCCTTAGTGGATTGTAGTCTATTGCCTAATTCAACTGCTAAGGTTTTAGATATTATCTTAACCATACTACTCTTCCTTTCCTGTAAAACATACCTTAAATAAGGTCCGATTATTTGTTATTAATTGTAATTTCCCACCATATTGTTTAATTATATTTTTTACCAGAAAAAGTCCATAGCCCCTCCCCTGGGAACCCTTAGTCGTATATCCTGCATCAAATATTTTTTTTACATCTCTAGATGGAATGATAGGACCATTGTTAAAAACATAAATAACATATTCTCCTTCTACTTTCTTAACCTCTAAACCAACGCTTCTATTTTTTTCTTCATTTAACATTACAGCTTCAAAGGCATTATCTAATAAATTACCTAAAACACTGGATAAATCCCAAGGGGATATAGGTATCTCACTAATATCGCATTTAATAGCAAAATCAAACATAATATTCTTGGTTTCTGCAACCTTACTCTTGGAATTTAGTATTGCCGTAATAATGGGATTAACAAAATATATAATTTCATCAGAATACATATTGTTTTCTGATAAGCCATCTATATATTTAATTGCATCATCGATCTTATCTAAATGTATCATTGCCTGCAGAGATTGTAGATGACGATTATACTCATGTCTTTGGGTATGTAGTGTATTTAGCAGACTCTCGGTTTGCTTTAGATTATCCTTCATAGCTTGTACTTCTATATTTTTTTTAACAGTTTTCCCAATCTCCTGTATAGAAATAAGAACAATAATAGTAATTATTATTACTAAAACATTTATATAGGGTAATATTACTTTAATATCATGAATGGTGTCAGACGCATAAACCATTAAATTAATAAAAACCATTATAACTGCTTCAAATAGCATAGCAATAATTAATGCAGCACTAGCCTTCAACATTGAACTCAATCCTTTTTAGATAAATTAACATTAAAAAGATAAAAACCTGTTATGCTTAATAGGTAATAGCTTAAGCCTAACAAAATTAAGGTTGGTAATGAAGCTATAATGTTTATGCCTGGATTATCAGCCAATTGTTGAAATTCTATATCAATAATATTTAAAACTAATGGCGCCGTAATTACTTGAAATATTCCCGCCAATAAAGAACCGACTAATACTGAAATAATGGCATTAAATATTGATATCTTCCTTAAGATTTTTACTAATAATATTAGGATTAAAATAGATAAAAAAGTATGTAAACCAAAGATAAATACTACTCTGCGGATTATATAAGAAAAAATGCCATAGCTAAATGAAATGACCAGGGCCCTGCTATATTTAATATCTATATTAAATAATTTTAATCCTACTAAGACGATAAAAAATCCCTCAGGTATGGACTGTAATAGAACTACAATAACAGGAATCTCAAATAACATTAATATCCCCCCATATTTTGATGTTATAGGATATTTTCTACTATTATTGGGAGATTCCTTCTATTTTTACAATTTTTTCTTCTCTTCTACATATATCGTGTTAATTCCTTTTTATTTTATTAATTTTAGGTATATAGCATATATTCCATGGTATATAACCATAAAAAAGCAGCAAAGCTGCAAATAAAAATACCCCTAAGTATAATTTCTCAGGGGTATCTATTTAAAAACTTATTATATAGTGAAAGTAATAATTATATTCTTATCTAATACTCTTAGGGTGAAGCTTTCACTAATAAATAGCCTTACCTCTTTATCATTACTAGATTCATATCCAATAGCAAAATCTTGCCCAATGGTAAATTCTAGGTTCTCATTGTTAAAGGGAAGTAGAAGACCACCCTCAACAACATTACTTAAAATGATTTTGCCTCCCAAAAGGTTTTCAATCCTCTTTATAAGTGGATATCCCTGGGATTCCACATTTATTCTTTTCCAAGCTTCTCTTCCAACAACCAATGAAAAGGGTCCTTCAACAAAATTATCCTGCAGGGTAAGCAAGCCCTGTGTAATAGACTCCATAATAGATGAAGAGTCATTGCCAAGGGATATTTTTTCGTGGGCACTTTCATTTTCTAAGCCATCTATATTCCCTTGAGGGTATCCCTTATAAACAGCGTTTTCCTCAAATAGTGCCAGTTTTTTAGCCGCTTCCTCCAGACTACTTAAATCTATATCCTTAGCCCCTCTTATAATATTATCCATTTCCCATCTATCTAGAGTAAAATTAATTCTTGCCTCTATCAATGGTTTAACCTTATAGGTCCCTGTGCAAACTTCTCCTTCAACAATATCATCAAGTCTTCCTTCAGAAAGAACAGTAAAGTCCCATCCCTTTGGACCATTTACATTTAAAACCCTTCTTGCAGATAAATTGCTCTTTAATACCTCCTGGGCACGACTGTCAATTTCCTTCCAGGCTGCCTCTGATAATGGTGCTAAATTTCTTTTTAAAATATCCATAACTATCCTCCTAACTTATTTTAAATCTCCAATACCTAATCCAGATTTATTCTCATCCTCTTCATTTTCTGCTCCCTCTTCTACATCTAGTAGAGAGCCCTCAGTAAACAGATAAGTTCTTAATTCTTCATCCCAGCCATCCATATTTCTTCTTAACCACTCAATACTCATTACAGCATGTTCGATCTCTTCATCTCGATTATGTGCCATTATCTCCTTCAATGCTTGATCCTTGCTGGCATCCACTCTTTGATTGTACCAGTCTACTGCCTCTATTTCTTCCTTTAAACTTTGCAATGCCCTTGTAATGTCCTTTGTCTTTTCATTTAATACCTCATAGGGTTCATGATATTGCGACATATAAATTCTCCTCCCAACATTATTTTTTTACTCTTTAGCATAAATATTACCCATATATTGTATATATAATCAAAAAATACACCTATGATAGAATGTATTCCCACATAGGTGTATTTCATAATTTATTCTATTCATAACCATTGGGATTATTTACTTGCCATTTCCAAGCATCCCTGCACATATCCTCAATGTTCCTCTTTGCCACCCAGCCTAAATCTTTCTTAGCCTTTTTAGGATCAGCATAGCAGGCATCTATATCCCCTGGTCTTCTTTCTACTATTTCATAGGGTAGCCTTTCACCCGTCGCCTTCTCAAAATTTTTCACAATATCCAATACACTATAGCCTACCCCTGTACCTAAATTATATGCCTCTATACCAGAGGTATTCATTATTTTTTCCAGAGCCTTTAAATGTCCCCTTGCAAGGTCAACCACATGAATATAGTCCCTAACTCCAGTACCATCATGGGTATTATAATCATCTCCATAAATGGATAGCTTCTCCCTTTTTCCCACTGCTACCTGGGTTATAAAGGGCATTAAATTATTAGGTATCCCATTGGGATCCTCACCTATCCGACCGCTTTCGTGGGCTCCTATAGGGTTGAAGTACCTTAAAAGGGAAATGCTCCACCCACTATCTGCTATATAAAGATCCTCTAGGATTTTCTCAATCATTAACTTAGTGCTACCATAGGGATTAGTAGTACTAAGGGGGAAATCCTCTGAAATAGGCACCCTTTCAGGCTTCCCATAAACTGTAGCCGAAGAGCTAAATACAATTTTTTTAACATTATGCTCCTTCATTACCTCACAAAGCATTAAAGTTCCCGTGATGTTATTATGATAATACTTTAAAGGCTTTTTGACAGACTCCCCAACTGCCTTTAACCCCGCAAAATGAATAACAGCATCTATTTTATTTTCATTAAATACCTTATCTACCCCTGCTTTATCTAGTAAATCAACCTTGTAAAATTTAAAGTCCTTATTCGTCAATTCTTTTATTCGACCTAAAACCTCATCTTTACTATTTGAAAGATTGTCTAATATAACAACTTCATATCCTTCATTTAGTAATTCCACGCAGGTATGGCTGCCTATATAACCTGCTCCTCCAGTTACTAAAACCTTCATATAATCACCTCTGGTCCATTTTTAGCAATATAATAATATCCTACCTACTAAAATAGAATAGTATTTTATTTCATTTTATTTTGCCACCTTTATGACTTGCAATTTTATTTCTTGATTTTCTACTCTATCTGTTAATTTTTCGAGGTTATCCTTTATTTCAGTAATATCTTCACTGTTTTGTATGTACCCATCATATAATGCTTTGTGATTATTATCCATTTTATTTTCAAGTCTGGCTATATCCTGCTTTAATTCAATTCTTAAATCTTTGATTTCTGACCTTACACTCTTGAATTCTGATCTAAATTCAGTTCTTACATCTTTAAATCCATTTTGCATTTCACTATACATCTGTTCCAACAATTCAAATATCTTTTCATCCATAAAAGTTCCCCCCCTCTTTAACTATATTATATCATAATGCTATAGCATTTCTAACTCCCTATCTAATATATCCTTATAGGTTTCTAATCCTGTTACCTTAGCAGCTAGATCAGTTAGGGGAACTATATCTCTTCTATCTATATACTCTAGAGCAAATTTTCTATTTAATGCCATAAATTGTTTTAACCCCATTGTAATCCTATTGACATAAGAATATATACCAATAGCTCCCGGAGAAATATTTATAGCATCATCACCATAATATTCCTTTAATTCTCTTATATCCTTAAATATCTCTTCAATAGTTTTTCCAAATCGCTGGTATTCCTTAGGTACCTTTCCATCAACAATTAGCAGTACAAACTGCACACATCCCTGAAAATCTCGATATATGTTCTGGAGTTCTCATCCTGGTGTGAGTTAATGTGCTACCTAATGATGGACTATAAGACATAAAAAATCTCCCCCTTATATTTATTTATTATTGACATATGCCCCTTTCGGTTTAATTATATATTATTATAACCATATGTCAATTACTTGCTGGGAGATGCTCATTTGGAGAAAATTATAGAATATTTTCCAATGTTACATATAATATACCCTATAAATAATTATTAAATTAAAAATCCATAGGAAATTTACACTTCCTAAATACTTTATGATAAATTTTTTACAAGCTTAAGATTTTCTTAACAATTATTTCGTTGGTATGCTACAGGTAATCTGATATAATATACAGAGTAATTTAAACTATATTTATGCAATTTTTTAATTTATCATGTTACATAAATTTGTAACAATAGGAGGAACACAATGGCTAGAAAAAGAAAAAAGAAGAAAAGTAGAAAGATATTATTTTTATTTATAATTGTAGGACTTATAGGTTTTGCCTTTGGAGCTTATGGATTTAATCTTCTTGATAAAATAGATAATACAAAGATCACACAATCCGATGAAGAGCTGGGAATTAGTGAGGAAAACGCCAAAAGTGACAAGGTTATAAATATTGCACTTTTTGGACTTGATCGAAGAGAAACCTCAGGAAATACTCGATCTGATACAATTATGATAGCTTCATTAGATAAGGAATTCAATAAAATAAAGCTAACCTCTATTATGAGGGATTCCTATGTGGAAATTCCCGGAAGAGGAATGGATAAAATTAATCACGCCTATGCCTTCGGAGGTCCAGAATTAGCAATAAAAACCATAAACCAAAACTTTGATATGAATATTAGAGATTTTGTAACCGTAGATTTTTACGGACTGGAGGAAATAATCGATGCTATGGGTGGCGTAGAAATAGAAGTAAAGAGTAATGAGGTTAAGGACATAAATAAAAATATGGATCAAGTAGATAAACTAACCAATACAAGCTCCCCTAAGGTGCAAAATGCCGGTCTTCAAACCTTAACAGGAAGACAAGCTGTGGCATATTCAAGAATTAGAAAAGTAGGAAATGGGGATTATGAAAGAACCGAAAGACAAAGAAAGGTCTTAGAACAGGTATTAAGCAAGGGAATGAATGCAGGTGTTACAAAGTATCCAAAACTTTTAAATACAATGCTTCCCTATGTAGAAACCAGCCTTTCAAAAGCAAACATACTATCTTTAGGAACATCAACATTATCCTCGGGAATTAGAAAAATCGATCAATATAGAATTCCTGTGGACGGCTATGTAAAGGGACAGATGATTAAAGGAGTCTCCTATGTAGTCCCAAATACCCTAGAAGACAATGTAGAGCTTTTAGATAAATTCATCTACGAAGATGTAAAAATAACAAAGAGAGACTAATCAAAATGCAGTAGGGACGGTTCCCTTGGAAGCAAGGGGACGGTTCTCTTGCTTCCTTTTACTTTTGCTTAAGATACCCTTGGATAGTTTCTACAATCCCCTCTTCAAAGCTGTAGGAGGGACTCCATCCAAGTTCAGTAGTTATTTTAGTATTATCAATTGCATATCTTCTATCATGACCCAGCCTATCTTCTACATAGCTTATAAGCTCCTCGCCCTTACCAAGAATTTTAAGGATAAGCTTTACTATCTCTATATTCTGCTTTTCATTATTTCCACCAATATTATATACCTCGCCTATACTTCCCCTATGAAGCACTACATCAATTGCGCTACAATGATCCCTAACATGCAACCAATCTCTAACCTGCTTTCCATCTCCATAAACAGGCAGGGGCTTACCCTCAAGTGCATTATTAATTATAAGAGGAATTAGTTTCTCCGGATATTGATATGGTCCATAGTTATTAGAGCATCTTGTTATATTAATAGGTAAACCATAGGTCTTATAATAAGCTCTAACTAACATATCAGCAGAAGCCTTTGAAGCAGAGTAGGGGCTATTAGGGGCTAGATTAGTTTTCTCTGTAAAAAACCCATCTTTTCCTAGGGCTCCATAAACCTCGTCAGTAGATATTTGAATGTATTTTACATTGGTTTTATACTCCCTGGAATACTTATTATCCGGGTCAATCTTCCAATAATTCCTAGCAACATCTAATAGGGCTTGAGTGCCTAAAATATTAGTCCTAGAGAAAACCTCTGGATCCTCAATACTTCTATCCACATGGGATTCAGCAGCAAAATTAATTATAACATCTATATTTCTTTCTCTAAAAACCCACTGTAGTAATTCCCTATTACATATATCCCCTTTAATAAAGTGATATCTAACATTATCTTCAATATCACTTAGATTATTAAGATTTCCAGCATAGGTTAATTTATCTAGATTAATAATATTATAGTTATACTTTGAAAGCATATACCTTATAAAATTTGAACCAATAAACCCAGCCCCACCAGTTACTAAAATATTCATGGCATCCTCCTTTATAGTTGCTAGTTGCTGGTTCCTAGTTGATAGTAAAAGATTTTAAACATCTCTATCTTTAGTGTCATACTGAACGAAGTGAAGTATCTGGACCCTATAGGAATACCCAAATCCAAATCTAGGAACTGATTTCTATTCACCAGCTAAACTTAATAAGTATTTCCCATATTCTGTGATTTCATATTCTTTGCCTAAGGAAATCAACTCCTCCTTAGAAATCCATTTATTCCTAAAGGCAATCTCCTCAGGACAGGATATAAATAAACCCGTTCTCCTTTGCATAGTCTGAACAAAGTTTGAGGCATTGGCAAGTCCCTCATAGCTGCCAGTATCCAGCCAAGCAAATCCACGACCTAAAACCTCTACCCTAAGATTCCCTTCCTTTAAATATTCCCTGTTTAAATCAGTAATTTCAATCTCTCCACGGGAAGAAGGTTGCAAATTCTTTGCCCTTTTAATTACACTATTATCATAATAATAAAGCCCAGGTATTGCATAGTGGGATTTGGGCTTCTCAGGCTTTTCCTCTATAGAGATTACATTATTATTCTCATCAAACTCAACCACTCCAAATCCATTGGTATCAGAAACATAATATCCAAAAATGATAGCTCCATCCTTAATCCTTGATGCATTTACTAACTTTGGAACAAAGTCTTGTCCATAAAAAATATTATCTCCTAAAATAAGGCATACACTATCATTGCCAATAAACTCTTCCCCAACAATAAAAGCATCAGCAAGTCCTCTTGGTTTTTCCTGTGCCTTATATTCAAATTTCATGCCCAAATGGGATCCATCTCCTAAAAGATTTCGATAGAAATCTAAATACTCTGGATTAGATATTATTAATACCTCTTTTATCTTAGATAACATAAGAACAGACAATGGATAATATATCATTGGCTTATCGTAAATAGGTAATAACTGCTTACTAATACCCTTTGTAATAGGATAAAGCCTAGATCCGTTACCTCCAGCTAAAATTATGCCCTTCATTTTAGAACCTCCAATAAAATATGTCCTTTCTAATAGCTACTATATATTATAACAAAAAACCAACCAAAGACTTAATTATCTTATTTTACATGGTTATCCTTTTGACATAAGGGTAAGTTTAATATAAGATAATTCAAAAAGGAGGCGTTTATTTTGGTCTTAAAGAATAAAAAAGTTCTTGCACTGGTGCACCAAGATTATGAAGACTTAGAATTAACCTATCCTACATTAAGATTACGGGAAGAAGGAGTAGAAGTTAAAATAGCAGGTGAAAAATCTTTATTTGAATATAGGGGTAAATATGGTTACCCTATTGTTTCAGATTGTGCTTACGAAGATATTGACCCCGAAGAATTTGATGGTTTAATAATACCGGGAGGATGGGCACCAGATAAGCTAAGAAGATACCCAAAGGTATTAAAAATAGTCCAACATATGGATGCCAATAATAAACCTATTGGTCAAATATGCCATGCAGGATGGGTGCTGGTATCAGCAGGAATACTTAAGGGAAAAAAGGTCACTAGTACAACAGCCATAAAAGACGATATGGTAAATGCAGGGGCTACTTGGGTAGATGAAGCAGTTGTGGTTGACGGTACCCTTATTTCAAGCAGACAACCCAAAGATCTGCCCGTCTATATGAAAGCATATATTGAAGTTCTTCGCTCAAGATAGATCGGAGTACTGATGATGAGTATATCGCATATGTCGGGTGCGGCCTTCCTTACTTTATAGGGGGTGATATCCAATAAAAGGAAAATCTCCTAGCACGAAGTATACAGGATTTTGCTAAACAAAACATACAGGTTCATACTTTATCCAAAGCGGAAGCTATACATCCACAAAATAAAAAAATATCCATCCGAGATTTAAGTAAGGATATAGTTTATGAAAATGACTTGGCATATTTTCCTCCCTTCAGCCCAGTTTGGGATCCGGTTCTAGTGGTCCTTAATCAGTTCTAGAAGTTTTAAAATAATAATACAAGAAGAAAATGCCCTAGAGGAAAGCATCGTCCTCTCCCTTAGGGCATTTTTTATTTAGAATGCCCAGACAAAAGAACCCTTCTACATCCTTTTAATGCCAGGTGGCAAAAATTGGTCTGAAGCCAATCCTATATCTTTATCCTTGAATAGTTCACCTAGTCTTACTACGGATTCAATTAATCGATTTATATCCTTTCTTTTTATGGCTTCCTCCCCATGAGAAAACCATATTTCCGCCTCACTTTCATTTTTAAAAAATGATCTATGGGCCTTAAATTTATTAAATATGTCTTCCCATACTTCTATGTTATTTAGGAGTATTTCATTTGATAAATCCTCCATCTCCTTTTGATATATCTCTTGTCCTTTTATATCATTTTCATCTTTACTAATATCCAACGACTCCTTTAAATCTTTATACCTCTCTTTGTCCTCTACATTCCCATATCTTTCAATATAGCTTTCACTATTATTTTGTGCATTGTTTTCAGTGACATTATTGGTCATGATCTCCTTTTTTAATAGCTCTAATTCTACTCGTAGTGACTTTATTTCCTCTAGTAATTGCATAATGCTATCCTTATCTAATGGTGTAGCATTAAATAGTTTATGGTTTTGAATGGATTTGTCGTAAGCCTTTGATAATAAGTCATCTATCTTATCTACAATGTAGGGCACTTTTTTATGTGCATTCTTTAGCTGTATTATTTCATCTATCATTTCTTTGGTTTCTGATTTTATCCTATCTAATGGTTTATTAATATTTAAAGGACCTTGATTATAGAGCTTTTTATCACTTTTAAATATATCTGAATATTCAATGCGGGCATTAATAGTAATTAATCTAGAAATATCAACTAATACATCTATTTCTATTTCTGTATTTTTAGGTATTGGGTATTTTATATCCCTACCTGTAATGTAAAGGTTCCCTACCCATTCACATAAATTAGGATTATCCGACTCCCCTTCCCATAATTTAATAGTCAAACTGTCATCGGACTCCGGCATTATATCCTTCATGGTCTTGAATTTTTTAATATGTCTTGCAGGTATAGGGTTATTTTTTTGGATCATTATAATTAATTTAGTTTCTTTACCCTCATCCACCTCTAGAGATAAGGTATGGGGCAATAATGGCGCACTAGGCTTTACTACATTGGGTTTACTCAAAATTTTAAAGTCATTATGAGAAGGGATGATCTCCTGGCCCTTAAAGTCCCGAAGAAATATTTTAAAATTATTAATGGAATTTTCTTTTAATATTAAATCCATATCAAAGGTATTCTCATAAAGGGGCTGCCATTCACTTTCCCATTCCTTATCTCCCCTAATAATTTTAATGGCATCTGCAACAGAAAAATTCTTCACTTTACCAATGACGTTACAACTGGTGCCTTGAACAATATTATCGTATTCAACTTGTACATACACATCATTTATATTGTAATTATCCTCAACGAACATTCTAGAGGCATATAGTGCCGCTCCTCTTGCAACCACGGTCATTGGATTTTCAGAACTATTAACTGGACATGAAAATTGATTTGCTAGTTCGGTTCTTAAAGGCGGAAAATAAGTTCCACCTCCAACTAATAGTATTTCATCTAGCTTTTTGCTTTCTAGTTTTGAATCTAAGACAGCTTTTTTAGCCACTTTAATGCATTGAATTATTATAGGTCTAGCAGCTTCGCTTACTAATTCTATATTGATAGGAATTTGTATATCTATTTCCTTCCCATTGTCGTCAGATCCTATATCGAATATATCCAACCTATATTCATTGGAGGTGGACATAGCTATTTTAGCTTCTTCGGCAAACTTCAAAATCTTTTTATAAATAGGAAAGTTCGTAATTTCAGGGTTTAATATGTATTCCTTCCTAAGCTCCGGCAATATTATCTTTTCAGCAATCGCCTTATCGATATCCTTCCCCCCTAAAAAATTATTCCCCTGGTGGTTTATGACTTTTAGTGCTCCATCAACAATAGTAACGATAGCAACATCTAAAGTCCCACCGCCAAAATCAAAAACCAGATAAACATGATCATCATCAGTATCTTCCCCATAGGCTAATGCTGCAGCAATTGGTTCCTGCAATAAAATGATATTAGAAAAGCCTGCCAGCTTGGCAGCCTCATAGGTAGTTTCACATTGAATTGAATTAAAAGCGGCAGGAACGGTTATAACTACATTTTCAAATTTATCTTCATTAGTTCTATAGACATCTTCTTTTAGGACTTTTAATACCTCTGCTGATAGCTCTGCCGGTGTTAACTCCATACCACTGGTCTTAAATAACTGTTTATGTTTTACGCCCATTAAGCGTTTAAATTCAAATGCTGTATCCTCAGGCTCCAAAATAGATTTTTCTACAGCCCTTCTCCCCACAATAATTTTTCCATTTTTATTTACATATACGGCAGAAGGAATGAATTCCATCCCATCAATGCTCCGAAATACCTTTGTTGTCCCGTTTTCAAATTTTGAAACACAAGAATTTGTTGTGCCCAGATCTATAGCGTAATTATAGTACTTTCTCATCACCTTCACCCTCCTATTTTATTTATAATCTCAAATTTGCCATATCTCCGTAAATCCGTAATATTGATTATAAGCTACTTTATCTTCCTCTAACCTCATTCTAGAATCCCAATCATATACACATTTTGAGGCCATATTCATCATGGTTCTAAATTCATTGTGGTATCCTCCCCTCATATATATATTGGCTACTAACCGAAAAATATCATATAAGGGTTTCCTTATCCTTCTACCTTTTTGTGTGTCTGCTCCAATTATTTTAAATATATTTTCTAAGGGAAGGGTTATTTT
Source organism: uncultured Eubacteriaceae bacterium (assembly GCA_964533275.1). Classification (GTDB taxonomy): domain Bacteria; phylum Bacillota; class Clostridia; order Eubacteriales; family Garciellaceae; genus CAZHJK01. The sequence goes on along the minus strand of CAZHJK010000004.1, from coordinate 33,526 downwards.
GTCCATTTTTCCTTCAATCTGGTCTTGGGATATTATGGTGATATCAAGATTGTTCTTTGAGTCCTCAATCATTTTATAAAAGTATTTTCTTAACTCCTTGTATATTTTATCGGTAATATCATCGAGGGCATCCTTAATCTCGACTATGACCCTTTCTATGATTACATTTCCTAAAGATGAATAATTTAAAATATAATACCAATTTACTATTGTCCTTACATTCTTTTTTTGTATAGCTTGTCGTATTAGATTAAATACAGGATTCATAAAAAATTTAATATAATATTCTTTTATCTCCTCCGTAGATAAATCTATTAATAATAATTTCGTGCGTTCTGATTTGATTTTATCCCAGAATTCATTCCCTGATAAGAACATAAGAGCAATTACTCTCAACATATAAGACCAATGATACACGAAATTGCAAGTGGGATCATTTAATACAAGAAATAGAAAAGATACGACAAAATCATCGTAGCTAAAACTATCTATATCAAACTTTGATAAATAAAACCTCCTTTGACAGCCTTGAATTGATGAGCTGTCCTTAAAATAAGGTTCATTTATCCATATAAGCCCATAGGGTATCCTTTGTATTTCAAAGAATGCCGTCTGCAAATCTGCTAAGTTCCTATTAAATGTCCATAATCTATTATAGTCAAACTCATTACTGATCTTCATATTAAGTCTTGTTTTTTTTAATAATTTGTCATACTTCATATTAATATCATAATTATTAATATTGGAAGGTATTCCGAGAACACCATAAGGATTATTTATTAAATCTCCCATAGCCTTTAGTCCATTGTTCCACCCATAGATGTTTTCCTCTATTAGATTGCTTTCAACATATGTAAGCCAGTCCTCATTAATATCTAATATGTCATTATCTTCATATAAAGTTTTCATATATCCCTCACCTCTTAAATTTTGCTATTGTCAATAGCTAGCTAATATTTATACCCTACCCGTCCCTCTGCATTTCCTTTCCTATAGCATTATATTTCTATATTTGTATATAATTTCCTTTATTTTCAACAGAAAATATCGAAAACTTTAATTTCCGTAAATTTTCTTTAGTAATTAAATTCTTTCTTCCTTTATTTTCCACTAATTATTGGTCCAAAGCTATCATCCGCATCTTCCTGCTGTTCTTGAATTTTGCCATTACTCTCATCTGGGTCGGGCTCGGGATCAGGGTTGGGATTAGGATCGGGTAAATCCTTATCATTATCTTCATCTTCATCCTGTATTGGATTTTCTGGACTTGGGTCTGTAATTTTATCATTACCTTTGTCTTCATCGGGCTTATCCTGATCTTCTTTTGGTAAATCTTGTTTATCTTTTTCCAATGAGATAGTCTTTTTATTTTCATCCAAGTTTACCTGTTTATTTGTATTTTTCTGATCTTGGATTCTATCATCCTGAGTTTTTTCTATTTCATTATTTTCTGATAAAGTAGACTCTTTACTATTATTACTTTCATCTGTTGATGCATTAGGATCCTGCCCCTTGACAATAGATACATCTGGAGAATTATTTTCTACCCTCGGTTGAGAAATTAGACTAGTCCTTAAAAGGATTGCCAATACCACTAAAAGTAATATTGTTAAAATTAAAATACCTCTATTTTTTCCTTTCATTTTAAGCTCCTTTCAAAAGCAGTCATTATTTATAATCTATGTATCCTAAGCATTGTTCCACACTAAATACACTCATATTTCCATAATGAATGGTTCCATCTAAAGATTTTACATAGGGCTTAACATAAATATCCTTGGAGAATGATTTATTTTCGATGTCATCTAAGATTACTGCTACAATATACCCTTCCCCACCTAAATCATCTGAAGTAATAAAATCTCCCGCTGCTTTGATTCTCTTATAAGCAATTGAGGTTGATTTTGTTGTACATTCATCTTGGTCAATGAAAGGGTCAGAATTACTATAGGAAATTACAAAACCAGCCTCTAAAAAATCTAAGCTTTCTATAGTGGAAATAAAACGCATGGATGTAGAAGAGGAATCCTTATTTGTTTCCTTTAGTAGCTGTGCTAGGGGAGCAGTAATGTGGGTTTTTGTCCATTTTGCATAAAGAGTAGTATCTTCTATTATGGTATCATTTTGGAAGTCCCAAGTATTTTCTAAGGTTTCATCTTTAAACCATCCACCAAAAGCATAGCCTGTCCTTATGGGATCTTGAGGTTTTATGATTTTATTATCATGGGCTATAATAATGCTACTATTTTCATTGTCATCCTGGGTATCAAAATGGACATCATAAACTATAGAAAAGGGGATATTATTAGCAGATGCATATTCCTGGGCATAGGATCCATCATATCCATATATTTTAGATAATTTGTTGCAATTTTTGAATGCAGAGGTTTCTATATTAGTTAATCCCCTAGGAAGAGTTATACTTTCTAGTGATCCACAAAAAATAAATGCAGATCCACCTATGCTTTTTACACCATTGGGAATTACTATACTTTCTAGTAAAATACAATTAGAGAAGGTTCCGAACTCTATTTTTTCAATACTACTGGGAAGAGTTATGTTAGTCATAGCTTCACATTTTAAAAAAGCTTCCTGAGCTATACTTGTAACACTATCTGGGATCTTTATATATTCTAAAGATGAACAATTATAAAATGTTTTAATACCTATACTTTTTATTCTATTTGGAAGATTTATCTCCTCTAAGGATTTGCAGTATACAAAGGCCCTCTCTCCTATACTAATTACACTATCAGGTATTTCAATAGATTTTAAATTATCACACTCACCGAATGCTTCATCTCCAATACTTGTTACACTTTCGGGAATTGTAATCTTATTTATATATTCACAACCATAGAACGCTTTCTCACCTATCTTGGTAACAGGTTTTCCCTTAATAGTTGAGGGTATTTCTACTTCCATACTATCATCTGTTTTGTCATACTTTGTTATTGTGATTTCATCTCCATTTACCTCATATGAAAAAGCTCCAAATTCCGCAGAAATTTCTATTTCACTAGGGCTTATTGAGCCTAATATAATAGGGAGCATTAAAATAAGTAGAACTCCAAGTATTTTCCTTGCTTTCATAACCTTTCCTCCATAATTAAAAAAATGGACTACAAGCCACCCTGTAGTCCATTCATTATAAAGTTTATTTTATTTTAATGCATATTTCTACATAAATATATATTTTCCTTCTTTTTTTGCAAATATTTTATTAAATATTTTTTACTCTACTTTAGATGCACCTAGTGTACCCTTAAGTGATTCTAAGTACTTCTCTGATTGATAATATTTATGAGTATCCTTAGCTTCTTGGAGCTTTTTATCATATTTAAATTCCTTAATTACTGATTTATTAAGGGGATTTTTTATAAAGTTTTCTAGACTTTCGATCTTTCTCTGAATAATATTAACATCGATTTCCTGCTTGTTTTTTAGTCTTTCAGCATACCAATCACTGGAAAGTACATTTTCTTTTTTAAATAGATCTCTGACAGCGCTGGACTCAATACTATGCCCTTTATAATCCCCATATGCCATTATATTTAAAATCGCCTTTATAGGAGGGATTGCATATTCTATACTTCCATCCTTAAAATAATCTAGTGCCGCCTTCTTATGTCCATTTATTATGTTAAGAACTCCATCAGCAAATGCCTCTAAGCTTTGCTTTTCTGGTTTTAATATCTCTTCACTAAACACAGTCTGGGGCTCATCGAATATTTTCCCAAGATACTTATAGGAAAATACATCTGTTATACGATAACCCAGTCTACTGGCAGGAATATTTACCCCATTGTATTTAAAATCTTCAAGCTTTTCTAATGAACCCTCTTGAATCAGTCTCCTTGGGCTGCGTTCCTCTTCTGTAAGTCTTGACCAGATCTCAGGCATTAAAACAGAAATATCATGATCAACCCTTATATTAGGTCCTATAAATCCAGCAGGAGTAGTATATGCAGCATAATCCCCTAATATATAAGACAGAAGTGCATTATTTAGATCGTAAACAGGCAAAAGCATGTTAAAGGGCGCCTTTGTAAGTGCTCCCTCAGAGCCTGCACCGGTTGTGGATGGCGATTTCCCTGTTAAACTACTGATATAATCCATAAAAAGCTCAGGCAGTTCTTGATAATGAAGGGGGTTATAAACGCTTAGGGGTAAAATTTTCTTTCCCTTTTCCTCCCCTGGCGGATTATTTCTTCGACCTGGCAATATTGAATTTACAGGCATAGGAATGGGTTGTCCTAGGGGGATTCTCCTTGAAAAGCGAACCCCAATATCTGAAAGATATGTCTTAGTTGGCTCCATAAAATCCGACCTATGCTCTAAATATCTTGGATTTTTGCTAGGTCTACCATTTACAATTCTGGTTTCCGAGGATAAGACACAATATTCATCATCACCCTTTAAAAAGTCCTTTATATGTTTCTTTACAGGATCAGTATATGCGATATACCCCATGGCATCATCTTTTATTTCCTTAACATCTGCCTTGGTCAAAGGCTCATAGTTTGTAGCAAAGAGATTATTACTAGATAAATCCCTCTCCGCCTGTTTATCGTAGCCCTTATTCACAGCTTCGTCAGGTCGTTGGAAGAAACGGTATTCACAATTAACTACAAATTTAAAGCTATCATTAGTATATTCATCATTGAGGTTCTTTAATTTATTCTTAGGAATCATCACAGATGCTGTAATATCATCCTCCATTTGTATTTTTTCACTGGACATAAAGTCCATACGCAATTTAAATGTTCTCCAAGCCTTGTCATCCATAAAACCCACTCGTAAATAACTAGGTCTTATCTTTCTATTATCAAAGTTAATTTCATTTCCAGGCTTTCCATTTATAATATCCACTGTAAAATGTTTTCTCCAATCATCTCCCCAGGATTGCTGATAAAACCTTTTAACCATAAAAACTAAAGACTTTACATGATTTGGAATGGCTTCAATATAGGCATTAAATTCATCAGTATAGGCAGATGAAGGGGTTAAAAGTTTAATAACCGAGCCTAGGGTACGGTCAATAGACAAGATGGTTCTTGAAGGATGGGTTCTCTTTGAATTCTTCCATCGACCACTATAATCATACTTAAGAATTGATTCTACTATATCTAAATCTCTCTTTAAGTCATTTACATAATAGGTACCATAGATAATGGAGTTATTTATTGACTTAGATATTTCAGACTTACCCCCTCCTGAAACAGTACAAGGCTTATGACAAAAGGTTCCTTCGGCTTCCGTGCCAATTAACTTCCAAATAGGGGTCTCAGGATGCTTTTCCATATGGACCTTTTCACCATTTGGAAGTATATAGGTGTGTGTTGGTAATAATTTTAAGGTCCTTATTTTATTATTGTAATTCCACTTAATTTCAGTTTTATATAAATCAAACTTAACATCCTCAGGTAAATAGATTATCTTTTTATTTTGTTTATCTATTCCATAATTATCCTCTTGAAGGTCCATTATATCCCCATATTTCTCTTTAACATCCTCAAAGCAATAGCCGGAAAGATTTTCATCTAATTTAGCATTGTAGTTTGTCCCGAGATTTCTTTGGGGATAGACAATAGTGCCCCCGGCATGCTCCTCTTCTACATTTCCATAAAGGTTGGCAGCAAAACTTATTTGGGTTTTAATCTCTTTTTTGGAATACCCAAAATAATTATCGGCTATAATGGTTACCGCTACACCACTTTTGCCACGACAGGTAAGCTTAAAGGCTTCTCCATCATTATAGTATTCGCTTTCATCCTTATAACACATGCCATCCCGTCGTTGTCTTTCAGTCGCATCATTATAATGGGGAAGACCTAGGTCTGCCTTTTTCATTTTTATCAGGTGAGGAGCAAGCAAAATAAAGCCTGTATGTCCAGACCAGCCATCTACATCTAAACCTGAATCATTATTATGGAAACTGGGATCTCCAGCATTCCCAAAAATAGATTCAATAAAATCTAGGTTTGATACCAGGCTACCTGGTGCCATAAACAGTACCTCCATTGTCTTTTCCTCAAGAAATCCAGGAACCCTTGGGGAAACAATAGGCTTAATCAATAATGAAACAAAGGATTTAGCTTGTTTATCTTGATTTGCAGTAAAGGGAAGTATCATTAATTCCTCAGGGGGATTAATCGCAGCTTTATAAAGCTTGTTAAAAACCTCCTTAGGTACAGCTTTTTTATCATGGGGAATAGCCAGTCCTCCTTCAGCTATGTGAAAAGACCCCTTAGTGGTGCGTCTATCATGTCTAGGGTTATGGAGAACACCCTGTTTAATACGGTAACTTTTGATATAGCTATTGCTAAAGGTATTGCCATCGGGGGGAAGAGATATTTCCCTAGCGATTCCATAATGATCCAAGGTAAGAGAATAATCTTCAATTCCCTTAGGTGGTGCAGGGCTATCTTTAAAATAGGAACTAAAGAAATTATTTATACGCTTATATATCCCAACTTCATTTAAATCAACCATTCTAGTTTTTTCTTTATAATCCTTAATTATATCTTCAAACAAATCAATAAAATAAGTACTTTCATCATCACTGTCCTTGGACCGATATATCGGCAATCCTAGGGATGCCAACTTAAAATTAATGTACTGAATCCTATCCTGAGAGCTAGTTATTGGATCAATATTACCAAATTCTATTCCTAGTTTTTTTCGTATTGACATCTTCTTGTCTCCTTACTTTAATGTAGATTTTAGTAATAATTATATCCATAGATCATTTAATTATCAAGGAATATATGTCCTATCTTCGGTATCAATTTGGTCCCGCATGGATAAAAAAATACCACCAATTTTTGTAAATTAAAGGGAAAAGGGAAAAATTACTAGAAGTATCCAGTAAATCTTTCCTTTTTTGCCTTCATCAAGTTCAATCATGTATTTATATTATATTCTTCGTCCTGCATGGAAGCCTTCATGAACAGCTTGGATTATTTTCCTTGGATTATTTACATCCCCTACAGGAATAATCTCCATCTCTTTACAGCTTTCTCTTAAATCCTCCAGTAACTTTCTTCTAGCCTTTAAGCCCAAGGCACTAACTACTGCATCTCCATTATATTCAACCTCTTTATTATCCACCGTGCATTTTACATATTTTCCTGTCATTTCATTAATTTCATGATTAACTCTTACCCTTATACCAAGTTCTGCAAGCTTAGAATTAAGTACCCACTTAGTATAGATAGCGAGATCCATAGCAGGCTCAGGTAACATATCGATCATGGTTACATTCTTTCCTAATTCTGCAAGACTCATTGCTACTTCACAACCAACTAAGCCGGCTCCACATACGATAATATCCTTACCCTTAGGAATATCTCCATCTAGCACTTTAAGGGGATCAGCTATAGTGTTATCTTCCGAGCCCTTTATCTTTGGTTTAAAGGTTTTTGCTCCTGTGGCTACAATGACCGTATCAAAATCACTATCCTTAATCATTTGTGAACTTACCTCAACCCCTGTTTTAATGGTAACCCCGCTATTTTTTATTGTATCAATAAGATATTTCGTATAGTCACGATAATCTATCTTAAAGTCAGGCAAGCCTACATAGTAAAGAGCCCCACCAAGTCTATCATCCTTTTCAAATAGGGTAACCTCATGTCCTCTCTTTGAAGCAGTTAAGGCAGCCTGTATACCTGCCGGTCCTGATCCTACAATAGCAACCTTTTTCTTATTCTCTGCTGAAACAACCTCTACAAATCCTTCAAATTCTTTTCCAGCTTCAGGATTTACGGCACAAGAAATTCCTCGAAAAGCCATTACCTCTCCAAGGCATTCATTGCAACGAAGGCAACGACATATGGTGTCCGCTCTTCCTCGAGCGATTTTATTAGCATAATCTGGATCCGCAATTGTCTGACGACCTATAGCAATAAAATCCGCGTCTTTTTTCTCTAAGATTTCTTCACCCATCTCTGGAGTTATACTACACACTGCTATGACAGGTACTTGTACATGTTTTTTCACCTCTGCAGCAAGATGCTTTAAGGAACCCCTAGGTGTATAGTTTGGTGGCACCCACATGGATGTCGCCACCCCTTTACTTAGGTTTTTACCCTCTGGTGATTCCTCTCCTGCCATAACCGCATTATACTTATGTAATCTGGAATCCCAGGTGCCGGCTGATACATGAATAGCATCTGCTCCCGCCTCTTGTGCCCATTTTGCAAAGGTACAAGCCTCTTCGATGGTAATTCCATTAGGAACATCTTCCTCACCAGATAGACGATAGATTAGTGGGAAATCTTCTCCCGCATGCTTCTTCATAGCTTTAATAGTATCTAAAGCAAAACGTGCACGATTTTCTAAACTACCTCCATATTCATCTGTTCTTCGATTTGTATAAGCTGAGAGGAATTGTAATGGCATATAACCGTGGGCTCCATGAAGTTCTACCGCATCAAAACCACATTGTCTAGCCCTAGCTGCTGCAATACCATACTTTTCTATTAGTTCCTTAATCTCCTTTAAGGTCATTTCCCTAGGTGTATCATCAGGTAATTGAAAAGTACCTACTCCCGAAGGAGATATTGGTTGTTCCCCTGTAACTCCCTCACTGGAAAAACAACCTCCATGGGCTAATTGCAAGCAAACCTTTGCTCCTCCAGAATGAGCTGCATGGGGAATACGGCTTAATCCCGGCATAAATCCAACCTCTGTAATCTCGATTTCCCCAGGTATAACTCTCCCTAATGGTTCCGGACAGCAAACCTCGGTAATGATAAGCCCTACTCCTCCATTTGCCCTTCTTGCATAGTAATTTACAATTACATCTGATACTGTTCCATCTGCCGCCGCAAGATTTGTCCCCATTCCAGGCATAATCATACGGTTTTTAATCTCCAAGTTTCCTATCTTTCCCGGTTCTAATAATTTCTCAAATTTCATAATCACCCTCCCTTATAAATATGTTAATCTACCCTTTTTAAATTTACTTTCACAAAATAGATTTTCCATATAAAACCTATTTATACTAAAATTTAATAAAGTTTTCATATCCAAAAAACAAAAATAGGGATGAAACAATGACACCTAGTGTCACTAATTTCATCCCTAAGGAAGCACTGGGGACGGTTCTCTTGCTTCCTTGAACGCGTAAACCCTTTGCTTCCTAGCTATCACGAATGGAATTAAAATATGCTACAGGTGAAACCTTTATAAAACTTCCTTCGGCAAATAAAATATCATTTCTCATTTTAATTTGAACCTGATTTAATGTCTTGATTAAATCCACCCTATCATTTTCGTCCATTGTAAAATTAATACCGTATTCATATAAACCGCCTTCTATTTCTTCAATCCATACAGGGTGTCCATGAACTTTGATTTGGTCTTCTATTAATTGGGTAATAAATTGCAGGATAATACCTTCCTCCACTGGTAATTGTAGATCCGAGATAAAGCATAGACCTCCCGGTCCAATATCCTTAATCAATACCTTTGTATTCCCTACATTTATCTACTTACCATTAATTTTTAAGATGGTTAAGTTACCCTCTAATAATTGATAAAAATTGATTCTGAAAAATTTACGCCTATTTTCTATGGAGCTTTTATCAGAATTATTAACTAAAATAGGTTTGCAAGTTCCCTTATTTAGTATTTTTTCAAACTCTTCTATAGGTATAGCTTTACTATATATGTATCCTTGTCCGCTAAAACAATTAAAATCCTTTAAATAGGCTAATTGATCCCAATTCTCTATTTCCTCTGCCACTAATTTAATGTTAAGTTCTTTAGCTACATTGATGATAGAATTTACAAGTATAGTACTTGTTTTATTAAAGGGGATTTTTTTTGTAAAAGAACCATTTATCTTCAATATATCTATATTAAAGCCATTTAAATATGCCAAGGAAGAATAACCCGTTCCAAAATCATCTAAAGCTATTTGTATTCCATAGGATTGTAATTTTTCGATTTCTGTAAAAATTCTATTGGTTCTCTCCAATAATATACTTTCTGTTATCTCCATAATTAGAAAGTGAGGATCCAATCCAAAGCCATGGATGGTTTTTATTATTTTATCGCCAAAATTTTTTTCTAAAAACTGAATACTTGAGAAATTAACAGAAACCTTTATTTCTAATAATCCAGAATCCAACCATTGCTTATAATCATGGCACACTTCTTTAAATATCCAATTACCAAGATTTATAATAAAACCACTTTCTTCTGCTAAGGGAATAAACTCCTCAGGTAATATTACTCCCCAATCAGGATGATTCCATCTAATTAGAGCTTCCGCAGAAATAATTTCGTTAGTTTTTAAGTTTACAATAGGTTGATAATAAATTTCAAATTGGTTATTTTCAAAAGCCTTGCGTAAATCATTACGAATTTGAAATTGCTTATAACTTTGAATATTTATATCAGAGGAAAAAAATTTAAATCTGTTCTTTCCTTCATTTTTAGCTCTTAACAATGCTAGATTAGCATTCCTTAAAAGCAAATCTGTATCCTCCCCATCCTTTGGAAAGATACTTAAACCCATGGTCATAGTAACATCTATTTCATAGGTCCCCACCCTAAAGGTTTGTAAGAAAAGGTTAGTAATCTCTCTGGCAAACCTATTATAATCCTTTATAGTATTAAATTTATCAACTATAATAGCAAACTGTACTCCTGAAAAGCGACAAAAAAAATTTTCATTATCTAAAAATTTCTTTAACCTTTTAGAAATTTGTATTATTAACCTATCCCCCACCTTATATCCTAAGGCATCATTTATGTATTTAAAACCATCTATGTCCAATAACATCAATGCAAATTGGGATTTATTCTCCATAGCACTTTGACATTGTTCCTTGAATACCTTATTAAAATAGATACGGTTGGGAATACCGGTTAATACATCGTGGGTAGCTATGTGTGCCATTTTATTTTCTAATTTTATTCTTTTTGTAATATCTCTAAAATTTATTACAATTCCTTCAATAGATGGATCATGTAATAAATTCTGCATAATAACTTCTAAATAAATATTATTGCCAGACTTTGTTTTAAAGCAAATATCCCTTTTAACTATTTCGCAAGAACCTGAAAGAGTTACCTCCACCATATCCTTTACTTTATTTAATTCCTTGCCTACATAATATTCATATATATTTTTACCTATTCGTTCCTCTGGCTTATATCCAATGACCTTTTCAGAGGCTTCACTAATATATTTAATTATTCCATTGGAATCTATTATTTCAAAAACATCACTGGACTCTTGCACTAGAATTTGAAATATTCTTTGAAACTTATCTATTTCCTTTTCAAGCGACTTTTCTTCAGTCATATCCATACGCCTCCAAAGGAAGCACTGGGGACGGTTCTCTTGCTTCCTAGTTGTTTCTATGCCTTAAATACAAGATTAGGGGATACACCTAAGATCCTAGCTGCTTGTCGTTGTGTTACCCCTTTTATATTTTTAACTTCTCTCAAAATTTCATCCCTTTGAGTCTTTGACATAGCCTTTACTTGTCCAGGTCCTACATCTAACCTGTCCAGTAGACTAAAAATTTCTTGTCGAGCTTCTTCATCATCCAAATGTATTTTTTCATTATTGTCTTGATCTAAATATTTATCATCGTTTATTTCTTGAGTAAATTCTTTGAATCTTTTTATCGCAGTATTTCGAAAATCAGCAAACATATCCAATATGTAAATACAATCTGTTAATTCATATAAAGTGGTGTTATTAACATATTCGGAATAGCTACTCCATTTCCATTCATCAGACTTCTTTACATAACCTGCTTTTACAGGATTTTGGTGAATATACCTTAGTACTCCTAATAAATAATCATCTGTCTCAACTGCTTCGCTTCTGAATCTATCCTGAAAAAGATGTCCGGTTGTCTTGTACTTCTGGTTATAATACCATACATAGCTTACACCAATACGCTTCATTGTAATAGATATATCTTCTATGCCTTCCTCTATAAGCAAATGTACATGGTTATCCATTAGGCACCAGCCATATACTAAAAATTCAACTTCTTTTTTGCATTTTTTGATGGTCCCAATAAATCTGAATCTGTCTTCTTCATCATGGAAAATTTCCTGTTTATTGGCACCTCTTAGCATTATGTGATATATCCCAGTCTCACTTTTTTTTCTAGCTCCACGGACCAATTTAATCACCACCATAAATTTGTTGACTTTTTTGTAATCCTTGGAAGCAGAAGAACCGTCCCCGCGCTTCTGGCTTCTTTTTGTCTTCTATTTTATCACTAGTAAAACTTGGAATCAAGATATGGTAACTGGTTTTTTTGGAAGCAAGAGAACCGTCCCCGCGCTTCTTTTTTAGGGCGTGGGGGATTCCGTCTTCATCATTGCTTAGTAAAAGAAAACACAATACAAAAGAATTCATAGAAATAGCCTAAAATTCACTGTCCCAACAGGATTTTAGGCTATTTTTATATCAATCTGACTGTAAAAGTCAGAATATCATATTATACATCTAAAGATTCCAGATGAATGATAGCATAATTTTACAGGACCTGTCATCCACCATTTGGTCTATCTAGGGTAAAGAACCTTTGATTATAAAGCTATCTCTTGTTCTTATTTTGACTACTATTTCCCTTATTTTCCTTTGCTGCACTACTATTACCATTATTAGTTTTCTCTTTTACTGCACTACTATTACCATTATTGGATTTTTCCTTTGCTTCTATACTTTTCTTGTTAGAATTGTTGTTGGAATTGACTGCCTTTATCTTTTCCTTCTCAACTGCTTGATTTTTTATTTTATTTGCCTCATTCTTTGTATCTTCAACTGTGATTTCTGTTACTTCATCTATATCCTCTTCCTCTACTTCTGAATCATGGGAGATTTTTAAAGCCTTTCTATTGTCCTTTGTAGCTTTCATGATTTCTTTAACGGGTTTTTTTAACCATTCTTCTGTATCGAATTCATCTGGATCTTCCATTGTAGCTTGCAGTTTTTGAACGAGATTTAGCTTTCCAGGAGTTACATTAAGTAATCTGGCTTCTTGAACTCTCTCTAGACCAACGCTTATGGATTCTACGGCGACTTCATCCTCGTTCTCTTCAACAGCCTTCTTTGCATCTTCCTCTAATTTTTCAGCAAGCTCCTCTGATTTTTGCTCATCTTCTCCAGAAGTAGCAATCACTATACCACCCTCGATCTCGTCTTCAAAATAACCATCTTTAGAAATGGCATCGATGGTCTTGGTAAGAGCTTCATCAATTTTTTCGTATTTCATTTCATCTAATTGGATTTCCTTTAAAATATCTTCTCCATCGTCATTAACAGCTGACACGCTTAATACTCTATCAAATCGATTTAATGTGAATTCTATAGATGGATTTACATCCAAACTTACATAAGAATAAGGACTTGTCGTTGCCCATATACCAGCCCCACAAAGCATTACAAAAGCAGCTGCTGTTGAAGCTATAATTGCTAATCTTTTAGATATATTACCTTTTCGTTTTTTCAAATCTATCACCTGTCCTATTGTGTAATTTTTGTCTTTTATTTTTTCTACACAACCATCATCAGAAAGGACTGCTGCGAAACCATCTTTTATGTCTACAATTACAGATTTCATTTTTCCATCTCCCTTCGAATGTATTGCATATAATTGGCAACATAGGGATACTCTCCGGAAAGTACCTCCATAGCCGCTATTATATACTTTCGGTGTCTTTCCAAGATTTTTCGGGGTATCTTTACATTTTTCTCGATTATTTTTAAAGGCAGTTGTTTGTTATTGCGGATTTCCTCCATTAGAAGGGGATTTCTTAAAATATAAGAAACCGCTTTTGCACAAGAATTTTTAGTTTTTTTAGATTTAGGAGAACAATTTGCTAAATCCATAAAGGAAAAGTGATATGTACAAAAGATTTCATTTAGAGCGTCTATCTCTAATTTTATAGAATTATCATCCTTTAAAATGGTTTTTTCACCTATCTCTTGACATAAGGCACCATTGCCTTCCGCTTCATTAAATTCACAATCAAAAACATTAGGGTTTACAGATATCTCAGATCTATATTTTGATTGAGTCCTAAAATGATCGATCAAACGACGGCGAATTACTAATTCAGCAAACTTATAAAAATTCCCCTTTTCAAAACTATAATTATCTACAGCTTCTTTAAAGGCAAGCAAGGCAATAGACCATTCTTCATCATTTTTAGTAATATAATGATGAGAAATAACAGATGTACACTTTAATATAAACAATTCACTTTTCTGTAAGAGTTTATTAAAACTATCAGGATCCATCCTAGCCTCTTCCACCATGTAATTTATTTCTGTCAAGAATGAACACCTCCAAGTATAAATGTAACAAAATTATAAACATATTATATAGGAAATGTATACATTTTAAAACCCCTATAATTAATATTGACCTTTATATCATTGGTGAAGTGGCTCGAGAGTTTAGTGAAGAAATCGGATTAAATTTATTTAAATTTAACAAATAAAATCTAAAGCAAGAGGACAGCGGTTCTCTTGCTTTTTTTAATTCGTCTTTTTTAGCTTATTCAAAAGAAAATCGAATACAATAATTTCAGAAGTAGAATAATAATAACTATTGATACTATATAAAGCAAAGGATGATCTCATGATATATATATATAATGATTACGGTGGAACCCATACAACCTCATTAGCTGCAGCATATCATCTAAATAAATTACCTACAGACCGAACCCTGACTAAGGATGAAATCCTAAATGTTCATCTCTTTAATCAATTAACTTCATCGGATTTTGGAATGCTTATTTTTCGTGGTATTGATAGTGATGGAAACCCTGTATATACCATTGGTAAAAAGTCTGAAAAATATGTGGTCCCAGCTATGCAATATTTAAGTTCAATCTTTCAGGAAAAATATAATATAAATGATAAGGTTATTTTTTCAAATACCTCGCCTACAGTGCCATTACCTATGACCCTAGGTGGATTTTTTTCTAGAGGATTAAAAATCGATTCTATTGGTGTACCTCTACTGGTAATGGGAGCAAAACAATGTTGTACTAAGATTTTACAGCTAGTAGAAAATACAAAGAAAGTTGCTAAATCCACCGACGCTTTAGTAACAGTATTAGATAATAAAGAATTCCAATAATATCGCCCACTAGCAATTCAATACACTAGTCCTAATATAAAAATTTGGAAGCAAGAGAACCGTCCCCGCGCTTCTTTCAACACCAACATCATCAATTATTCATATTATAAATGTATAGAAAATGTAATTTCTTTCTTTATTATATAAATAATACTAGGAGTGATGAGCAATGATTGATTACCAAGTCCCCCAAAAAAAGAAACCTAACTTTCTAATCATAATGGTAGATGAAGAACGTTTTCCTCCTCCCTATGAGGATGAAGCTATTAAACAGTGGAGAAAGGAAAACTTAAAGGCACAAAACTTTTTAAAGGAACATGGGGTTGAATTTTTAAACCACTATGCTGCCAGTACCGCATGTTCACCAAGCCGTACAACTCTTTATACAGGACAGTATCCTTCCCTTCACGGTGTTACCCAAACCGACGGAGGTGGAGCAACAGCTTCTGCACCAGAAATGTTTTGGCTGGATCCCAATACAGTTCCCACCTTTGGAGATTATCTTCGTAAAGCAGGATATCAAACCTTCTGGAAGGGGAAATGGCATGCATCCCATGGAGATATAGAAATACCCGGCACCCATGATTCATTTTTATCCTATGAAAATAATACTGGTGTCCCTATTCCAGAAAATGAAGAAATCTATTTAAAAGCTAACCGCTTAAATGACTTTGGATTTAATAGCTGGATAGGTCCAGAGCCCCATGGAACTAGCCCTCATAACTCCGGTTCTTCTGCAGCAAAAGGAGTATCGGGAAGAGATGAAATCTACTCTGAAGAAGTGGTTAATTTAATAAGGAAATTGGAAGAAGGTAAGACTTATGACCAACCCTGGGCAATGGTGGCATCCTTTGTGAATCCCCATGATATCGCCTTATTTGGAGCTTACACCCGATTATTACCTGCATTTAACTTTGATATAGATTCATCTGTTCCAACCATTCCACCTGCCCCAACAGCTCAGGAAAACCTTAATACAAAGCCAAGGGTACAGGAAGGCTATAAAGAAATTTATCCTCAAATGATACAGCCCTTAGCAGATACTGAAACCTATAGAAGACTTTATTATTCCCTTCAGCTAAGAGCGGACCGAGAGATTTATAAGGTGCTTGAAGCCATAAGTAATTCTATTTTCTATAATGATACCATCATCATCTATACCTCAGATCATGGTGACATGCTAGGCAGTCATGGGGGATTGTTTCAAAAATGGTACCAAGCATATGAAGAATCAATCCATGTGCCCTTCATTATCCACAATCCCACAATTATACCTGAATCTAGGACGGTAGATACCCTAACAAGCCATGTGGATATTATGCCTACCCTATTAAGCCTTGCAGGAATAGATGATGCTAAAGCTTTAGAAGATTTACGAAATAGCCATACTGAAGCCCATCCACTAGTAGGGCGGGATCTTAGCCCCTTGATTTTAGGAGAAGGTGATTTTGAAAACCAACCCATTTATTTTATGACAGATGACGATCCCTCTAAAAACTTAGCCGGTTTAAATCCAACAGGCAAATCTATTGAGCCTATCACCCAGCCAAGTCATATAGAGACAGTTGTGGTTAAGCTCCCTACTGGAGATGATAGACAGCTGGAGGTCTGGAAATATTCCCGATATTTTGATAATCCTCAATTTTGGAGTAGTCCTGGGGATGAGGACGAGACCACAAATAGTGAATGTTCGGTATCAACCTCAGATAACCATAGCTGTAGCCTATGTATTAATACAATTAAAACCACCCCTACCCCTGATGAGTTAGAAATGTATAATATAACTCAAGATCCAATAGAAGCTAATAATCTTGTAAATCCAGAGTTTTCTAATCCTGAAACCAGGGTAATAGAAGTCATATTAGAAAACCTATTGGCAGAACAATGCAGGAAAAAGAGGTTGTATCCCTCCAGTGGAGATGTTCCTGGAAAACCCTCCTGTACAAATCCCAGTCATGATTTTATAAACCTATAAGCTAAAAAAGAAGCAGAGGGACGGTTCGAGACCAGTTTTTCACTGGTCCCGAACCGTCCCCGCGCTTCCTTTACAATACATCTATTAGGTCATAAAATCTATAGATTTTGTTTCTCTTTTTATCATCGCCATATATCTTTCCTGACTCAGCAAGTATGTGAGTATATCTACTAGCAGTGTTATAGCTTATTCCCAATTCCTTTTCCATTAGCTTAATACTAAAGGCTGGTCTATTGAATATAAATAAAACAGCATCGTTACTAACTCTTTTATTTTTAGCAAACTCATTCAGACTATCATATAACGCTTCAATAGTCACCAACTTTTCTATATATTTTTCTGCTTGTTTTATTGCACAATTCAAAAAGAATTCTACCCATTCCTGCCATCTTGGTTTTTCTAATCTTAATCCGTTTAGTAATGCATAATATTTAAATTTGTTCTTCTCTAATTCCTCACTTACGAAAAATGATGGACTTGAGATAATCTTTTTTTCTAAAAGATATATAATAATTAGTATTCTGCCTAATCTACCATTTCCATCTAGAAAGGGATGTATAGTTTCAAATTGTCCATGAATAATAGCAATCCTAGATAAAGGTCCAAAGGAATCTTCAAATTCATCATTTATATACCTCTCTAGATTACCCATGTATTGGTTTATTAGTTGTGGCTCAGGTGGAATATATGAAGCATCCTCGATCTTAGCTGTAGGTCCAATAAAATTTTGTATTTTTCTATATTCACCTGGGCTTCTGCTTTCACCCCTGCTATCCTTTAAGATGATTTTATGCAATTGAAGGAACATTCTAGTGGAGATGGGATTTGCCTTTAATAAATCCTCTGCTTTGTATAATGCCTCTACATAATTTAAAACCTCTATAATGTCTTTATTTTTAATTCCTGTTACCTCTGCTTCCACTACCTCACTAAGGCTTGCCTGAGTTCCTTCTATTTTCGTCGATTGAAGAGACTCTTGAAATGAAAACAACATTAATAATTCATTTTTAATTATAGATCTCTCCAGAATAGAATTAAACTTTTCCACCTTTGCCCTTGCTTCAGCTTCCAACCTAAGTATTTTAATTATATTCTTATCCTCCAATTTAATAGGTAAGAATTCCGGATTAAATGGTTTGTTCATAACATCCACCTTCCCTTTAAGCTAAATTATACTACACAAATGCCTTTATTTCAATAATATGATTTTATTGAAATAAATTGCAGTTTTTTATAGGTTAATTTGTTTTATATCAATATTATGAACTTACCATAAAAATCTAATCATTATTTTAACATTAGGTAAAAGGTCTGTTTTTCACACAGTCTGCCCGTCCCCGCGCTTCCTTATAAAGCCTACTATAGCTATGGCGATGGACATGGCACCAATGTTTAAAATAGCATTTGCTCCCGTTACTAAGGCATTATTAAAATCCCCCAATACTAAGGCACTAAGGGTTTGATATAGATCAAAGCCTGGAACGATGGGAATTACTCCCGGAAAAATAAATATGGTAGATAGCATCTTTAATCTTTTTGCAAAAAATTCCCCAAATGTTGCTACTAATAAGGTTCCAAAGAAATAACCCAGCCTAGGCTCATTTAATTCAATAAAAACAAAAAATACCATATACCCCATAGAAGCAGCAAAGGCTGAGGGCAATAGAGCTTTTCTTGGTGCATGCATAATACATGCAAAAAACCAAGAGGCAATAAAACAATATGTCATACTAATTAATATCTCTTTAAACATTTTCTTTCCACCTTTTCACTATATAGATACTAAGCTCATACTATAGGCAATGGATAATATTACCCCTGAACCAACAGCTAGGGAGGCTGAAATTAATATAGCCTCAGCAGTCCTCGTAACCCCTGATACCAAATCTCCCCTTATGGTATCCCTTATGGCATTTGTCATGGCAAGCCCAGGAAGCTGCGGCATCATACTTCCTAATATTATAAGTTTATAATTCCCCAGACCTGTTAAAAATGCGCTTGAAATAGCTATTGATGCAACTACAATACCAATCACTAAATTTGAGACAAAATGATAGGAGTGAATGGATTGGAATTTCCTATTAATTAGGGTAACCAAAAAACCAATGAAAAAAGAAATGATAAAATCGAAAATCCTCCCACCGAAAAGTATAGTGAAAAAAGCGGTAGTTAAAGCCCCATATAATAGTCCAAGAGGACTATTACTATTAGATGAATTTATAATCATCTCTAATCTTTCCTCAGCTTCTTCTAGGCTAATGCTATTCTCGCTTATTTGACGGGACAGATTATTTACTTCATAAAGCTTTTCTAAATGAATTGTTCTCTTTTTTATCCGTTTTATTACAGTATGGTTATCTATCCCATCTAGGGATATGGTTATATAAATACCAGTAGGTGTGGCTAAAGAGTCTATTTCCTTTACCCCTAAAGAATTTCCTATGTACTGAATAGTTTCCTCCGCACGATAGGTTTCTCCCCCATTTTCCAATATAATCTGACCCGATAATTTTAATACCTTCATTAATTTACCTATATATGCTTCCATATAACTTACTCCTAACATCTATAATTTTCATACTAACTTCTTTAAATAACATTTGTATTATAACACTTAGACCCCAACCATACACAAATATATTTAGATTCCTACTTAAAAACCCCTTGGTGAATTCCAAGGGGTTTTTAGAAGTATTGATTTGCTTATTTTGCTGTTTTTATAACCTGTAATTGTATTTCTTGATTTTCTACTCTATCCGTTAATTTATTTAATTCATATTTTATTTCTTGAATACCTTCAATACTTTGTTTATATCCATCATATAGGGCTTTATGATTTATGTCCATCTTATTTTCCAATCTAGCTAAATCCTGCTTCGTAGCCATAGTATCCTTCATATTCTGCATATCAGTTTTCATATCCTGCATATCAGTCTTCATATCCTGCATACCAGTCTTCATATCCCGCATACCGGTCTTCATACTCTGCATATCAGTCTTCATATCCTGTACATCAACATATAACCTTTCCAATAGATCAAAAACCTTATCCTCCATGAAAACTCCCCCTTATTTCCGTTCTTCACACTATTAATATTATATCATATTTTTTTATATAAACTTAATCGAATCTGTATACATAAGTATATTCTCCAGTCTGTACTATAGCTTCTCCCTCTATATTAGATAACTAAGTCATTTTCCAATTACGAATAAGTCTCTCATAGAAATGATTTAAAAAAATGGGCTACAATTCAGTTGTAGTCCATCCATTTTAGTATATTTAATTATTCCTTTAGTCAAACTTTCTTTTTTGTATTTCCAACATTAAATTATTAAATTCTTTTACATATTTCTCTTCAATATTCAAACATATTTTTTTAGCGATTTCCTCATTATAAATATGAGTGGTAGAATTTCTATCCTTTAACATTGAAAGCCATAATTCTTCATCAACAATAAATCTCGCAGAAAATGCTTCCCGTAAAACGCTTTTAGGTGAATTAAGTCCCACAAGTCCTTCATCGTCAAATATTTCTTTAAGTGTTTTCCATGCAAGTTCAAATGTAAATTCAAATCGTTGTATTAAACCATCCCTTAATAGATCATCATTATACTCATATCTATCTACACCGTCATGTAATCTATTAAGTGCATTCTTATAATTCTCGAATTTTTGCTTATAATCGCTCATATATAATAACACCTTCTTCCTTAATATTAGATATTAATTTTTTATTTGATATCTCGTCAAAGAATACGATGTCAATCTTTAATAATGTATCTAAATCTTCAATCTCACTGACAAACTTACCCCTATTATTGAAATGAGGAAAATTACAAACTGCAATATCTATATCACTAGTGTAAGAATGGTCTCCCCTTGCACGGGAACCAAAGAGTATTATTTTTTTGATAGGATATTTATCAGCTATAAGTTGAACTTCTTTTATGACTTTATCACCCAAATGAACATTCATTTAATATAACCCCTTTATTTATATCATACCATATATTTCCATCTATCTACAAAAAAACCCTTCAACCTATCTCTAAGCCATGGGGTATCTGTTCATTTCACTATTCATTTTCCCCATTAATTCAAATAATTTATCATCCAATTCACTTAACCTCCGTATTGTATTCTTATTAGCTACATTATATCATTAAAATAACTTTTGAAGAATTTCCCTCCGCTTTGCTTCTATCTTTTACCTATAAAGCTTTCTCCTAATTTTTGGAAGCAAGAGAACCGTCCCCGCGCTTCCATGATTTACACCTCCGAATAGACTATATTACCATTTTATCATTAAATAACTGAGCTGTTCAATATGATTATAAACTAGACTTTTAACATCGTTATTATATTTTACAAGAATGGAATTACCTTTAAAGATATACCTTAAATATCCGGTATAAATAACTTATCTCCCACATAAATCCTATCGGGGTTCTTTATATTATTAGCCCTTACAATATCCTCCACCTTTACACCATATCTTAAGGCAATCTCACTTAGGGTATCCCCTCTCTTTACTATATATATGGTTTTACTATTAGGTGCATCATCAGACATTTTCAGTCTTAGCACCTGCCCTACCAAAATAAGATTCCTATCCTTGATATCATTCCAATGGACCAAATCATCGATACTAATGCCAAATTTTTTAGATATTCCCCATAATGTATCTCCCGGTTGTACGGTATAGCTATAACTATCCTTATCTTCCTCTAGAAATTTAAAATTTCCTATTATTCTATTTAGGTCCAAGTTCCCACTATACCCCTTTAATCGTCCCTTGGAGGTATATTGATGGAGGTCACAGGGGTAAGACGGTTTACTATCTACCTTCCCAGTATTTTTCCCATAGTGGGGTATCCACACCGCATCAGCTTCAGCTAAGTTTAGGTTAAAGGATTTATAAAGGTGATGTCCTACATAGATGCCTATCCTCTTTACCCCTAGCTCTCGTAATCTCTTTACATAGGCTGAAATCCCAGCTCTCATGTTAGACATAGACTTTTCTTCCACATCTAAAAACCAATATTCTGGATGAAACTCCTTAGTACGCTTGTAAAAGTCACTTGCTTCCTTTTTCATATCAGATACACTTACTCCCCGCACCCATGCATAAGCTGATGTAGGAACCCCTCTTTTCTTAAACTCCCTATGGTGGGTTTTATAATGTCGGTCTATTGTCCTAGAACCATATTGGGTGCGAATAATAACATGGTCAACTTCCTTGCTTAAAACATCATAGTCAATCTTAGCTGGATTTTGATGATGACTAATATCAATAATATATCCCATTAAACCACCTTCCCTTTCTAAATAATATGTAAAGGTTGTATAAAATAACTCATAAACCTCTACATTACATAAATAGACATAAAAGAACTAAGTGGTATCTTTTTACTTTAATTTTCTTATTTTCTTATTATTAGATATAGTCGGGTAAATTTTTTCTAATAACTACCGATAATATTAGTAATGACATAAATGGAGGTTATATGCAGCTATGGATGAACTAAAATATCTAAAATCCGCTATTAACAAGCTAAAAAGAAGAAAAAAACTAAATGGTTACTATGAAGGTGCCGATATATTAAAAGCGCCAGAAAAAATCAGTCTGCTATTACTAAGCTTTATTATCATAATACCTATATTTACAGGTCTTCTGATTCTACTAATGAACTTAAATTAAGGCTTGTAATCTTAATTACAAGCCTTCCTCTCAATTACTTCTGTCCTTAATGCATTTGTTAATACAGTGTGAAAACACCCAGTCACCCTACATGAAAGTGCAGGGTGATTTGCTTTGCTTATGCTTTACTTTTGGAAGCAAGAGAACCGTCCCCGCGCTTCGATGGATAATTGAAGTAAATAGTTCCGGATTATACATCCTTTATCTATATTTTCCATTGCTTTTATTGGCTGGTTTTCAAATATTCTTCTGGGGTATTCCTTTAGAATTAGTTTAGTCTGTTTTTCATTCCTTAATCTTTTGACTAGTTTTATGGCTTTTTTCATACTTGGAGGGCGATGGTTTGATGAATGGGCGTCAGTACCTAAAATATGAACCAGGCAGTTTCTTAATAGGAATCTTGCCGTTTTCTGTGCTCTTGATCCAAATAACCCCATTAAACTACCTGTATTAATCTGAATTAATACTCCCCTCTTTACCCATTTCATTAATATTCTAGGTTTTTCTTGGATTTGAAGATTTCGCTCAGGATGGGCGATGATAGGGGTCAAGTCCCTTAGTTTTAATTCAAAGAATAATTCCTCTATATAATCAGGTATTTCAACCATTGGTAATTCCACTAATATATATCTACTTTTATTTAATGTTAAAATTTCACCCTTATCTATACCTTCTAATATTCCCCAATCAGCATAGACTTCCATTGCCGGTAGTATCTTTAGGGGAATGTTTTCTTTCTTCAAACAATCATTTGCCCTATCTACAAGATTAAGAAGTTCCTCCCTGGATATCTCATTTCCATTAGGAATATAATGGGGTGTTGCAAACATTTTTGTTATGCCTTCATTAGCTGCTATCTTAGACATCTCTATAAATTCTTCTATATTCTTAGCCCCATCGTCTATAAAAGGTAGTATATGACTGTGAAAATCCCACATGAAAATTATCTCCTTCTTCTTTTCTTCTTTAGGTTATTTCTTTTAGTCTCCATATCATAGTTATAATAATGATAATGCTCTCCCTTGATCTTAATTTTATTAATTACCACACCAAGTATTTTAGCATTAACCTTTTCCAGGTTCTCCTTAGCTTTTTGTGCAATATCTATGGGAGTTTCTCCTGATGATATAACTAAAATAACTCCGTCAACCATTGTTGAAAGGATAGTGCTGTCTGTTACCGGTACAGTCGGAGGGCTATCAATAATAATATAATCATACATGCCCTCTAGCTCACCTATTAAATCCTTCATTTTCTGTGAGTTTAATAATTCCGCTGGATTTGGAGGTATAGGACCAGAAGTAATGGCTTGAAGTCTTGGGATTTCAGTATCTTGAATTATATTATCCAGTGTAGTCATTCCTGCAAGAACATTTGTCAGTCCTTCCCTTGAGGATAAAAGTATGTATCTATTAAGTGAAGGCTTTCTTAAATCACAATCCATTAACAACACATTATTATCTGAATTAGCTAAGGTAACAGCTAGATTTGTTGCAGTTGTACTTTTTCCCTCACCAGGAGCTGAACTGGTTACAACTATAGTTTTTAATTCTCCCCCTGCACTGGCGAATTGTAGGTTAGTTCTTAAAGTCCTATAGGCCTCAGATTGTATAGATTTTGGGTTTTGCATAGTAGATAAGTTTATATTTTTCATATTGCCCTCCAATATATCTAGCTCTCTGGTATAGATCCAATTACAGGTAATTCTAAATGTTTTTCAATATCCTCTGTGGTTTTTATGGTGTTGTCCAAATAATCTATTATAAATACTATAAATATACTAACCATAAAACCTAAAACTCCAGCTATTAACACATTCATCTTTTTATTGGGCTTAATGGGGTTAACGGGTGTGCTAGCTTCCTCAATAATGCTTACATTATCCACCTTCATGATTTCTTTAATCTTTATAATAAATACTCTACTTATCTCATTGGCGATATTAGCCGCCGTAAGGGGAGAACCATCTACCACCCTTATCCTTAATAGTTCGGAATCTCCTACAGTACTAACAGATATCCTTTGGGCTAAACTTCCTGCTGAAGTATTTAATCCTTGATTTATGATAACCTGATCTAATATTGTGCTGGTTTTCATAATTTCTCCATAGGTTTTTACAAGCTTTTCAGATAATATCACATCCTGATACACATCTTGAGTAAATTCCCCCTGGGTCCTCCCCACTAGTATTGTTGCCGAGGATTCATATTGTGGCTGTAAAATAAAGAAACTGAAAAAAGCACTGATTATAACTGATAAAGCTGTAATCAGTACAATTATCCGCCATCTTCTTCTTATATTATGAAAAATTTCCCTTAAGTCTATTTCTTCATGATATTCCATATCTATAACTCCTTTTATTTAAGAGTAATAAAAAACAAAGGATAGGTATCCTCCTTTGATTTACTAATTAGTTTCATATAATTACAAAAGAGACCATATTATATGTTTTAAAACCATTATAACATAATATCTGTCCCTTTTTTGACACTTTTTTTATAATTCTACTAAATTCTACATAAAATTATAATGCTTTATTGGAAATCCTTGGAAGCAAGAGAACCGTCCCTCTGCTTCTTTTTCTTTACTCTTCTGCTTCAAGTAGCACTTTTATATTATCAACCAATTGCATACCACTTTGGCAATCATTAAATATAGTTTAGAATTAGAAGTTTTCTTTATTTTAAAAATAAAAAATCTTATTACAGAAAGTCTAGCTACATTATAAACTGCCTAGGGATATTAAATTCCTAAGCAGTTAGATTGTATTTATTCATTGATTTGTCTAAACTTATAACTTTTATTCCTCTCTACCACACCATTTGACAAAGAGCCGATTTCTAATTGTAGTGAAAGCATTAGCGAGACAATGAACCTGTTACTTTGTCCCTCCTTGTCCCTATATAATATATTTTCTTTATTCGGATTTACTATACCTTCCAGCCCCATACCCTCCAAAAGCTCCTGCAACAAGTCCACCTATTGTATAAATTACTTTTTCCATTACATCTGGATTGTCTTTTAATGTCATTATAACTATAAGCACGAAACCTAAACCTAATATAGTTAATATAATATTATAAATTTTTCTGTCCCTTTTTTCAGAATAACTTTTTTGCATATCTTCCTGTGAAGCTGTAAGAAACTTATCTATATGTTCTGAGCTTATCTTTTTCATTACTTCATTTTCTGGTGAGCTTATTCCCTTCATTTGAAAAGATGAAAAAATAAATCTTTCTACAGTCTTTCTATTTTCCTGTGGCATTTCCTCTAGTATCTGCTCAATCTCGTCAGGAATAATGTCCTCCTCAAATTGTTCATTAGTATTTTCATCATTTAATGTTGTAATAGCATGTTCTTCTTTAGATTGTTTATCATTTTGTATCATGTTCTGCTCTCCCTAATTATATTATCAATAATGGAAGTGCTTAATGAATCAATAGATCTAGACATACCTTTCGTCACATCTTTAGTAATATTTTGTGCTATATGCCTTCTGATTTTGTTGGGAGATTTTGTCCTATTTTTTTCATTATTAAACTCTTTTAATGCGTTTCTCATTAGACTCCCTCCTTTTTACTATATTTTATTATACATATTCCCATAATTCAATATGATAATCCTACGAAACGAGACTTTTTTTTAATATTGCACCTTGCATTGGATAACTCACTCTATCCATTCCTATAAATCTCTTATTAACCTCTATTCCTTTTAAAATAATTCAGGTTTTAACTCATACTTAAACCATGGTGAATGTACAGAACTAAATCAAAAGTACTCACTAAAACCAGTGTTTCATAGGGATATTTTTATTTTCTACTTCGCCAATGTCTTTTAAATTTAGAAAAGCTTTACTTTTTAGATAGAAATTTTTAAGAAAAGTCATATATGTAATTTTTATAAGTTTCCAACACCATGCATAAGCCAATGTATGAACTCCTTTTTAATAAATACCCTATGATAGAGTCTCATAATATCGGTCAATCGTCTTAAAAAACTTAAGGTGATGATTGGGACAATAAATCTGTACCCTTTTTCCATCTTATTCTATTTCCTTAAGATTAGACTTCAATAGATCCTATTTTTAAAAATGAATTTAACTCTAGCCTTTTTACTATTTCATTGCTTGATTTATCTAAAGATGATTTCATCTTTGAATAGTCTGTCAAACGCATCCGATACCAAAATTCTGGGTTTATTTCAATGCCTGTCAAATCATATTTTACTTGGCATAAGAGCAGAATGTAGTATGCAATAAGCATATTCTTATCTGCCTTATCTGGACTAGCCGCTAATATGTAATTCAACTCTTGCATATTTGTAACTAATATTATTGCATCCTTAGAACCATAAGCAAAAATCGAAAACATTAATTCTTTGAATTTCGATAAGATAGCTTTATCATTTTTCTTATCTAGAATAATATCCATAAGCTCTTGGATTTTATAGGGTAATTCAGCAATCTTATCTAAATGAATGTTAACCTGCTGCTTATTAATTTCTTCCTTGAAATTACGCTTGTTTAGAAAATATGTAACTACAAAGCCTATGATCGTTACCATAGCAGTAATACATGCTGATAAAATAACAGCCGTATTCCCGTCCAAAGTAATCACCTCACACAGATAATCTACCATATTCCTACTTTTAAACTGTTATGCTACTTCAGGTTTAACACGGAAATTTGACATTTCCCTTGATTTATAAACTACTACTAAACCCTTTGCCTTTACTCTTCTCATAGGAGAGGATATAAAATTACCAGAATCTGTTTTCATGGTTAATCTATATCCCTACTATAGTTTGGTTCTTCTTAAGTATCATATCTGCAATATGGCTTATTAGGTACATCATGATAGTTATCCATTATATAATATTTTTATTTACTTAAAGAACAAAATAGGCTTCCAAATTCGTTAACCTGTATATATCTCTGTGTTTTACTTCCACTACTGCTACCTATACTCATAGATTTCATGGCTGAATCTATGAGACCTAAAGCTATTAAACGATCTGCTTTATAAACCGCACATTGTGAAGTATCAGATACTTGCTTTGTATATATAGCAAAAAATAATCCAATATCAGCAACAAACATACGAGATGTTACATCTGAAAGTTCACAAAAAATATCCCAATTAATCTTTTCGGCTACATAAGAATTGTAAAACTTCGCTAGAAGTTCTGACTTTTTTAAATCTACATTAGAATTAAGTAGAATTAAAACCCTTCCCAATTCTTCCTCTGCGTATTTAGGATCATCGTTGAGACGCTTTTTATACTTTTCCACTTTTTCATGAGAAATAGTATTTTCATTAAAAGTATTGATAAATTTAATTGTCTGCCTTAACAGATTTCTATCATGTATATTTTGAGCAGTTTTACCTATACCAATTAACAAACTTACTATTGGTACACTTCTGAAAACTCCCTCGTCAAGGAAACTGTCGATTCCCAATTCTGCCAATTCAACACATGCAGTGCTTAAAGTTGAATCAAACAATGTAGTTTCAAATGCTGGTATAATTTTATTCATTGTTGTAACTCCTATATTAAATTTCCTATCTTTATTATTTATTGAAATCATCGCTATATAAATTTTAATTCTATAATAACAAAATTGCCTTGTGAATTTACCTCATATATGGCTCTTTATTTCTATTATCTATTGTCTTAATAATATTCCTTAACTTAAAATTCGATACAATAATACAAATACCTTTATTTTATAATCGCAAATATCGACAATATTTTTATATATAGGCACACCTACACAAGAGCTATTATATATATTTTATAATAATCGTGTGCGATTGCCCATTGTAGTTAGTGTGCTGAATATACATTTTATAGTTTTGATCCTAATGAATTTTTGTTGTATATGCCTAACTTCATTACAACATTCACAATTCTATTTTAATAAATAGGGTTTTAAGACTATTACTTGTAAAATAGCATCATACTTTATTTAGCTACCACACTATCTATAAATTAGTTCCATATTAAAAAAATTGGAATAATTGACATGCCTATCCTCATACTCTTTATTAAATAGAACAATAAATCAAAAGGAGGTCTTATTTGTTATGGAGTCAACGAAATTTACCTGGTATGATGAGTCAATTAAGAGTATTAAAAAATTAATGGAAGAAAGTTTCTTAGAGGGCTATAAAAGATATAAAGTAGCACAATTCTATGATATAACAGATGGTAAAGAACAAAATATAAAAATTAAGGATCTAGAGTCTAGCTTAAGAGACTTTTACTCCAAAAATAATATACTTGTAGTAGAAGACAACTATAATCATCCTTTTAAAGTTCAAAATGATTTCGAAATTAAATTTAAGGAAGCTTTAGATGTTTTAAAAAAGCAGGCTATAAAAAGTGCTAGACAAGATATAATGAATCAAAAAAGAGTTAAATATGTACGTGAAATATTAGGAGATGGAAATTTTGATCAGCCTTTAGACCCTTGAAATATAAAAATTTATTTAAGCATAAAACCTATGTTTGTTATGGCAATATTTTTATTCTTAAAAAATCATCGTTTACAGCCTTGTATTATCCTTCTATGTTAGTAAAACACAAATTATTTTAAAAAGATAGAATAGATAAATAAAGCCCGCTTAAAGTTTCAATTAAGCGGACTTTATTTATTAGATTTAAATTCTTTACTAGTGGAAAACCTAACCGCTATCATTTAATATCTTTTTTTATTCCCTACTCCCTATCCATCCATAAACAGGATTTATTTTTATCATTCATCCTTTATTTCTCTAATAAGGGCTTGATTAGATTTTATCGTAGATCCATGTCCAAAACCGGTTGTTACAAAATCCACATCATCCTCTAGCCATCTTATAGTATCCTCATAGTCAAAACATACCATCCCTGCCGGAATACCTTTCTCTCTGGAAATCTCTATCATGTCTCTTATATCATTGAGTAGTTTAGGATCCTCATAATTACCCGCAACACCCATAGATACAGAGAGATCTACACGACCAAATAAAACTGCATCAATACCTTCAACACTAATAATCTCTTTATAGTTTTTAACAGCTTCAACATTCTCTATTAAAAACATAATCGTTACTTCTTCATTTGCCTTTTCATAATATTCGGTCATACTATACTTTGTTCCATAGTTATTAGACCGCAGATAGGGGCAAGCACCTCTATTACCGATTGGAGGAAATTTTGAATATCTTATAACCTCTTTCGCATCTGCTTTATTAGTAATATTAGGCACCAGTATACCTCCCGCCCCCATATCCAAGACCTTTTTAATTGAATCCTCATAGCTATAACCAGGCACTCTAAAAAGAGGTATTGTATCTGCATTTTCTGCAGCTCGTATTAGTTCTAACTTATTAGGATTACTATGACAACCATGTTCATCATCAATAATTACAAATTCAAAGCCACTTAACCCTACAACCTCAATTGCAGTGGCATTTTCACCATCTGCCCATGTTCCAACTACACTTTGTCCACTTTTTAATAAATCTCTTAAACTCTTTTTCATAAACTTCTCCTTTCAACATCCTGTTTTTATTTTAAAATAGACGGTAAAAAAGTAGATAAGATAGGGAATACCGCCGTCAATACACAACCAATCAACATAGTTAAGCAAACATAAAATACCCACGGGAAAGTATCTTCCACCCTAATTTTTAAAATCCTACAAGCGGTGAATAGTGTTACAGCCAGTGGCGGTGTTACCGCTCCAATCCCTAATGCTAAACCCGAAGTAATTCCATATGCAATAGGATCGACACCTAAAGTTATTAAAATAGGAAGAAACATTGGAGTGGTTAATAGAATTAATGATAAACTTTCCATAAAAGTCCCTAAGATCAAGAGGATTATTATGATAAAACCATATACAAGAATTAGATTACCGCTTATACTAAAAATCCAATCTGCAATAATGTTGGCGATATTCTTGTTAGTTATTAAATATGCAAAAGGAGTGGCAAAGCTAATAATTATTAAGATGGTTGAACTATTAATTACACTATTTTTTACAACTTCAAATAATTTTTTAAAGGAAAGTTCCTTATATACAAAGGTTGCAAGAATAAATGCATACACTATTGACACTGAAGCAGCTTCAGTAGGCGTTACAATCCCGCTTATAACTCCAACCAGTATAAAAATTGGCATAAATATAGGCAACAAAGCATTTAGAAATATCTTCATTTTTTCAGACCCTGTAACTTGACTATAATAATCCGTTCCTTCTGTTACCCAATTATGTTTTTTCACCATAAATTTATTAAGGGTGGCTAATAAATATGCTGTTAATACACCCGGAATTATACCAGCCATAAACATATCACTAATTGACACATTAGCTATCTGTGCATAGACAACAAATCCAATAGATGGCGGAATCACACCACCTAAAGTACCCGATGCAGCAATTAATGGCGCAGTAAAACCCCTAGAATATCCCTTCTTTGCCATTTCAGGTGCCATAATGCTTCCAATTGCAGCAGTTGTCGCTACTCCTGAACCGGATATTGTTCCAAAGGCTGCACAACCATAAACACTGGCTGAACCTATACCCCATGGTTTCTTACGAAGCAGCATATTGATTAGTGCCATTATTCGGGGAGTACTGCCATAGATCATGATTGCCCCAGAAAGTATAAACATAGGTAATGCCATTAAAGTAAAAGAATTGAGCCCGTCCACCATCTTCTGAGCAATTATAACTGTTGGAAGACTACCTTCGAAAAGTATAGCTAAGGTCGTGCTAATACCTATAGAGAAACTTACGGGTATTCCCATTAAAAGTAATAATGCTAAAGCACCAAACAGTACAAAAATCATTCGTACTCACCACTTTCAATATTAAAATTTGTAATCTTACAATAGGCTAAAACCAGTAAGTACAAAACCATTAATATACAACCAATCAAAATAGCATAATAATATAATGATCTTGATATTTGCATACCTATTGTTTTTTGAATGCTTGTGGTTTTAATTATGGGTAAAGAACTATATCCTAAATAAGCTAAGAAAGCAGCACAGATAACATTGTTTAATGCTTCAATATAACGCTTGTATTTAAATTTATTGATTAGAAAGTCGATACGAGTATGGGAACCTTTCCTTACCGCAAGAGTAGCCCCTAAAAATGTTACATAAATCATTGACATAATAGCAAATTCTTCTGCCCAGAAAAAAGATCCCTTGAAGACATAACGATAGATTACTTGAATAAAGGTTACTACAGACATAGCTATCATAAGAGAAATCCCAGCCCATTCAATTGCCTTAATAATGTATTTTAAATATCTTGTTAGAGGCTTCACTTATATTTCCCCCTTCTTCCGTAAAATAGGATTTTCTCTATTGCGCCATATCTATAAGTTCTTGTCCCCCTTCATAATTAGAAACATAGTATTCCCATACAGGCTCAGCAGCTGTAACAAATGCTTCTCTATCAATTTCATTGACCTCCATGCCATTATCCTCTAAAGTCTTAATAGAAGTTGCTTCAAATTCATCATTAAGTTCACGCATATAATCACGCGCCTTCTCTGATGCTTCTTGGATTATTTCTTGTTCTTCAGCAGTTAGGCTATTAAACCAGTCAGGATTTACATAAAAGGTAGCTGTATTATATATATGTCTAGATAAAGATAGGTATTTTTGTACTTCATAAAATTTAGAAGTTTCGATTATAGATAAGGGGTTTTCCTGACCATCTACTGTACCCTGTTGTAAACCGGTAAATAATTCCGGAAAAGCCATAGGTATTGCCGTAGCATTTAACTCCTTAAAAAGTAGTTGACGCATTTCTGATGGGGCAATTCGAAATTTTATACCTTCCATATCTTTAGGTATTACAATAGGCCTTATATTATTTGTCATATTCCTAAAACCGTTTTCCCAATGACATAGAACTTCTAAACCATGTTCTCGTCCCAATTCCTTATACTGTTCTCCCAATGGACCATCCCATGCTTTTCTTGCAGCTTCTGCATCAGGAAACATAAATGGAAGTTCCTCAAACAATGCCCTTGGATCATCTGTACCCACAACTAAGTTAGCAAGTGATCCCATTGTAATACCAGCTTGAATAGAACCTAAACTAACTTGATCAAGATTTGTCTGGTCATCACCTAAGGTAGCACTAGGATATAAATCTACAATGACTGATCCATTTGTCTTTTCCTCAACTTCCTTTTTAAAACTTTCCAATGCAACATGAACTGGATGTGTGGGTTGTTGATTATGTGAAACCTTCATTACCTTCTCTTCAATATCAATATCATCCTCCGTATTTGTGGAAGTAGAATCTGAACATGCAGTTAGAAAAATCAATACAATCATAGTAAATGCAAAAAAGCTCATTAAATTCTTTTTCATTACAAAATCCTCCTAAAACAATATTTTTAATTCCTTCCCTTTATACTACGGTCTGCAAGTTTATATGCTTTGTTTTTCCAGTAAGTATTCTGTAGATAATATTATTGTATAAAGCTAAAACATTTGATAAAATGTATTCATAAAGTTTGTGGGGGCAAACTTTATGATAGTACTAGTTTTTTAAGTGTTTTTTTTGCTGTCTAATTTTGTCATTTAACTAAATGAGTCTACACCTATGTGTAGTAAGCTTTTTTCACCACCTTAATCAAAACTACCCGCTTAGCGGGTAGTTTGTTCAGCCCTATAAGGGCATGTTA
>CAZHJK010000003.1:0-173111 GCA_964533275.1 uncultured Eubacteriaceae bacterium | reverse complement strand
TTATACCATATTTGGTGGTTTTTGGGCTAAATATGTGGCGTTTTCACACAGTCTGCCGTCCCTTTTGCTTCTGGGTACTTTTAATGGCAGATAATAGGAGTATTTGCCTCGATATTATTGTAAATAGCTTTAGCTACATTATAGGGGCAATTTATACATCCATGGGAACCATTAGTCCTATATATTTTACCTCCAAATACACCTCTCCAATTGGCATCATGCATTCCTATTCCTCCATTAAAGGGCATCCAAAAGGTAACCGGGGCAGCATAATCCGGGCCTCTAAGAACTACATTTTTTGCTTTGTATTTTAGTCTATAAATGCCCTTAGGTGTCGTATGATTTCTACTTACATTCCCAGTAACAACAGGTCCATCTACTATTAATTTACCATTTTTATAAAACCATATGTGTTGTTTTGCAAGATCAATTTCTACAAAAGTATTACCTATATCATTTTTACCATAGGAAAATGCTTTTTGATTATATTCTGGTTCCCTTGTAATGGTTATTCCTTGTTTTATAGCTTTAGTTAACTTTTCTGCTTCTTTATCCTTATTAATAGACCAGCCATAATCACCGCCACTAGCCTTTATAGATTTACCTGAGGGTGTTTTAAAACTCCTTGTTTTTCCAACTGTATTATAGGTCTTAGAAAGCTCTTGGACAAATTCTTTAATCTTTTCTTCATCTATTGTAACCTTAAAATCATCATCAACCTTTAACCATTTATTTATTATATTACCATCTAATATTTCTCTACCTTCTCCAAAGATATAGGTGACTTTTGTAGCTACATATTTGTTTAGAAAATCTTTTGCCTCTAATACTTTTCTTGACTTAGAATTATATTTAGGCTTTATATAGCAATCAATAGAATCCAAATCTATTTCATATTCTCTGCCTTGTATTGAGCTTACCAAATGTGTATATAAAATATTCTTATCTACTTTGTTTCCAAGTACTTCATCTATTATATTAAAGCTATTACCTACATATTTAAAGCTGGGATTTTGGGGTTCAATAACCTTACTACTATCAAAACAAGATAATTTGTCTATTCCTTCCTTTAATAAATTTTTATTGAAATCATAATCTATAGTGAATTTTGCGTCCTTTGATTTTAAACATCCACTAATCCATTTATAGGGATTTTGCCTATTTTTTATATTTATAAATTCCTTATCAGAACTATATTTTAAACCTATATCCCCAGCATTTATTTGTTCAGTTTTACCTCCTCGCTCCTTTAGATTTATTGTATATGACTGAAGCTCAGATTCCATTATTTCTTCTACTTCCTCTATAGTTTTCCCAGATACATCGATGTTGTTAATTTCTGTACCAAAATAAAAATGCTTTATAAAATACCCAGCCATCCCAAAATAAATAACAATTAAAACACAAAATACAATTATAATTCCTTTAATGGTCTTTTTGTTTTTTATTAGAAAATCCTTTACTGTTTCCTTAAGTTTTTCCCTTCCTGTTAATTCCTTCTCTTCTAATTCTTCAGTCTTGCCTAATTCATCCTTAATAATTAATTCATCTTTTACTTCAACTTCATCTGTTACTTCAACTTCAACCTCAACTTCATCTTCTTCATCTTTTACTTGAAGCTCATCTAGTTTCTCTGATTTTTCTTGTTTTTCCTCCCCCTCTGATTTCTTTTGCTCTTCTTTTTTTTCATTTTCATCTAGTCCCATTTCTTCCTTTGAGTTATTATTAAAATCTTCTGCAGGGTCAACTATAATTTCTTCTAAATTTTCTTTTGACTCTTCCTTTTTCAATTCTGTTGGTTCCTCTGTGAAATCATTTGTTGGCCTTTCATGTTCCTTATCCGTATCACTCACCCCTTTTACTTAAATCAAATTACCAAAGATACCTTGTCCTTCTTGTGTGTAATTACCGCGATAAAAAAATTGTTTACACTCCATTTTATGAGCTAACCCTCTTGTATATAACTATTATTTCTGGTATTCTTTTTAAATTTAATTTAGGGGAGATTAACCATTCCTATGGAAAAAACCCCCATCTTAAAAAGATGAGGGTATAGAATCACTGAATGGGGAGATTTATTATTACCTTTGTACCTATATTAATTTCACTTTGAACTTTAATTCTTCCACTATGACTTTCAATAATCCAGTTTGCTATAGAAAGTCCAAGACCTGTTCCTTCTATTTCCTTATTTCTAGCCTTATCTGCTCTATAAAATCTATTAAATATATATGGTAAATCTTCCTTTGAAATACCAATTCCTGTATCTTCAATAGAAATCTGCACTTCATTTTCATTTATCGTAGATTCAATTTTAATACTTCCTCCACTGGGAGTGTATTTTATACCATTATCAATAAAGATCCTCAATGCCTCTTTTAAAAGTCTGAAATCTGCATTAATTGTGATCTTATCATTTCTAGCATTAATAATTTCATGTTCACTATCTATCATCTTTGTTTCTTTAACTATATTATCTATAAGTTCATTTAGATAGAAGTCTTCCTTCTCAATCTTTTGAGTGTTTTTGTCTCCCCTTGCTAGAAAAAGAAGCTTTTCCACTAACTCCTTCATATTCTTTGTTTCTCCTTTAATGGCCCCTAAGGATTCCTCCAGTATCTTTTCATCCTTCTTCCCCCACCTATCAAGTAGCTCTGTATATCCATGAATTATTGAAATAGGTGTCCTAAGCTCATGGGATGCATCAGATACAAATTGGTTTTGTTGTTCGTATGACTCTTGGATCCTGTCTAACATACCGTTAAAGGTTCTTGCTAGGTCTTTAAGTTCATCCTGAGAACCGCTTACATCAAGTCGTGTGTTGAGTTCATTTATTGTAATATTCTCCACTGTATTTGTCATAACTTCTATGGGCTTTAGAATTCTTCTACTGGATTTAGCTCCGGATTTTACTACGGCAAAGACTAGTAATATATCTATCCCAAATAATATTAAGATTAACACTAATAAGCTGGCATTTTCTCTTACCATTCTGTTCTTTATTTGAACTTGTACTGAGGTGTCATCCCATTGAATTTCTTCTAGTAATATCATTGCATATCCAAAGCTGTTATCTTCACCTTTTAAAGCACTTCTTAAATTATAATTAACTGGTGACTGATTTCTTACCAAAATATAGTTGCTATTTATATTAAAGCCCCCAGTTGGATTTTGTCTATCATAAAAAACTACATTAGAGTTATCACTCTCTGTTGTAAACAAGATATTTCCTTCTTCATTAAATAATGTTATTGAGAGGTTATCAAGCTCGGTTAATCTTTCAATCTTCTCTTCTGAAGGTCCTCCTTCTTTTAAATAATCCATCACTAGATTAAGATCTGTTTTCATATTCTCCTGTGCCATCCAGCCACTAAAGATTATAAACCCGCCTATTATAAATAATCCAAGAAGCATAAGAATTGAGAGAGTCTTTCTAGCGTAGACTATAGTTAATTTAAAAGTTAAGGAGAAGTGAAATTTTTCAATCACGCTATTATATATTTTTTTTATCTCAACCCTGATTATTTTAAGTATTTCTATTATTATAACAATCAAGACCTGAGCTATTTGCTTTACTATTTTTAATACCTTGTTATTATTACTCATTGTTTAATAGGTACCCCACCCCTCTGACGGTGTGAATAATCTTTTTACTATACTTGTCATCTATCTTACTCCTTAAGTAACGGATATAAACATCTACCACATTGGTATCTCCTAAGTAATCATATCCCCATACTCTTTGTAGGATCATATCTCTAGTCAAAACTATATTTGGGTTTTCTAAGAAATACTGAAGCAGGTCAAACTCTTTCTTTGTAAGCTCTACCAATTCATCTTTATAGGTTACCCTATGTTTGCTAATGTCCAGCTTTAAACTTCCTATCTGTAGAGACTTTTCTTTTGAAACATTATAATTTCTTATCTTTAAAGCAGCCCTTATCCTAGCAAAAATTTCTTCTATTGCAAAGGGTTTTGTTATATAATCATTTGCTCCCATATCTAATCCTATAACCTTATCCATAACTTCATCCTTAGCAGTAAGCATAATAATTGGAACCTCCGAAGTCTGCCTTATTCTCCTTAATATTTCTATCCCATCTAAATGGGGAAGCATTTTGTCAAGTATTATTAGATCAAACTCCTCATCCTGTGCTCTTTGAAGTCCCTCTCTACCATCATGGGATTGTTCTACCTGATATACCTCGTGTTTTAATTCCAGCTCTAAAAAGCTGGCTATCAGCCATCTTAGCATCCTCAAAACTTACATTGGCTCTTTTTCTTAATTCATCAATCATTTCTATTGTTATTTTCATTAAAACCCCTCCAAATATTTTCTTATTGTGTTTTTATTATAAAAGAGACTTATTATATAAACATTAAGGAAAGATTAAAATTAGATTAGAAATTGTAAAAATTTTATGAAATACTTAATCTCCCAACATTAACTTCATAATTATTGATAATATTATCAATCTTTCCAAAGCTTTTCAGATTTCCTTTATATATAATTTCACTCTTGAAACTATACAAATTTTGTGGTCTTACTAAATTCCTAGGTAAGTTTAAATCCACAATTTTATTTTTTTCTAGTATATGATATACAAATTCCGAGCATAAGAATTTATTTTCATCATACTCTTTTATTTTAAACAAATTGTCCACTAGACCCCTATAATTATATGTATATACCCCTTTGTTAACTTCTTCTTTCTTAAAACAACCTATAAAAGGGTTATAAGTATACCTTCTGCTAAAGCTATACATATCTTTAAGTTCAAAATCTAAGGATATGGACGCATGGGTATATTAATGCTTATAAGTGGATTTCTATATAAAGTTTAAGATACTATAAGAACCTCAAAATTCAGCAATAGTTAAACTAATGTAAAATTTAAAAGGGATTTTTTCATCCTTTATAGAATAATGACACATAAGTAGAATTAGGTGAAATAAAGAAAAAAAATAGTTTATTTCTGGAGGTATATATGAAAAGAAGGAGAATATTTTCGCTAATATTAATATTTATTTTTATAATGACTTTAGTCGCCTGTTCAGCTAAGGAAGATTTCACTAAACTCTTAACAGAAGAAGGTATAGCACCATACGAACTTTCAGAAAGTGAGAAATATATATTACAATCATTTGGAATGGAAGACAATTCTCAAATAATTTCCTTTCATGCACCAAAAGAAGCAATAACATTAAATGTAAATGTTTATAAGCTTGAAGGCGACAAAAATTGGAGTAGTATTGGTGGTGGAGCGATTTCAATAGGCACAGACAGGGAGCCTATAGAGCAATTAACTGGAACTTTCACAATGCAATTAAAAGAAAATTATGCTATTGATTTCATTATAAATTCTGGTGGAAGAGCCTCATACAAAACAGATGAAATTTTACTTGATACTGAACCAATGGCCTCTATTAAAGGTTTCTTAAAGGAATTTCAGAAGATTGAAATCAATAAAGAAATACCTATTGCTCTTATGGTTTATGATAGTGGTACAAGTATGAGCACCTACTCTCTCCAAGACTATTTTACTCCATCTAAGTTCGAAGGAATGGATTTTGTACAGGTTATTACATTAACCTTTAGTGACAGAGAATTGTAAATCATAAGACACATAATTTTTATTATGTGTAACATTTGGGGAGTGTGAAATGAAAAATAAAAAGAAGATTGTTTTTAGCGTGATTAGTATACTTATACTAATAATTATTTACAATGGTTCCACAGATTACTTTGGGTGGTTTCATGTAACTGATAAGAACACAGGCATGGATGCCTATTATATTAGTGGATATCAGGGGAATTTTAAACTTATGGATGAAAAATTGATAGAAACAATTAAAAAAGAAGAGCAAGAAGTGGAAATTGAAGTAAATGACGAATATACTTTCAAGCTTTTTGTTGATGAAAAGGAAGAATCAAAGGAGACAACTATAAGTGAGGTTTGGGATTATATACAATCAGGGGATAGCTATTTTATACGGCTAAGGGAAAATTGTTTCCCGAAGAATTTATTCAGAACATACACTATTGAGGAATTATATCTTTATTAAACCTACAACAGATTTCTAATATCTAATATTATAAGATAGATATTACATATAAGTAGTTTTATGTGCAAATCCCATAACTACATTTATATTATAAGTTGTACAAGTATAATATAATAAAATAACTTTAAAGGAGGTGAGAATTATTAAGAAAACTATATTTACTATTATAATGCTTTTATTACTCCTAACAGGATGTACGGACTCTAATGATGTCAAATCAAAAGAGTATGATGGCGAGAAATTGCAAATTGGAATAATTGGTAATATTCCAGAAATTAGAGAATTGCAGATAGAGTTTAAAGAAATTGATTTTGATATTTTAAAAAAGGATTCCTTTGACTCTCAATATGATGCAGTATTTATTACTAAAGATAATTTATCCGAAGCATCTAATGCTGAGTATGCTTCAATATACAAGGAATCAGAAATCCCTTTTTATTTTATTGATGATGAAAAATCTCATGTTAATTTTATTGAGGAGGACCTGTCTTACGAAGATGAACCAGATTCTAAATCTGGAAACTATATAACTGGTTTACTATATGTTAAGGAGAAGTTTTGGGGTTATGGATTATACAATGATACAGAAAGTGATGTAAATATAAAAGATGTATATTCAAGGGTGTTTCAAGATATTTCAGAAATTAAAAATAATGAATTACCATAAACCATGGCATATCATTTTAATAATGCTCGCACTTGTAGATTTAAGCGTGATAACAAATTTAAGCTCATAAAGGGAGTCTGTAAATTTAAGATAGCTAAGGTAAAATAAAAAAAGGAAGTGCTTAAATGGGATTTTGGTATTTTTTAATTTTAATTATAGGAATTGTCCTTTTAATAAAAGCTATATCAAATTATAAGAAGAACAAAACAAATAAAATAACATTTATTATAAGTATTGTGTTTATTTTATTTGCTTTGTTTATGTTTTCACCTCTGAGTGTCAAATTAATAGATTCTATGTTTTAAAACATAATTTTACATTCACTTATTTTCTTACCAAGTTTATTTTCTTCTGAACGAGTTTATTTGTATTGGAACGAGTTTATTTTAGTTTGACATCTTTTTCTTAAAACTTTATCCTGTCTTCCTATCCTTTTTCCCGATTTTTTCTCCAATAAAAAAAGAAAAGCAGGAGGGTTAATCCCACTTTTCTCTCAATTTTTCTTACCGAGTTTATTTTGTTGGGAACGAGTTTATTTTAATTTGACAATTTTTGTCAATTCAAAATAAACTCTTACAGAACCACCTCCCTCAAACCCCCCATTCCTCGACCTCCCATTTTCTCCCAGTAAATAAAGTCGTTCAGAAATATTCCTTTTTCATTTCCTGTATTTTCCAATTCTCCTCCGATTTATGAAAAAAAAGTCGGTAAGAAATCAGGAAGAAATGCAGGGTAAAACAAGGGATAAGTGGTAAGTTCCAAGGATAAAGGCAAGGGCAAAAGCAGGAGGAAATGCAGGAGGAAGATATAAGTTTTAAGGAATAAATGCAGAAAGGAAAGCAGGAAAAGTATTAAGGATTAGGAGGAGATTTTCCTCAATCTTTATGCTCAAATCTTTTCCTATGGTTTTATCAATTACTTTGATTTCACTTGTTTCCAAGCTTTTTATCCCCTCTTTTTCCTCAAGATATTATTGGATTTCAAAGGAGTAATAGAAGGTATTTTCCAATCATTTTTTCAGTTTTTTACTCAATTTTTACTCAATTTTTTCCTCTTGTATCTTAAATCTTTATCCTGTCTTCCCATCCTTTTTCCCGTTTTTTTCTCCAATAAAAAAAGAAAAGCAGGAGGGTTAATCCTGTTTTCTCTCAATTTTTCTTACCGACTTTATTTTGTTCGGAACGAGTTTATTTGTATTGGAACGAGTTTATTTTAATTTGACACATTTATCTCTATAAATTGTATCTTTAAACCATTTGGATCTTGTACATAGAAAAACCTTGTTGCTGGATTTGGTTGAAAGGGACCGCTATGTATTTTTATTCCTTTTTCTTGAATAAAATTCATTTTTTCTTCAAGGGATTCTACTTGAAATCCAAGGGAAATATCCTCCCCCATTTTTATTTCTTTATTTTGTCCATAATAGATTAGTTCTACCTTTGTTTCCCCTTCTCCTAGAAATACAATCTCTGGTCCGGTTTCAGTCGAAATTTTACTATCAATATTTAATCCTACTATCTCTTGATAGAATTTCAATGATTCTTCCATATCCATTACTGTAATTGTAGCATGGGCAAATTTCATAGTAATTCCTCCATTCATTTTAATCTTTCATACTTTTTGAGGCATCTCTATCACCGTACCTTTAGTATATCATTTGTGGTATCTTTTATAAATATGCTCCCTAATCCTTTTAATATATAGATTTTTATACGCTTCCATAATATAATACAGATATACCTATTAAATGGTTGAAAGGATGATGGTCTTGAAACTCTCAGTATCTTCTAAGGGTTATCTATTTATTGCAATCTCTGGAATCCTATTTGGCTGTGTTGGGATATTTGTCAATTTCCTATCTGCCTTTAATGTCCCAACTAATATTATAAGCTTCTTCCGACCTTTTATATCCTTTATTATTTTATATATTTATCTTTTTCTTCGACATAGAGACCTTCTAAAGGTTGACAGAAAAGGATTACTTATTATAGCTTTATTAGGTTTCTTTTCTCAAACATTATTTAATACCTTTTACTTTTCCTCCATCGAAAGAACTACAATTGCCACAGCAGTTGTTCTTTTATATTCATTCCCTGTATTTGTAACCATTATAGCAAGAATTCTTTATAAAGAATTGCTGACTCTACCTAAAATCATTGCACTTATCATATCCTTAACAGGCTGTTTTCTAACTGCTACCGGGGGATCCTTGGAGGTTCTAAAATTAAATGAATTGGGCGTACTATTAGGACTTGGAGCAGGATTCGCCTTCTCCCTTGTTCCCATT
Organism: uncultured Eubacteriaceae bacterium; assembly: GCA_964533275.1. GTDB lineage: Bacteria > Bacillota > Clostridia > Eubacteriales > Garciellaceae > CAZHJK01. The sequence continues at coordinate 164,091 of CAZHJK010000003.1, read as the reverse complement.
ATCAGTAAAAGCCTGGTTACAAAGTACCATCAGCTAACCATTGTATGCTATTCCATGGGCTTTGGTTCATTATTTAGTTTTCTCTTTTTTAACCCCAGGGAGCTATTTCTGATTGAGTATAATACATCTATAATACTTAATCTTTTGGCTATAGGTTTTCTTGTGAATACCTTGGCATATCTTTTTTATACAACTGGCATATCCTACAAAATTCAAACTTCGAAAGCTAGTATAATCAATACTATAGAGGTTCCCGTAGCTGTTTTTGTTTCCTTTATAATATTCAATGAAAATATATTTGGGGTTAAGTTATTTGGCGTTTTACTGGTAATTCTATCTGTAATTCTGGTAGAATATGGAGAGAATTTAATGGCAAAGTATAAGAAGAGTAGCAAAGTTTCTATTCACCACAGAAACATAAATTAAATGATTGAAGGGATGATGGTTTTGAAACTCTCAAAGTCTTTAAAGGGTTATCTATTTGTTGCAATCTCTGGAATCCTATTTGGGTGCACAGGGATATTTGTAAATTTCTTATCATCTTATGATATATCAATTAATATTATAAACTTCTTTCGTCCCTTTATATCCTTTACTATTCTATTTATTTACCTTATCATTCGACATAGAGATTATTTAAAAGTGGATAGAAAAGGATTACTTACTATGGTAGTTCTGGGATTCTTTTCTCAAACATTATCTAATACTTTTTATTTTTATGCTATTGAAAAAACTTCAATGGCCACAGCAGTGGTTCTACTATACTCTTTCCCTGTATTTGTAACCATAATTGCAAGAATACTATATAAAGAATTACTGAGCCTGCCTAAAGTTATTGCCCTAGTCATCTCCTTAATAGGCTGCTTTTTAACTGCAACAGGGGGATCCTTGGAAGCTGTAACATTAAATGAATTGGGGCTATTATTTGGACTTGGAGCAGGATTTGCTTTCTCCCTTGTGCTCATTATTAGTAAAAGTCTGGTAGCTAAGTACCATCAGCTTGTAATTGTATGCTATACAATGGGCTTTGGCACTTTATTTAATTTTCTTTTTACTAATCCAAGAGAGTTGTTTCTGATAGAATACAATATTCCTATTATAGTAAATCTATTTGCAATAGGATTCTTTGTAATTACTTTGGGATATCTATTTTATACAACCGGCATGTCCCACAATATACAATCCTCCAAGGCTAGCATAGTAATGACTATAGAGGTTCCCGTGGCAGTATTGGCTTCTTTTATATTCTTCGACGAAAATATATTGGGTTTAAAATTTTTGGGTATTATACTAGTTATTCTGTCTGTAATCCTAGTTGAATATGGAGAGAAATTAATAGATAAGTATAGAAATAGTAGCAAAGCTGCTACCTCCCTTAGTGAACCCTAGGTTCCCCTAGGCTAAACAAGAAAGCACTTATACCATGGAGGTGTAATCCAATGGATCAAAAGAGGGCTATTCTTTCTTTGGAAGAGTAACTCTCTTTTTTTCGTTAAGTCTATATCTACTTCTCTAATCTGATAAAAAGAATAAAAAAGGGGAAAATATTGTGACAAATGTAACTACTAATAAATCCAAAACTTCTGTATAGTTATTTTCGAGGTGATGTAAATGATATTAAAAATGGAGAATGTAATTAAACGCTTTAATGATAATCTAGCTTTAGACTATTTGTCATTAGAAGTAGAAAAGGGAGAAGTAATCGGATTACTAGGTCCTAATGGAGCAGGAAAAACAACCTGTATAAAATCTATTATTGGATTACTACCAATAGACGAGGGTGAAATATCTGTATTTGATCTAAAGCAGGATGGAAAAAATAAGAAAATTAGAAGTCAAATCGGCTTTGTAACACAAGAAATTACCATTTATGATGATATGACTGCAAGGGAAAACCTAGCATTCTTTGGAAGTCTATATGGATTAAAAAAACAAGAGCTTGAAAATAGGATTAATGAAGTCTCTAAAATTATAGGCTTAGAAGAACGAATAAATGATCGTCCTAGTCAATTTTCAGGTGGGATGAAAAGAAGACTAAATATTGGCTGTTCTATCCTCCATCGTCCAAAGTTACTTATAATGGATGAGCCTACTGTGGGGATTGATCCTCAATCAAGAAACTATATTTTAGATTTTGTTAAGAAAACTGCATCTGAAGGTACCACGGTAATATATACCTCCCACTATATTGAGGAAGTAGAAGCTATTGCCAGTAGGGTTTATATCATGGATCAAGGACATGTTATCGCATCAGGTACCCTCCAAGAGCTTATCGGCCGCATTACAGGGGATTCACATATATTGGTAGATGTGGCAATTGCAAGCGAGGTTCAGAAAGAAGAACTTTTAGCAATGCCAGATATAAAGGAAGTTATAATAAAAGAAAACCAATATCATATTATTGTTCCCGGTGGTGTTTCTATTATAGATAAAATAGTTGCAGTTCTTGCCCCATTACGAATTGTTAATGTTAATTCTAAACAACCAAACCTTGAAGATGTATTTTTAACCCTAACAGGAAAACAATTAAGGGATGGGGTGGAATAATGTTTAAATTTCATATATTAAGAAGCTCTAGGGATTTATTTGGGCATCTTATCCTCATATTTTTACCTATCTTGTTAATATCTTTTTTTAACTATGTTTATTCAAACGGAATTATAGATACTGGTGCAAGTGATTATATGGCCCAATTTTCAATTGTATTAACCATTGGCTTTGCCCTAACATTTCAAATTTATGGAGCGGCAATTAGCTTTGAAACCCTAGGCCAGGATTTTCTAACACCAATGCGTGATAGATTACTTGCAACACCGGTTAATCCTAGAAAGATTGTTTCATCCATATTATTTACAAGCATATTGGTAAGTTTTTTACAAACTGTAGTTGTTGTTCTTTTTTCTATTTTAATTCTTGATACCAAGTTTGATCACTTAATCCCCATATTACTTGTACTACTTATTTCAGTAGTTTTTAATCAATTACTAGGTACAATCATTTTATTCTTAACAAAGAGGGTGAGAACAGCTACAGCTATTACATCCTTATATGGTATTGTTGCACCTATTATAACAGGCTTATATTTTCCTCTTCCAGACATTCGAATAATTAACCTTTTAAGAGATTACCTAACACCAATGTCTTTAGCTAAAACTGCTATCTTTGGCATTATTAATCAGGACTTTAAAAATATTTTTATTGGAATTATTCCACTATTAGTATTAATCGTTATTTTATTTGTGTTAATAAAACCCCTAAGTAAGAAGGTGATTGTATGATTGTATTATTTAAGCATGCTTTAAAGCAAAGCTTTGCACAACCTATAAATATACTAATTATATTTATATTGCCCTTGGCTATAATATTCATTCCTGCACAGGGCAATGGTTATCCAAATGGCTTATATCTATTTGGAATGCTTAATCTATTTTCAGCCTTTCTGCTATGCAAACCAATAGTGGAGGATCGTATTAATAAAATCATAGTCCGAATTTCAGCTACACCAACGAGTTATGCTACCTATCTTAGCTCTCATTTGCTAGGGTATTTATTAATACTAACAGTACAAAATATTATATTTACCCTTGGTATCTACCTTCGTTGGAATGATGCAATTACCCACTATGGATTTATCTTTATCCTGATTTTTGTTTACAGCATAATGACTATTGCCTTTACTTTAAGCTGGAACTCTATGTTTAGATCCTACAATCTTTCATTTGGCTTATTTTCAGGAGTTGGATCTATTATGTGTTTAGTAAGTGGAATATCTATGCCTTTACAGTTTATACCCGAAGGCATACGGAAATTTATATTGATCCTGCCCACTTACTGGCTCCCCTATGGACTGGATGCACTATATAATGCTAAAATTAACTATGTATTAATAGCCTATCTTGTGTTATTAGTATACTCAGCAATACTCTTATTAATAGGTAGTAAAAGGAGATATTAGATGCTTGCAAAAAAACCATTTAACATCAAACCACAATCACTATATTTGCTTATTATGCTAATACAATTAATAGTATTGTTAATTATGCTGATTCCAGTGTTTGATCCACTGGTTTTTTTGCTTTTTTTATTTGTTACATTTAGTATGGTTTTAAGGTGGAGAGTTAATATACGACCAGTATATATGTTAATAGATGAAATCATTTTTATAATTATTTCCGTTTTTTATCCCTTGGCTGCTATATATTTATTTTTATTTGCCTATTATTTTTCATATAAAAACAAGCTTGTTTATATTATCCCAATAGTAATAATGGGAGCTGTATTAAATCAAGATATGTATTATCTATTAGTATTTCAAGCAATATTATTTGGAACAATACTACATCACTGGTCAAAGGATAATGCTTATAATAAGGAATTAACGGATCATTTGCGTCATCAGATTTACAACTTAGAATTCATACAAGCTCAGCTACTATCAGACTATCAAGATACAGAAAAAATTTCAAGGTTAACTGAAAGACATCGGATTGCAGAAATATTACATGATAATTTAGGACATGAACTTACTGCAGCCCATCTTTCATTAAAAGCTTATAAAACTTTAATGTCTAACAAGGGACACAAAAATTCGGAGGTAACATTAAATAAAGCAGAACAGCGCTTAGAAAGTGCACTACAGCAGTTAAAGGATTCTGTTAAACAGATTGAGCCTAATTTAGAGGTGGGATTTATACAGCTACAACAACTATGTGATAGCTTTATTTACCCTATTCAATTTACCCATAGTGGAAATAACTTAGAACTAAAACCTTATATTTGGCAATTAGTTCTAATGTCAGTAAAGGAAGCTTTAACCAATATAACAAAACACGCTCATCCTAAAGTTATTAAGCTGTCCTTTGATGTTACAGACTATGTTGTACGACTAATGATAGAAAATGATGGAATAATTAATAATACTGGTAAAATAAAGGGGCATGGACTGCGTTACATGCGAAATCGTCTTGAGGCTGTTAATGGAAGTTTAAGTGTTCAAAATGAAAGTACCTTTAAGCTAATTATTATTATTTCAACTCAAAAAGGTAGGTGAGGTTTATGAAAATATTAATCGCAGACGATGATGAAATGGTAATCGAAAGTCTTGATATAATCTTGTCCACGGATCAAGCCTTTGAAATTATCGGACATGCCCTTAATGGTAATCAAGCTATCGAATTTTGTAAGAAAAATCCTGTTGATATCGTTCTTATGGATATTCAAATGCCAGTCATGGATGGAATTAGTGCTTGTAGAATCATTAAGAAAAGTAATCCGGCTATAAAAATTATTATGCTTACCACCTTTCATGATTATAAAAATATTCACCAATCCTTACAGGCAGGTGCTTCTGGATATTTATTGAAGTCAGATGAAATTGAAAAACAAAAAACTACCATTAAGACGGTATATGCTGGTCTGCCAATTATAAGTGAAGAGGCTTTAAAAAGTTTTTCAGAAACCAGGGAAACAAGCTGCTTAACATCTAGAGAAAATGACATCTTAGAATTCATAGCCAATGGATTATCTAATAAGGAAATTGCAAAGCAAATCTATATCAGTGAAGGAACTGTAAGAAATACCATTTCTACCATATTAGAAAAATTAGAGTTAAGAGACCGAACACAGCTAGCCATATATTATTGGCAAAATAAAGCCTAAGGCTCCATTCCCTACTGATTGTCAGGTTATGATATAATTGTCATAAAAAAAAGAATGATGAGGGGAATGAATCAAAGTGGAAAAAGTTATTTTTCTTGTTGATATGAATGCCTTTTTTATATCCTGTGAAACCACTAGAAATCATGACCTTATGGGGAAACCAGCAGCGGTAGCAGGTGATCCACAAAAACGATCTGGAATAATTCTCGCAGCTAATTATGAGGCTAGAAAGTTTGGTGTACGCACTGCAATGGTTGTACATGAGGCTTTAAAACTCTGCCCAGGAATGCTTCTAGTTCCTCCCGACCACAGCTTTTATCAGTACAAGTCTCACGAGGTTATGAAACTATTTTCTAACTATACTCCTGTAGTACAACAAAATAGTATTGATGAAGCCTGGCTAGATATGACCGGAACAGAAGCGCTATTCGGCACTCCCTTAGATGCAGCAGCAAAGATTATGGAGGATATAAAGGTAAACTTAGGTCTTTGGTGTTCTATCGGAATATCAGAGAATAAGTTTCTTTCTAAGATGGCAGCTGATATGAAAAAACCATTGGGAATTACAGAGCTTTGGAAAAGGGATATTAAAGAAAAATTATGGCCAATGCCTATAGGAGCTATGTATGGCGTAGGAGCAAAATCCTCAGAAAAATTTAATCATTTAGGCATTAAAACCATAGGTGAACTAGCAAATCTTGAAAAAAATTACCTTTATAAAAACTTTGGTAAATTTGGCATAGATCTTCACCAACATGCTAATGGAATAGACTATTCTTCGGTTGAAGTAAACTCCCCGGATGATATCAAATCTATCGGCCACTCAACAACATTACCAGAAGATGTAAAAGACATAGAAAGACTAAAACATGTACTAATGCAGCTATCGGAAGAAGTAGGTATAAGGGCTAGAAAGCATAATAAAAAGGGTCATTGTATACAAATCACCTTAAAATTTTCAGATTTTGAGGTGATTACCAGGCAAACTACTATAAAACCAACTTTTTTTACAAAGAACATATATGAAGCAGGTTGTGAATTACTTCAAAGAAATTTTCGTCCCTCTAAAGCGGTAAGATTAATTGGCATAACCCTTAAGGGATTTGAAGATAATTGTTTTTCACAACAAATATCCTTCTTTAATCATAAAGAGAAAGATAATAAACATGAGAAGGTTGATATGGTAATGGATAAAATACGCAATAAATATGGAAATAATAAAATAGGCAGGGCTTCCTTAATAAGGAATAAAAAAAACTAATACGAAAGGACTGCCATTTCTGACAGTCCAATCGTAGAGTCATTATATATTTACCAATTATTGAGGGATTTGCTAAAATTAATGGTACGCCTGCAAGTATCAACTATTCACTATGGATGGAGGAACCTCTAATCTTGATAACAATAAATAATTGTTATTTATCTAACCATTATTTTAATCTAAAATTATTATATTGTTTCCTCATCAACAATATTTCGTTAATATTTTTCCAAAGTTTAGAATACATAATATTAAATTTTACTTTTTTATTTAAATTTTATGCTTTTTTAAACATTAATATTATTTATACTTACTTATTCAATGATAACATATTAACATGCTTTTTAAAAGTTTAAAATGTTATCAAAAATACTTTTCTAAAATATTAACAAACACTTATATAATAAATAGATAATATACTAAAAAAGTGGTAAATATAAAGCCCTCTATTGAAATTCAATAGAGGGCTTTTCGAGCATAAATTAACTACTTATTCAGATACCTTTTCAGATTCATCCTTTTTAAATACTATGCCATAACCTTTGTATGCTAGGACTATAGCAAGAACAAATAAAAGTGCTGGGAAAACTACAAGTACATAGTTAGAAGCAGCTAAATTGTCTCTAATTAGGAATACCAATGCAACTAGGGTAACTACCAACATGAATATCATTGGAGGTACAATCATGCTGTAATTTTTCTTGGTATTCTTTAACCATAATGCTATAGCAAGTAATGCTAAAGCTGCTAATAGTTGATTTGCAGAACCGAATATTGGCCATATAACCGCAAATCCACCCACTGCAAGCCAAGCACCAATAACTACTGTAACACCAGTAGAAACATATTTATTGGTTAATACTGATTGAGTTTCTTTTTCTGGATCCTCAAAGTATTCTTGGAAGATAAATCTATTAAGTCTCGTTGCCGTATCAAGACTGGTTAAAGCGAATGCAGATACTGCCAATGCAACAAAGGATTTACCTACCTCAAAGGGTATTCCAAATCTCGCCATAAATGTTCCAACACCGTGGGAAAATACATTTCCTGGTCCACCCTCTAATAAGGTGCCTAATTCTCCTTGGGTGATATAGGTTGCTGTTACTAAAGCTATAACAGCCAATACACATTCTATTAACATTCCACCATAACCAATAATCTTTGCATCTTTTTCATTTGCAAGCTGTTTAGAAGTGGTCCCTGAACCAACCATTGCGTGAAAACCTGATATAGCTCCACAGGCTACTGTTACAAACAACATTGGGAATAACCATTGTCCGTCTACATTAAAACCTGTTACCGCATCCATTTGGATTGTTGGTCTATAGATAATCAATCCTAATACAGCACCTGCAATCATTGCATATAATAAAAATGAGTTCAAATAATCTCTAGGTTGTAGTAGTATCCATACTGGTGCTGTAGATGCTAAGAAAATGTAAACTGCAAGGATTACTATCCAAGTATTTACGCTTAATGCTATAGGGAATAGAGTCCCTAGCCAAACACATGTAAATAGTAAAATAACTCCAACAACTGTTCCTATGCCTAGTGGTAATCCCTTTCTATATACGCCAAATCCAAATGAAATAGATAAAATGATAAAAAGTATTGAAGCTGTAGCTGCAGCTGGTACTGAGGCAAATGTATTTGCAACAATATTAGTAAACGCCGCTACAACTAATAATAATGTTAACCAGGCAAATATCGAGAATAATTTTTTACCGGTACTTCCCATGTTTACATTGATTACCTCTCCTATTGACTTACCCTTATGTCGAACAGAAGCAAATAATGAACCGTAATCATGAACTCCTCCGAAGAAGATACCTCCAATAATAATCCATAGCATTACAGGTACCCATCCAAACATTGCGGCCAATATTGGTCCATTGATTGGTCCCGCACCTGCAATAGATGCAAAGTGATGTCCTAATAATACAGCAGGCTTTGCCGGAACATAGTCAACGCCATCATTGATTTCTACGGCAGGCGTTTTTCTAGTAGGATCTACTCCCCATTGTTTAGCAAGCCATGCTCCATAGGTAATATACGCTACAGTAAATATAACTATACTACCAATAACTAATACTAATGCGCTCATAAAATCACCTTCCTTAATTTTTGTGAAGCTTAAAATTAAATGCTATAAACCTCACTAACCTCCTTCCCTTTTTTGTTTGTTACTATATAATGATCATTCATAGTAACCAATAGTATCCGAATATCTGCCCAGCCCTTAAAACCAAAGGCAAACCCCTTATGGTATTTAAATTTTTTAATAGTATCTATAATATCTATATTGGGCTTATCCGGCAAAACAATAACTCCGGTGATAATACTTGACATATGTTCTTCACTTGGCTGCACCACATTATCTATAGATTTTATTAAGGTATCAGTAAATTCTTGAAACTGGAATTTATCTATTTTATTAAAGTATTTTACAAAACAATACTCGTTATTTTCTATGGCGTATACAGTTGCTTTCTTCATTAAAACATATTTTTCATTTCTTATATGATATTCTGCAAAAAGGTCAAAATTATAATTATCCAATAAATAGTTTCTTTTCAAATCAAAGCTACCAAACAATTTACTTTCTAATGTATCTAAATATTGTGAAAATTCCATAGGATGTAGCCCCTTTATTAGATATTTTTCCATATAAGAAATAAAAACTATTAATTAAATACTCCTCTGTAATAATTATAACTCTTATTGTTTATTTTTGTAAAGGTTTTAGTAAATAAATGTAAATTATATTACTTGTTGTAATTATTACTGCAAATTTTTTTATCTATATTAATATTATATAAAAGACCTGTTCCAATTAAACTAACTCCAATTATTTTCCCTATGGAGAAAGTATGGGTAATAAAAACATCCATTGTAATACCAATAATCATTTGACCAAGAAAGGTTAATAGAGTTGTGTATATAACGGCTATTCTTGGTATTATTATATTTGATAATATTACAACCATTACCCCAACACAGCCCCCAAGAAAAGCCCACCATGGGATTTCACTAAAGGGAAGTAAAGTGAAGTTTTTGATTTGACCAGTTAAAAACAAGGGGATAAACATGACAGATGATGCGACCAAATAGTTCATTAAGGTGCTTTGCAATACTCCAATCCTTTTCCCTAATTGCGCATTTAAAATCATAGAAAGAATAGTAAAACCTCCCGCTAATAAAGCTAGAAATCCTATAATTATCATAATTGACTTCCTCCCATGCTATAAAAACATCATTATAATGATGCCTGTGATTATCATTGCAAATCCCGGTAATTTTTTTACCTCAAATTTTTCAATAGGCATATTAAGTAGTCCAAAGTGATCTACAAGTGCAGAAAGAATTAATTGCCCTAGAAGTCCTATGGAAAGTGTTAAGGATACTCCAAGATTATTAAAGCAAATATTATTTAGGGTGACAAGAATTATACCTACAGCTCCTCCCATAAATAGATAAATAGGAATATTCCCCTTTTTAATCCTCTTATGTCTTCTAATTAATAAATAACTCCCTATGGTAAAAAGACCTATTAAATGAATTATAAAGGTAGCTAAATAGATATTAGTATATTGGCTTAGCACACCATTTAATGTAACCATAACGGCTACTAAACCCCCGATAAGCATTCCCCCGGCTTTATTCATTATCCCACCCCCTACTAAAAGAAGCAAAAGGGACGGTTCTTTTTGCTTCTTTTGTTTTTATATTTGGTTAATTAACCTTATTTTGAAATGCTTTTAATTTCTCCTTCTGTAATATCATAGATTTGATATACTATATTATCAATATTGGTTTGTATTATTTCTTTCTTCCGGATATCTTCCTCTGCTAGCATTTGATCCACTAGATCTATAATTTCCTTTTTTCTTTCCTGGGAAAATATAATGGGAGTTTCCTTTAACGGAGTTTGATATAATTCTAAAATCTCTCCCTTTCTTTTTCCCCTATGATAAAACCATGTATAATATAAAGTTGAATTTAAGATACCTAATAGATATTTTAAATCCACTTTTTCATCCTTAGGTGTTATATAGTATACATCTGCACTTGAATACCAGGGGATATTATTATAGGCGAAGGTATTTAATAAGCTTCTCTGGGGAGCAATTATTTTTTCCTTCATAAATATCCTTTCCTTTCTTCCCCAATGCAAATGAAAGAATTCTATATATCCCATTCGGGTTTCCCTTCTTTGGGATAGAATGTCATAATATTTCTCAAGGTGTCTTTTAATATTAGGATATCTTTTATCAATGTTCTTTATATCCCTATCTATATATATTATCCTTTTATCACTAATTTCCTTTGATTTATATCTATATATATCTGAGTTTTTAAAAAAGGGTTTTAATATTTCTACTTCATCCGGTTCAAAATACTTTTGTTCTATCTCATCTTCCTCTAATACAAAAATTCCTTCACCCTTTTCTCCATTAATTCCAAATCTTGTAATATGTCTATTGGTTAAAGTATCCGCACCAGATACAATCCCTTGATTCACATTACAAATATCCTCTATCTTAATTCCTCTTGAGATCTTATCTAAAATCGATTCTATCCTATCATCTCCACCCTCTATAATTCTTATATATGCTTGACTACCCTCAAAGAGTTTCTCATGGGCACATCTATAGGATGAAACTTCTCCTTGTTCTCCGATAGTCATAATCTCTGTATCCGGTTTGTCCTTTGAGCAGTCCTTCTCTAAAAGGCTTATTAAGTTGTGCTGCCCCATAGCGGTTTCAAATACTTTTATCTCATTAAAGTTTATTAACTTTAATATATTAGTCCTATTCTTAATGTCAAACCTTAACTTTGTTGCACCATTTGCCGTAGTAAAATAATTAGTGGTAATAAAATTTATTATCCCACCTTCCTTGCTTAAATCAATTGCCCTATGAAAGAAGAAATAAAATAGGTCCATTTTACCTTGATAATATTTTTCTCCAAATTTCGTCTTAGCCATGTCCCTAAATATCTCTTTGTTCCCCTTTTCCCCTACATAGGGAGGATTCCCTATTATAATATCAAAACCCCTATTCACCCCATTAAATTCATGGTTTAAACTATTACCCCCATAGATATTCATATCTACATTAACTTGGGAGTTATGCTCTGAAATAATGGATAGCCATAATCTAAGCTTTGTTACCTTAACAGCCTTTGAATCTATATCCATTGCAAATATACTTCTTTTTATCGTATTTAACTTTAAGTTATATAGGGACCTATCCTGATTACCATCCCGATTAGATAGATATTTTGTAATGTTATTTCTAGTTTGAACTATGGCATTAAGCATACCTAGAGGGAAAGCTCCGGAGCCTACCGCTAAATCTGCCACTATGATATTTTCTAAGGCACGATCCATTTTAAGAATTTTATCCTCTATATCATTATTTCTATTTAATCTTCCATTGCAAATAAAATCCTTTATATCCTTATAGGGTACCTCTACCTTCTTTACCAGATAGTGAGTCAAACTCTCTTGGCACATAAATCTTACTATTTCCCTAGGGGTGTAATACACTCCCTTGCTTCTCTTGTCCTCAACATTAAGTAAGTTTTCAAAGATTAATGCTAATATCTCAGGGTCAATGGTCATTTCTCCATTAGTTCTTTCTTCTTCCCTTAAGGTAAAGTTAAACCTATCCAAAATATCCAAAATCCCATCTGCTTCTTTCCCTTTGCTATGTATATTTGAAAAAATCTCATTGGGTATTTTAATATCGGCTTTTCTCCAATCATAGCCTTTATCTGGTTCAAATAGTCTAACCTTTAAGAAAGGGTTTGGTATATCATAAAGCATAGTTTCTAAATAGTCTTTAAAGAAGTTCTTTTTATTTCTTAGGGACAGTTCAAAGGTTTCTCTAATAATATTTTTGTTTAACCCCAGCTTTTTTTGCAAAAAATAAAGAAAGGTCAATTGTATCATTAGTTTTTTAGAAAACTCACTTGGATAGTTATTTATATTAAATCCCAAGTTTTCTATTGTCCTAATAAAGACCTTATCTTCCTCTAGATATTTCTTAAGCTGAAAATATTTTTCCTTATACAGTTTTAAGAATTTCTTTTTAGCTTCCATAAATTTACCTTCCTAGTGACATTTTTTATTCCCAAAGGTTATTTAGTAGTTTTTCTATTTTTTCCTTCCGCAATTTGGTTTCTTCTGTATCAATGCGGATTTCTAAGACATCTCCTTCTTTTGCTCCTTCAGGGATTAATGCTATTGGTATATCTATTATGTTTTTATCTTCTAATTCAACTATGGCAAAGTTATCCTCAAAACGATCTATTATAACCTTCATACTATTCCTCCTTGGTTTATGGGTTACATCTTTGGCAGGGTTTATAGTTTTCCTCTATAGCTTCTTGGCGCTTTGTAAAGTATACCCTGTTTTTCTCAGCTGGTAGCTGCTCGCAGCTTTCTAAATGTAATACCTTTGAATTTTTATTACCGATATATTGTACACTATTATTTTCTTCCTTACTTAATGAGCCATCTTCTGCATTTGATTCTACTTGAAGTTCAACATTAATGTTATCTCCATCACTGGTAAGTATTATATTCCCATTTAAATCATTTCTATATATCTCTATGTCTTTATTTTCTAGCTTTTCCATTGTTTCCTCATGGGGATGCCCATATTTATTATTCTCTCCCAATTGAATAACGGCAATTTTTGGATTTACTACATCTAAGAATTCATCTGATGTAGAGCTACTGCTACCGTGGTGCCCAATCTTAAGTACATCAATCCCCTTAAGCATTCTCCTATGTAATTCTAGCATTTCACCCTCTGATAAACTCTCAGCATCACCGGTAAACAAAAATGATCTTTTCCCATATTCTAATTTCACCACTACAGAATAATTATTTAGGCTTTCATATTCCTCGCTATTAGGCGCTAGCATTGTCCACTTTACATCTTCTAATTCATAGGGTTCTGTTATCTTAGGCGTATTGATTTTTAAGCCCTTTTCTTGAACCGCTAATAATACATCCTCATAGGTTTTAGTATCATGGCTTAACTTGGGCATTATAATTGTACCTATTTCAAAGTTTTTTATAACCTCATCAAGCCCCCCTATATGATCTGCGTGGGGATGGGTTCCTATTAGATAATCAAGCCTTGATACGCCCTTATCCCTTAAATAGTCCACTACCAATTGTCCATAACTATTGTCCCCTGCGTCAATAAGCATATTTCTATTTTCTGTTTGAATTAATATAGCATCACCTTGACCTACATCTATAAAATGAACCCTTAGGTTTTCTTCATTGGTATTGTTTTCTACAGCAAAATCACTACATGCCGTGGCAGTAAATAAAATACTAATAGAAATAATAAATATTAGCAATACTACATTTCTTTTTTTAGTCATGAAATTATGTCCCCTTTTACATTATTATTTTTAACAGAATAAAAAGCTATCTTAGTTAATTATACTTGATACCAACTATAGATAGTATAGTAATAGCTAATTTTAAAAATTTAAAATTTTTTTATCTATTAGATAAATAACTATTTTTTCATTTTCCATAGGCTGTCTAATGCTTCCGCTTCATTTACAATCTCAAATCCTGTATTTTTTCCTTCGCCTTGATAGATTATTTTTCCATTTATATAGGAAAACTTAACCCCTATAGTTGCATCTATGCTTTCTAGTATCTCCCTATGCATTAGTCCGTTTTGGGGTGCCTTAAGAATTCCTCCCTTGGAATTTGTCACATGCATTTCTAATCTATATTTTTTATCCTCTAATGCCACCCTTAGGTTATTATCCTTATAATCCAGCTTACTAATTTTTGCCCTGGTATAGGTGGAAAAATGAAATATCTTATCTTTAATTCTAATAAATGAGATTAAGCCTAAAAAGCTTCTTCCTATCCAAGGGATTTTTGCTGCGGAGAACATTATGGTCACATCATCTAAGCCAAAATGATTTGATTGAAACCATATCCAAGATTCAGGAAATGACTTTCCCCAATCCTTTTCTATATATCCATATCCATGGGAAAAGTCTATTTCTTTTTCTGATATATTTAATTGTCCAGAAATATCATGATGGATATTTATAATACCATGGTAGCACTCCATAAAGGGCACAAAGGAATAGGGTCCCATTATGCCTGGGTGAGTCAATGTTTTAGGATATCTAATTATATTACTAAAGGATAGATGCCCTAAGATATTTATATTATCATCCTCAATATTTAATCTCATTTCTTTACGGGAGAAAAAATTATCACCTATTTGGATTTGAAATTTATTATTATCAAATTTAAACTCTGATATATTGTATCTTATATAACTAACCTTGCAATTTTTAGCATCTAATACCTGGATAAATGCATGGTTATCCAACCTCTCTGTATCTAAGGATATCCCAGGTATCACTGCAAGGACATTCTCCCTCTTTTTATCTATATTTTTAAAATACCAGCCCTCAAAATAGTTAGTTTTTTTATATTTTCCTTGAAAATTCTCAGGATGGTACAATTTTTTTATTAAATACATGCATCAACATCCTTTATCATGAATATTTTAAAAAAGCTTAAGGACAAATATAAACCCTATGCTAAATCACATAAGGTTTATAAGTTTCTTATTTTAGTATCTAAGCTTTCTTTTCAGTATTCCATGATATTTGTTAAATATACTTTCTGCTATGTGTTCATTCTTGTCAACTCACAAGCCTCTAATAACTTATTTTCCCTACTAAGAAATTATAAAATTTCTCTAAATCCTCTATCGTAGAAAAGGCTGCTTGAGCTTTATTATTATTTCCGCCTCCCCTTCCATCATATTGGGATAGGTGCTCTTTAAATACCCTGCCGCAATGTAATGGACTTTGTCCAGAATGACTAAGAATAATCTTTTTATCTTCAATAGAAGCTAACAATGTAATATAGTCTCCTAGTTCAGTTATTTCCTTACTAATGTCATCGATCTCTTCAAAATCCTTATCCTGAAAGATATTGGCTATGAACTTATCATCCTTATCAGCTATAATATCCTTAGCTTCCCAATAGGCTGCTTTTCCTTTCCATTTATGTAATTCCTTAGATAGGGCTTTTGATTTTTCTAATTCCTTTTCTACCCTTTCTATTATTTCTTCTTGATTTATTGATAGTTGGGTTGTCAGTTGAGAGATTATTATTGCCATGCTTTGGTAATCTTTTAATGCCCTATTACCACATTTAAAGTAAACTCTGGTGTTCCCCTTATAATTTTCTGATTTAATAATCTTTAATATTCCCAATTGTCCTGTATTCTCAAGATGTGTTCCTCCACAGGGTGAATAATCTAAGCCCTCTATCTCAACAAGACGAATATTTTCCTCTACCTTAGGCTGCTTTCTAAGGGGTAGCCTTCCCAGTAGTGCTTGGTCCGTAAGATAATGCTTTATGGATAAACTATCGTATATGTATTTATTAGCTATATCTTCCACTTGTTGTATAGTCTCAGACGGAATATCGGGAATTGAAATGTCTATTGTCACATAATCAAGACCTAAATGAAAGCTGGAGGTTTGTCCATTTAATTGGCTAAAAAAAACTGCCGAGAGCAAATGCTGTCCAGTGTGTTGCTGCATTAAATCCAAGCGTCTTGATTGATCTATAAAACAAACTGCTTCATCTTCAACATTAGGCTGCTCTTCAACTACATGATATATCATATCATCCATCCTATAAACCTCTATTAAATGTTGATCATTAATTGTCCCTAAATCACAGGGTTGTCCCCCTCCTCCAGGATAAAAGGCTGTTTCCTTTAATATAATTGCATAACGCTTCTTTAAAGTGACTATTTCTAAGATTTTTGTTTCCCAGGTTTTTTTAAAATCATGTTCATAAAAAATCTCTTTTGTTTTCATTTTATACCTCTTTTCCTTTATCTATAGTAATTAGTTTATCATTTTAAATATATTCTTCAAACTATTAACATTGGACAGCTAATATTATTTCTGATATTATGGGCATTGAATAAAAATTTAATTAAGGAGAGTTTAAATGGAAAATAATAAAGTATTAGCCAAAGTAGGCGGTCGCGAAATTACCCAGGCAGATGTAAATTTCTTTATGCAAAGTCTTAACCCTCAAACATCTGCACAATTTCAATCTGAAGCTGGACAAAAACAATTATTAGATGAGCTAATAAATCAAGAATTATTTTATCTAGATGCATTAGATAATAATATGGATAAAGATGAAAATTATCTTAAGGAAGTAGAAAGAGTAAAATCTACACTACTAAAGCAATTTGCAATAAGTAAAGTATTAAATAATCTTAAGGTTAGCGATGAAGAAGTCGAAAGCTTTTTCAATGAAAATTCTGCTCAATTTGTAAATCCAAAAAGTATTCAAGCTAGTCATATTCTAGTTGAAAAAGAAGAAGAAGCTGAAAACATAATTAAGGAAATTAATGATGGTTTAAGCTTTGATGATGCAGCAAAAAAATATTCAACCTGTCCATCTAAAGAAAAAGGTGGAGACTTAGGTTCATTTAGTAGAGGTCAAATGGTTCCTGAATTTGAAGAAGTCGCCTTTAATATGGAGCATAATACACTTTCCCAGCCTGTAAAAACCCAATTTGGTTACCACATCATAAAGGTAACCGGAGAAACAGAAGAAAAATCAATGACTTTAGAGGAAGTAAAACCACAAATAGAAAAACAACTTCTTGGTCAAAAACAACAAAAGGTTTATTTAGATAATGTTGCAAGAATAAAGGAAAACCATAAGGTAGAAACCTTATAAAAAACAGTAAAAACTTAAACCTTAGATCCTTCGTTACAAGCTCCTTAGGATGATAACCAACTTATATGTCATACTGAGCTAAGTGAAGTATCTTGAACTCTATAGCAAAAAGCGGCAGGTTTTCCTGCCACTTTTTTTGTATTTGTATAAAGAAATATCTTCTTGCGGAACGCATGGAATGCGCTCCATACAAATAATAGAGCATATGGTTACCTTCGAATAAATTCGAAGCTACTTTAGGAGAATGTGTTACCTTATATTTATTCCCCCCTGCCCCTTAACTCTAGAACTAGAATCTACCAGGTGAAGCAGACGCCCATTGCTTTTGGACCTAGGTGGGCTCCTATAACAGGACCTAGTTCTGTTAATTCTATTCTTGCATTTGGAAGTCTTTCCTGTAGTATTTCCTTTACTTCTCCAGCCTCTTGTTCATTAAAAATATGGGGAATATAAATAGTTTTTGCAGCCTCAGGAACATTTTCTAACATCATTTCTATGGCTTTTTTCTTTCCCCTTACCTTTCCCACTGGTTTAATAACTCCATCCTCCAGCTTTAAAATAGGCTTTACATTTAATATAGAACCCATAAAAGCCTGGGTACTGGATAATCGCCCACCTTTTTTAAGGTAGTTTAAGGTTTCTACCGTAAGATAAATACCCATTTTTGTTTTTTGTCCTTCTACATAATCTACTATTTCCTGTCTACCCTTTCCTTGAAGAGCCATTTTTTGTGCTTGAATCACCATATGCTTTAGATTTGCAACTGCTGTTTCTGAATCTATCACCGTGATTTTATCACTATCTACTATATCTGCTCCAAGAATTGCACTATTATATGTGCCACTTAACTTAGACGACATTAAAATTGCCACTACCTCTTGTCCTTGGTCTACGGCATCCTGAAAAATCTTAGCAAAGGCTCCTGCCGAAGGTTGAGAGGTTGAGGGAAAATCCTCAGATTTCTTTAGTTTATCAAAAAATTCCTCAAATTCTCCCGGTAAGCCTTCATAATCATCTTGACCTTGAAAATGCACTATTAATGGTACTACCTTTATATTGTATTCTTTTATTTCATCCTTTGTTAGATAAGCTGTACTATCGGTAACAATTTGTATTTTACTCATTATTGTCCCCCCTAATTATTATATATATATAGTACCAGGTACTAGTATCTGTTGTAAATAGAAAAATAATAATTTTCAGAAAAATATTTTTAACTCTTTTCTAAAGTAACCCTTGTACCTCCTATACCAGATTCTGCTGGATCAATAATTAGCTTCCTGGGAATTCTCTGTTTTAATTCATCCACATGACTAATCAGTCCAACACTTAATCTATCTGAATGAAGCTTTTCTAAACTATCCATAACTGTTTCCAGTAAATCACTATCTAATGTTCCAAAGCCCTCATCTAGGAAGAAGAATTCTAAGGGAGCTCTACCCTTTAATTGGATGTGGGAGGATAGAGCAAGTGCCAAGGCAAGTGAAGTTAAGAAGGTTTCACCACCTGAAAGGGTTTGAGTTCCCCTTCTTACTCCCCCATTAAAGTCATCCCTCATAATAAAATTCCCCTCCACATCGAGCTCAAGGGCATATCTGCCCCTGGTAATCTTTTTTAATTCTTGGGATGCCTCTCTAGCGATATATTTTAATTGCCCCATAGAAATAAATTCTACAAACTTATTACCCTTAAAAAGTCTTTCAAGTTCATCAAGAAGTCCCCGCTTATGCTCTAGCTTTTCCTTTTCCTCAAGGGTCATCTTGAGTTCCTTTAACTTTATCTCCATTTCCTTGCTTGCTGCATTTTTTTCTATTAATGTTTGTTTTTTATTTTCTAGATTTAGCCTAGCCTCTTCCCTTTGGTTTTGTATGTCTTCCCATTGTTCTTCCCCTATAGAATTACCTGCCATTTTTCTTTCCAATCTTTGAAGATTTTCCTTCACTGTGATAGCTTGTTTCTCATATTCTGTTATGGCATTTTTTAGGTCCTCACGCTGTTTTTGAGTTTTAAAACACGCCATTACCTCTTGTACATTTTCAAATCCATTTTCAAAAAGCATCTCTTTTAATGACTGTTCTATTTTCTCCTTATTATTGCTCAAGTTTTCTAAGGTATCCTTTAAACCTCTTTGATCCTTTTCTAGATTAAGCTTCTCTTCATTATATTTTTCAAAATCCTTCTTTAACTGCTGATAATTAGTATTTATAGTGTTAATTTCCTTAATTATGCGATTAATTTCTCCTTGGGGATCCCTTTGGCCACAGCTTTTCTCTATTTCTACTCTTATTTCATTTATTTGTTTTTTAATTTCTGTCTGGCTTTGCGCCACTTTAATTATTTCATTAGTTTTATTATTAAGCTTTTCCTGGGCTGTACTTTTATACTCTTCTAATTCTTCTTTTTTACTCTGTTGTACATTTATATATTTTTGTAGCCTCTCTAGAAGAGTTTCCCTTTGCTGCAAATCCTTTATTCCCTTTTCAATATCTTCTAAATCCAGCTCTTCTCTAAGCTTAAAATAATCTGATTTTATCTTATTTAATGATCCCTTAAGGGATTCTGCCTTTTCCTGCCATTGCTGTAAAAAGCCTTCCTTTAGAGTAATTTGATTTATTGTTTTTTGAAGATGCTTATTTCCTTCTTCTAATTCAGTATTTATTTTCTCTATAGCCTGAGTCAGATTATCCCTTGTTTTTATTAATTCATCTATTTCCACACCCTGTAAATACTCTGCCCTTAGAGGATGCTCCTTAGATCCACATACAGGGCAGCTATGCCCTTCTTCAAGTTCATTAGCTAAGACAGCTGCCATATTTTTATGCTCTATATATTGAAGATCATCTAATATCTTTTGTAATTCCTCTTTAAGTTTATTTAGCTTCAAATCTGACTCTTTTACCTTAATTTCTAATTGCTCCCTTTCCTGTTTAAGGGGTTGTATTTCTGAGGTTAAATTTTTAATCTTAATGGCAACCTCTTTTTCTTCCTTTAGATAATTTTTATATTCCTTTTCCACACCATGGGCTTCATATAGTTTTTGTCTATATTGGGAGGAGATTTGTAAATCAACCGCCTTTTTCTGATCCCCTCTAAGCTTTTTTTGAAATTCCATAATTTTATCATTGGATTTTCTCAGATTATCCTGTACTATATTTAATTCTTCCTTATATTTTAAGTGTTTTTGCTCTAAAGCCTTAAATTCCATAATTAATTTCTCTAATCTTTGTTTTCTTCCCAAGGCAACTTCCATTCTGCCCTTTTCCTCCAATAATAGAGGAATTTTATTTTCCTTTTTGCCTTGCTGTATCTCCCATTTTTCATTTATACTGTCTATTATTTCTTTAATCTTATTAAGACTCTTTTTATTATTTCTAAAGTCTAAGTCCATATTCTTTAACTGGTCTTCTAAAGAATTTCGCTGCTCTATATAGGGTTGAATATTCTTTGACCTCTCTGCTAATTCATATTCTCTTCTACTTATTTTTATGTTTTCCTCTTGTTTTTTTAGGATTTCATCCTTAGCTATATATCCTTGATATTCCTTAGTAAATCCATATAATTCCTTATTATATTCGAAGTTTTTTTCTATCTGCTTAAATTGTTCTGCTACTTCAGTATATTGCTCCTTCAATAATTTTGTTTCCTCTATTAGATTGTTATAGCTCTCCTGGGAAACACCTTCATAAGCCCTTAGCTTTCCTTCAATAAAGTTATAAACCTCCTGTATCTTTTTCTTATGAGCTTTAATCTTTATGGTTAATTGGCTGCCATATTCCTGCAGGGCAAAAATCCTCTCCAGCATATCCCTTTTATCCTTACCACTTAGCTTTAAAAAGTCACTGAAGTTTCCCTGGGGTAAAACAACTGAACGGGTAAAGTCATTACACCTTAAACCAATTATTTCTGCTATGCTGTTATTAACTGAATTCACCTTTTCCTCAAGGACAATCGGCTCCTCTGTAATTGTAACATCGCAAAGCTTTACTCCTTGAGTTCTTACAGAGCCCTGCTTATCTTTTTTAAAGCTTCGAGAAACAAAGTACCTTCTTTTATCAATTTTACTTCCAATCTCAAACTCATAATACACACTACCTTTATCACAATGGCTATTGATAACTCCGGATAAATCCTTGCCTGACCGAGGGATTTCTCCATATAGGGCTAGGGTTATGGCATCTAATATGGTAGATTTGCCGCTGCCGGTGGGTCCAAATATTCCAAATAGTCCTAACTCAGTAAGTAGGGAGAAATTAATTGTCTGCTCATCCATAAAGCTATTTATTCCACTAATCTTCAACATTAATGGCTTCATTTTCTTCCCCCTCTTCCCCTATAATTTGTGAAAACATTTCTACCAGTTCTCGACTGGGTTGTACTCCACTATCCTTAATATAAAAATTATTAAACAGTTCAATCATATTTAGTTCGGATAAATTTTCTATTTCATCCTCTTTGTTCTCTTCTATTGTAAGCAGTGGACGAATTTCCACTATATCCTTTCTTATATCCCTAAGGGCTTTAATCTCATCCCTTGTAAGAACCCGATCGGTTTCTATTTCTAAGTAAACCCATATATCCTTTTGAGCTTGCTCCTGACAACGATTTAGTGCCTCCTCAATTCCACAGCATTTCCATACCTCTATGGGCTTATAGTTTTTTAAATATATGGGCTGTACCAAAGGCTCTTGTCCTGGTTCTATATCTATTTTATATACACATTTACTATAGTTTATTTCACTTTTACTATATTGCAGAGGTGACCCGCTATAAAATGCTCTATTCTGCCCTCCTACCACAGTTTGGGGGCGGTGAAGATGACCCAGGGCAATATATTGGGCGGATGGTAATAGGGATGCCTCCACTGCCATACTCCCCCCCAATTGAATTTGTCTTTCAGAATCACATTCCTCTCCCCCTAGCATATAAAGGTGGGATAGGACTAGATTAATGGAATCCTCACTAAAATGCTTTGAAAGATCGCTAAATATTTGTCCAATCCTCTGGGAATATGATAATTGCATTTCTTCTTCATCAGCTTCAATGCTTATAATTTCATTTAATCTCTTTTCACTAGGATAAGGTAGTGTAATGGCTACCACCTTCTCATCCCCTATAATAAGCTTTATATACCCCTGTCCTGACTCTACTATTTCAAAGCCCCCATATTTACCAGTATGGGCTACGCTTTTGGGAGTACCTAAAAGTACAATCCCATGCTCATAGGCTAAGGGACTCGCAGCTGTTAATCGGTCTGGATTATCATGGTTACCAGCTATTACTATAACGGCACGCTGTCCATCCTTAGATAGCCTCTTCATACTTTGGTAAAATAGCTTCTCAGCTGCTGCCGGCGGGTTAGAATGATCGTAAATATCCCCTGCAACCAATATTAAATCAATTTTTTCTCTTTCTACTATTTCAACAAGCTCGTCTAAAAATTGCTCCTGCTCTGGTAGTCGACTATATCCCTCTAGACTTTTTCCTAGATGCCAATCTGATGTATGCAAAATTCTCATAGCCTTACCTCCTCGTTTCCATGGAGTAGATACAAGTAGGCTTCCTTTACCCTTCTACCCTTTATCTTTTCTAATGCCTCTTTATATAATTGAATTTGTGACCTGTATTTCTCCACAAGCTCTTGTCTCATGGTCTCATTATGATAATAGTCGGTTTTATAATCAATAAGTATTAGTTCTTCCTTCTCCACAAAATAGCAGTCAATAACCCCTTGTATCAATATCTCCTCATCACAGGAGGATATATCCTCTAAGGTAGGTAATACTTCCTTAGCCTTCTTTACTAGGTTAAAGGGTACTTCCCTAAAGACATAATCAGCATGTAGCATTCTTCTTCCTATTGGGGATTTAAAGAATTTATACAGCCCTTCAGTATCTATAGCCTTAGCCTCTCCTTCCCGGATAAGCTCCCTAAATACCATCTCCTGGATTTGCCCTTGAATATCTTCCTTAGATTGCACTTGGTCTAATCTTAGATGTTGAAGCACAAAGTGGGTAACTATACCCCTTTCCTGCCCGCTAAGCCCTCCCTTACCCTCCATAAAGGCTGGTCTTGCCGTCATAATAGGAATATTAACTGCTAGGGCTGCGGCTGTATTTACCTTTGCCTTTTTTATGTCGGTTACGGATAGTTTTGAGGGAAGCTTGGTAGCTATTTGATTTTCATAGCTCCAATTCAAACGATTAATAATTTTGGTGTCAACAGAACCGTCCCCTTGACATGGGTAGTTTAAAAGCTTATCTTTCATTTTTTGACCATCTAGTTGTTTTTTATATTCTTTATAGGTAACCTCCTGGGAATTAATACAATTAACCTTCCACTGGGAGGGATCCTTAATAAGCTTCCCTTCTTCCCAATTTATTTCTCCCCTGTCCCTTAGGGATTGTCCCTGGGCATGTCTTAATACTAATGGGCATACCCAATCCAGATAGCTTTTTCCATTGGCAAAATTGTAGGGTCCTATTGCATGGGACCACTTCTCTAATTTCTTATCTAAACTCTTTCCCAGCCCTACCATTATTAACTTATCCTTTGGTCGAGTTAGTGCCACATAAAGTACCCTCATTTCCTCTGAGAGATTTTCATATTTAATCTTATTTTTCATAGCTATCTTAGCTATACTTTCATTATAGGAACGTCGCTGCACATTCACATAATTGGGCCCTAGCCCTAAATCCTTATGAAACAGTACAGCCTGTCTGGTGTCCTGTAGATTAAATTGCTTCCCCATCCCTCCAAGGATTACAACAGGAAATTCCAAGCCCTTACTCTTATGGATACTCATAATACGCACAACATTATCATTTTCACCCAGGGTTTTTGCCGTGCCCATATCTCCGCTGGAGGACTTTAACTGATCCACAAATTTTATAAAGTGAAACAACCCCTTCATAGAGGTTTGTTGAAATTGTCGGGCACGATCTAAAAGCACTCTGATATTAGCCTGCCTCTGCAATCCTCCAGGCATTGCCCCTACATAATAATAATAATTACTTTCCATCAATAGCTTCCAAATAAAGTCCTCAATGGAAATATATCTGGAGGCTTCCTTCCATTGGCTTAGGCTATTTAAAACTCCCTTTAGCTTTTGAGTAAGCTTATCATCCTGCTTTTCAATGTACTCCTCAAGGGCTTCAAAATAAGTATCCTTAGAGCTGGCACCTCGGATTTTAATTAATTCCTCTGTGTCAAATCCAAAAATAGGAGACCGCAGGACACTAAGTAATGGAATATCCTGACGCTTATTATCAATTACCTTAAGTAAATTCATCAAAATATTTATTTCTATGGTCTCGAAATAGCCGCTATTTACATCTGCATAAACAGGTATTCCCTGGGAGACAAAGGTTTCACAATATGTTTCAGCCCAGCCCTTAGTGGTTCGCAGTAAAACCACAATATCCTTATACTCTATTTTCCTATAAACATTTTCCTTGGAATCATAAATTTCTCTTTCCAATAATTCTTTTATTCGCTTTGCCACCCAATGGGCTTCTATCTCTATATCCTCAAGCTCCTCTATTGCATCAGTATTATTTTCTTCCTGTAATTCCCTATCTATCTCTATGATATTTAGTTCAACCTGGCTATCCTCTATTTCTTTAAAGTCGCCTCCTAGATAAAGAGCAGCCCTACTGTCATATTCAATCTCTCCAAATTCCTTACTCATTAAATTGCTAAATATAAAATTTGCTCCATCAATAATCGCCTTACGGCTTCTGAAGTTCTTACTTAAATCTATTCGTCGATCAATGGAGGATTCTTCATCTTGGTAGTTTTCATATTTCTCTATAAATAGGGAGGGATCTGCAAGGCGAAAGCGATATATACTCTGCTTAACATCCCCTACTAAAAATACATTGTCCTTCCGCTTTATTCTATCCACTATAGTCTCTTGAATAAGGTTACTATCCTGATATTCATCCACAAAAATATAGTCAAATTTCCCCCTATATTCCTCAACCGCCTCATCATGCTGTAATATATCTAATCCATAGTGCTCTAAATCATTAAAGTCCAATATTCCCTTTTCCTGCTTTTTCTGGCTATATAATTTCCCCAGATCTATTGCCAATTTTCCTAGATATTTCATATGGGGATATATTTCATTTAGCTCCTGCACAAATTCCTTAGGGCTTTTTATCAATAGCTTCTTGCCTATATCCTTTATAATGTCCTTACCTTTATTCCTAAGATCTTTGCTGGAGTCTTTTAAATCCTCATCGGCATCCTTGGCTGGCTTCAGTCTTTTATGCTTTATGGTTTGCAGACCTTCATAAAAGGGTAATAATCCTTCCTTTAAGCTATCCTTTAATCCTTCAACTTGTTCAATATCATCCTGTATAATTTCTTCATAAACATCAGGTCCCCCTGGGGTTAAAGCTATTTCCTTAGCTTCATTAAAGTAATTAATAGCTCCTTCTATATCAATAAGTAATTGCTCTATTAGGCTTTTAATCATTATACTATTGGAGAATTCCTCTTCATCCATGGAAAAGTCCTCTACTCTTTCTACTAGCCAATCCTCTGGCTGGGGCTTACTTTGTATGAAATCATACAAGCCTATCACTAGATTTTGCAAGCCTAGATCATTACGACTTCCTCCATACATCTCTACTAATTCTAAAAAGGATTTATCTTCCTTTTCATATTGGGATTCAAATAATTCCTCCAATGCCTCTAGCTTTAGCAGGGTAGTTTCAGTGCTATCTCCAATACGGAAAATAGGATCTATATCGATTAAGTGAAAATATTTCTTAACTATATCAATACAAAATGAGTGAAGGGTAGATATAAAGGCACGGTCTAAAAGCTGGATTTGTCTTCTAAGATGCTGTTCATCCCCTATTCCCTCTTCAATGGCCAAGTACAATGCCTTGCCAATCCTGTCCCTCATTTCTCCTGCAGCAGCATTGGTAAAGGTTACAATTAGAAATCTATCAATATCTGCATTATCCTTTATAATTAATTGTATAATTCTTTCAACTAAAACAGCGGTTTTTCCTGAACCTGCAGCTGC
This sequence comes from uncultured Eubacteriaceae bacterium, assembly GCA_964533275.1. Taxonomy (GTDB): domain Bacteria; phylum Bacillota; class Clostridia; order Eubacteriales; family Garciellaceae; genus CAZHJK01. Next base: position 137,349 of record CAZHJK010000003.1, on the reverse strand, counting down.
TGACAATAATAGATTTTTATTTCTACTATCAATTGCCAATTGTTGATTATCGGTCCAATTTACCATGCCCTTGCACCTCCTGCTTATTTTTTAATTTCTCTAATACCTCTTCATCCTCAAGCCTTTTTATATTATGATATTGATTATCCTCAAACAGGGTATCAAATTGGCAAATCCCCTTATAGGAGCAATAATCACAGGCGGTTTTTTTGCCTTCCTTAACAGGATAAATTTTTATGTTACCCTTTAGCATTTCTTCACTTATGTCCTTAATCAGACCCTGGGCGTGGTTTAATAATTCAAAAAACCCTTCTTCCTCTAAAACTGAGGAGCTCTTATAAAACTTATCATCCTTGCCTATTCCAACGGGAATTATCCTTGACTGCTTATCAATCTCCCTATCCATTGCTCGTACAATATTAGTATCCTTTAGGGCTAACCCCTTCATTTTAAGCTGCCTTTCTATTTCCTCCTCTACCCTTTCAATAATCTTTTCATCCGTCTGCACCATGGGGTCATCAATCTTAAAATAGAATACCCCAGCTGGTTTTAAGGGCTTCTTATTTTTAGAGGTTTGCTGCATCATTGCGCCGATATAAACCATTAATTGAAGACTTAATCCATAATAAACATCCGAAAGACTAAAGTTCTGATTCCCCGACTTATAATCAATAATCTTTACATAGTCCTCCTCAAGCCCTTCTAAGATGTCTACTCTATCTATCCTACCCTCTAAAAATATCTTGCTTCCGTCGGAAAGCTCTATCTCAAGGGCAGGGAAAAGTCCGTCTCTGCCAAAGGCTATCTCGTGATCTAATAATTTAAATTCCCCCTGTTTTAGGTGGGAGGTTAAGGTCCAAATAGCCCTATTACTTATTCTCTTTAGTCGTTTAACCAGGTATTTATACCTATGGGTGCTGTTAAATACGCCCTCCCCATATCCAGGTACCATCTCATCTACAATTCCATCCATAATCTCATGGGCTAAATCCCTATCAATTTCTGACCAATTTAAATCATTCTTCCTTAAATGATCTGTAAATAATGCCATTGAGTCATGAAATAGCACACCAATATCCGGGGGTTCAACCTTGTACTCCTTCAATTCCTTAGGCTTAAGTCCATATTTTATAAAATGGGCAAAGGGACAATTAACATAGCCCTCTAGTCTGGATACACTGGAATGGATAGGATACTTATACATTAACCTGGCTTGGTCCCGTCCAACATCTGCCACCTGATTATTGTGGAAAAGCCCTTGAATAATGCTCTCCCTCGTCTCCTTCCATTGGGGTTGATTATAATACCAACCATATACATCCCACCATAAGCCTTGGTTAGAGCTTCCATCCACCTCTTGCCTAAGATTTTCTACTAAATGCTTAAAGGTGCTGTGGGGTATAGAGATTAGCTTTTTCTGCTGATTTAAATCCTCTAAAATATCACTTTCCTCTTTTATCCTAGGAAATATCTTTTTAATTCTATCAATAAGGCTGGAGGGTCGAATTGCCTTGCCTTCACCATCAGCTAGGGCATAACTTAGCCATAGATATTCCTGGGGCTTAGACATTGATGAATAAATTAAGTATCGCTCCTGATAGGATCGGGTTTCGTAATCTGACCCTAAATCTATTCCAGCTTGCTGCAGCTTCATTTTTTCATCATTGGATAGAATATCCTTTTCGTCTAAACCCGAGGGCAATACCCCGTCATTAATCCCAACCACAAAAAGCGCCTTAATATCATGGCTTTTTGATCGTTGGATTTGCCCCACTAAAACCTGGTCAAGGGTAGTAGGTATAATACCAATCTCATAGGAGGAAAATCCCGACTGCAAAATAGAATAGTACTCCCTTAAATCTACATTTTCCTGCCCTAATATCTCCACTAATTGATCCAGGGTATCCATTACAATATTCCAGATTTGGGTATTTTCATTTACATATTCATATAGCCCTTGATCCCTAAGCTCCTGAATCCATAGCTCTAGTTTTTCCTTTAACCCCACATCCTCTAAATATTCATATAGGGTTTTAGTAATCTCTCCAAAGCTGTGTTTTCCCTTTAATCTTTTTTCCATCTTAATTAGGGGTTCTATAAACTTTTCTCGACTTTCATTTAAAGCTGCTAAGTTTTCCTCCTTACCCCATTCAAAGGGAGATTTCCACTTCTTCCCCCTAATACCATATTGAAGTATATAAATCTCTAGCTTTTCATATTCATCTATACTTAAGGGACTAAACCCAGTTTTAAATAATCTAGATACATCCTCATAGCGATAGCCCTTATTTATGGCTTCTATACAGGATAATATATACTCGATGATTGGGTTATTCATAATACTTCTTTTTTGGTCAAGAAAATAGGGAATATGGTATTCCTCCAGGGTTCTTTTTATAATGCTTCCATAGCCCTCAAGGTCATTACATACTATGGCAATTTCTCTCCACCTATAGCTTCGTTCCCTAACTAATTCAATCACCTTTGCCGCCATATACTCTATTTCACTATAGATATTAGCCCCCTTAAACACCTCAATATTTTCTACATCCAGGGGATATTGATTATATGGATATGCATAGAGCTCACCTTCTAAATGTCGGATTTCCCTATGTATAAATTCGTTTGGTTTAGAATTTAAATCTAAAATTTTTTCCTCTAATCCTTGCTCCCCGGCACCTTGTCTTAGCTTATCAAATATCTTCTTTGACAGACTAAATAGCTCTCTATCCCTAGGATTTTCACTAATATCCATGGGCAGGGTTATTGTTGTATTTTTAGTAATCTTCATTAACTTTTGTATAATTGCAATACTTTGGGCAGGAAAGCTGCTAAATCCATCAATCCATATATAGGTATTCTTTAAAAAGCTAGCCTCCTCCATTTTCTCTAGTAATAATCCCATGGCATCATCGCTATCCATATAGGAGCCTGCGGATTTTTCAAGCATACCTTCATAAATAAAAGCTATATCCTTTAGCTTTTCCTTCATCATGCCCTCTTCCATATAATTAAGCTGGCTCTTTAAGTCCAGTGGATATACATTATTTTTCTTTAATGAACTAACTAAGTCAATAAACTTAGAAATAAATCCATGCTGCTGGGCTGTTTTACTAAATATATTTAAGTCATCTTGAATCTCATTTATAATCTTTCTAAGCATCATGCTCTTACCCTGATCATCAATGGGAATTCTAGTTATTCCCCCTGCTTCATTAAAAACATGATAGGCAAGTCTAGTAAAGCTTAATACCTCTATTCTCATGATTCCCGGGGTTCCCAGATACTGGATCAAATCCCTTTCGGCTTGCAGGGTAAATTGTTCCGGTACAATAAGTATAAGTCTTTCATTCTCAGTCCTCTTTAGAGCCGCCTTAATTTCTTCAAAAACCCTTCTGGTTTTCCCTCTTCCTGCTCTTCCTAAAATATATTGAACAGCCAAAATTCTTCCCCCTTTTCCACGAGCAATTAATTTTTCATAGGTCATATTCTATATATTATATCAAAAATTCAACTTTGATGGTTTTCATTATTTAACCAAAAATCCCAAACAAAAGTCAGGCTTGAATTATTTCAATATCCCGTAGAGGCGAATTCATTCGCCGAACAAAAAAAGGCGACATAGAAGTTCTTTTGTCACCTTGCTGAAAGTATATTTTTTATTTTAAATGTCCTAATAGAGTTTTTATCCATATCCAATGCTTTGATATAATCCTCTTCTATTTTCACTACTTGAATTCTTCTTTGGGCAATTTCTGTTTCCTTCATATATTATAGTTATAGTTTTATGATTTACTAATGAGCTGGAAAGAGTTTTTCGTATCATCTTTTCCACCACCTATAAATATTTACCTATATTATGCCGAACATTAGTTCTGTTGTAAAGGATCTTTACTATATTCTAAAATATCTCCTGGTTGACAATCAAGTTCTCGACAAATTGCCTCTAGGGTAGAGAACCTAATAGCCTTAGCTTTATTTGTCTTTAAAATAGAAAGATTAGCATTAGTCAAATTAATTCTTTTTGCCAATTCGGTTAAGGAGACTTTTCTTTTTGCCATCATAACATCTAGATTTACAATTATAGCCATATTAATGCCTCCTATATTGTTAAGTCATTTTCGTTTTTTATTTCCAATGCCATTCTAAATACTTCTGCTAAAACTAAAGCAAGAACACCAAAGATGATTGTTAATAATAACTCTGGATTCAAAGAAAAAATGGGCTTTATATGAATTATTTTAGTACCAGTATTACTCTGTCCGTTCATAATAGCACCTGCAATAGCCAATATTAATGTATTGTAGCCGATTCTTCTAAAACGAACTACATTTTGATCGATAAAAGGATTTTTATTAAGGACACTTAAAATAATTCTACGGAGATTCATTATTATTGAAAGCATAAAAAATGCAAAAGTAAGGAGTAATACAATTTGTAAAGCTATAAAGTTCATATTGTCCCCACTAGTAACATTAATATAGATTGAAGTTGCTATCAAAAAAACAAACATTACCCATGTAAAGTTAAGAATCCCTTTTAAAAAAGAAGCAGATTTTAATTCCTTATTACCCATATCAAAAACTCCCTTCTTTATAATCTATAATTATTATATCATGTTATTTATCGATATTCAATAATAAATTATTGATTTATAATATATTTTTTTTAACCTATGGTATCATATCAACCTAGTTTGGAAGCAAAAGAACCGTCCCCACGCTTCCAAAAATTCAACTTTGATGGCTTTCATTATTTAACCAAAAATCCCAAACAAAAGTCAGGCTTGAATTATTTCAATATCCCGTAGAGGCGAATTCATTCGCCGAACAAAAAAAGGCGACATAGAAGTTCTTTTGTCACCTTGCTGAAAGTATATTTTTTATTTTAAATGTCCTAATAGAGTTTTTATCCATATCCAATGCTTTGATATAATCCTCTTCTATTTTCACTACTTGAATTCTTCTTTGGGCAATTTCTGTTTCCTTCATATATTATAGTTATAGTTTTATGATTTACTAATGAGCTGGAAAGAGTTTTTCGTATCATCTTTTCCACCACCTATAAATATTTACCTATATTATACCGAACATTAGTTCTATTGTAAAGTTTTATTTGTTACTAATATATGATATAATATAAATTATAGATGATAATTGAAATCGGGGGTGTTCATATGACCAACGAAGAATTTCAAAAGATAGTAATAGATGAACTGAAAAGTCTAAAAGAAGGACAGAACAATCTTGTAGATAGTCAGAAAAACCTAGAAGTAGGTCAAAACCATTTACTAGATAGACAGAAAAACCTAGAAGTAGGTCAAAACCATTTACTAGATAGACAGAAAAATTTAGAACTGGGTCAGAAAAATCTTGTAGAAGCACAAAAAAACCTTGAAGAAAGTCAGAAAAATCTTGTAGAAGCACAAAAAAACCTTGAAGAAAGTCAGAAAAACCTTGAAGATAGTCAGAAAAACCTAGAAGTAGGTCAAATAGAAATTAAAAAAGATTTAAAAGCTATAATTGAACAAACAGCTGACTTAACAGAATTTAGGGAAGAAGCTAATGCTAAGCTTAATACTATTATTGAGGAAAACGATATATTTAAAGAATTAATTGGGAAACATGAAGTAGATATAAGGAGAATTCAAAGAAGAATAATATAAATCAGAGGTAAATCAGAAAGACGGTTCTTTTGATATGCTTTATCAAAAAAACCGTCTCTTTTTATGTCAACCCTTCCTGTGACACCGGTTTGGAAGCAAGAGAACCGTCCCCGTGCTTCCGGATTACATCTTTTGAAGCTTAGGTGAATTTAATACAAAGCCTTCTATTTTTCTATTATCCTCATCGGTATTAAATGTAATAGTAACAATAACATTACCCTCTTCATCGGAGAATTCTCCATTATATACTACCTGAATAAAGTTTTTATCCACCTGTTTAGCAGTGACAAATTCCTTGGAGCCCTCTTGATATTTTCCAATAACATCTGTTATAGGTAATATCTGAGTCTCAAAAACCTCCTGGGTTAGCTGTCCTAACATTGTATCACTACAATCCTTTATAAAGCCTTCATAATCTCCATTGCTAAATGCAATTAAGATGTTTTCAGACATTGGTTCTGCATATCCCTGCACATCTGAATGCTCTAGTTTATCATCGCTCTGACAGCCCACAAGGCTAATAGCTAATATTAAAATCATAGTAACTACCAAAAATTTATTTACCTTCATTTCCATTCCTCCTATTATTTATTAAAAAATCCCCATTGTTTATCTAAGGGTTTACGAAGCCTTAAGGTAATAATTAAAAGAACAGCCGTCCAAAGTATTAAATAAATATAAATAAATATATAATTGCTAATCAGAACAACAGGAGCATTTACTAATCCATGGGCAAGAATTGCATATAATAAGTAAATAGGCTTTTTCCTCCTTACACCATAAAGCACAATCATTGTAAATCCTATATGCATAATCATAGCCAATAATCTTTCTACACCTGCTAATAATATGGTGTTACTGGGGATAGTCCCCAATACACTTGAACCATTGGAAAGATAGAGACTCAATTGCTGTAAATAGGGTAAACCCACTAAATAGATTGCCTCCATACCCCCATGACCAATTCCAAAGGCTAAACCCCTATGCCAGGTTATTTTATCCCCAAGTACTAAACTAAAGGCTAGATATCTTCCCCCCTCCTCAAAAAGACCCGCTGTAAAGGCTAAAAAAACAGCAAGCAAGAGAATATTGGAGGAAATATTTTTTATATACCAGGGTTGAAGACTTAGATAGTTAAGGGCTGGAATACGAGTGGCAATTTGGAAAATAAAAAATACTAAGGCTCCCACCACTGCCCATTTTAATGCTGTTTTATCTCTTCTAAAAATTATAATAATTCCTAAAATAGGTAATACAATTGTTATTAAAAGAGTAATGATAGTCATAATAATAGTTGAATCCATATTGATTCACCTCCCTTAATTAGATGTCTATTATTAACCTTCTTAATATATTAATTTCTTCACTATATTTTAAAATCCTTTAAAAAAATTTCTTGATAAAAATCAATATAAATTAGAATATTGTGAAAAATAGCTGTTCTACTTGCGAAATTTACTTGTTGTAATAGATTTCCAAAATTCAAAAAAATATTTAACTAAAAAAGCCAGTAGTTTTCTATCAAATAACTTCTGGCTTTATAAATATATAATTTTCATTCCATAATATCTTCTATAATTATTGTTTCTGTACCTTCTTTATTACATACATCCTTTAGCTTAATATCATTGGTAATAAAATAATCCACATTCCTAGCTATGCCTGTAGCCAGTATAAACAGGATTATCTTCAAAATAATATATAAAACAATTAGTATCTAATAATATTGTTTTGTTTTCAATTATTCCCATGATTCTCTTTCCTCTTTTATATAAGTGTTAATGTCAACATCCTGCCATAATTCTTTTCCTAAACCCTTCATAGTTTTTGCAAAGTTTTTTGGTTTTTCCATTAATAGTATTTGGCTAGTATCTTCATCGTATAGCCATATAATTTCAATTCCTGGTTTAAATCCTGCTCTCTTAAGAATTTCTTCAGGAATTTTTATACTTCTGTCTTCATTTAGTTTAGAAACCAAGCTCATAATTAACACACCCTTTCTATAAAAGAAACATTCTTGTACAATACTTTAAATATATTATATCATAATATAAATTGAATTAATTAATGAAGAAGTGGAAAAAATTTTTGTAATAGATAATAATAAATATAAATTAGTTTATAGTGAAGAATAAAGGATATAGGCTAAAGCCTATCCTTTATTCTCCTAAGATTTGCATATAAATGTCTTTGTATATATAATGGCTCTATGGCTAACTACATCAATGAATCTATAATTGTAAATATAAGCTGGAAGGAGTATTATCATGGTTTCAAATTGGTTAGAATGGGTTGGGTACCTAGCTTCATTTCTAGTTCTAGTATCTCTCTTGATGAGCTCTATCATTAAATTACGATGGATTAATTTAGTGGGATCAGGAGTATTTTCCCTTTATGGGTTTTTAATCGGTGCCCTGCCCGTAGGCTTTATGAATTTAGGTATTGCTATAATAAATGTATATTATCTTATTAAAATATATAAATCTAAGGATGATTTTAAAATTTTGCCCATTGATAAGAATAACCCTCAGTATTTAAATTACTTCTTAGAATATTATAAAAGTGAGATTAATAATTTTACCGATGAGATTAATTTTGATAGGACTAATTATGATGTTCAATTTTTTATTTTACGAAATATGGTGCCAACCGGGCTATTTTTAGGCACAAAGAATGATCCTACTACCTTAGAGATAGAATTAGACTTTGTTATACCCGAATATAGGGATTTTAAAATAGGTAATTATATTTTTAATAATATGAAAGATTTTTTCCTTGATCTAGGTTACACCAAATTTTTAAGCTTTTCCACAAAGGAAAAACATATAAATTATCTTATAAAAATGGGTTTTGAGAAAACTAATGAATATGATCAACCCTGTTATGTTAAATCTATTGAAAAAGAATAGCGTGCAAAATTCACGCGCACCTTCTTTATTTAAGACACCTTTTAGGGTACCTAATAGTTTGTTATTAATATATGCTCTGCTTTTTTATCATTTCTATTTTGAAAACTTACCAAATATTTTTTATCAATAGTTTTTATATTAAAATCCTTATATAGAGAATAAATAAAGTCGGTATTTTTTATTACAACCATAAAGTTAGCTGAAGTACTTTTAAGATATTGGGCAAGTCTAATTTGATCATTTTGATCAAATTTATTTTGAGCATAGGTTGAAAAATCACTATCATATGGAGGGTCTAAAAATATAAAATCTCCAGAAGTAGGCTTAATGTTATCTAGAAAAACTTCAAAATCTAAACTCTCAATAGTAGTTTTCTTTAGATGTTTAACTAGATTTTGATCACTTAGTCTATCAATTTTGATTTTAAAATTCTTTCTATTATATGATATACCACCATATGGAACATTAAATCCACCACTTTTATTATATCTAAACATTGATGAATAACAATATTCTCTTATAAAGTAGAATATTGCTGTTGTAAAGGACTTATTAATTTTATACTTATCAATATTATTATATAAATGTCTAAAATGCATATAAAAACCACTTTTAAAGGCTGCTTCATAATTATCTAATATATCTTTAATAGAAAGCTGACCCTTCTCTTTTTCAATTTTCTTCATTCTTTTTGTTTTGTTTTGTAAATTCTTTTCAAGTTCACTTATAAAATTTTTTAAATTAATATTAAAATCTGCCTCTAACAATCCATTCAATTCATCGCTATTTTTTATTATAAATCCAATTAAATAATTATTAAAATTTAAATCTGACATATCGTCATTTCTGAATTTGATATAATTTTTAATTAATTCATCAGAATGTTTCTCCACTATACCTTCAAGTAATATCCAATTATGATTTATGGCTTTTAATTTACTAAAGAATTCTTTATCTTGGAATTTAATGCATCTATATAGATTAATTAATTCTTCCGATTTATCATTTATAAGATATTCATTACTTTTATCTATATCTAGATAAACAGCTCCTCCACCAACAAAGGGTTCAATATATCTATTAAATTTACTTGGCATATTAGGAATTATTGCCTTCAATTCTTCTTGCTTCCCACCTGGCCATTTGATAAATGGTTGCATACTTCTCCTCCTCAAATACAGATATTCTACATTTTTATTCCGATTTATCTAGTAATTGATTTGTCTTGTACAGTCTCCTATTATCCAGAGTCCAAACCCTTTCTGAAAAACCACCTTCCTCTGTGGTGGAAAGAGCTGAATTCATATCATACATATGGGCATCTATGATATCTAAGTAATGTAATAGCTCAGCCTCCGGAATCAATGGCTTTTTAGGGCTTCCAAATTCCGGCTCATAATGATGGGAAAGCACCATATGTTCAAGCAGCATAATCACATGGGGATTGGCACCTACCTCATTACCCACATTATTGATTTCCTTTATCCCCTGAATAATATGACCTAATAGCTTTCCCTCTAATTTATAGTCATTAACAATCCCCAGCTCATTAGCATCCATTTCCTCTATCTTTGCTATATCGTGTAGGATTATTCCCCCAAGAAGTAAATTTTTATCAAGTTGGGTATATACCTCCAACATCCTCTCCCCCATTCTAAGCATGGTTAGGACATGATATAATAATCCTCCCCTAATGGCATGATGGTTTGATTTTGCTGCAGGGAAATACATTAAAGCATCTTTTTTACTCTTTAAAATAGTTTCTACTATTACATAGATATCCATATTATCTATTTTTTCTAAATACTTCACCACTTCATCATACATCCATTGGGAATCGAAGGGCGCACTCTGGACATAGTTTTCAATGGAAACTCCATCTTCTTCTTCGACTGGTCTTATCTTTTCAATGTTTAGTTGTAATTGACTTTGCCATTGGGAAATCTTCCCTCTTATCTTTACTAACATATTTTCCTTATAAAGAGTTTCATCAATATTATTAGCATCCCATATTTTACCATTAACTTCTCCGGTTTTATCTCCTAGATTCAAATCTATGTATTTTTTATTGTTTTTATTAGTCCTTATCTCTATAGTTTTTATTATAAAGAAATTTTGAATTTTATCTCCCTCAGAAAATTGTTCAATACTTTTTTCTTCTACCATTTTATTAACCACCTTTGCAAGTTATCAGTTTCCAGTTATCAGATATCAGTTAAGACCCCAGATCCTTCGCCACAGGCTCAGGATGACAACAGTTATTAAGGAACAGTCAAACCTTTCTAGTCTTTCAGGGATGTATCAGGGTCTCCCTGTTCCCTGATCCCCAGTAACTATTTCCTACCTATATAATAACAAACACCCTCAGTATTTTCTACTAAGGGTGAAAATTAGCATTATATTATTTTACTTAAGAATGTTTTCATTCTTTCATTATCTGGGTTTTTGAATATTTTTTCAGGAGGTCCTTCCTCTAGAATTTCTCCCTCATCCATAAATACCACCCTGTCTGAAACTTCTTGGGCAAATGCCATCTCATGGGTTACTATTATCATAGTCCTTTTTTCCTCTGCAAGACCCTTTATAACCTTTAATACCTCTCCCACTAATTCTGGGTCTAAAGAAGAAGTAGGCTCATCAAATAGCATTATATCAGGATCTAGGGCAAGTGCTCTTGCAATAGCAATTCGCTGTTTTTGTCCCCCTGATAGTTGAGATGGATAAACATCCCTTTTATATAGTAATCCTACCCTGTCTAGGAGCTCTTCGGCATTCTTAATGGCTTGATTTCGTTCCTTTTTTAAAACCATTATAGGAGCTTCGATTATATTTTCTAGTACTGTCTTATGAGGAAATAGATTAAAATCCTGAAATACCATTCCCATTTTTAATACGGCTTGTCTTTTTTCTTCAGTAGTTATATTATACTTGGCTTTTTCTTTTCCCTCGGCTGTAATAACCTTTCCTTCTACCTCAATGGTTCCCCCTTGAATCTTTTCTAATTGATGAAAACATCTAAGCAGGGTGCTTTTTCCTGAGCCCGAAGGCCCAATAATGGATACTACCTCACCTTGTTTAATTGTAAAATTAACTCCTTTTAATACCTCTAAATCATCAAAATTTTTATATATATTAGTTGCTATTATCATTTCCATAGTAATTACTCCTAATCCTAATTATAGAATCCATATTTATTTTCTAGTTTTCTAAACACCCATACAACCACAGATGTAAATAGGAGGTAGAAAATAGCTGCCAGTAAATAGGCACTAGTATTAAAATCCCTTGAAACAATTTGCTTTGCATTTCTCGTCACATCTGCTAAGGTTATGGATGCCACCAATGCCGTATCCTTTACCAGGGTAATGGCCTCATTGGATAGAGGGGGTAATACTCTCTTTACTGCTTGGGGGACAACAATTCTGCTCATGGTCTGTTTGTTAGTTAAACCTAAACAATGTGCCGCTTCATACTGCCCCTTTTCTATGGACTGAATACCTCCCCGAAAAATCTCGGTAAAATAAGCCCCATAGTTTAATACAAAGGTAAAGCAAGCCGCTTGAAAGGATGTCATCTTAAATCCCCAAACCCCTAAACCATAGTAAAAAAAGAATAATTGTAGCATTAAAGGGGTTCCCCTAAATATCCATGTATAAAAACCTATAATGCTTCTCAAAATCTTAAATCGTGAAATCTTTCCTATTGCAGCAATAATCCCAATGGGTATGGATAATATCATGGTTATTGCGTATAGACTTAATGTAATTTTACTGCCATCTAAGATGAATTTTGCTGAGTTTATAATATAATCCATAAAGTGCCTCCTACAGCATAATAAATAGTTTAACTATATAAAATTTATTGTACGACTTAGAATATAAAGAATGCGCACCATCGGGTGGATAGGGTCGTCCACCTCTTTCCAAAACTTAAGGCGGTCAAAGACCTCCCCTACAATGACAATACCCCAATATGTAGGAGCGTACCTTCGGTCGCCCGTTAACGACTTAAGTAGGGATATCTCTATCCCTACTTTTAATTTTTTATTTTAATACTATGTCCTCTCCAAACCACTCTTCAGAGATTTCAGCTGTTGTTCCATCTTCCTTCATCTCATCCATAATACTATCAATCTCAGACTTTAATGCCTTGTCTTCCATTCTAAATCCAATACCATATTCCTCTGTTCCAAAATCATCATCTAGCACCTTAAAAGTTCCTGGTTTTTTAGAAATAAAGTATTTCCCATAGACCTCATCTACTACAACTGCTTTAATTCTATCTGCCATTAAATCTGAAAATGCTTGATCGTAGGTATCATATTCTGTAACATCCTTTAAGGATTCAAAAACCTCTGTTTCAGCTTCTAATGCAGAATATCCACTACTATTTATTTGGGCTCCTACTACCTGGTCCGCAAAATCTTCTTTTGAAGTAATTTCAGAGTCTGCTAATACGATAATAATTTGTTTATTTGCTAAATATGGTTTTGAGAATAATACTTCCTTTTCCCTGGCTGGTGTAATGGAGAAACCATTCCAGATGCAATCAATTTCGCCACTATTTAAGCTTAACTCCTTTGAATTCCAATCAATTGGCTGGAATTCAACTTCTACGCCTAATCTTTCTATGGTTGCCGCTGCTAAATCCACATCAAATCCTACAAGCTCCCCTGCTTCATCTCTAAATCCCATAGGTGCAAAGCTGTCATCCAATCCTACCACTAAGGTTCCTTTATCCTTTATAGCTTCTAGGGATTTATCTCCTTCCTCTTCTCCGTTAGATGCTTCATTACTACATCCCATTGCAAAAACTGAAACTACTAATAGTACAATTGTCATTAATATAAATCCTTTTTTCATTATTATTCCTCCTAAATTTTATTGTAACCCAATTAAGTTTTATCTTTTCTTGAGTTATTCTTGTTTTTTATTTTTATAGCCTAGTCTATCCAATATTAAGGTGTATCCATCTGCCCCATATTTTAAGCATCTATTTACACGACTAATGGTTGCTGTACTTGCCTTTGTTTGCTTTTCTATTTCTGTATACTTTTCGTTCAATTGTAATAGTTTTGCAACCTGTAACCTTTGGGCAATGGATTGGATTTCCTTAATGGTGCAGACATCCTCGAAAAATCTATAACATTCATTTAAATCTTCTAGCTTTAATATTGCCTCAAAAAACTCATCAACATGCTCATTTTTAAATTTTGAGTGATGATGATAATCCTCCATTCCATCCCCTCCTTTAATTTATGTAAATTATCAAGTACTGTATATAGTATACTTTATTATGCTAAAGTTGTAAAGTGGTAAATGCAATTTTTTTATTTTTTTTTGAATTTAGGTCGCCTCATACATAATCGCTGAAAAAGTACTTATAAATCCTATCATGCTGAACACATCCTTTAATGTCATACTGAACGAAGTGAAGTATCTTGACCTCAAAGGAATACCTGTCATGTTTTCTAAGAAGGCTGAATAAATATTAAAGGTATTATCAAAGGAAAGGAAGTCCTAAGATGCTTATTCCCTATATATTATTTTTTATTGGCTTTATCCTCTTAATAAAAGGGGGCGATCTCTTCGTAGATGCTGCCACCTGGTTTGCCAAAGTTACCGGACTACCTGAGGTTATTATCGGTGCTACCATAGTAAGCTTAGCCACCACATTACCTGAAACAATGTTTTCTGCCCTATCAGCTGTCCATAATGAGACCGCCATGTCCATGGGTAATGCGGTTGGATCCATTATCTGTAATACCGGTTTTGTTTTAGGAATATGCAATATTATTAAACCTAGCAAGGTTAATTCCCGGATTTTTTATGTGAAGGGAATCATGCTTTTACTATATGTAGTAATTCTTTGGGTTCTAGCCTCTAACGGGGTAATTGGACATTTATCCTCCCTAGCACTTTTTTCTATGTTGGCTATTTATCTACTATTTAATGTAGAGATTGTTCGCTATAAGATAACAAAATTCCAGAACAACAAAAAAAGAAAGAAAGAAATCTCCTTTTCCTTCAAGGAAGTCCTCTTTCAAGTATTTCAATTCTTCTTTGGTGCATTTTTAATTTTAGTGGGCGCTAATCTTTTGGTGGATTATGGGGTAATAATAGCAGAGCATTGGCATATGCCTACTGCTATTATTAGTTTAACTCTTATAGCCTTAGGCACATCACTGCCAGAACTAATAACATCCATATCTGCCATAAGAAAAGGCCATGCAGCATTATCCATGGGTAATATTTTAGGTTCTAATATCTTAAATGTAACAATGACTATTGGAGTTTCTGCAAATTTTAATGATTTAATAGTAAATCCACAAACCCTTGCCTTAGATATACCTGTAGCCTTTGCTTTGAATTTTCTACTAGTAATCCCAGCTTTTTTCACTAAAAGAATTAACCGCTTCCAAGCACTTGTATTACTCCTTGGATATTTTTCCTATATCATATTCCTTCTTATTTATCATATATAGTTTTAATTATTTTCCTTTTTCTGTCCATAGGTTTTAAATTTATCTAACATTAGCTCCATTTCTTTCTTAGGTAAAATAACAGGATTTCCAATAGATTTAGCCCTATAATATACCTCAGCACAAAACTCTATTTCCTCTGCTATATTAAAGGCATTATTTAGGTACACTCCACCGGCAAGCAATCCATGGTTTGCCAGTAGTACAGCCTTTCTATTCTTCATTGCCTCAAAGGCATTTTTAGCTAGTTCAGCAGTCCCATAGGTTGCATATTTAGCACAGGGAACATCTAATCCCCCAAATGCTACCAGATAGTGTACTGCTGGAATTTCCCAATTAAGACAAGCAATGGTTGTAGAATATGTGGAGTGAGCATGGACCATTGCATTAATATCCTCTCTCTTTTCATAAAAGATTTTATGCATACCATATTCACTGGAGGGAGTTCTAATCCCCTCTACTATATCTCCTTGTAAATCCATAACCACTATATCCTCCGGCTTAATAGAATAATAATCCATACCGCTTGGGGTAATAGCCATAAGTTGCTCTTCTCTGTTAAATATACTTAAATTCCCTCCGGTCCCCTTAGTTAATCCACTTTCTATTAATCTCCTCCCATAGGTGACTATTTCTTTTCGTTCATTTTCTAAAAGCATAAAATTCCTCCTAATCCTATTACTGTAGAAATCTACCCCTATCATAACATAATAGTTAAAAGCAATAAAAGTAATTAAAAATAAGTAGAATTTTGCGTCGTAAACCCGGGCAAACAGAGTCGTTTGCCCCTACCAATGTTGTAGAATGTAGGGGTGGACGACCCTGTCCACCTGATAGTGCGCTAAAAAGGAGGCTCAATGGCCTCCAATTGTGATTTACTCACCTTTTTACATTTTTTAAATTTGTCATACTGAACGGAGTGAAGCATCTTAAAGCTAAGATCCTTCGTCACAAGCTCCTCAGGATGACAAAATCAGACTTTTCCAGTGATTCACCAATAAACCTTATATTCTACTCACCTTTTTATAATATTGTCATGCTGAATATAGTGAAGCATCTTATTCACCTTTCTTCTTTAACACAATACCGGCTGTTACTATAGTAGCACCTGCAAGGAAAAATAATTCTGGTGGGATACCTCCGGTCTGGGGTATCTTTGCCTTTCCGATAGGGGTTTCCTCATCTTCGATGATGACGGTTTCCTCTTCTATAGGCCCCAAGGGAGGATCTTCATCCTCAATAATAACCACATCTTCACCTTGGGCGGTGAAAATCCATTGATTACTAGCAGATAATCCCATAAATTCATTTCCTGTTTCAGGACCGGGCAGACAAACTTCTATTTTTATTTCTCTGCTATCTCCAGGATTAAAATTCCCTAGACCAACACCATCAGGTGCTAAAGCAAACGCACTCATTGGACCTTGGTAAAATACATCATCCTTATAGGATATGGTTGCCATAATTTCTTCCAATAAATCTGGTTCTCCTATAAGAGATTCTTGCTCTCTATTAACCTTTAAATATAATTCAAAGGGAGAAGTATAGTTATTCTCTATGGTTATAGTCGCTTCTTTACAGTCGCCAGGGCTTAAATTGGATTCATCAAATAAATTGGTATCCCCAGGAGTGACAACCAAACCAAGATCATTCCCAACAACCTTCAAATCATCTGCAAATACGCTTATACTTGAAAGCGAGACCAGGAGTAAAGTTATTGTTAAGATAATACTAAGGTTTTTTATTTTATTTAATGCTTTCATATTCATACGCACCCTCCTTTATAAGGGATTTTTTGCTTGAAATAATGCAGTAGAGATGATGCTAAACTTTTCTTGTATGTGATATTATTCTTCTTCTTCTTCTTCTGCTGCTAATGGATCAAATTTCCATCCTTCAGTCGCTGGAGCACCATTGGTTGCTTGGATTGCTTCTGCTTGCAAATTTATTGTAAATGTTGCACCTTGATACTCATTGCCCATGCCTGGACCGTTAAAACAAATATTATTTTCTTCTAAGATAGGCTCTGTTGTTGTACCTGGTAATAATACCTCTGTATAGTAGAAACAATTATCACTTGGAACATATTCCCATTTATCGTTGACTTCAAATTCTACTATACCTATATTTGGCTCAAAACCTACGGACACATCAGCATCTTGGTCAAGTGTCAATACTGTTGATTCATGAACTCTTACCATCGCTTTCTTGGTTCCAGTGTTTGTTACAGTTACTTTTCTTTCGAAGCAATCTCCAGGGTTTACATCTACTTCATTAGCAAAATTATCTACTAATTCGATCTCAACTGTACCTGCTGTAAAATCATTAGCTACCTCTTCAGTTTCAGCTGTAAACCAAGCCATAGTTCCTCCTACTACTAATAATACTGCTAATAAAACTGCGGATCCAATCATAATATTACGCTTTTTCATTTTTAAATCCTCCTTGTTTTTTATAATTTTATTATTTTATATTTTTTGGCTAATTAAGCCATCATGTCCTTTTATTAAGGTTTTCAAGGTAATGGTATCCAGGCTTTTTCTGCTGTAAATGGAAGATTTTCAAGTCCCCAAACATCTTTCCAAGCTTCGTGTGTAATTTGGACCCCTTCTGCCACTACCTTGAGTGTGAAGGTTGCTCCTTCATACTCAGGGGGTAATTCTGTAAATGTCACACTTTCTAATAATGGACTTGTTGTATCATCCTTCTCTAGATAGTACTTAAAGTAGTAATGTCCATCATCCTGAAGCATCCAATCACTATTATCAGCTAAGTTTAACTCTACATTAGATACTGGTAAACTAGGAACACTCCACTCTGGAACCAATCTTACTCTCACATAGGTTTTCTTGGTGCCTAGACTTTGGACTTGCACATTTTTATTATAAGTTGTAGCTATAACATTTTCTAAATCTTCAAAGCCTTCTTCTACGACTTTTACTTGTACAGTGCCCATCTGAAATTCATTGGCTTCTTCAGCGGATGTATCTGTAAACCAAGCCATTGAAGCGCCGACTATTAACAGAGCTACTAATAAAATTGTGGATACTGCAATTATTTTTCGTTTCATATGCATCCATCCTTTTATTGCAAATTTGTACTTCTTTCCTCCTTTTTAAGGAACTTAGGTATTACCATCCACAATATGGATCCTGTGAGTAGGAGGATAATGCCTAGGGGTGTGCTTAAAAACCTTAAAATACTTCCAATATAGGGGACCATAAAAACCACTTTCCCTATTAACTTTTTTCCCTCTAAAGGGTTAGGATCTGATGTTTTATTGGCATCCCCTTGGGTGATAAAAGCTGTTCCATTGTTCTGAACTTCAACTACTCTATGGGTCACCCTTGTATTATTGTCATTTCCATAATAGGTGATTATGTCGCCCTTATTAATTTCCTGTGCTTGCTTTTCTTTTACAATAATCATGCTACTGATTGGTAAGGTGGGGGTCATACTCCCACTTTCTACAACATATAGCCTGTAACCAAGTATGGTAGGCTCTTTTCCGGTAAGCTTAGATTGGGCTGTTATAAATATGAGAATGACCATTAGAAGCATAAAGAGTGTAAAGATGATATTACTAATTATGCTATAAGCTTTATGGTTTTTCATTTCTTAAGCTCCTATCTAAGCCAACCAAGGACCAACTATGAAATCAACAATACTAGCAACTACATTCTGCACTGTTTTAATAACGACTCCAGCAAAGGTGTTTATTCTAGTATCGTCATCATAGAACCAACCATCATTATCTGGCTTATTGATTACTGTAGAAGAACCTTCTAAGCTTTCTGAAGTTAAGGTAATGTTGCTGTTAATAATTTCAACTAATTCATAGTTCATTGGAACTGTTTCCCTGACCTCATATTCACCTAAATAGAGATTTTCTAAAGTTACCTTTTCTTGATTTTTTAAACTTACAACATACTCAATTCCATCGGGACCATAGATAAAGATATCATATTCTTTATCTTCATCAACTGATTTGGAGTTATCTACTGTCTTAGTAATAGTGATTTTTCCTGGACGAAGATAGGTGTTTGTTAGCTCTAAGCCATCTCCTGTTTGTTCAAAGTCTGTAGGTACATCTTCTGTAAAGGTCTCTCCATCATATATTCCTTCTTTTACAAAGAATGTATATTCATTACCATTACTATCAGTCTGTTGAATGTTTTGAAAAGTTACATTGACAGAATCATCAGTTGTCGGCAATTTCTGAGGAGTCACCTCATCTGCAATTTCATCGACACCTAAGTATGTAGTTCTCCATAGTTGGAACCATAAATCGGGTCGTACATCTTCGCCGCCTATCCAAATCTTAGTTGCAGTAACATCCTCAATTGGAATGGTATAGTCGTTCACAACAACGAATGTGTAAGTTCTGGTCTCGTCATTATAGTCTTCTTCTTTTAATGTTGCTTCGTATCCCGGACCTGGGTTTTCTTCGATAACTTTGTAGGAATATCTTTTAAGTGTACCTGTATCCGCAAAGGCCAATTCTTCCCAAAAATAATCTGCGTAATAAGTTGTACCTTCTGGTGCATCTTCGACTGTATCATCTACTGGCAATGGATCAAGTGTTATTGTTCCTTCTTCGTCCGATGGAACCAGTTTCCAAATAGCTTCCTCTGATTCTGGATTATCTGTTGTACGGTAAAGTTCAAACACAACTGGTTCACTATTACCTCCAATCCAATACTTTGTTAGGTTCGCAGCTATTTTGGGAATTTGTACAGTGTACTCATCTTCAATATCATGACCACCACCTGTCCCTTTGATAAAAAAGTTATAGGTACCATCTTCTTCTATTACTGACATTGGAAATTGAAAAATAGTCCAATGTGAGTCTTTTGTATTACCCGTCAAATTCATTGTCGGACTATAGGAAGCTCCATCTACTATAATACTCGCTAATTTTAACTGTGATTCTGATGGATTATTTCCTATCTCTGGATAAACATACACTGGTTCGTATTGTTTATTTTCATTGCCTATCTTCATATACTCTAGTTTATGTGTCGAATTTACAGCTACATATATATATGAATCTGTTCCCACCCAAATTAGTTGAGCTTCCGTGTGTCCGTTTGTTGAAGTCCCATCCAATTCTGCGCTGAAATAATCTGGATGTGATGTAAACAAGGGAGGGTTATCCTCTGTCGCCATAATCCCAATATCACTTGCTGTTTCATCAGGCACTGCCAAAACGCTGGTATCCTCATCATTGATAGACATTGTTGATTTTTCTGGTTCTGCTAACTCAGTTTCTATCCCCTCAATCTGATTCATTGGAGTAATGCTTGCTGGTTTTTCCAGTTCCGGTTCTAACGCGATTTCTTCATCTTCACATTCTATTCCAGTTTCTTCTCCTAATTCTTCCTTTGGTTCTACCTCAGGTTCATCTTCTTCCTCAGGTTCTACCTCAGGTTCATCTTCACTTTCTTCTAATAGGGTTTCTTCTGCTTGGGTATCTATGACTTCCTTTTGTGAATTAGCATCTATTGTCTCTGCCATCGCTAGTGAGGATGCTACTAAAGAGAAGAGTAAAACAAATATCACGAACAAACTGAGTTTGCCCTTTTTTTCTTTCCATTTCATAAGAATTTCACCTCCTTTTTTATTCCTATATAAAGATCAATCTTTATCAGAACAATCCCCTCCATTCTTTATTACTAAATATAAATGCAAAAAACCGCCTGAAATTAATCTGGCGGCTTGACAGTCATCGTAACTTTCGTTACTTTAGACTCATAGCTTTGCGTCCTTATCTTTCAATAAGTTTGCCTTTTTCTCCTTAATAACAAAATTTTCATTATATTACATATATTACTAAATATAGTATGCTCTATTTTACAAGATATAAACCATTATTTACTATTTTTTAGATATTTTTTAAGTTATTTTATTGAATATGTTTTTCTTGGTAAAAAGATAAATCAATAAGAAAATTTGTGTAATTAATTTCTAGAAAAAGTTATATAAGTTTTATGGACTACTCTACACTAAAAAAACCCAATGATAAGAATCGATTGGGTCGGTTGCACCACTCGCTCCATAGGTTCAAGGTGCCCACTTAAAAGAACCTACTTCATTACTTCCCTTATAAAATTTTATGCTTGTCCTAATTGTATTATATAAAAAATGAAAAACTTGTCGAAATTTGTAAGTTATGTATAATTTTTTAAAAAACTTTTCGACATGTTATTCAATAAAAGATTCTTCATTTCATTCAGAATGGCAACCTCAAAAAAGGAATCCTTAGGTCTCTTTTGGTAAATTTATTTTATTATCCTAAAAATACTTTCATATCGTCTTCTACTGTTCCTATTGGTGCTATCCCAAAGTTTTCTACCAATACATTTGCTACATTTGGTGATAGGAATGCCGGTAGTGTTGGTCCTAGGTGGATGTTTTTCACTCCTAGATATAGTAGTGCCAATAGCACAATTACGGCTTTTTGCTCGTACCATGCAATATTATAGGAGATAGGTAATTCATTAATATCATTTAGTTCAAATACTTCCTTTAATTTAAGGGCTATTACTGCTAATGAATAGGAGTCATTACATTGTCCTGCATCAAGAACCCTTGGAATTCCTCCGATATCCCCTAGGTCTAGCTTGTTATATCTGTATTTCGCACAGCCTGCTGTTAGGATTACGGTGTCGGATGGTAGCTGTTTTGCAAATTCTGTGTAGTAGTCTCTGGATTTCATTCTTCCATCGCAGCCTGCCATTACGAAGAATTGTCTTATTGCTCCGGATTTTACTGCATCTACTACCTTATCTGCTAAGCCTAATACAGTATGGTGGGCAAATCCACCTACGATTTCTCCCTTTTCGATTTCTGTTGGGGCTGGGCATCTCTTTGCATGCTCTATTATTTGTGAGAAGTCCTTCTTGCCGTCTTTTTCTTCTTCTATATGGGTTAATCCTTCAAATCCTACATTGCTTGTGGTGTATACCTTATCCTTATAGGTATCCTTTGGTGGTACTAAGCAGTTTGTTGTCATTAAAATCGGTCCATTAAAGGATGCAAATTCCTTATCCTGCTTCCACCATGCATTTCCGTAGTTCCCTACAAAATGATCATATCTCTTAAATGCCGGATAGTAGTTTGCCGGTAGCATTTCCCCATGGGTATAAATATCTACTCCAGTTCCATCGGTTTGTTCTAATAGTTGCTCCATATCCTTTAGGTCATGACCACTTACTAAAATAGCAGGGTTATTTCTTACACCGATATTTACTGAAGTGATTTCTGGATTTCCATAGGTAGTGGTGTTAGCTTCATCTAACAGAGCCATTACATCTACACCGTATTTTCCTGTTTCTAAAGTAAGTGCCACTAAATCATCCACTGTTAGGCTGTCATCTAGGGTTGCTGCCAATGCTTTTTCCATAAAGGCAAAGATTTCATCCTTTTTAAATCCTAGGTTTTCCGCATGGGCTGCATAGGCTGCCATTCCCTTTAATCCATAGACAATTAATTCCCTTAGGGAACGGATATCTTCATTTTCAGTGGATAATACTCCCACCATAGGTGCTTTTCTTTCAAATTCCTCTAGGCTATCCCCTGTCCATAGGGCTGCATCATGCTTAATTTCTTCTGCATTTCCTCCTGCTTTAATTAATTGTTCCTTTACTTCTTCCCTTAGTTTTAATCCCTTTCTTACTCTTCCTACAAATACATTCTTATTAAAGTTTGCATTTGTAATAGTAGCAAATAGTCCATTCATAATAAATTCATCTGCTTCTTTATTTACTACCCCAAGCTTTCTTGCTTCTACAGAGTATAGGGAAATACCCTTCATAACATAAATTAATAAGTCCTGTAGGTTTGCTACCTCATCTGGTTTCCCGCACACTCCTCTTACTGTACAACCTGTACCTTTGGATGCTTCTTGACATTGAAAACAAAACATACTCATTTAAAAATCCCTCCATCTTTATGTTTATTTTTATAATTACAGTCCTTTGACTTTCTGAAGTAATCGTATCAGTTTAGCAGGGATAATTCCGTGATAGGAGTTACGAAAAATAATTTAGTTCACTTTCTTTTTCTTTCTTTTATCATATATTAATATAGCAATCATTGCTGATAGAATTACTATAATAATATATAAAGCTCCTGTTTCTTTTAATTGTATAAAACTATATTTAATCAATTGTTCCTTTGTAATTGCACTGCCGCTATCTTCTGCTGGTTCAAATTTTACGACATTTACATCATTAATGTTGTTAAAGCTTATGTCAAAGCCTGAGCCCTTTACGGTATCTTCTCCTACATCATAATAATCAAACAATGCAGATTTCATAATTGTCAGTTGATTAAGACCTCTACCACCATCTATATAAATTGTGCCATTTTCATATCTTGTAAGTCTTCCATCAGATAATATTTCTATAAATGCTTTAAGCATAAAGGCTTCATTCCCATTACCACCGATAATTCTTAATGGAGATCTTGTTGAATAGATGGTAAATAGATTATTTCCTCCTGATGTTTCTATACTTAAATTATAACTTGTACCCCTTGTCAGCCAGCCCTCTGTGGTTTTGGTGCCATTGGTTGCTGAAGTTTTTACAAGCTTTCCAATATAGAATTTATCATTTCCATTTCCTGTTTTTATATTCATGCTAGATGGGGTGTCATATAGATCAAATCTATTATTACCACCAAGATTTTGTAAGAATGTTTCATCTACTCTATCAAGGTAAATAGTAGTTAAACCCTTTCCTGAATTTATAGTAATTCGATCCCTATAAATTTCTAGATTTTCATCTTTATTTGTTGTATTGATATTTGCTTTACCACTACCTATAATCTTAAAGGTATTTTGATTTCTACTATCATTTAACTTAATGTTATATTCATCCTGTGAGCCATTGCCTTGAATTACAATCTCCCTAGTAGCTCCCCCTATAGTATTTTTCATATCCAGGGATATATTATCTTTTCCTTTGCCTCCTTGAATGTTAATGCTTCCTCCAAGGGAATTCACTAGTATATCTATTTTGCTTCCACTATCAATAGAATGAATTTCTATATTACCCATAGTTTCTATAGCAATTATTTTTAAAGTAGCTCCACCAGATATATAGACATTTTCTGTTATTATATTTCCTGCAATATCTATAAGGGTTTTCTCATTATTGGGATTATTTTTTCCGCAATTAATATTAATAATTTTCCCACTAACATTTGATCCAGATTTAATAATAATCTTATCTCCTGCAGAAATATTTATAGTACTGGTTTTGCTTTCAACCGTAGCGCCAGAGTCTATAATTAAACTATCCTCCATTGTTGTGGAGTGTCCTGCATTTAAATTAAGCTTTCCGCCGGAAATCATATTTTCTAAGATTTGAATAGGACTTTTTGCTGTAATATCAATAATCCCTGCAGCTTGTATCCCTTGATAACTATTATCTACACTTCCTATAATTAGCTTTCCAGTATTAGTTATCCTAACATCCTTTGTGCTCTTTCCTTCAATATAATTAACCTTTGAATTAATTCTTACATTTCTAGCTTCAAATATAAGTTTGTTTGCTGTAATACCCTTTCCTTCTAAACTTCCACTTATAAATAGATAAACATTATTAGGTGCTTTAATATGGTTAATAGTAATATTTTTTGTATTCCTTAAATAAATGGAATTTGAAGCCGTAACTCCAGTAAAGCTATTTACATTTGTAATTAAAGGATTTGTTTTGCTCTGTCCAATCCCCTTATTCACAATTAACCTTAAGTCTTTTCCAGTTATTGCTGTTCCATCCACTCCTCTAACACTTTCAGCTTGGACTTCTATTGTCTTGCCTTCTATAGATATGATATTTAAGTCTTTAGAATTCTTTAGGTAAACATCTTTTCCGGCATTTATAATTACACTATTTATTGTTGTTAATAATGGGTCTTCTAGGCTTCCTATGGAACCTAGTGCTTTTATTTCTAAGGTATCTCCTATGATGTTATTGCCCATTATGTTTGTTGCTTCTATGAAAATATAATCTCCTGCATTGATTTCTTCTATGTTGATAATTCCATTTGAAGTTAAAGTTATGTTTTCTACTGCAGTCATCTCTTTAACATTAATACTTTCTTTTGCAGATATCGTTATATTTACTCCTGTAGTCATTTCTTCGATAATTATATTTTCATCTGAGGTTAAAGTTATGTTGTTTACTGCATTCATCTTTTCTATATTTATGCCTTGATCTGTAGCTAAGGTTATATTGTCTCCTGCATTTGCGATTATTCGTTCAACTCTTATATTTAGAGGATTTTCTATTGTCCCTATGCTATCTTCTGCCTTTAGTATTAGCTGATTAGCCTTTATATGCAAGTTATCCTCTATACCTATGATACTCTTTACTGCCTTTAAATTTACTATATCTTTAGCTTCAATATAGTCAATTCGTAAATCTCCTGCTATCTCAGAAACATAGATGCTACCTCCTGATAATAATCCTATATATCCATTATCTAAGGTTATTATATTGATAAACTTATCACTTTGTCCTATGCTTCCTACAGCGTTTATTCGTATTGTCTTTCCTTTTATTATTGCTGCATCTTGACTTTCATTTATATTTAAGACATCTCCTGAGGCTTCTAGGTAAACATCCTTAGCTGCTATTATCTCTTTAATTCGTAAATCTCCTTGATATTCTGTTAGGTATATGCTACCTAATGCTTTAGCAAATACACTGCCTTCACCTTCAACATCAATGATTAGATATTTCTCTTGCTCTCCTATATCTGTAAATCCTTGTAGGATAATTTCATGAGCTGCTATATTTGCATAATCATCTTCCGTAGAATCTACATTAAGTAGTTTTCCTGATCCTTCTAAGACTATCTTATTACCTGCTTTAACTTTATCTACTCTTAGATCTCCTTCTGTCTCTCTTATATAGATATCTTCTTTGGCTATTGCATTTATGCTGCCTGAATTTATGGTATCTATGGTGATAAATTTATCTAATGTTCCAATGGAACCCTTTAGTGCAGTTAAAGTGATATTTTCTCCTGTAATTATACTTCCATCTAATTCTTCAGCCACGAGTATATTATTATCTGCTAATAGGTATATATTCCCTAAGGTGTTAACTTGTCTTAGAACCATATCTCCATTTACTTCTTTTAAATAAATATCCTCAAGAGCCTCTATTATAATGCTTCCGTCAGAGTCTAACCTTATATATCCTTCATGGGATCCAATACTTGATGTTAATGAGACTATCTTTATATTCTTTCCTATAATACCTAAGCTTCCCTCTCCAAGTGTGCTTATAAGCCTACCATCCACAACTTCAAGCATCACATCTCCAGTTTCACTTATAATACTTCCTATTGTAAAGTTTCCAGATATTTCACGAATATATATTCCCTTGTGAGCTATAATATTTAAAACTCCAGTTTCTATTGTATCAATTTCTATATAACTGTCTTCTTCTCCCACAGATCCTTCTCTGGAAATAATTGTAATATTATTGCCACTAATCTGGATGGAATCATATCCTTCTCCTTCCATATTTTGGATACTTCCACATGAATTGATTACAACATCTTCACCTGCCTTTATGCTTGTACTTATCATACCCTTAGTAGTTTCTAAATAGATATCTTTTCCTACTACATTAACTCTCTCCGCATCTTTTTCATTATAGCTTTTTAAGTCCATAAAAGCACTTAGGTTAATGTCCCCTGTTTGGGATTTTATTTGTCCAATGATAAGGCTATCCCTTATTTCTCTAATATAGATATCGCCTTGTGCATATATATTAATTTCATAGATCTTTTCTGTTTCAATACTAGATGTTGTTATCCAGCCTTCATAATCCTCATCTAGATAGGTAGGATTGTCATTTTTATCTTCACCTATTTGTCCGTTAATGGCTGTAATTATTACAGTATTTGCATTTATATTAGCAATGCCTTTTTGCATATCCTCCTGGGTCAATGTGGTATAAATATCACCGGGTAATGTTAGATAGAATTCTTCTCCTTTAACAATTATAATGCCTAGCCCTAAATTACCTGTTTTCTCTTCTAAGTAAACATTTCCTTTAGCTCTTATATCAATTCTAGTATTATCAAGTAATTCAGTATATATAGGTAGTATGATGTTTTCTATCCTTTGGCCAATACTTCCATTTGCTTCAAGGTACAAGGTGGAGGCTATAATATTTATACCTTCTTCATCATTTAATCCATTTAATATGGAACCCTCCGCCTTAATTTCTACCGATCCACTACCTGCATCAATAAGGTCAAGTATAATATCTTCATCCAATCCATGGATATAAATTCCCTTATCTATTGTCTTTGCATTTAGATGTCCTTTATTTAATGTTTTAATAGTAAGATAGCTATCTTGTAAACCTATAGATCCTAATTCTGATTGTAGTGTTATATTACTAGCTATAATATTTATCCTTGCTATATTTCCATTTAGAATAGAACCATTTGAAATAATATATACATCTTTTTCAGTTTCAATGGATGAAATATTTACATCTCCATTTATCTCTCTTATATAAATTTCTTCTCCTGCTTTAGCTGTCAGCTTTCCGCCTTCAATCATATCAAGCATTAAATATTTTTCTTCAATTCCAATGCCCTTAAATACATCCAGTTTAATATCCTTACCATATAGGTTTGCACCAGCATTATTCTTTATATTGTAAATGCCACCCAAATCAGCTTTTAATTCAATATCTGCTCCACTTCTAATAGTGTCAATAGAGATATTCCCATTGCTTGCCATAATTGTTACATTTCCCTGAGCGTCGATTAATTCAATTCTAATATCGCAACCAGATGCAATTACCATTTCACCAGTTAGTATGGCTTCCTTTAATACTAGACTATCTACTTCTTCAATATATACATTATTAGCTTCTACAAAGAATTCACCATCTTGTTCTGTATCTACTAGCACTGAATTTTGTTTTGTACCTAAATCCTTTCCTTGCATTTTAATGGTAATATTAGCTGCTTTAATATTTATACCTTCTACTAAACCATTTACTATATGGGTTTCAGAGCTTAGTAGTAAATTCCCATTATTAACAATAATCTTACCTAATTGCAATGTAGAATTTTTACTTATTATATAGACATCATTTTCTGATTCTATATTTAGTAAGCCATTTATTGTTGTAATTGGGATTAACTGCTCTATGGTGCCTATGTTGGAAGCTCTTAGATTAATATGGTTGCCTTTAAGGTTTACTCCGTTATCCGTTCTCCCATTTACAATGCTTCCATTAGCTATAAGGGTTATATTCCCATTTTCACTCAATACATTGATTAGGTTTATATTACCTTCATTATCCTCTATAAAGATATCATTATTAGCACTTATGGATAATTCTCCATCGCCAAGTCCCAGCACTATGCTTTGGGTACTGCTTCCAATACCTCCACCTGCTGTTAGGGTAATAGTCAATGCAGTAATTACTTCTTCATTTATAGCACCTATAATATTTCCATTTACGGATGTAATGTCTGCATAGGTATTTGCTGTAATATTTGTTATTATGATATCTCCACTAGATATCAGGTCTATAGATCCCTTTTCACTATTGATATTACCTATATAAGCAGCTCTTTCTATTTGTTTTAGATAGATATCATCCTTGGCACTTACATATATGCCCCCTGTTCCTATATTGATAACAATATAGTCATTACTTGCCCCTATTCCATGTCCATCTTCACTTATATTTAATGTAAGCTTACCTGCAATTATATTTGCCCCGGAATCCTCTCGGGCATTTATTACTTTATATTTTGACTTAATAACTACTTCACCTAATGTTTCAATCTTCTTAATATATAGTGGATCTGTAAAATTTAATATTGTTATAGGATATGCTCCATTAGCTGTTATACTCAATCCTCCAATACCTGTATTAATCGAAATTGGATTAGTAGTACTTCCCATACCTCCATTATTTAGTATGAACACTAATTCCTTACCGGAAATATCCACTCTGTCAGCAATTCCCTTATCGGTAGTAATTTCCCCTGCTTTTATGTTTACCATTGTAGAAGCTGTATTCCCAATAATACTTCCATTCCCATTTAATGAAAGATTGCCATCTATGTTTAAACCTATAGATGTGCCTTCTGTAGAAATTCTTCCTGTTATAATTACATTAGTTCCATTATAGGTAATAACATTAATTGAATCTTCACCTATTATATCTCCTTGGAAATATAGATTAGTATTAGTGTTTTCAGTCCCATATCCTGTAATTATAATATCCTTGCCAGAAGCATCTTGAATATAGTAGATGCCATTAATATAAACTACATCTATTCTTACCCCTTCTATGGTAATAGTTTCGTCAAACTCTGCTGTAACTTCCTTTTTTGTTTCCTTAATCAAGTAATATTTTCCTTTGTCTTTATCATAGCCTATCCCTTGATATACATCAGTATCGTATGTATATTCTGATCCATCTTCAATGTATCTGTAACCCGATTCTGGTAAGTCACTTATTAAGTAATATGTCAGTACTTCATCTTTGGTCTCAGAGACTATATGATATCCATCTGCTACCTCATATTCTCTTGTGTATTCTTCATCTAAATAGTACTTCTCTATATAGGTATTATTTTCCTCATCATATTCATATCTTACATATAATTGTTCTTCAATTAGTATCTTTGTATATTCTGTATAGGATTCAATATCTTCATTGATATCCTCCTGTTCATAAACAATTTCAATATATGTGTAAGTAGAGGTTATATTGTCAGAAGTGCTTTCCGCAACGATTAAAGCCGCTTCTGAGAATGTAACACTTAGTGTATTGCCTGCTTTAATATTTATTATCTTAGCTCCATCAAGCATTTGGATTGATTCTATATCTATTGTTCCATCTGTATTATTTATATATTTTCTAAGCCCAATGGTTACATATACATCTCCTGTGGCTAATATATTAACCTCTGGATTTATATCGACTTCATCGTTAGTAGTAATATATGAAGAGATTTTAAATCTATCTGTATTGGTACCTACATTTTTAGCTCCTGTAATGTTAATTTTATTGACTTCTAATTGACCATCTGATGTCATATAGATATTTCCGCCATACATAGAAATGTCTAAAATTACAGAATATCCAGTGATTATTCCAGCAAAGGTAACATCTGTATTATTAATACTAATAATGCTAATTAACGGAGCTTCTGTGACATCTGTTACATCATGCATAACTAAATCATTTACTGAACAGCTAATTTGATAATTAGAAGCATTGGGATTATCATTTGTTGTTATACTTAGATCCTTAATGACAAGATCATAGGTTGAATTATTTATTATTGCTAATTGTGATAAAATAGAATTGCTGTGTACAGTAACATTTCCTGAAACCCTACCAAAATATGAGCTTATCATCAAACTGCCAGCTGATGCAGATTCAAATGAATTAATAGTAATCACTTTATTCGTATCATCTTTTACATAATCAATACCCTCGGCACTAGATATATCACCATTTTCATCAATGACTATATTTACTGGAACATTGGAACCATAATATATATGTCCATTCAGGGTTACATTATTCTCACTTAAATAACTGCCATCTACAACTGCCTCTACTTCACTATTTAATACAACTTCCACAATTATATCTACTAAGACTGTTACAGTCTTAACTACAGTTTTTACAACCCATTTTACAATTTTATTTACTGGCCAAGGCATCCATTTTGTGACCTTTTCCGTTACCTCCTCTACTACCTCTACTACTTTTTCTATGGTTTTGGTTACATACTCAACCACTGTGTCTGCTTTATATGTTGCTTCCTTAGTATATGCAACTTGTGACTCCCGCGGTGAGGTTGCAATTATCTCAATATTTCTTCCCCTTAAGGATGATCCATCATTTAGAATTTCTATTGTGCCATAAATATTTGCATCATTTTTACAGGTAGATATTACCGAACCAGTGGCACCTGCTGTATATCCATAGCTTTTTGTAATCAATGTAATATCATTTACCGTACCATATATTCCTAAATTATTACTGGCATCCAATGTAACTAAGGTTCCCTTTACCTTTCCCTTAGCATCTGTACTAATGATAGCCGAAGGTTTTGACTGGGTATTAATAATTGATCCTGTCTCTGAGTATGCATCAGCATAAACATATATTTCATTTACTTCTCCATGGATAGTAACATTTACACCCTTAATCTTTGTACCAGAACCAAGTGTTACAATACCGTTAATTTCACTTGTGGCTAAAGATTGGGTAGCAATAATACTTACTCCATCTATAGTAAATTTGATTTTACTTTTTATTAATGATCTTAAATTCCCGGTTGCAATAAGCGTAACATCATCTGATGCAACATCATCTAATGCTGAAATGATCTCTACATTCTCTCCTGTAATAATCTTCGAATTTGCTATGGTATCTAATCTGGATAATACACTTGTACCGGCAGCCAAACCTCCTGCACCACCAATAGCTTGTGAAACAGGTGTGGTATTATCAATAATAGCTGTGTCTGTACTTATATAAATATATCCACCTGCTAAAATACCTACATTATCAGATATATTTATAGTTACACCATCTATAATTTCCTGTTCAGCTGTTGCAACACCTTTTGCAAGAATACCTCCTGCGATAGCAGTTGCATACGCCTTATAATACTTATCTGTTATGGCTTGGATATTTATATCTCCCAAAGCTGTTAGAACTGCAGATGATTCAATATCAATAGCTGTTGTAATTGTAATTTTTGAAGTAGTACTAACATCATTAACAGTTCCAAGAGCTGCTGCTGATGCGCTTCCATAGGTATCCTTCCAAATATAATTACTTGCTAAAACAGTAATATCTTCAAATGCATCTAATGTTATTTTGCTACCAATGGTAATCTTAGAAGTATTGTTTATTATAGCATCAGCCTCTGTCCAACCCCCTGCTACAAAACCAGCTATTGCACATCCTGTTGCCCTCACATTTATTGTGCTATCGTTATGGGAGATTATAATAATGCTTCCATTTGTAGACTTTAAATCATGCCCTTCTCCATTAACTTTCGCATTGACTTTTACCTCTTCTGTAACCTTTGCTGTTTGTGCAGCTCCTGCAGCCAATAATCCTCCAGATGTTCCCTTAGCTATTGCTGTTAAAATATCTTCATTTACCGCACGGATTGCAATATCTCCTGAGGTAGTTATATTAGAATCCTCTATATATGCATCTACCTCTAGAGAATTAGTAATGGTAACAAAGACTGCTCCGATAGAGGCCACAACTGCACCAGATAAACCTTGACCTTGTGCATTTAAATTTTCATACCCCATAGCGGTTACAGATACATCTCCACTAGAACATATACTTGTTTGTCCTGAAATATAAGCCTTTACTGAACCATTATGAATAATATTTACTACCGCACCACTGCCTGTTACTCCTCCGGCTGATGCAGCAATTACATTTGTGCTTATATCTGCTCTGGAATTTGCTAGTATTGTAAATGTTCCTACTTTTGTTATCTTTACACCCTCTGCATATGCCTTTACATCAGCCGTAATGTTCACTTCAGAAACACTGACTCCAGCAGCTTCTACACCAACTGCTGCTCCATACGCATTTGAATTAACTTCTATATTTAAATCTGCTTTAATATCTATATTATTTGCATTTGTAATACTTGTACCATTTGCCATATAAGCCCAAACATTACCTGAAATATTAGCTTTGGTTACTGCAGCTCCTAAACTAATTGCCCCGCCAGTTCCTGCTATGGTCTGCATTCTAAGTATTTCAATATTATTCTCTGCTATAATAGATAGGTCTCCTGCTGAATTTATATCACCATCTGCTCGGCTTTCTGTTGTCCCATTTAAGGTTGCTATTATTACCGCTCCGCCAACTGCAACTCCTCCACCAGATACTGATCCTGCATCTGCTGTTATATTTGTTGTTTCCTTTGCTTCTATTGTTATATCCCCTGAGGTTGCTACCGTAGTTCCCCCATTACCCATAAAGGCTGTTGTCTTATCTGCTATATTGTCGCCAGTAAAGAAGCCTGCTAAAGGAATGGATACATCAGCTATTTGTTCGTTTACTTGATTTATATATTCCTGATTATTTTCATTACTACTATCCATATGGATTTTTGAATTATTTAAGGCACCTGTTATATCTGCTTGTGATTGTTCTATGGTGTTAGATTCTTCTCCTTGAAGTGCTGTGCTGGTATCTTCATCATCGGTGGCTTTTCCTATAGATATTACAATAACACTTCCACTTACCGCTCCTAATCCACCACTTAACATAGCGGCGCCTGTTTCAATTCCCCTATCCGTTTCTGCAATAATATTTATATAACCTGCTTCTATATTCCCGTTGTTACCTACTCCTGCTGTTACTGTATTTCTATAAAGGATTGTAACCACAGAACCGCCTGCTCCGGCTGCACCTCCAATGGCTGCGCCCCCTGCCAGTCCATTAATATTACTATGGTCTTTCCCATGAATTTTTAATTCTTCTCCAGCTGCTACTTCTACACTATTTCCTATTAACGCCTGAGTAGTAATATTTAATACTAATACAACCACCGATCCTGAAGCCGAAACCACCGCTGATCCTGCGGCACCTGCTGCTGTCATTTCAATATTCTCATATGAGTTAGCCACTAGTTTTATATTTTTGCCTGCATTAAGGATTGCAGAATCATTTATTTTTGCTATTGTATCTGCTGTCAATGTCACAGTAATGGATGCACCACCTACTGCTACTGCACCTCCTGCAATACTTCCTGCCTTTACATCAATCCCCTGGTTTGCATAGGAGGAAATGTTTATATCATCTCCTGCTGTTATTTCGGTACTAGCTCCTATTTTAGCAGTTGTATGATCTGTTATACTTATGACTGCTACCGAGCCTGAAACTCCAACAATGGCTCCTCCTAAGGAAGCAACAACAATATCTATTGTATTTTCAGTTCTAGCAATTAATACAATGTCTTCTTTTGCATAAATCTTTGCATAATTTGAAATTTCAGCTATAGTTGTCTTGTCCTGTATCACTACTACTACTCCTGCTCCAATACCTGCGTACGCAGAGGCTGCAGCACCACCGTCTATTACATCAACACTGGATTCACTTACTGCTACTACACGCACCGTTTGTTGTTGATGAGTTTGTCGGTCTCCCTGATTAATACTTGCGTAGCTTTGAATTTTTGCCGTAGTCTCTGCCTTAGTAATGGTGGTTGCTACCGCACCTGCTACTGCAGCAGCACCACTGCCAGATACACAATATATTTGCTGTTCTATATCCGATATATTATAGGCTCCAATAAGTAGCCCATAATAATTTGCCTTTTCCTTACCCTTTTCACCTGTATAAGTTAATACTGCATATTGCCCATAGGCATTTAAATCTGCATATCTTCCTGCTTCAGCATTAACCTTATTTGTAGATGTTATAACACTACTTCCTGCTGCAACTGCAACTACTCCTGAACCATTTGCAGAACCAGCAATGATACTAATATTTTGACTATCTTCAGCCATAATGGCAATACTTCCATCAGAATCCGCTGTAGCGTAATTTTCTGAGGTTCCGTTTTCTGTCCCAATACTGGAAATAACTTCATTATTAAATACAATCACCGATGAAGAACCATTAATAGCGGTTGTTCCAGAACCACTAGCACCCGCTACAATAACATCAATATCTTCAACACTATTGGCATAAACAATAATGTTTTTCTCAGAGATAATTAAGGTTCCATTTGAGATAATAGCCTTTACCTTTTTTGTAAAGGATAGAGTATCTGATGATACTCCAATAGCAACTGCTCCCGCTCCTCCTATTGTTCCTACACGATTTTTTATATCGGTCTTATCAATAGCAATTACCATTATATTGCCAAGACTTTCTAAAACTGCACCTTCTTTGATTACAGCTTCTGTAGATTGGTTGAATACTACTACATTTACGGAACCATTTATAGTCACATTACTTGATAGTCCTCCACTAGCTACTATAACCATTATGTTTTCTAAGGCATCTGCTTTAATACTAATCTTGGAGGCATTTATCCTTGCTCTAGCTCCAATATAAGCTTTGGTAGTTCCTTCAAATGTTACTATGCTTGATGAAATTCCCATAGCTGCACTGCCTGTGGAACCACTTAAGCCACCTGCTATTATTAATAAATCAACATGATCCCTTGCTAATATATTAATATTACCTGCCCTTACACTATCAAAGTTCACCTTTACATCTTCATCTATATAAGCTTGGACATCATTACTTATTAAATCTACTGCTACAGATCCCTCTCCAGAGGTCCCACTACTAATAGCAACGCCTACAACAAATGAAATGATATTTTCATTAGAAGTTGCTTGAATATCTATATCACCTAAACAATGTATAATCGTGCCATTACCAATATAGGCATGTACAGTTTTATCTAGGGTGTTGGTATCATTTACTGCACCTATACTAACTTTACCCCCAAAGCTTCCACTAATAGCTCCTGCAATTCCTATGATATCGGTGACACTATCTGCTATAATTGATATTTCACCTGCGGTTATTTTCGTATTTGCCCCAATATAAGCCTTTACCTTTGAATCTATTACCTTAATTGTTGGTCCTACACTTATTGAGCTTCCTTGTGAGGCAGCACCATTTACAGATACGGTTAATATTGATTCTTTTGTTTTTCCTGCTATAGTAAGTACATTAGAGTTTATATTTAAATCTACTCCTTCTCCTATAAAAGCTTCTGTATTATTTGATAATGTTAGGAATAAACAAGAAACTCCAACGCCAGCCTTAGTGCCATAAGAAACTCCTCCTAATATACTTCTAATGTCTGTTGTATTTTCTGCACTAATTGTTAGATTTCCACTTCCTTGTATTGTCTTATGGGAATTGTTTTCATCTATATATGCTTTAACATTATTATCGCTAAGAATCACATTTACAATTCCTGCTACTCCAGCTTTATCTGCCTTTGAAGCACCTACAGCAATTGTCCAGAAATTTTGAGTGGCATTTGCTGATATTAAAATGTCCTTATTAAAATTATTAATTTCTACATTTTTTCCTATATAGGAAAGAATGTTATCATTATTATCGAAGACTACTGCTGTTAAGCCTACAGAGTTATCTCCTCCAGAAGCTGTGGAACCACCTATTGCCATAGCATTAATCTCTGAAGATGCCATAACTTCTATAGAATTATCCTCTAATGATGACCCACCATCTATTATTCTAATAGATACATTATCTCCTATATATGCATTTGTAATATTTTTAAAGAAAAGTAGTGCGAAGGAACCCGCTCCTGCAAAGGTGGCATCTTGACTGCCAAGTGCACCCCCAACAGCTTCCACATAATAGTTGCTTGAGGTAATATAATTTAAATACAACTCAAGATCCATATCATTTAAACCATCTACAATAGATTGTATGGTTTCTGCATTTACTACTACATTTTTAGATTCTTCTGAACCCTCTTGGGAAACATCATCTTGGAAATCATCAAC
Organism: uncultured Eubacteriaceae bacterium; assembly: GCA_964533275.1. GTDB lineage: Bacteria > Bacillota > Clostridia > Eubacteriales > Garciellaceae > CAZHJK01. Next base: position 100,726 of record CAZHJK010000003.1, on the reverse strand, counting down.
ATTTGGGAAAATTTCTTTTAATTCATCTAATATTGATTGATAATCACTTTTTACACTTTCCTTAATTGCTTGTATGCTAAGAGCCTTTACTTCAATAGTAGAGCCTTCACCTATATAAGCTGAAATCTCACTATTTGAATAAAGGATTGCAAATGCTGCTCCAACTCCTGTAGCTCCGCTAGTAGTCCCCCATGCTCGTATTGCCAATCTGGCTTTTTCATTTGCTTTTATTGTCAATTTACCTAGGGTACTAATAATCTCTACATTATCTAGTATATACGCCTTTGTTTTAGAATTTGATACAAATACTGCCACAGCTCCTGCTGCCCCAAAGTTTCCATCTGTACCTGACTTTGAACCTGCAATGGCTTGAACAGATATTTCTCCTTTATGTTCTTCACCTACATTATTCTGAGTGTTTGCTTGAACAATAATATCACCTTTAATATCTTTAGCAGTACCAAGGCTAGCTTTATTTTCTGAATTATTGATTGCAACTCCAACGGCTACTGAAATTGCCTTATCATTGCTTACCGTTTCACCTGTAGCATAGGTTTTTATGAAATTTGTATTATTAGATAATACTTCAATACTATTTGCATTTAAAATAATACCTTCTATAGATGCCGTAACATTATGCTCTATTTTATTTATAGCAATAGCTGCTGCTATGCTAATATTTGAACCATCAGACACTTCCCCATTACCTTGATCAACATTTTTAGTTTGAGTAGCAGCTTTTATATCAGAGTCATTTAATATCTCTAAGGATTTAGCAGAGGATGCATCCTTATCTGAATATTCATCAACCTCTACCCCATTTGAAGATGCATATGCAATAACTATATCCTCTGTAATAGCATCTGCTGTAATTAATGCATTGCCACCTACACTGGCATTACCTAATAATTGAGCTATAACATTATCATTTACTATACTTATTGCAACCGTTGCACCTATTGATGCATTAGTTGCATTTGTATTTGATTTGGTCTCGGTTTGGATAATACTACTTATATCTGCATCTATAATAAGGTTCCCATCAGTAGTTATATTTGTAGTTCCATCATTAGATGCACCAATAATGGCTTCCACATTTATATCTACTAAGGTAATGGCTACTGCTGCATCTAAAGCTGTTTTGTTGGGCTGAGTCTCCCCATCTTCCTCTTCTTCTTGGGATTCTTCTCCAGCTTCTGCTATAGTAGTAACATTATTTTCAAGATTTGCTCCAATTCTAATATGTCCACCTGCATTTAATATAGAGCCTGTAGTAGTTTTCGCCCTTGCATTAGTTTTAATAGTAGTCATTGCAAAGGACGCGCCAATTCCCACACCTCCACCTGTTGAGGTGCTCTTTCTTTTTTTATTGGACTTTCCTGCAATAGTTTTAACGGATTCAGCTGTTGCAGCTACTTCTACCACTTGTACTGTAAATACATCTACATCAATATTTCCATCTGCATATAATTCTCCATCTATAATAGCTTCATAGCTAGTATCTATCATAGCTAGTGCAACAGAACCGGCAAGACTTAAATTGGATCCACCTGCTCCGGATTGTGCTGCCACACCAAAATTATTTTCCTCATTTTCCTCTGTAACTATATTTCCATCTTCATCTAAGACTTCATTTCCATCTTCATCTATTACAGCTTCTTCCACTGCTGCCATATCTGACTTTACTATAATATTTCCATTAGCGTGGATTATTGAACCTGATCCAATAATAGCTTTATTTATGCTTTTAACATCTAGTATCCCAGCTGCTGCACCTATTCCAACCTTTGAGTTTGTATCACTTCCATCGTCTGCTGTGGCTGATGCGTTTGCATTAGCAATGGCATCCTTATTTGTAGAAGTGGTTACATTAAGGTCACCGGTGTAGATTATAACTGGAATACTTAAAGAGCCAATCTCCGCTATGGTATTGCTATTATATATATTTAATGCCAAACTTGCTGCAAAGGTTAAAGTACCTTCTGTGGTCTCAGCTTTCTTTTCACTTGCTGTATCTGTTGTATCTTTCTCAGAAAGTCCTTCTGAGCTTCTATTAGAATTAATACTTCCCATTGCCTTGTTTATAATATCGGTTATGGATCCCTTCTTTTCTTCCTCTTCAGTACCTTCATCCTCATCTTCTACATCCTCTTGCCCACCATTTTTTCCTGCATAGGATGAGACTTCGTGGTAGCCTATTCCTATGGCATTTACCATAATTGATTGTGCTGGACTATTCTTTGATCCAATACTTCTTTCAAGTTTGGCTAATTCTGATGTATCAATAAGTCCTATAGCTACTGCTGCACCTATAGCAACATTTTCTCCGCCAGCCTCAGCATTTCCTTCGGTTTGAGAATTACGGATGCCCGACGCCTCTATCACTATATCTCCACTAACTAAGATTGCTTGTGCAAATTCTTTAATACTTGCTTCTACATTATTATTAACCATATTTAATGCCAAAACAGGCACGATACAAATGCCTCCATCTGCTCCTGCAATAGCTATGGTAACATTGCTACCTTTGCTAGAAGAACTTACCTGTAAATCATTTACTATTCCATTTATTGTTACTTCACCAATATATGCAATGACTTCATTATCAAAGATAGAAATGGCAATTCCAGATCCAATTCCTGTACTACTTCCTGCTTCATCTTGTGAACTGGCATCTGCTATTGTTTCTGTAGAAGAATAATCCACTGCTTGTACCTTTATGTTAGAAGGTATTGAAGCGGCATCAATAATTGTAATTATAGTCCCATCATTAATATATGCCTTTGTGCTGCCATCAAAGATATTTATAGCTATTGCACCGCCAATTCCAAAGTTGGATTTATTGTATCCTGCCTTGGCATTGACTATAAGCTCATTGTTTAAGGGTTCTTCTTCTCCTTCTTTATCCATATTTCCAGTAAGTGCCTGTATGGTTAATCCACCTGCTTTAATATTTCCATTACTTCCTATGTAAGCTAAGTTTTTATAGGAGACATTACCTATGGCAACTCCAACCCCTAAGCCAAACTTGGTACTCCCTGTTTCTTCTTCCTCGTCTCCACTTGCCTTTACAGCAGATGCATCTGCTATAACAATGTGATGAGATACCGCCTCTGCACTTATGGATAATAACCCCGAGATATTTATTAAACCAGTTGTATCTATATATGCACTATTATTTGAATCTGCTACTATCAGTCCAACTGAACCAACTATCTGTATTGCTGCAGCATCTCCATTGGTTTCTTCTTCATCGCCAACTGTTCCTTCTCCGTCTGTTCCGTCTGATGAGTTTTCATCTAGTCCATTAGCTGAGTCGTTAAAATTATTTTCTATAGTATTTAACTCTTCATCTCTAATTAAATTTTCTTGATTATTTTCTTCATCTGTTTTTGCTGGATTTTTAAAGCTTGCTAGTATATTTAATAGATCTTTAAAGGTATAGCCCTCTTCTTCTGTTTCGCCTTCATCAACACTATCATCACCGGATGTTTCTGCAATTGTTTGGGTTTTACTAATCTCTTTGGAAGAGATTTCTAGGTTTCCGCCATTTTTAACGGATGCTTCTCCCTTTATTGATGCCTCTGTCTTTTGATTTGCAATTGTAACTGATACATAAGCACCATTTGAAGTCTCATCATTACCACATGCTAGGTTAGATGTATCTACTATATTTTCTGCTGTAATATAAATATCCTTCCCGGCATCTAAAACACTTGTATCCATAACCGATGCTTCTATATCACTTGATAAAACCATTACACCTAGGGATAATGGTAAAGATAACCTGGTGGATGCATCACCATTTGCTATTATAGATCCTTGGGAGATTAAACTTATATTGTTTTCGGAAATTAATGAAGATGCGCCTTTTATATTTATCTTAGAAACTAAGTCTGCAATAGTAATTGTTGCGGGTATGATATCTGAACCGGTTTTCATTTCAATATCATTTATTGCTTTAATTGAAATATCATTAGCTTCTATCTTTGCTGTATCTACTTCTACTTCTACTGATATAGGAGCAACATTTACAACAGTTTGTAAAGTATCACTTGTACCTTCTACTATAGTCTCTACAACCTGATTTGATGTTTCACTTACTTCATCCACAATGATTTCATATATTGTACCATCACCTGATTGGTCTTCTACTTCTTGCCCGTTACTTATATATGAAGTTGCATCAACTATAAAATTTTCTGTTGCTTTTATATGTACATTTCGAAATATCACTTTAATATTTTGTGTGGAATTAAATAATGCCTTTTGTGTGGGTGCAGCCTGAACATCTAAAGAATTTACCAATATTGATAACTTTCCTTCTCCTAATGATTCAATATCAAATAATACTTTTTCAGCCTTTAGTAAAACATCAACACCAGTTAAATCAATAGTATCCTCTGTAGTTAATTCTGTTGTAATGATATCTTCACCAATACCTCCTAGAACAACAATCTCTGTTAATTTCTTGCTTTTTTCTGTCAGGTTAAAGTATATGGTATCATTTCCATCACCAGCATTAATAATTATTTTATTCTTATTTGAAAGCTGATAAGTTTTAGTTGAGTCATTTCCTATGATGGTTATTTTAATTATATCGTTTTCTAAGTTTTCTATATATATTTCATCATCATGCTCTGTGCCATATACCGTATATATATTTTCAATATCGAAATTTTCAATAATGCTCGATCCCATAATTTGCGTTTCGATAGTCTGGGCTTCTTCTACTTTAATGTTTATCGTGATATCTTCAAATTCTTCGTCCACTATATAACCTTCAGGAATATTATTAATATCCCAAGATCCTGTCAGTATATAATTCCCAATAGTAGAACCATCAAATTCTCCTGACCAAGTAATATCTAGCGGTTCTAATTCTGTATCAGTAGATAATAATGTTAAGCTTCCTGGCAATTTCCCACTTGCTTTTAACATGTCCAAATCAATAATATGTAGATCCTCTGAAAGAATAACATCATCATAGTGTTTATATCCATCGATTACTTTATCGACTTGTGTTGTATCAAGTATGTCAGTTTCCTTCTCAATCTCTTCCCATTGTGCTATAAAAGTTACATCACTATTTATTATGTAGGTATCATTTTCTAAGTAAATTGTATCCCCATCACTCCAGCCAGTAAATTTATAATTTTCCTTTATAAATGTATTGCTGGGGAGAATGATACTAGTATCATTCTCTACTGGGTCGAGTATTGGAGGGTCACCACTTGAACCTTGGTCACCTTTAAACTCAATATTGAAGTAATTATCTGATGAAGTGTCACTGGCATAGACAACTGTAGCAGAAAAACTTAAAACTATAACAAATAAAAAAACCACAAAAATAATCTTATGTAATATTTTACCATTGATCATAGCCGTTCCCCCTTCTATCAGACTTTTAGTAACTAATAAATTTTTATTTATAACTAAATTTCAGTATTTAAATAAATATATTTTTTACTACATTTTATACCTTAATTTTACAAAAGTATATATATTTTTTGAATATTCAATAATTTTTTTTGTAAAAATTTTACTCTTAAACTCTAAGTATAAATTATATTGTCAATAGCTTTGATTTTTTCTTCTACATTTAAATAAATTATGATAAACTGATTCTAGAAAAAAGGTTGGTATTTGGAGGTCTTAATATGGAGTCTTTAAAAATTCCTAAAGTATTTAAAGAAAAAAAGCGTTTAGTTGCTCTTATAATTTTAATTGTTTTTTTATCAACAATCGCTTTAAGCTCAGGGATAAACATTAATAATTTTAAAAATTTTAGAAATTCTGTAACCAATACTACACAAGAACAAGACTCCAACAAAATTTTAGAATTACTTAAAAACAGTGAAGATGACTTTAATAAAGGCAACTATACAAATGCTTTTTTAAATATAAACCAAGCTATAGTGCTAGATAATACCATGAGTGAATTATATATCCATAGAGCTAATATTTATGTAGCTGTATCTCAAATAAATAATGCAATTAATGATTATAGCAGAGCTCTTTCCTTAAATGCTTCATTTACTGATATTTATACTGTGCGTGGAAATCTTTACTATGAAAATGGAGATTACGATAAGGCTTTGTCAGATTTTGATAAGGCAATAAATTATAACCCAGAAAACATAGAGTTATTATATGCAAGAACAAATATCTATTTAGAACAGGGTAACTTTGAATCAGCTCTAGGGGATTTAGAGGTAATGCTTACTCTAGAACCAGAAAATGGAGTATTTCATTCAATAGAAGGAGATATATATCATTCTATTGGAAATTATGAAAAAGCAGTAGCTTCCTATGACTCTGCTCTTCAATATTTATCGTCCTCTGAAGAAACTAATAATAAGTATCAATACTTAACTAATGAGGTGAATAATGGTAAAATTCACTATATGCGTGGCGCGTCTTATATTCAATTAAAAAATTTTAAATCGGCTTTGCAGGATTTTACAACTTCAATAGAACTATCCTATGAGACTAATTCCTCTCGATTTAACCGAGGTGTATGTTATTATATGTTAAATAAATACACAGAGGCTATAGAAGATTTAAAAACTTATTCAAATGCCTTCCCTGAAAACACAGATCCTTGGATATATCTGGCTAGCTCATACTATAATACAAAAAAAAATAAAGAGGCTATAACCTACTTTAAAAAATGCATAGATGCCAATATAATGCTAGGGGAAAGCCATTATCAATTAGCATCCATATATCTTGAGCAAAAACAATATAACAAATCTATTACTCATTATACAAATTCCATAAAATTAGATTTTAATAAAGAATATAGCTTATATAATCGTGGAGTGTCTTATTTAAATATAGAAGATTTAGATAAGGCAAAAAAGGATTTTGAAAGGGTAGTTGAAATTGCGAAGGATAAAACTATTAAAGAATCAGCCCAAAAAGCTTTAGACCAATTCCCTGTAATAATTACAAATTAAAAACCTATCACTTATGATAAGTAAGTTTATTTATTATGGTAAAGGCTCTATAAATCTGTTCATAGAGGGTAAGTACCATAAGCTCATAGTCCATATCCACAGAGGAAAGAGCTATATTCATATGAACTTCTACACTGAGTATTTCTTCTTGGTCAACAAAAAATACAATATCACTTTTACCCTTTAGACCTAAATCATTAAGGTGTAGTGATAATTCTTCAGAGGAAATTAAGCTTCCCTTATTATTTAATTGAATAATATAGGTTTTATCCCTTATATATTTTTTAATATCCTCTGATTTTTTTATATAAACATCCTCTATAGAACAAAATCTATTAAGTCGCTTGCTATATTCCTTAATTCCTTTTTTTATAAAATTCATATCCATCTTTTTTGTAGTTACTATTTTTATATTCATTTTCCTATGCCCAATTCTTTAGATGCTTTTTATCTAAATACATCCTTTCATCCGCTATTTTAATCAATTCCCTAAACTCATCTGCATCATCAGGAAAGTTAGAAATTCCATAGCTAAATTTTACATAAAACCTTTCCCCATTATTATAAATAGGATTTCTTTCTAATTGTTTTTCTATGTTTTGAATTCTTTCACTAATTAAATGCTTTTCTATATTAAAGAATACTACAATAAATTCATCTCCTCCATAGCGGGCAAATAAATCTGTTTCTCTAATATTATCCTTTATTACATTTGAGAAATTTAAAATTACCTGATCCCCAGCATGGTGTCCATGCTTATCATTTGTAATCTTTAAATTATCTATATCAAAATATACTAATGAAAAACTCTTGCCTGAACTCAATGCCTCTTGGATGGAATTAAGAAATAATTCCTCAAAGTGTCTCCTATTATAAATATTCGTTAAATCATCATGTCTAGATAAATACAATATTTTATCCATCAATTGAATGGTTTTTATGTCAGATTTATATTTTGCATAGATAATAGGACTCATAAAAAGAATAGAAAATACTATTTGAAAAACTTGTACATATTCCGAGAAAAAAATCACAGGTAAAATAATACCTAATACTATTGCAGCTATTAGAGTACTAATAAATATTATTGGTTTGAAAACACTTCTGTTCATTTCATCCTCGCATCCCACTGGTTTGACATAAATATATATATTTTATTTATATAAATACTATACAAGTAAAATTTTCCATATGTATAAGTTCTATATATTATCTCATATTCCTTTATATTTATTACACTTTTTATAGTGAATAAACGACATTTTTTTTAAAATATTGTCGTTTATTAAAAACTCTTGAAAAAAATTGTTTTCTTGATTTGATTGTATTTTTATATATAGTATGTTAAAATAATAACATAGTCTTGTTTCTTAATCCCCTTGTTAAGAAATATATAAAAGGTAGAGGATAATCTCCTCTACCATTTTTTTGCTTTAATATCCTAAATCTTTATTCACTATAATAACATGAATTCTATCGGGAAATGCCTGTCGTTTTATCAATGTGTATTCATTGCAGATTCTTGTTGGACTTGTGCAATCAGAACAGAAACCTGACTTTACACAGGGATTATCTCTTTTTAATCTAACATTGTTTGCTGGTGATGCTATTGCTTTAACCCTTTTTACCGCATCCTCCACATCAACTGCTATCTTATTTTTACCAACTACTACAATTACCTTATCGGGTCCAAAAAGCATTGAAGCTACACGATTTCCAGTCCCATCTATATTATACAATTCTCCCTGCTCAGTTATAGCATTACTGCTGGTTAAATAGGTATCTGCTGAAAAACCCTTTCTGAATACCTCCTTCATATCCTCAGGGGTTAATCCCTCAGCATATCTATCTAAATATTCATAATCTCCACTACGCAATAAATCAATAGCACCTATTTCAAACAGGGTCATGGAGCCTCCTACTGTAACTACATCACCTTTTTTCATAATCTCCTTAATCTTTCCGATTGCTTCTTGTTCATCTTGAACAAAATAACCTCGCATGTTATTCTTCTCTAGATTTTTGATAGTTTTTTCTACTCTTTTTTCCGTTACAAAATCAGTATTCTTATCCATATGTATCCCCCTTTTTCTAATTTTTGTATATTCTTATATAATATTATAGTATATATCCCCAAGTTTTAAAACACTAGATAAAAAAGAAAAAAATATTAGACAATGTAAGAATCATAAAACCTCCTAACATCTTATAAAACACAAGTAAGAAGTTAAGAGGTTTTCCATAAAATGCTATTTGCAAAACTCCAATGCAGTTTGAATATAAACCTTAGTAGCCTTATCTAAATCCTCTATGGAAATATGATCATCAGGTGTATGAGCATAAACTTCATTCCCAGGGCCGAAGCCTACACAAGGTATACCCCTGTCTGCAACAAATGCTCCATCAGTTCCAAATATCCATGCAGATAGCTGTCCTACCTCCCCCAGGATCTTTTCTCGGGCAATCTTTAGTGCCTGGGTAATAGGTTCTTGCTCTGGTGTATATAAGGCAAGCCCCCATTTAGTGATCTCAATATCCACATCTAAATCGCTTATTTCCTTTTTTGCTCCCTCTATGAGATTATTAAACTCCTTGATAATGTCTTCCTTAGTTTCTCCAGGAAGGAAACGACGATCCACATACACAAAGCAGCGGTCTGGGAGAACAGGAGCCTTCCGCTCTGTATCTGCCTTAATATCTAGAATGGTGGTTGTGCACTGCCCCAGTAAATCATGGCTAGGTAGCTTATAGTTATCCATTATATAGCACACCAATCGGGATGCCTTAACAGCAGCATTAATACCATTACTGGGGTTTGATCCATGTGCCATAACACCCTTTATTGTTAGCTTTACCTCAGCATTTCCACGATGACCTAAATAAATCCCTAGACCTGTTGCCTCTCCACAAATTGCACCATCTGCCTTAATACCATCCACATCCAGCATATAGATTGTACCGTCAGCTCCACTGGTTTCTTCCATAGGATTACCACAAACAATAATATCCCCTGATAAATGTGTACCGGAAGCTTTTATAGCAGCAGCTGCATGCACCATGGAAGCAACTGCCCCCTTCATGTCCACTGCTCCTCTACCATAAATTACTTGCCCATCTACACCAAATTTCTTTCCATCCATAAGCTTACCTGAATAGGGTTCTTCCATTACCCCTGGTTCTGCATGGTCAATATGTCCACTAAGTAGTAGAGATTTTCCTCCACCCTTACCTTTTACAATACCTATTACATTATATATAGGATCAATAAACACTACATCATATCCAAGCCTATGCATTTCTGATGCAATTATTTCAGCTACTTCCTTCTCTTCTCCGCTCTCACTAGGTGTTTGTACAAGCTTTTGTGTAAAGGCTACAATATCATCTAAATTATACTGTATGTTCATGATATTATTTCTCCTATTTACCATATTTCTGATTCTTAATCCCACCGATAAATTGCATACATAAATATGTTGCTACAATAGAGGTGATATTGTTAAAGTCTAATGGAGGTGCAACTTCTAAAAGATCCATACCTGCACACTTTGGATGGTTTGCTACAGTCCATACTATTTCAAGTGCTTCATGGGCTGTTAAGCCTCCTGGATTAGGTGCACATGTACCAGGTGCCACACTGGAGTCTAAGCCATCTATATCCACAGAAAGCCAAATGGCATCAGTACCATTACCTGCTATTTCTAAAGCCTGCTTAATTACATCCTTATAGCCTCGTTCATGTACTTCTCGTGCCGGTATTATAGTAATTCCTTTTTCCTTACAATAGTCTCCATAATCCTTAGAAGACAACCAACCGTTGATACCAATCTCAACAAAGTTTTTAGGATCTAAGGGATTACGCTCTGGTTCTTCAATCAAACGCCTAAAAGGTGTCCCACTACTTATAACACCGTCTTGGGTCTTACGAACATCTAAGTGGCCATCTAACATTATAACACCCACTTTACCCTTAGTATTATTCATTAATGCTTTAACATTAGGATAGGTTAAACCATGGTCACCTCCGAGAATTAGAGGAACGGTTCCATTACCGATGATATCAGTTACAATATTTTCCACCCTTCTATGGGTTTCTAAAACATCTTGATGATGTACATTTACATTCCCAAAATCAGCAATATTAATATCCTTTATATTAACCCCATAACCAGGTTCATAACTATTGGCATACATACTCATTGTGTCTCTTATAACATCAGGGCCATATCTACAACCTGTGCGGAAGAAAACTGAAGTATCAAAGGGTATTCCTAAAATTCCAATATCTAGGTTGTCAGCTTCTCGCCAGTTCTGTAAAATTTGAGTTAGTTTTAGATCTGCGTCATCAAAGCTAGCCGTTCCACCAGATTTCTTAGCATCTAATAACCATTTTTCAGCTTCTACTGATAGTTTCAATTTCAACACTCCTTTTATTTTTTTATAGTTCCTGTAGTTTGACATTATCAAACTAATTTGTTATTATAATTATACATAATATTCTGAATTTAGTCAATATGTTAGATTTTTGTTATAATGAAAAAATCAGAGGAGGTATAAAATGGAATCAACCCCAAAAGTAATACAATCTGTTCAAAGGGCTATTGATATTTTAGAGTGTTTTGATTATGAAAAAAAAGAGCTCTCCCTTAGTGAAATAAGCGAAGCTCTAAATCTCAACCCAAGTACAGTCCACGGAATATTGCTGACATTACAGATGAATGAATATATAGAAAAGTTGCCTGAAAAGACGAAGTACAAGCTTGGAATAAAGCTTATAGAAAAGGGAACTATGGTGCTTGATAGTCTTGACCTAAGGGATATAGTTCGACCTTATTTAGAATTGCTTACAAATAAGTTTAAGGAAACCTCCCACTTGTGTATCTATCGAAATAATACCCTCTATGTAATAGATAAACTAGAATCTCTTCTTTCTACTTTTTTTATGACTTCCGAGGTTGGTTTAAAAATCCCTCTACATTCTTCTGCTTCCGGTAAATTAATCTTAGCATATTTAGATGAAAAGGATTTAAATAAGGTTCTTAAAGGAATAAACTTAAGAAGATACACTGAAAACACATTAAGTGATATAGATACCATTAAACAGGATTTGAAAAAAATAAAAAGTCAAGGATATTCATTTGAAAATGAAGAAATAGAGTTAGGCTTATATACAATAGCTGCCCCTATATTTAATCATAAATCTGATATTATAGCTACTATCTCTGTATTAGGACCTGCCATGCGTATGAAAGAAAAACAAAAAATGATAGTAGAAGATTTAGTATCCTATAGCAAAAAAATCTCTAAAAGTATAGGCCATAACTAAAGAAAAGAAGCAAGGGGACGGTTCTCTTGCTTCCATTTTTTGGTTATATTAGCAGAACTAGATAGGTAGTTAGAATAGCTCCCAGCACTGATATTATAATTCCTCCCTTAAACCATCCATAAATAAAGGCAAAGGCTGCTCCTATCAATGCTGCTAATGGCATTTCTGGGGTGGCAGTAAATACTCCCGGTATTATTAAGGCTCCCAATGCAGTATAGGGTATATATCTTAAAAATCTTCGTAGCTTATCAGGAAGCTCAAGCTTTGATGCCAATGCAAAGGGAATAAGTCTTGGAATATAGGTAACAAGCATCATTCCCAAAATCAACAATTTATAATTATTCAAAGGAAATGTCCTCCTTTCCTTCAAATAAAAGTCCTAACCCAGAGATCAACAAAATAGAAACTATGATATTCCATCCTTGGGGTAAAAATTCCATAAAGGTAAGTATTGTATTGGTTATCCCAGATAATATTGCTAAAAGAGCTACTTTTCTAGATTTCTTAGCCTCTGGCAATAATAGTGCAATAAACATAGCATATATACCTACACCCATGCTAGCTTGAATTGTATCTGGTAAAATGCTACCAATTATATATCCTAAGACAGTGCCTCCTACCCAGCCAAAAAGCGATAAGGCCTCTAGGCTTATTAAATATTCCCTAGTAATCTTACCCTCCCTAAAGGATGCTACTGAGAAAACCTCATCGGTTATACCAAAGGCGATCAGACCTAACCAGCCCTTACTTTGGGAATCAATATCTTTTATCTTTTCAGTTAGGGATGCTGACATAAGAAAATGCCTAAAATTCACCAATAATGTTGTAAGTATTATTCCTCCTATTCCCGTACCTACAAGCATTAAGTTTAATGCCATAAATTGGCTTGCCCCTGCAAATACCAGAGAGGAAAACATGAAGCTCTCCAATAAGCTTATGCCTGTGGTCTTAGATAAAATTCCAAATGCCATGCCTATAGGTAAATATCCCACTATAATGGGTAAGGCTGAAATTATCCCCTTTTTTATCTCTTCATTTATTAATCTCTTCAATTATAAGACCTCCTGAAGTCATGCTGCATAATCCATGATAATAGAACTATTATAGTAGTGAATTTATTAGGTGTCAATGAACAAAATTATAATGTTGAAATAACTTAGATATAAAATCTAACAAAAGCACCGTTTTTTCTTATTACTTTGGAAGCAAGAGAACCGTCCCCGCGCTTCCTGTGAACAAATGTATTTCCCAGGTAATCATTTTATGTTATACTAACTATTATTGAATGGGAGGTTTTTCTATGAATTATATAAGTACAAGGGATAAAAACATAAGTAAGTCCCCATGTGAAGCTATATTACAGGGAATTTCTGAGGATGGGGGCCTTTTCTTGCCAGAGAAGACTCCTGCTCTAAAGGAAGACCTTAATGAATTAATAAATCTTAATTATAAGGATCTTGCCTATACCATTATGAAGTACTTTTTTACAGACTTTAAGGATGGAGAACTAAGGGATTGTATAGAAAGGGCTTATGATAAGAAATTTGATAGCAAAGACATAGTTCCAATAGTCAAAAAAGATAATCTATACTTTTTAGAGCTATTTCATGGTCCTACCCTTGCCTTTAAGGATATGGCATTGTCTATACTTCCCCATCTATTAAACACGGCACTTTCTAAGTTAAATATTCAAAGGGAAATATTAATTCTTACTGCTACCTCGGGGGATACGGGTAAGGCAGCCCTTGAGGGTTTCAGTGATGTGGACAATATAAAGATAATGGTGTTCTATCCCCAGGATGGAGTCAGTGAAATACAGAAAAGACAGATGATAACCCACGGTGGAAACAATACAAAGGTTGTGGGCATTAATGGGAATTTTGATGATGCACAAAATGGTGTCAAGTCATTATTTAATGATTCTGAATTAAAGATGGCTGTAAATAATAAAAACACCATGCTGTCCTCTGCAAATTCTATTAATATTGGCAGATTAGTACCCCAGATTGTATACTACTTCTACGGGTATTTAAACTTACTAAAAAATAAGGAAATCAAATCAGGGGAAAAGATTAATGTGGTAGTGCCCACTGGGAACTTTGGAAATATATTAGCAGCCTATTATGCTAAGAAAATGGGATTACCTATAAATAAGCTAATTTGTGCCTCCAATGAAAACAATGTTTTAACAGATTTCTTTAATACTGGAGAATATAATATTGAAAGGGAATTTAAGTTGACCAGCTCTCCTTCCATGGATATTTTAATTTCAAGCAATCTAGAAAGATTACTATTTGAGATAAGTGAAGGGGAGGATTTACTCACAAAGGAACTTATAGAAGATATGCAAAACAATGGGAAATATACCATTACCAAGTCCATGGAGGAAAGATTAAAGGACTTTTATGGAAATTTTGCTACAGAAAAAGAGGTTCAAGAAAGCATTTTAAGTCTATATAAATCCTCTAGCTATGTAATAGATACCCATACTGCAGTTGCCTATAGTGTTTATCAAAAGTATAAAAATCAAACAGGTGATAATACAAAAACATTAATAGCCTCTACAGCAAGTCCCTATAAGTTTGGGAGAAGTGTAGGCAAAGCATTGGGTATTGAGGATATGGAAGATGATTTTAAAGTGTTGGAGGAGCTTTCTATTATAGCTAATAATAAAATACCTTCTAGTATTTCAGATCTTAAGAATATGGATATAGTTCATAACCAGGCTTGTGAAGTCCATGAAATGAAATCCATGGTTGAAAAATTTATAGGTATTGGGGTGTAACATATGATAAAGGTAAAGGTGCCTGCCACCAGTGCAAATATGGGACCAGGTTTTGACTCTATGGGCATTGCCCTTAATCTATATAACTACTTTTATATAGAGGAGACCGAAAAGGGTTTAAATATAACCGGTTGTAATGATGAGTTTTGTAATGAAAACAATCTGGCTTATAGATCTATGTTAAGATGTTTCCGGGCTGTTGATTATAAAGTAAAGGGACTAAATATTAACCTTAAAAGTGATATCCCCCTATCAAGGGGATTAGGAAGCAGTGCCTCTTGTATATTAGGAGGTGTATTAGCTGCTAATGAAATAGCTGGGAGCCCTCTAAACAAAGAGGATATTCTATCCCTTGCTACAGCTATAGAAGGTCATCCGGATAATATTGCCCCGGCTTTATTTGGCGAGATGGTATTGTCTATTATGGATGAAGATAAAATACATTATAATAAAATCAATTTTTCCAATGATATAAAGTTTTGTGCCCTAATTCCTGATTTCACTCTTTCAACTAAAGAATCAAGGGATGTTTTACCTAAATCCATTTCCCATATTGATGCCGTATTTAATGTATCCCGTTCATCTCTTTTAGTGTCTGCTTTAATGAATGGTAATTATGATTTAATTAAATATGCCTGTCAAGATAGACTACACCAGCCCTATAGGGGTAGTTTAATAGCCAATTATGATGAAATCATTAAAAAATGTAAAGAACTTCATTGTCTAGGGGTATATTTAAGCGGAGCAGGGCCTACTATTATGGCTATTTTAAAGCAGGAGGACACAGAATTTGCACCCTTTATCCTTAAATATCTTAAGGGTTTACCCCATCATTGGGATGTTATTGAATTAAAACCCGATTTAATAGGTGCTTCGATAGAAAGTCTATAAGGACTGCTAAAGACCATAACTTTTGTAATTTATTTTACCTTTACTTAATAATCTTTTATAAATAGATTTTTTTTCGTAAAGGAGAACATCCCATGTTAGTCTTAAAAATAATAAATAGGAAATGGTCTATACTGATAATTACTCTAATTATAATTATCTTACTATGCTCTTATTTTTACTTTGTCCATGACAAGATTAAAGAGGATTTTATAGATAGGGAAACCTTAGAGGAAAAAATTATAATGTTAGGAGAATTAACAACACTACAATATAATTACAATAATTTATTAAACTTTAGGGATTCATTGGAGATACGCGGCTATGAGATACCCTTTACAAAAAAATCCTTCTTGCTTATGTATGAAGGTTATATCAAAGCCGGTGTGGACTTACAGACCATTCAAGTAGAACTACACGGAGAAAATAGTATTTCTTTAATCCTAAATAATGCTGAGTTTACTGATAATGTGATTAAAGAGGACAGTGTAAAGGTCTTTGATGAAAAATCCGGACTTTTTAATCCAATAATGATAGATGATGTTTTTAATATCTTAGAGGAAGAAAAGAAGAAAACTGAAATTGAATTAAGGCAAAAGGGATTCCTAGATGAAGCAAATGATAAAACCCTAAGGATTTTAACTCCCTTGCTAAAGGAAATGGGCTTTGAAGAAATTAATATTTATTTTAATGATAATAATTAATAAATGTCAGAGGGCAGAAAGATATGCCCTCTTATATTTTTTTAGTCTCTACAACTTTATATTTAATAATAAAGGGCATTATCATTACTATTAAAATAGCGTATATAATATACAGCCACATTACTGATGGTATTGATGTAATTGAGTCACGAATAAAATAAATAAATAATATTGGAAGGGCTACTAAAATGGCAAAGGTGAGTTTATATCTAATCTTCCCATTATAGTGTGTATCACATATATCACAGTATATTAGCTGTCCCCCAAGTAACAATGATAATTGTACATTTTTATACTTAAACTTAGTTCCGCAATTTTCACATTTCTGCATAGCTATTTATGCCCTCCTTAAATCAGTTATCGGTTATCAGTTAATTAAAATGCAAAGTTCCCCTCTTTAAATACTGGTATTTCCTCACCATCATGGGTGGTTCCTATAATTTCTAAATCTCTACTTCCAATCATAAAGTCTTCATGTACTAGGGAATCATTTGCTCCTGCCTCTTCTAATTCATTTTTATTCATTTTGTCACTATCCTTAAGACAAACGGGATAAGACTTACCAAAGGCTAAGTGACAGGAGGCATTTTCATCAAATAATGTATTATAGAATAATATATCTAATTTAGAAATCGGAGAATCATATGGTACTAAAGCAACTTCTCCTAAATAATAGGATCCCCCATCGGTTTCGATTAGACTTTTTAGGGTGTCCTGACCCTTTTTAGCTTCATAGTCTATTATCTTTCCATCCTTAAGAGTTAAACTAAAATCAACTATAAGATTTCCATTATAATTTAATGGTTTTGTACTTACTACTTTTCCATTAACCCCTGTCTTTTTAGGTAGGGTAAAAACCTCTTCTGTTGGTATATTTGCAACGAATTCTACTCCTTGGGGAGTATGCTCTGATCCTCCAAGCCAAATATGTCCTTCGGGCAGTTCTATTTCTAAGTCTGTCCCAAGGGAATTTTTATAATGAAGGGACTTAAAGTTTTTCTTATTAAGAAAATCCATGCTTTTCTTTAGGTAGTTTTTATGCTCTTCCCAAAGCTTTGTATAGTCTTCATCATTTACTCGTACTGCCATTAAGATTGTTTCCCATAGCTTATCAATCGCTTGATCTTCTGGAATGCCTGGGAATACTTTTTTAGCCCATGAAGCTGTGGGTATTGAAGCTACACACCAGGTGTTCTTATTTGCCATTATGCTTTCCTTATATTCCCTAAGGGCTGTATTAATGGTTTTACTTGATTTTGATAATCTATTAGGGTCTACATCCATAAAAAGCTCTGGATCTGATGCTGAAATGCTTAAAAATGCTGCTCCCTGTTGTACATAAAATGAGTAGAAATCCTTTCTCCATTGCGGAAATTCTTCAAATACCTTCTCAGGTGCATTTAGAAATCTGATTTTAGAAAATTTTTCATCTCCCCAGTTTAATACAACATCTCCTGCACCTTCCCTATAGGCAGCCTCTGCCACTATTCTTGCAAATTCCGCCCCTTCAATGGGAGAAGATATAACAAGAATTTGATCTTTTTGAATATTAATTCCTGTTTTTATTATCAACTGAGCATATCTTTTTAATAACTTAATGTCCATACACATCACCCCTACTTTATTAATAATCCTACCTCTATTATACAAAATGACTTGGGCATCTTTTGGGACGGATCCTTCTATGCTAATTTTATCATTTCTAATACAAGCTTTGCCGTGTTCACTAAATCCTTAATAACCACATATTCTTCTAGGGTATGGGGTTTTCTTTCCCCTGTTGCTATATTAACTGCTCTTATGCCATTCTCGTTAAAGATATTAGTATCGCTACCTCCACCAGAGGTTTCTATATGGAAGTTAAGTTCAAGGTTTGAGCATGCTTTTTTCATAAGCTCTACAATATCCATATTTTCTTCTACCTTAAATGCATTATATTCCCTTTTTACTTTTATTTCCACCTTTCCACCAAATTCTTTAACTATTTCTTCAATACAATTACTCATATGATTACTTTGTTTATTAAGCTTATCCTCATTTAAACTTCTTGCTTCTCCATATATTTTTACTTCAGGGGTTATTATATTAGTTGCTTCTCCTCCATGAATCACACCTATATTTGCAGTTGTTTCTTCATCTATCCTAAATAAATTCATCTTGCTTATTGCATTGGCGGCTATTTTAATGGCACTAATACCTTCCTCCGGTGCTACTCCTGCATGGGCTGCCCTTCCTATTATTTTAGCTTCTATATTATCCTGGGCTGGTCCCTGTACTACAATCTCTCCTGGTTCTCCTCCGCTATCTAGGACAAATGCTCTATTAGATTGTATTTTTTCATATTCTAGATTTTTTGATCCAACCAACCCAATCTCCTCACAAATACTAAATACCACTTCAATTAAACCGTGCTCTATGTTATTTTCCTTTACTGCCTTAAGGGCTTCTATCACCGCTGCAATACCTGCCTTATCATCTGCCCCTAAGATGGTTGTTCCATCTGAATAAATAACACCATCCTTTATAATAGGTTTTATTCCAATAGCTGGTGTAACCGTATCTAAGTGACAGCTAAATAATATAGGAGGTTTTTCAGCATTACCCGAAAGTCTGGCTATAATATTTCCGGTATTACTACCTGCAGCTTCACCAGAGTTATCTATATATACATCTAAGCCTAAGGCTTCAAGTTCCCCTTTAATGAAATCAGCAAACTCCTTTTCCTTTTTTGAAGGGCTTGCTATTTGAACATATTTCATAAATTCCTTAACTATTCTATCTTCATTTATCATTATTACTCCACCTCTTTTATGTTTTTATTATCCTTATTATCTATATAATACTAAAGAAAAATACCATTTAACTAGCTTCTAAAAATTGCTCTACCTTATTTATATAACAAAGATTAAATAATTTCCATATTTTTTTATTTTTACGCAAAAAATAAATAAAATCTTTTTTTAATTATATGATATAATTAAATTCTAATAAAAAAACTAATAGGAGTATAAAAATGAAAGAATATAATATCTATTTGGTGTTTTCTAAAACGGGGACAATTCTTTCCCGTGTTTTATCATTGTTTTCAGAAACGAAGTATGTTCATTCTGCCATTAGCTTTGATAATAGTTTTACACACCTTTACTCCTTCGGAAGAAAAAATCCCTACAATCCATTTTCAGGAGGATTTGTTGTAGAAAATTTTTTAGGGGGCGTCTACTCCCGTTTTCCCCGAAGTGAATGTCATATAACTAAGCTGGAGGTTACCCAAGAGCAATATTATTCTCTAAAGAGTGAAGTTGAAACCTTTATGGAGAAAAAGGATGAATACAAATATAATTTCTTAGGTTTATTTGGGATAGTATTAAATATTCCCATAAAGAGGAATGATTATTATTTTTGTAGTCAATTCGTATCTGAGATGTTAATAAAAAGTGGTATTTATTCATCTAATAAGCCTCCTGAGCTAATTAGAACTGATGATTTATTTTGTATTGAAAATCAAGAGCTATATTATACTGGCTTTGTAAATCAATGTTTCTCATTCAAGCAATTATATAATTTTACTCTTAAACTTTAAACATATGAGATATGGTTTTACATTATTACAAAAATAGCATATAATAGTATAGAATGATAATAATAAGGAGGATTTTTATTTTAATGTCAATAAAAAGTGGAGATGTTGTACAAGGTATCGTTACCAAAATTACAAAATATGGAGCTTTTTTTAAATTGCCTGATAATAACACAGGTCTTTGCCATATTTCAGAGGTATCAAACGATTATGTAAAGGATGTAAATGATTATTTAAAAGAAGAACAAGAAGTAAAGGTAAAGGTTCTTAATGTTAAGGATGATGGTAAGATTGAGCTTTCCATAAAAGCTTTGATTAAAAAAAGTCCAGTTAATACTAGAAGAACACCTCCTGTCAAGGAAAAACCTAAGGAATCTTTTGAAAATATGCTATCAGACTTTCTAAAAAATAGCGAGGATAATTTAAAAAGCCTTAAACAACGAGATCAAAAATTTTAATATTATTTAAATAAATGAACAAGGTAGTTTCTACCTTGTTCTATTTTTTTGGTATATAAAAATCTAAAAAGCTTACAAATGCTTTTACTTCCCTCTATTAAATCACAATATCCTTCTTCTGATATAAAACATAGGAAAATACTATGCTCAAGACTATAATAGCTAGCATTATAAGAAGATACACTAAATCTATGTTCCCGTTTTCTATTATATCTCCTGCATCTACATACTTAAATGGTGAAAAGTATTTTAGAAACTCGAATTTATCTGATAATTGTGCCATCACATTAAAGAAATATGTAACAAAAACTATCCCTAAGGAAATGGAAAATATAGTTCTGCTTCTTCTTATAATAATGGATATTAAAAAAGTAAGTGTTGCGAAGGTTAAATGAAGTAAGAATGGACCAACAAAGGATAGTAATATAAATATATTCAAAGAAATTACATTAAGAAAAATAGATTTATTATCCTTACTATATGTGGGAATATTGAAGCGGCAGCAACCATTCTTATAATATGAAGCACTATTATATCTGCATTATCTATTCCCATTTCTGTAGAGATTAGCGCCATATCAGAAGCTCCAGCAGGCGTTGCTGCCAACATCCCCTCTTTTAAAGATAGTCTATATCTACCACTAAGAATGTTACCCAAAACAAAACACATAATGAAATAACCTAAAATTAAAATGAGAGCTGGTATCATTAAATATTTGATTTCAAGTAATTCCTTAAAACCCATTGTCGATCCAATATATGACCCAGCTAACACTTGAGCTAAACGTCTCATCCAAACTGGTATATATGCTTTTTCTGTCTTCAGTTTTAAAATTAAAATGCTAAGTATTGAAAATATCATTGTAGCTGCTGGAATATTGGATGCTTTCCCAATCATACCAAAAATACAAGCAACAAATATAGTAAAAAAAAGGTTCTTTTTCCCTTTATTTTGAACCTTTATTCTTTTATAAGAACTTTTATCCTCCTGAATTTCTCTATCATTTTTAAATCTTTTTATTTTTGATATTTTTAATATTAAGGAGGGGAAAATTCCAACTCCAAAAATCAACCTTATAAATTGCATTAGGGCAACCTTTGAAGAATCAGCACCAAATTCTTCGCTAATAATAGGCAAATCGCTCAAACCTCCCGGAATTGCACTCATAAGGGATGTCATTAAATCTAGAGGACTTAGAAAATATATTATAAACCCGGAAACTAAATTTAAAAATAATAAGCCAAACAATAAAATTATAGCTGGCTTATAAATGTATTTTAATCTTTTTATATCCCCCTTTTCTATATTTGTACCTATAAATGCACCCGCCACTATTTGAGCTATTGTTCTTCCATAATAAGGCACATATGCAAAATCGAATATCATGTTAAATATGGATACACCTACTATACTACCTATCATCATCCCACCAGGTACCTTTAGTTTTAAAAAAAACCATCCTATCATAAAACCTATAATTAAAGTGATTAAAAAGTTAGTCAGTTCCATTTCATCAATCCTTATTCAATAATATAAGTTTTAGAACAATTGCTTTATTATCTTTCTTATATATTACATATGTGATTAACATATAGTGTCTATCCTCTAAATATGGATAGACACTATACCCTTGACTATAAATTTAATTAAGTATTTCGTCAATGAGTATCTATTAAGTCAAACTGCTTAATACTCTATTCATTAAACTCTTTCTCTAAATTAGTAAACATGGACAAATCTGTAAGCTCATTTCTTTGTTTAGAAGTAACTACAAAACCCTTAGTTTCACTCACAGTTCCTGTATCCTTTAAATCTTTAAGAGCGTTTTCCATACCCTTCATGCTTGCTCTTATTAATGTTTGTGGGTATTTTGCTATTTTAAAACCCATTTTTTCAAGTTCCAACATATTTAAGTTTTCTGTAGCTGTTCCCTCAACAATAGCAGTGCAAAAGGGTATACCAGACTTTACCATTTCATTCAATTCTTCTTCTGACTCAGGCGCACTAATAAATAACATATCCGCACCCATCTCATAATATAACTTTGCTCGCCTCATTGCTTCCTTAAATCCCAAGCTCTTCCCTGCATCAGTTCTTGCAATAATCAAAAAATCTTTATTTTCTCTTGCTTTTAATACGGCATTTAACCTAGAAGCCATTTCTTTGACATCTACCACGTTCACACCTGAAAAATAAGCACATCTCTTAGGAAAACTTTGATCCTCGATTTGAATTCCAGCTACACCCATAGTTTCAAATTCTTTTGTCATCCTATATGTATTTAATACTCCGCCGTATCCCGTATCAACATCAATAATTATTGGCATATCAACGGCCGTCATGATATTATGCACTACCCCTTTCACTTCACCATATGATATCATTCCAACATCAGCATTCCCTAAGAATGCATTGGTTAGACTTGCACCGCTAACCCATACAATGTCAAAATTGTTCTTCTGAATTAATTTCGCACTCAAGGCATCAAAAGCTGCCGGTGCAGTTAGTATTCTTTTTTCCTCAAGTAATTCTTTTAATCTATCTGTTTGAATGGACATATTCTCATCTCCAATAATAAAATGTTTTCTTTAAACTTTATTTACAAATCACTGTTTAGATGTTGGATAATTTTTCTAAATCTTCTTTACTAGGCGCAGTGATGTAGCCAGCCGCTGCAGATGTAGCCACCGCCGCTGTGGAAGCAAGATAGATTTTTGCATCTGGACTTCCTAAACGTCCTTTGAAATTTCTATTTGCATTTGTCAAACAAACTTCATTTGGACCAAGTAGTCCATCGCATGCTGAACCACATGGACCACAACGGGGTGGATTTATACTTGCACCTGCTTCTACTAAAATTGAAATTAAACCTTCCTCTAATGCTGAAAGATATATCTCACGGGATCCAAGTGTTACAATTAACCTTGTCCCACTACTCACTTTTTTACCTTCCAAAATTGCTGCTGCAATTCTTAGATCTTCTAAACGGCCACCTGTGCATGATCCTATTACTGTCTGATCAATTGGTACTTTTGGAACTTTTTTAACAGGTATAATTTCATCAAAACCATGAGGTAAGGCGATCAATGGTTCTACCTCTTTTAGATCGACATTTATTATATCTTTATAAACATAATCATCGTCCGTAAAAACTGGTCTTGATCTTAATACTCCACTTTCTTTACAGAATTGTAAAGTCTTTTCATCAGGAGCAATGTATGCAAACTTAGCTCCCATCTGTATACTCATTGAAGTAAGTGCCATTCGATCACTCATACTTAAATCACTCACGCCTTGGCCTGAAAATTCCACTGCAGTATATATCAAACTATCAGTTCCTAAATTTTTGAGTAGATATAAACTTATATCTTTTGGTCCTACACCAACATTTAAGTTGCCAGTAAAAATAATGTTAACAATCTTTGGGATTTTAAACCATAGCTTCCCAGTCAGTAATACTGATGCCATCTCAGTTTCTCCTATTCCAGTCGCAACAGCACCTAAAGCTCCACCCGTACAAGAATGACTATCTGTTCCTACCATTAATGCCCCTGGTTCAATCAAACCTTTTCTTGGCATTACTATGTGGGAAACCCCGCTCCCAATATCAAATATTTTAGTTATATTTTGTTCTTCCATAAAAATACGCCATTCATGTTGTTTAGTAGCTGAACCTATCTTTGTTGGAGATACATCATGATCAAAAAATACAGCCACTTTTTCCGGGATATTTACCCATGGTGTATTATTTTGTTTGAGCAACTCCATTACTCTAGGACCAGCACGATCATGTATCATTGTTATATCAACTTCTGCATTTATAATCTCACCTGCTTGGACTACTTCCTTCCCCGCAGCCCTAGCTAATATCTTCTCTATAGCATGCATTATTACACCCTCTTTCTTACATCACTGTCTTGAGCTATAAATTTTAGTAGTCCACCTGAAGAAATAATTTTCTGTACAAAAGAAGGTGGTGGAATAATATTTAAACATTTTTGCGTTTCTTTGTCTATGATAGTTCCATCCTCTAAGTTCACTTTTATGGTATGTCCAGATTTAATATCTTTGGTGATTCCAGGACATTCAACCAAATAAATACCTCCTCGGTTGATCCCATTTCGGAAAAATGTTCTACTAAATGATTCAGCAATTACCATCTTAAGGCCACATGAAATTAAGGCTATAATGGCTTCTTCACGACTTGATCCCCATCCAAAATTTTTTCCTATGACAAGAATATCTCCCTCTTTAACACTTCTAGCAAAATTTGGATCTAAAGCCTCAAGAGCGTATTTTCCTAATTCTTCATGGGATAAAAATTTAGTAAGATGCCTACTTGCAATAATTAAGTCCGTACTAATATTATCACCATAGGTGTGAGTAGTTCCTTCAATTATATTCATATAAAACCTCCTTTTACTCTTGTGTAGCGTACTTTTTCATTTTACGTTTATTGATATAGTTTGATATCAGTGGAAATAATAGGCTAAAGATGATTAATACAATAAGTACCTTTGAAATTGTACTTGAATAGAATATGTTATAATACCCCTGAGAAGCTGATAAGGCTCTTCTGAAATTATTTTCAAATAGAGGTCCTAATACAAATCCTAGTACTGCTGCAGCAGGTGCAAATCCATACTTTTTCATAAAAAATCCTACCACACCGAATATTAATGCCACTGCAATATAAGAAATATTGTTAGTTGTTGAAAAGGAGCCTATAAATACTAAGGCTATAATAGTTGTATATAGGTACTTCTTGGATAATGAAGTAACAGTTACAGCAGGTTTAATTAATAGTAATCCTATAAATAATAGGAAGATTTGTGCAAATATCATACTAACGATTATTGTAAAGGGGATTCCTGGTGATTCTTGAAATAATAAAGGACCTGGAACTAAACCATGTATCATAAACGCACCAAGGAGTATGGCTGTAGAGTTTGATCCTGGAATCCCTAGAGCTAACAATGGAACAAGTGCACCTGAAGGTACTGCATTATTTGAAGATTCTGGTGCCACAACTCCTTTTAATTCACCTTTTCCAAACCTAGTCTTATCTCTAGACCATCTTTTAACTTCTGAATATGAAACCCATGCAGCTATAGATCCTCCAGCACCTGGCATTGCTCCCAGAATTGTACCAATAACTCCACATATCACTGCTATGGGTGCAAATATTTTTGCTTGGCTGATTGATAAAAATTGCATCTTGAATTTGCTTGTTTTTTCTGTAATAGTTTCTTTTTTATAAATTTGCATAAAAATCTCACTAAGGGCAAATAATCCTACCATTAACGGTATTAGTGCAATACCTTCATAGAGTAAATAAGACCCAAAAGTAAATCTTTGACTTCCAGTGAAAGGATCTAAGCCTATGGTAGCAATTAATAATCCTAAAGCTGCTGAAGTTAATCCTTTTAATTGGTTTTCTCCCGACAATGTTCCTATTATTGTTAGTCCAAACATTGCCAATAGGAAATATTCTGCAGGTCCAAACTGTAAGCCAAATTTTGCCAACGGGATAACAAATAGCATTAGTAACAAGGCACCAGTAATTCCACCGATTACCCCGGAGAATAGGGATGTAAATAACGCGAGTCCTCCTTTCCCTTGTTTATGCAGTTCATGACCGTCTAAAACCGTAGCGGCTGCACCTCCAGTTCCAGGCGCACCTATCAATATAGCTGGAATAGAACCACCAAATTCAGCTCCTACATATACTGCTGCTAAGGTAGGTAGGGCTATTAATGGATCAAGTCCATAGGTAAGAGGCAATATTAAAGCCATGGCTATAGAACCACTTATTCCTGGAATGGCTCCACCTATGATTCCCCACAAAACCCCTATAAAAATTCCAAGTATTCCTAGTAAAGATGTGCTATTTGAAAGCCCAATCATTAAATTTTCTAACATCATTTCACCTCCTTTAAGTTATTATAAAAATGGAATTGGTGGTAGTAATACATCCAAACCGATTTTAAAAATCCCATATAAGATTAAAGTTGTTAATATAGAGTAAAATACCATATTCTTAATGTTTCTTTCTTCAAAAATAAAAAGCATTGTAAAAATAAAAATTGTATTTGTTATTATAAAACCTAACTTATCAAATAAATAAATATACATTATACCCACTAGAATGGTTATAGCAAGTTTTAAGATATCCCCTGGCTTTTCTTTAGTCTTATCTTTGGCATTTTCTGTATCATCTTTTTTCTTTATGGTAGATATAAACATAAGTGCTCCTAAAAGTATAATAATTAGACTTATAATGAATGGATATTTGGCAGGTCCTACTGGATCAACAGATGTTGATTTACTGAATGAATTAGATATGGCTGCAGCAACGCTTCCAAAGGCTACAACGAGAACCGCTATCCTTCTTTCTATAGCCATGTTAATACCTCCTTTCTAATTATTATCTCTAAACTCAATGTGAGTTTAGAGATAATATAAAAATCTATCTTGATTCAATTATAAATCTATCTTGTTAGTTCTGTTCTTCAGCCAATTCTTTAAGGTTGATTGATACATAGCTATTATAAATATTATCCAAAATTCCTCCGAATTCTTCTGGACCAATATATTCTACTTCAGTACCCTCTTCTTCAAGCTCTTTTACAAATGACTCTTCATTCAATGCTTCTTTCACAATGCTAGCAATCTTTTCTACTACTTCTGATGGTGTACCTTTTGGAGCAAGAAGTCCTCTAGGTCTATCTAAAACGGCATCATAGCCTTGTTCTTTGGCGGTTGAAACATCTGGTAAAGCCTTGGTACGTTCGTTTGTTAAAGCAGCCAATACTTTTACATCTCCAGATTCAAGTAACCCTCTAATCTCCGAATATTCCCCACTAGATACATCAATATGTCCACCAAGAATAGCTGTTAGAGCTTCTGAACCACCATCAAAAACAACAGGGCTAACTTCAACATCTGAAGCAGATTTTAGTAATAATAATTGTCCTAGTGTATTAGATCCTGAAGGTATTCCTCTACCCCATCTTTGTTCTTTTGGTCTATTTCTAGCATCCTCCATTAATTCATCTAATGTATCCCAAGGAGCATCTCCCTTAACATAGATGTATTGTGGATCATTTGCCACTGAACAAACAGGTTCAAAATCTGCATAACTAACCGGCATATCCCCTATAATACCTGCACTAATCATACTTGTAGTAAAACCTAATAAGTTATAACCATCTGGTTTTGCATCCTTTACATACATAAACGCAATTGCACCAGATGACCCTACGCGATTTTCCACAACCCATGCGTTACCATTCAATTGGTCGGTTATCGCTTTTCCAAGGTTACGTAAGAAAATATCTCCACCTGAACCAGCTTTTGAAGAATAGGTTGCAAAAATATCTTTTTCTGGGAATGTATCAGCAATATCTCCTTCATTTTGTTGTGTAGTTTGTGAATCACTACAACCAAATATGGCAAATGTCAAACAAAATATTAGTGCGATTACCATTAACTTCTTGAAATTTCTTTTTAGCATTTTTCTTCCTCCCATTTTTATTATTTTTGACAAATACAAAACAATTCTCGGTGAGTACAACCCTCCTTTCTTGCACTTTTTTTACTACAATAAAAATTTTATAGATGTTTAATTATGTTGTTTGTAAGTATGAATATAATTCTAAGTTAATTTTAAAGTAAAGTCTAGACAATCTTTTCAGTGGTATAAATCAATAATTTAAAAGCTATAAATATTTGTTATACCTTTTGAAGTTTGTTAAATATTTATTTATAAAGCTTTTATAACAGTAATTTTCCATGCCAACTCATTCCTTTATCTTTAATATATTGTATTAAGCTAAATTTTCTTATTTATTTTAATCTCTAGAAAACACTGAAATAACAGCCATCAACCCTTTAATCCATGACTATATATTTTTTTCTTTTAGGTAGTAATACTTTCTATACTAAATAAAAATATGAACTTACTTAAACTTTCATGGTATAATATAAATATAACTTTAACTTAGAATATCAATAGATTCGTAGTTGCAATTTCTATTCTAACTTTTTTTAATAATTAAAGTAACACGAGATTTCTAATATGTTTTAAACATTTATAACAGATTAATCTGTTATAACAAAAAACTATATCTTTGCTGGAGGTTATGATGCGTATTGAATCCCTATCCCTATTTGTATCCGTTGTACAATACGGAACTATTTCAACTGCTGCAAAAATAAATCATATATCACAACCTGCTTTATCTCAACAAATTAAAAAGCTTGAAGATGAGTTAAATATTAATTTATTTAATAGAAATTGCTCTAATAATAGAATAGAACTAACAACTTCTGGTAAAATTTTCTATGGTTATGCAAAAAAAATAACGCAATTAAATGATGAAGCTTATATTAACATACATAATAATAATATAAACGGAGAGTCTATTATAATTGGAACAGGTCTATCAGGTGGCACTTATGTTGCTCCTGATTTGATAAGGTCATATAAAAAATATTATCCGAATGTTGATATTAAACTTCACATGGTTCCTGGCAAATTTCTTTGTAATAATCTTATAGATAAAAAATATGATTTAATCATATCCAGTATTCAACCTAATGATTCAAAATTTTATTCTTACACACTTTTACCTGACCCTCTTGAGCTAATTGTTCCCAATAGCTATTCTTTAGGAAATTCTATTCATATCAATAAGTTATGTAATAACCTTATTATAGTTAGAGAAGAAGGTTCTTTAAGTAGAAAGTTCCTTATTAATAGTTTAAAAAAGTGTGATATTAAACTTTCTGATTTTAGGCAGGTTACAGAAGTATATACTAATCAAGCAATAATTCAAGGAGTAGAAGCAGGTTTAGGTTGTGGATTCGTGCCAAAATCCTCAATCTTAAAATTTAATGGGCCAAAGTTTAAAATTTTAAAAGTTCGTGGCCTTTCTACTTCTAGGAATATCAATATAATAAAACTATATGATACACCTAAAAGTGTAGCAATTATTAGTTTTATAAAATTTTTTCAAAGTGACATTTGGAAAAATGAATTATTAAACAAATAACTCATGAGGTTGTTGAAAAAAGATATCAATAATCTTCTTATTTTGAGAGGATTGTCGATATCTTTTTTATATTTAACGCTGTTGCTGTAATCAAGGCTTGTGCCTTAACTCCTTCAAAGCCCCGATAATGAGCATAACGAATACCACAGGGCTCTTTCATATCAGCAAATATTCGCTCTATGGTTTCTTTTCTTCTTTTATATAAATTTTTGCCCTTTTCCGTTTTCATAAAGGCTCTTACTTCGTCTGCATAGTGCTCTTTTATATGACGCCTTATGGTTCTTGTCTGAGAATCACTTATGGTCATGGTTTCTTTGTTTTCGTATAGATATTTTTCTCTCTTTGGGTAGTTTATTCAAATCTTAGGATTACTTTCGTATTCTACATAGCCTTGTTTCGTTGTTGTTATGTAGTTTACTATCTGTCCTTCAAAGCATTGTAGTATCTTCTTCTGGGTAATACTCAAACCAGTACTTTGATTTTTTTCCTTTCTTACCTCTAGGACCAATAACAGGGGTTAAGTTTCTTTCACTTAATTCTTCTAGTACATCAATATTAAAATATCCTGAATCTGCACCTACATACTTAGGAATAATTTCAAAGGTTTCAAAGATATGATCTAAGTTATCTACATAAACGATAGCATAATGGACATTACCTGGGGTAACGTTAATAACTAACATAATATTATGCATACTATCTACTATACCATGGAGTAGATGATAAAACCCTACTGGATTTCTATCATGGTGCAAATAACCGCTGTCAGGGTCAGTTTTACTTACCTTTTTAGATTTTGTAAGAATTTTTTTTCTTCAGGTTTTATTGGTTTTGTCGTTTAGATTCTCTCTTTTCATTGATGCGTGTTAAAAGGGACTCATCTTCTGTAATGATTTCTTCATACTCTTTATTTTCATACTTTTAATTACTGGCATTTGCCCGAATATGGGTGGAATCTGTTTAAAAAATTTTACCCTTTACTAAGCCTTTGTCAATGGCCATCAGCACGATTTCATTAAAGCTTTCTTCATATACATTACTCTCTTCAAAACGCTGTTTTCGATTATAGCTAAAGACACTATGATCTGGAATTTCTTTCGTTAATCCATAACCTAGGAACCCTCTATAGACCATGTTATGATGTACTTCATCTACTAATCTTCTCCCAGAAGATATTCCATAGAGTGATTGCAATAGGGTCATTTTAAATAGTGCGACTAGCTCTATTGAAGGTCTTCATTTATTCAGAATAAAATTCAGCTACTAAATCATATAAAAAATCGAAGTTGATCTGTTTACTTATCTTTCTCAGTAAATGTTCTGGTTTTACTAACTGCTCTAACATAACTAATTCAAACTTTTGTTGTTCACCTATTTTCCTTGTTGTCATCATTGTAATCACCGCTATTTATATAGTTCCACATCATAAAAAAAATCCCTTTTTGTAGGAATCTTTTTTTCATTAATTTTGTACTTTTTCAACAGTCTAAACAAGGTAGTTTCTACCTTGTTCTATTTTTTTGGTATAAAAAAATCTAAAAAGCTTACATTTGCTTTTACTTCTCTCTATTGCTAAATCACAATATCCTTCTTCTGATATAAAACATAGGAAGATACAATACTTAATAATATAATAGCTAGCATTATAATTAAATACACTAAATCTATGTTCCCGTTTTCTATTATATCTCCTGCATCTACATACTTAAATGGTGAAAAGTATTTTAGAAACTCGAATTTATCTGATAATTGTGCCATCACATTAAAGAAATATGTAACAAAAACTATCCCTAAGGAAATGGAAAATATAGTTCTGCTTCTTCTTATAATAATGGATATTAAAAAAGTAAGTGTTGCGAAGGTTAAATGAAGTAAGAATGGACCAACAAAGGATAGTAATATAAATATATTCACTTCATACTCTGCATCCCCCATAGCAAGTCCAAAATAACTAATAAGGACACTTATTATATTAAAAATAATAAGATTTGCTAAAACTAAAAGAAGTTTTTGGCTAATTATATTAAATCTTGTAATTGGTTTTGAAAGTAAGAATTCTGCAGTTTTCTCATTCTCTTCCTTAGATACTATACTAGAACCCAATGACACAGCATAAATACTACCAAATAATGTAGTCATTAAATAACATTCAATTGCATAAAACCCCAGTGGAGTTATTATACTTACTCTATCCATTCCAAATGCTTTCATGAAACCTTCTGGAAATGCCTGCATAAAGTCCTCAAACCCCTCTTGCTGCTCAGCAAATTGTGGGTAAACGCTAAGGGTAAAAATCACTAATCCTCCAATAATAATAGTCCATATTAGTAGTCCCTTTATATTTCTTCTAAACTCTCTTTGAAATAACCACATATTAATCCTCCTAACTACTTTTCATAATAATGCATAAATATTTCTTCCAGGGTAGGCTCTTCAATTAAAATATCTTTAAATTCTAGGTCATTTAAATATCTAATAAGTTTTTTAGTACTCCCACTATATAAAAGTTTAATTTCCTTTCCAACTATTTGTTTTTTTATAATTCCTTCAAAATTAATGTCCATTTTTTTATCATTGCCAATGATATGGACATTTTTAAAGTTTGAGCTTGTTATATCCTCCATTTTTTCAACCTTTATAAGCTTGCCTTCCTTTATTATTCCGACCCTGTCACATATTTTTTGTACCTCGCTTAATATATGGGAAGAGAAGAAAATGGTAGCCCCTTTATCCCTTTCCTCTCTCAATATATCAAAGAATGTATTTTGCATCAGTGGATCTAACCCACTGGTTGGTTCATCTAATATCAAAAGCTTAGGTTTATGTAGAAGGGCTTGCACGATAGAAACCTTTTTCTTATTACCAAAGGATAGATCCTCTATTTTTCTACTTAAGTCTAGATCAAGTCTATCAGACAGTTCTTTTATCCGCTTTGAAAAATCCTTATTATAAAATTTCCCTGAATATACTAATAGGTCCTTGACCCTCATATCATCGTAATAATTTACCTCCGAGGGCAGATAACCTATTTCCTTTCTTATTTCCTTAGAGTTTTTTATGATATCCTTACCGAAAATAGTGGCGCTACCACCACTGGGAAAGATAAAGTTTAAAAGGGTCCTAATTGTTGTACTTTTTCCAGCCCCATTAGGTCCTATAAATCCAAATATTTCTCCTTCTTCTACTGATAATGATACATCAATGATTCCTCTGCTCTTTCCGTAATATTTGGTTAATCCCTTTGTTTCAATAACACTCATTGACTTCCCTCCTCTACAACCTCTTAACTAAAAAGGGGAAAAGTATTTCTACCTGTCCCCTAAGCCTTATGATTTATTAAAATTTAGTAATCCAATTATGTTTATCTTCTATTGAACCATTTTGTATTCCAGTAATTGTATCGTAGATAGTTTGGGAAATTTCTCCTATTTCGAAATCATTAAGAACAATATCCTTACCCTTCCATCCTAATTGACCAATAGGTGAAATAACTGCAGCTGTTCCAGTTGCAAAGGCTTCCTTAAGTCGCCCTTCTGCATGCCACTTAAATAGCTGATCTATGGTAAATCTCTCTTCTACTACTTCTATTCCCATTTCTTTTAAAAGTGTTATGGTTGTATTTCTTGTAATACCGGCTAGAATGCTTCCTTCCAATGGAGCTGTGTATACTTTATCGTCCACTACAAATATTGCATTACTGGTGCCTACTTCTTCTACATATTTTCTTTCCTTACCATCCAGCCATAAAATTTGTGAATATCCCTTTTCGTGAGCCTCCATTTGAGCTCTTAGACTGGAAGCATAATTTCCTCCTGTTTTAGCAGCACCTACCCCACCTTCTACCGCTCTGACATATTTATCTTCAACATAGATTTTTGTTGGCATAATTCCCTCTTTATAATATGAGCCTACTGGAGAAAGTATGACCATAAATTTATAACTAGAGGAAGGCTTTACTCCAAGTGCTGGTTCAGTAGCTATTACAAAGGGTCTTATGTAAAGTGATGTGTCCTTAGCTGTTGGAATCCAATCCCTGTCTATATCTACAACAGTCTTTATGGCCTCAATAGCCAATTCTTCATCTATATGTGGTATGCATAAGCGTTCATCTGAAATATTTAGTCTCTTAACATTATCACTAACTCTAAATAATTGAACGCTTCCATCCTTTGTCTTATATGCTTTTAATCCCTCAAAGGTTTCCTGTCCATAATGCAATACCATGGCAGATGGATCCAATTCTAATGGTCCATAGGGTACAACCCGGGGATCGTGCCAGCCTTTTCCCTCTTCATAGTCCATAATAAACATATGATCTGTAAATATCTTACCAAAAAGAAGATTATTTTCATCTGGTTTCACTTTTGGATTCTTAGTTCTTGTAATAGAAATTTTCATGTTTCATTGCTCCTTTTATAAGTTTTTTCTGATAATTCTAATTATATCCTAATCAATTATTGTATTCAATAGATTATTAGGATGGTTGTTTCCTTAATACCTCCTTTTAATATACATTATCTGGTTTAAATTTGTTTTTTGCCAGAAAAGAACTTTATTCCTACTCTTACTGATATTTAAAAATCTTACCATCACTATGCTCAGGATCTGGGTTATCTGATTTAGGGCAATACACAATAACATTTGCGAATATTGGCTCCTCAAAAGTTATTGTGGATCCACCTATTCCCTCATAGGTCCCCTCTTCAACATATTGGTATGTAGCATATATAATCTCATCATCCTCTAAAGCAAACCTTATCTCATAAGCAAAGACTTCCAACTCTTCTCCCTCGTGTTTAATAATCACCCGTTGACCCTTCTCATCCCCATAACCACCATACACTTCAGATTCCCTTGTCTCAAACCTGTCATAGATCTCCCACACTTCTTGGTTATAGGAATACTCCTCATCCCTATTAGAATAGGATTGCCAGCTCATCACCCCCACAACAATGATCCCTAAAACACATATAGCGATTGCTAATCTCATTAATAACTTCACCTTTTCACTTCCCTTCCAATACTAACCCTAAAAATATGAATCCAAATATATGTTAATAATTCTATTATTAGTAATGTTTTCCTTCTTTTTATACTACATCTGATACTTTTAACAATCTTCTATACTATGCCATCGTCGTCGTAACCGACCTAATCTTCTTGTGTGTATCTATATAGTAAATAAATATTATATAAAGCCGGGATTAAAATGGGCAATACCTATATTTGTTTTTCCAAACTCCAGTGATCCCTATCTAAACCTCGGTATTATGTACGCCACTAGAGGTCTAATAACCATGCATTAGATACCTACATGAAAGGCAGAGATGAAGAAAAAGAAAGGATTAGAAAAGAGTACCAGGACTTCGTAAAGCAGGAGCAGATGAAGACCCTAGAATGCTATCAGGGAGGTTATACTATGATTCAGGCGAACTACAATATAAGGGTTCTATCCTAGGAAACACTCCCTATGGTCAAGGTGTAAAATACTTTAAAAATGGTAATGGTAATATCCACATGGAAGGCTTATTTGGAGACTGGTTCATAGAAAAGGGAAGAAAGTACTACGAAAATGGCCATCTTCGATACGAAGGAGATTACAATCGCGGTCCCCGACACTACTATGGGCCCAGATACTTCGTTAAAGGAAATCTATATCATGAGACAGGTAAAATCTCGAAAAATCTAGAGCAAAGTCTAGTAAAAGAAAGGCCATTGGGATATGAATCTGGCTATATGGTGAGCCTGGAACCGAGATGGTTACTGACAAACCTACATCTCTTGTTCTATTATTGAATATACCAAAATTCAGGAGAGTAATATTTGGGAATGGGTTCGAAATGCTGGTCTGAATGAAGGGCATATATTTGAACCAGTAGGTGAAAATTCTTTGCTTTATCAATCTCATTCAAACATTAATGATGAAACTGAAAAAGATTTCAACGCTATGAATGTTTTCTTTGTAGAATTAGTAAAAATAACAGACGAGGATACCATTAGAGATTTAATAATCTCTCCATTAATAAATATTATTTCTAATAATCCCTGTGACTTTACCGCTAATAAAAACTATTTACCCATCGGAACTTTTTAAAACTAAAATCTATTGATTTACAGAGGATACTAAATAATGTATATCCATATTTTAAAAAGAATTTAGTATCCTCCTATTTCGATGTTTTCTATCATAACAATTTTTGTAATAATAATTAATATTAGATAATCAACTCTGACTTTTGCCCATAGCTGGTAATATAGGATGATGTCTGCGCACGGGTTAGAGCTACATATAATAAACATTTTTCTCTAGTCAGAACCTCTATTTTAGATATTTCATCTATAGCATTTATAGTAGAAGATTTCAGTGGCACTATACCATTATTCACTGCTACTACAAATACATGTCTAAATTCTAAGCCTTTCACTCGATGCATTGTGGCTACACGCACACCGTCAAAACTTCTCTCATCAATTTTACTTCGCTTTATCTCATATGTTTTAATACCTTTTTCTAATAATCCTGTAATATAACCATCCAGGAGCCTGCGTGTCCGTGCTACAATACAAATGCCCCTTAAATCTTGACCATTTAAATGTAATCTATTTATTTCATTAATTATATATTCCATTTCTTTAGCAGCAGATTTGAAGTTTTTATTTATAGGAGCTATTCCATGGGTTAAGGATTGACATACCCTGCCATTATCATACTCTGTGTCTAAATCATCAAAATGAACACCTTTTAATAACTCAAAGGCATATTTTCTTATCTCCTCTGTAGTTCGATAGTTAATACTTAAATATCTGCTCCTTCCCCGAATATTAATACCACATTTAGATAATACCACTTTGTTTTTATAAATTCTTTGGTGTGTATCTCCAACTATAAACATATCATTTTTATGTTCTTTTCCTGCTATTGCCCGTAATAAACGAAATGCATTTACGCTAAAATCCTGGGCCTCATCTACTATTATTGTTGTGTATTTTAAAATATCAGGATGGTTTTTAATTAATAATTTACATTCATACATAGCAGTTTCTACATCTCTTATACGGTTATCCTTAATCAAGCCTTGATATTCTTCTATTACCTTCCATACTTGCATCCTCTTTCTACGATTTAAGCCTGTTCCTCTACCTATACGAGAGACCTTTATATAGGCTTCCTTAGAATAAGCTTTATTAGGGGAGATAACCTTGAGCCATTCATCTAAATAAAATTCTGCACTAAGTCCACTAGTATCTCCAGCTAATATTATAGCTTGTTCCCATATATTCAAAAGCTCATTATCATATGCAATCCTATAGTTAAATCCCTGTTCCCGCATAAATTGATTAACCCAGGCATCAAAATTCACAACTTCTATTTTTCGTAATTCCTCTACACTACATATTTTTCTCAGACTCTCCTTGATATCTCCCGCAAGGTTTTTAGTAAAAGTTGTAAATAATATCCTTTCTTCACCTTCTAAAGCAGAAGCAAGGTATTTTGCACGATGAAGTGCCACAACTGTTTTCCCTGTTCCCGCCCCTCCTAATACACGAGCCGGTCCGTAGTAATTCTTTTTTACAATTTCTCTTTGAGTAGGATGTAAAAAAACTCTCCACTTCTCCAGTGGTTCTGCCATGATCCTGCGTAGTTCATCTTCTCCTTCTAAAATAATAAAACTTTTTTGACTCCTAGTATTGTCAAGGGCTGTTCCAAGATTGTTATCATGCTCAATTTTTTCTTCTCCAATATTAAATAGTTGAGCAACTTCCTCTACAGAAAATCCATTGGCTAACCACTCCAAAGATTCATAAGCATCTTCTGGAAATGAAGATTTTAGAGAATATAGCATTTTCTCAGATTGAATAGTTCTTACTAAGGGAATAATTTCTTCTGGAATTCCAAGAAAAATAAGGTCCTTATCTGAAATATTCTTAAATATATTATTACTAATATCAGAGACTTCTGGTGTTTCTACTGTAATATCAAATATTTGGACGCTTCCAGTAGTTGGATTAATTATACATTTTTTTCTTTGAGCCCATGCATATGCCTCATCATGGTGGTCAACCCATAGAAGAATATATACTCCCGTCTCCTCCTGCCTAACCACAATGCCTCGATAAGTATCGTCAATTCGGACAGACCAGATTTTATTATCTTGAGCATTATGGATTTTTTCATAATTTATCCCTGGCAAGCGAGGATTATTACGAAATTTATTCATAAATTCAGTTACCTTGCCCTGTATTTTTTTTGGCAATACAGCAAAGGAATTTAAAAATTCTGATGATATGGCTACAGTAGTCTTATCCATTAATTTATACCCCCCTTAATTATTGATGGAATATCATCATCTAAAGCAAACACTATCCAGCCAGCCTTTTTAAAAGCGTCTTTATTTTGAACCTGATCCTTTAATAATGCAACAACCTTTTCTTCTTCCCAAGCCATTTCACCTTCACCGATAACCCCACTGTTTTCACCCATTAACTCATATCCTGTAGATGTAGGTGCCCTTACACTCATAGATTGTAACTTTGTTGCAAACTCAATAGCTTCTTCATCTAATAATTCCTCTATAATTTCTTCCCAGCCATTTTCAAATGATACAGCCACCATTGATTCTACCGCTATATTGTCCAAAATAGGTAATTTACTGTATATTAATTCTTGGATGCCTAACTTAGTCATCCCCATAAAGTTATCTGAGAATTGCATTACATTATAAAATTGCCAAAACCCATTCCAATCTTTTTGATAATTTTCTGTCCTATTATCCTCAATATCATCTAGTAGAGCCCATACCCTAGGCAATACTTCACCGTTTGTTTCTCTTCCTTTTGATACGCTAATTCCAGAGAAAATCTCTAGATGACCAATAGATACCCTTGGACTCCAGGATCCAAAAATACTATCATCTTTAGTAAAATCATAGTCTATTACCTGGGATGCATCTATTATTTCAATTACTTCCTTATGCCAATCCATAAATGCATTTTCATCCTTAGATAATGGCGGTTTTAATAAAGACATAGATATTCCTTTAGCATGGACCTTAAATATAGACTCCCCATTTGACGACTCCAAATATCGTATCAAAAGTTCCATTGGAGATAGTTTACTAGGTTGTAACTCTTCAGCTCCTCCATTTTCAACTATAGGTTTATACATCCTTGGTCCGTATGGCATGTTTTCAGGGATCAAAGTTTGGGTTGCATAATCTCCCTGATTTTTAAAAACACTTTGAACATCCTCATAGCTTAAAGTCCAAACACGAAACTTATTACTTCGTCTAATTGCCTCTCGTTTTAATGTATCATCTCCACACCTATCCTTATGGTAAGTGAAACCATCAGTGAAAATAGCAATAGGTTTTTTCCCATCAGATTTTCTTCTTGGCCATAATATAAAGTCTGCACGGGTTTTCACAGCTACACCATATTGTTCATCTAAAGTAACTTGAGGTTCTATTTCCCAAGCACAATTATTAAGCTTAAGGGAAAACCCTTTCTTTTCATTAACAATTTCATTTTTTACTTCTACAGCTCTTTTATCATTTTTCATTAATTCCAGAGCTTGAATAAATTGTCGTTCTAATTCACTTTCAAAAAGAGGATTTACAAGAACATGGTCTAATTTTTCTATTTTTTCTATATTCTCTTTCCCACTGAGTATTTGCCTTAATAATTTAATAGCGGTAGACCTAGAAATCTCTCCTATATTCCTACTCTGACGATAGGCATATAGACAGCGATAACACCCATCCTTTTGACTATCCTCTTTACAAGTGCAATTTTCTAATACCCTAAGAGCCTTTTCAAAAATCTCAATTAATGAATTTTCATTTTGCAATAGTTGTTTAAGATAACCAGTCCCCCCAGGGATAGAATCAAATATTACAAGGTATTGTTTTCGAAAGTTCGCATTCTCCACCGGAACCTCACTTAAAGTGACTCTCAAATGATCCACATTGCCAAAATATTCTTTCATACCCAACATAAATGCAGCAATAAAAGATTCCTGCCTAGTATTTGTTAAATCTGAAGTAGTTGACGGCACAAGGATTCGCAAAGCCTCTGTTATAAATTCCCTATATAAAAACAAACATTCCTCATAGGGCTCATTATCAAGTAGTTTTGGGTTTTTAGCCCGGCAATTATAAGAATGATTAGGCTTCCCAGTCTTAGGTTGAATTCGACCACAATATTTACATATTCTAAAACCCTTTCTTACATCTTCCACCCCTGAAACTAGGAAACTTTCACCTTGAATATCTTTTTCCCCAAAGTTTATTTCCCTTAATGTAGCTTTCTTTACAAACTCATACCCAAAGGGAAAATTATCATTGTTCATTTGATATGCTCTTTCTATATCATTATCTTCATCTACATCAACCAGCAATTGCTTGAAATAAAAAACATTTGTCCTATCATCACTTTCATCACCTATTTGTGCTTTATCGTAAGGCAAATTAGAATACACCATTTTTAGCTTAAGCATTGTTCTTATCTGACCGGAATCTGCCCACCCAACACTTCCACATCTAGGACAGGAAGATATATTAGTAAGATGGGTATTTTCTTCTCCATAAGAACAATCAGGGCAAAGTCTCCACTTAGCCTTTTGGGCAGTGGTCATATCTATTTGATTAATCTTTAATTTTTTACCATCTACATAAAAATTATTATCTGGTGCAAATTCACTAAGAGCAGATGAAGCATTTCTACTATATTCATATATCCTCTTCTCATACTTACGCTTTTCATTCTGTACTTCATTTTCCATAGGATCTTCTTTACGAAAGAGGACTGCTTTTAGTATTATTCCTCCTTCAGGAAATGCATAGTTAGGTAAAAGTCCTTCATCAGACATAAATTTAA
This sequence comes from uncultured Eubacteriaceae bacterium, assembly GCA_964533275.1. Taxonomy (GTDB): domain Bacteria; phylum Bacillota; class Clostridia; order Eubacteriales; family Garciellaceae; genus CAZHJK01. Next base: position 60,095 of record CAZHJK010000003.1, on the reverse strand, counting down.
ATACATTTTTACTTATAAGGTTATTAACTACATTACTAATGGCATATAATTCACTTTTTAGTTCCTTTATTTCCTCCTCATAGGAAGAATCCTTAGGTTTTTCTTCCATCTCCTTTAATAAGTTCTTTAGATCTTTAATATCCCCTTGTAAGGCATCCTTTTGAGCTTTTAGAAATTGAAATGCTCCTAATATCTTTACATGCATAGGACTATCATCTAATCCATTACCCTTTGCAAATAATTCAAGTTCTTTAATGGTATTCTCATCTAATTCATCATCGGAACGAGAAAACATTTGAATAAAGGTTAGAATAAGATTAGATAAATTATTCTGGACAAAATGTAAAAAGTTGAAAGGATATATATTCTTAGTTCCCTTATCTAAATTATTTAGACAAATTCTAATTTTTTCTGGAATAGCCTTTTCAGGAACACCTCTTTTTATCCAGCTATCCATACAATAGGCAACAAATTGTCTCTCCAAAACAGCGGAGGCACGCAAAAAAATCTTTGGCGGCTCCACCACACCATGTATCATCTCCATAGGTTCTGCATAGAAGTATAAATCATGGGGTTTAGCATTAGCAACTGCTATAGTTAGAGCATTCCCATCTTTACGCCCTGCCCTACCGGTTCTTTGTAAAAATTGAGCTTGGGCAGGTGGCATACTACAAAGTACAATTGTAGAAAGATCCCCAATGTCTATCCCCATTTCCAAGGTTGGAGTAGAGGATAATAAATTTGCATCCCAAGGTTTATGGTACTCTTTACTTCTTTTAAATTCCATTTCTAATGCTTCCCGATCATCCCTATCTAAAAGACCGGTATGTTCCTGGGCATTAATACGCACCAAAGCTCCATTGGTATAAAGTTTCCCATAATAGCCTAGTTCCTGATCAGCATTTTCATATAGATGTCCATGACAATTACTTCTAGGGCAAGGGGCACCTTTCCAGAACTCACTATTTTCTTTAGAAGCTGAAATCACTGTTCCACAAACATCACATATAAATTGGCTAACTTTTGTAGATATATCTACTTTAGATTTATTGATACCAAATGCACTATAAGTTGATGGTGAGGGCATCTTAACAATAATTTTTGATTTAAAAAGTTCTTCCAAAATAATATTTCCTATATATTCTGGTAATTCCTCACCAATCATTACCTCATCAATGCAATCATAAATCCAATTATTATATTTTGAATTTCCACTAAGTCCATCAAAATTCCATAACCTTTTTACATTCTCAATAGGCTTATAAATAAAGCGAGGCACATTTCTTCCAGCTATCACACCAGGCATCCACTTTATTTCTTTATTTGAAAGTAAATAAGAATTTCCTTTATTCTTGGTAAAAATATTATAAATTTTATCATTAAAGGCACCATTAGTACCTATGATATGTAAAAAACCAATAATCATTTGGTAAAATGATTCTACTTTAGCTCCCTTAAGTACTCCTACCTCATTTATAGTTCTTTCCCTAACCCTATCAACTATTTCTCTTATCCTTTCTCCATTATAGCTTAAAACAGAACAACCGGACTTTTCTAATGTTCTACCAATTCTAGAACCTAATCCAAATTCCAACATTATTTCATATTTTACTCGATTTTCAATCCATTCAATAAGTCTTTTTGCTTCTTTACTATTGCCTAATCTCCCCTCTAGCATCATTTTTTCATAAGCTCTCATCCAAGTCATATTGGGGGGAATAAAAAGAGCAACAAATTCCTCATTGCTTAACTTACTATGCCAATATTCTATAAAGGAGTTTTGAAATTTCTCTAGGGATAGTCCAGACCCTCCATCTAGAGCAAATTGTTGTATTGCACCCCGTAAGCTGAATCTCCAGGTCCTAGAGTTGAAAAAACCTGCTCTATGGGCAGCGTCCTGAACATTATCAGAAAATGCAAGAAGTTTTTTATCATCATTAAACCTTGAAGCATAAAGCTGAGAAACTTCCGCACTAATAGCTGTGGCACTCCTTAAACCTATTAATGATAAACCACTTCTACTTTTGCAAAATGGACAAACATATTGTTTAAAATCGCCTTTCCCAATAATATTATTTAAGGGTAATATAACTGGGATGGTTTTTCCTCCACACACAGGACAGCTTTCTTTACCATCTAGATTAAGTTGTAAACATTCTATGCATAAACGACCAGTTATCATTCCCTTAGGAATAACTTTCCCATCATGGGGATATACCATTTTTATTTTATCATCTTGGCTGAAAAATAGATTATAAAATGTATCCAAACTTGTCATAGCCACATTATTTCTCTCATTTATAATGCTTACCCAACCTGTTTCCCCACAGTCACGGCAATTTACAACAGGTAAATAATGTTTTGCTTGGTTTTCATTTAAATCTGCTTCAATGGCATATTCAATATCATCTTCACTAACCTTAGCTAATAGCCTACGAAGTTCCCTCAACCAAAATTGAACCTGAACATTTAAAAATGGACGGGTTTTTCCTTCCTTTCCAGTTCTTCCATGGGAGATAAGAGCAAATAGTGCATCCAGAACTAAGGAAGGATTAGATAGTTTTAAAATCTCAGGAAACTTATATTTTAATTCATCTAAAATATATTCTTCCTGAACATAATTTCCTTCCATAATTTCTATCATATGTTGCATAAAGCTATGATTCATTAATTGTTGACCTATTCTTATTCTAGTCTTATCTGAAAGGATATCATCCCTATCAAAATCTTCTTCAAGCCAACATTCACTAGCTAATGTAAGATATTCTTCTAATTGACCTTCATTTATAAGTGTAGATAATCTTTTACATTGGTCTTCTGTGGGGAATGTAAAGTCCTCAATATCATAACCATCAAAAAATTCCGAGGAGGTTAGCCTATCTTCAGTGATAACTGAGTTATCCTCAAATACTTCGCCAAATATACTGCTGGCGTATTCCCTTATAGCCTGGGTGCTATCCTTAGTCCCCATTGTTGCAGATGTGCCTACACAGCATAGGTAACCTTGCTGAGTGTATAGCTTTGCCTTTAGCCTTCTCAATAAACAAGCTAAGTCTGTCCCCTGTGCCCCATCAAAAGTATGAAGTTCATCTACCGCAATATATTTTAGGGTATCCGGTTTGTTATGGGCCCAAAGAGCTGAATCCTTAGGTCGGACCAATAGATAATCCAGCATCTTATAATTAGTCAATAGAATATCCGGAGGATTGGATAATAAGGTTTGATGGTCAGTAATTATCCTATCCTTTGTCATCATACGAGATGACTTTTTTTCATAACCGCCAACATACATTCCCGCTGTAATATTTCCCCGTAATTCTGAGCTTTCATATATATAATTAGCTATTCGCTTTGCCTGGTCAGAGGCAAGGGCATTCATTGGATAGACAATAAGGGCTTTAATACCTCTTTCGCCTAGATGGTGATAACAATATTCTAAAATGGGATAGAGGAAACATTCTGTTTTCCCACTACCAGTCCCTGTTGCAATCAAGGTAGAACGCCCATCCTCACCAGTTAATTTTTCATATGCCTTTTGTTGATGGATATAGGGTTTATACTTAGGGTGAACTGCTTCAAATGCTATAGTTTCCTCCCCAACTCTAAATGGCAATCTAATAGAAATATAGGGCTCACGAAAAACTGCATTTTTAGTACTTAACATCTTAGATAACGAGCCCCTAAATGCATGATTTGTCATAGGAAAGGTAGTCTCTATATAATCACATAAACCTTCTTGTAAATGTCTAGCTAATACCGATGGTAACATCTCCACTCCCCCTTTAATATCCTATAAATATCACATTACTTTTTATATCTTTCTTCAAAGAACTTCCAAGCTATTTCATAATCCTGTTCCCTATCACATTTATCAAAGGGAGCAACATATTCAATGGTTCGTTCCACAGGTCCACCGGGCATAGTTTCATCTGTAATTGTACGATAGAATTTTTCACCTGCTTTGGCATTTTTCTTAGGTTCGAATTCATTACGACTAAAACCGACGCCTGTTAAACTGCGGTTGTTGGTGAATACAATCCTTCCATTTTGATCATACCAAGTATCTGCTTCATATTGCTGCAAGACAGGAAATTGGATACGATAGATGGTCTTTAATTGTTCTAAAGTCATACCCAACGCCATTGCAGTAAGTACATCTATTTCCACCAATGCCTGTCTGCGTTCGTAATCGGTGCGTAAAGGTGTGTCCCAAGTCCATTCTGAAGTAAGATTAGTAAACTTTTCAGGGCGAAGGCGAGGATCAGATTTGGACCACATTTCTTCAATATAATCTTTTTCCCACATTTGACTCCAAAGTGAAGAGTATTGAATTGTTAAAGAATTCAACATTAAAGTCCTCACTGACAGTGCAATTGTATAGTCATTATTATTTAACATTGGAAAATTTTTTATAGTATCATAATAAACATCATTACGTCCAGTATTTTTTATTAAGGCATCATAAATAATTGAGCTCATACTTCCAGCAAATATTGTTAACTTTGCTATATCCTGAAATTGAAAGCCACATATTGTATGAATATGACCTATTTTTGGTGGAATAATTGCTGGAAATAAAGTTCTTTCTCCACTAAGATTTAACATTCTCCGCATCACCACTCGATAAGAATCAATATATGAAATTCCCCAGGATGAAACAGGAATTCCCTTTTTATATGATGTCATACTTCTAGATATTGTATAATTGGTCCTTTGTATATAATCTGAAGCAAGACTGAATAAATTAATAGAATCATAATCACCTTTCTTATTACATATTTTTCTTGGGGTTTTATATAATGGATTTGCAACTCCTATATGGGGACCACTTATTATTAGATTATACATATTATCTACAAAAGTTGTATTGCGTTTAATTGTGCCATCTTTTTGTGCCCCAGTTTCTTGCCATAGTTGTGATGAAAAAATATTTGAATCATAATCAGAAATTTTTTTTGGATATCCTGAAATTAATTTAAATACTTCCACAAACTGTTTAGAATGAAGTGCTGGTAATCTTGCAGAAGTGTAGTCATGACTACCATCAAATAATAAAGCAAATATTTTTAATTCTTCCTTTCCAACATTTATAATTCTATCTCTATGACCTTGTATATCCCAATTTCCTTTATCATCTTTTATGCCTGGAATTATACCTTCACCAAATTTATCTTCGAAGCATGAAGCAATTGTCGACACATCTATAATGTTTGCTATTGTATCAAATGATTTTGTTGGCTTATTACAATAAATATTTATGCTATATCTTTCTCTATGACCAATTTCAAAATACATCTGTTGATTTTGAAATTGATAATGTGCTCTTAATTTTGTATAAAGTACTCTACGAAAATCCCCACCTTGCGTTTCATTATATACTCCCTCTGGATGTAAAAATGAAAAAATTCCTTTATTATTTGCATATTTCATCCCTTGGGGAATAAAGCATTTAAATAAATTAGTTTTTATACCTTTTAAAACGGCATAATTAGTTATAGCTCCCAAAAAATCTTGAGTTCCAATCATGCTTTCATATTCATTAAAGTACAATTTCTTTGTATATAAATCTTCTAACGCTTTAGCTCTATGCTGTATAGTCTGTGTAGCTGTTAAATCTTGTACCACAAACATAGGATTACTATCGGAAAGTATGGCCTGCTCGTTCCACTCTATTTTAATCCACGGCGGATTCCCGATAATCAAATCAAATCCACCACGCTCAGAAAATAAATCTGCAAATTCTAACTCCCAGTGCATAAATTTCTGTTTATTTGCTATCCCTCTAGCTAACGCAAGGCGTGGTTGTTGTTGGCATAGCTTTGGTATATCCACTACTCCCATACCAGAGTAAAGCTTATTTATATCAATTGCTAGCTGTTCAAATTCTGTTGGTAAGAAGGAAAGTTGTCCTGCTTTTACTTCTTTATTAACACCCTTTAAGGTCTCGATAGTTCCTTCCAAAATCAAATACATATCAGAGATAAACTCACTTCTAGTTGGTAAAAGGTCCGCCTTATCTATAGGCCAAAACCAGAGGGAACACCAATAGTCCATGGCAAACTTAAGCCTAGCATAGGGACCTGCGTTTTTTTGCTCCTCTGATTTATAAAGTCTTTTATATATCATATCCTTTTCCCTAATAGTAGTATAGGATGATGTTTCTTCCCTGTTCTGACCGTATATTGTAAGAGCATCAGAAGTTTTCTCCCCCACCTCTTTGCGAAGCTCTATCTGCTTTTCCCATAGCTTATCAATTATACTTGATAGGCGTAAGAGATTTTGAATTTCATCATCATTATAGGGTTGAATAAACTTTTTATTCCATTTATTTATTGCTTTTATTTCATCAGGGGCAAGACCTTTTATAACCTTATCCTTATAGTTTGCCATACCTGGATCCCCAGTAAGAAAATGATATACCTCTTTTCTTATTTTGCGTTTACTACCTATAGGAACTCTTTTAGGGGCACTATCATACCATCGTATACCTTTTGAAGAGGTTTGTAGTTTCTCTATATGATAACATTGTTTTCTAGCACCTATTAGTGAGTTACCACATACTAACTGGGTACCAAACCATGGTACAAAACCATCCTTATATATAGTATTTAACCATAAAGACACCTCTGCTAATTCTACTGCAATAGGATTTAAGTCTATACCATATACATTTCGGTCAGCAATAAACATTTTCACCTTTTGTAGTTCACTAAAACGATTTTGATGGGAGATATATTCTCCTAATTCTTTCTGTTTTTTTTCTAGATAAGCTTCCGCCAATTGGTTAATAGCTTCATTTAAAAAAGCAGCACTGCCCATTGCCGGCTCACAAATAGTCAAATCTATTATCTCATCTGCTGTTTTTCCTTCTAATAACTCTTTGAGAGAATATTTGACCAGACATTGGGTAAGGACCTCTGGAGTATAATATGAGGCAGATTTTTCCCTTTCCCTCCCTGCTAGGCGGTAGATAAAGGTGTCTTTTTCATAAATACGGAGTCTTCCATCAGAATACCGCGCCCGTTCTTCTTCTGCATAGTTATCTAGCTCATTCTCTGTAACAAAATAACCAACATCTAGTTCATTTATTTCATCTCTAGCACGTTTTACTTCAAATAAAGTTTCCTCTGCAATAAAGCCCCTATAGGATAATAATGATTCATATACTGCTCCCATTTGATTTATACCTAAAGCTGCATAGGATATACGCCCCCTCCTGTCCTTTCTTCGACCAGTGGGGCGAGAAATACTCATAAGATCAATAATCTTCAGTAATGTCTGATTTCTTAATTTAGCACTAGATAATAACGGAGTGTATTCGGGGTCAAAAATATGTGCCTTTAATGGATCTATAATAAAAACATGGTGATAAGATTCTGATGTAGATAATTTCTTTAATTCATCTTCAGACTGTGGGTAGCCATTATAGATTAGGTCAAAAAGCTTCTCTAGGGTCTCATAAAGGTAATATCCCTCCCCTACCTCACTTGTTTCCTCCCTAATACTATCTGTAATATCCCTTAAACTTTCTAAGGAATAACCCTTAGTGTAAGCTGTGGAATCCATAGGAGCATAGCCTAATTCCGGTCGAGCTTCTATAAAAAACATAAATAGCATCCTATACATATATCTTAAACATTGTATAGATAATTCCCCTGCATTTATTGGGTTTTCTTCGAGGTCAATACCTTGTCTATTTGCCTTATCATAAATCACTTCATTGCCCAAAAGTTCAATGGACTCTCTTAATGCATATTTTAAATCCTGAGAAACACCCCTAGCATGTCTATTGCTATTTTCATCTAAGGTATCTAATACAGGCGAGCCTTCATTTGGGCATAGGCTATCTTTATGTAATAATATACTCATTATCTGTAAAGTACTCTCTTCACGATAACGGAATATATCTTTTATATCAAATTCTAGATATCTTTTTTCATTCCACTTATTTCGATCTATGAGTACTATGGCATCTTTACCAATAATAATCAGCCATCTAGGTGCTTCTTCTAGCGAATAGAGAATTTTAGTAGCCAAGTCTTCATTATTGAGAGAAGAAATACTTGGATTTTGGTTTTCTAAAGTATCTGAATCAAAGGAGTATTCATGTAATAAAGCTGTTTCTTCATCTGAACCCTTGTGAGATAACATTACCCAAAGTAAAGGAGCTCCGTTTTGCTTTTTTACCTCTGTATAAATATATCCCTTATTCTCCTCACCATCTACAGGTATTGTAAATGGTTGGGTTTTTTCATAACCTAAAGCTGATAAATAGCTATCAGCTATATCTCGTATTAGTGGAAACATCTGACCTGAGCGGGCTCTTAGGCTTTTTTCATGTATTACATAATATTGTTTTGCTGACTCCCTTAGCAAGGACCATGGTGTTCGTAAATCTTTTTCCTTTGCCTTGTCCCACCAATTTTTTATGATTTGAGAAGCGTTTTCCTCAAATATAGTACTTAAATAATGATTGGTATAGTACTCATTCATATTATTAATTCCTTTTAAGTCCAATGCCAAATCATTTCACCCCCGTAAGAACTGCAATAATTCTTAAGTATGGATTATTCTTTATTTCCAGGCTATTACTAACCCATTCTGTAAACTTATTAAATATTCGTTCCACTTCCCGTTCTTTAATACTTTTGCGTCTTTCATCTTCAAAGAATGATAGTTGGTAATCTTTATGTCGTTCTTCCAGCTGTGCCAATTTGTTCATTTCCTCATTAATAAGAGGATTTATTCTATTTCGATAATCCTCACTATATCTTTTTAATACAATTTTACCTTGTGCTACTACAAAAGGTAGTAGGGCTTCTGCCTCTTCCTTCTTTTCTTCAGTAATTGAATTACTATTAGGTATATCCGCTCTTCCAAAACCACTTTTAAATATTAGCTCATCCATAGTTAGTTCTCCGGAGAATTTTCCATCTACATACTTAAGTCCAAACCACTCATCAACCACAGGTGTAGAATTCCTATTGGGAATTGTCCCTGCAAGGATAAAGATGAATTCATCCTTAGATAGCTTCCCCGGAAAGCCTATAAGTGGAGCTTCTCTCCTGCCATATAAGAGACTAGCTCTATCATTAATCCAGTCAAATATGGGATGAAGGGACCATAAATATTGGGTCTTGGGCCAGGCAGTATCTTCCATATTATTTTGCATACTTCTTTTCATCTCATCCATACAAAACTCCTTATTGGGGCTTAGTCGCAAATAATCTGACTTTGGTAAAGCCTCTTCAGGAAGTATGGCTTTTAATCTTCTTTCTAATTCCGGTATTACTTCTATTTCAAGTCCTTCAACAGTTTCCAACCTTCTCACTGATTGGCGGTCAGTTTGGGAGAAATATGTTAAAGCATTGTTTAGATAGTCAATGTCACTATATAGGGTCTCTTTAGTAACCACCATTGGAGGGTCCTCATCAGACATTGCTTCCTGCATTAAAAGTTCAAAGGGATCAAAGCCATCCGCCATTTCGTCTATTTGATTGCTAAAGTCATCAGCACTTGTTTGATTTTCTATTGCTTCACCAATAATAAGTTCTTCTTCTTCAATATTAAAGGTACCCATTAATAATGTTGGGTCTCCAATATTTTTATAAGCCTGTCCCTCTTTGGTAATAAGAATTTCCATTATCCTCAAATCTCCCCGAATTCTTTCATTCTTACTATTAGTTAAAAAGTAGCGAATATCTGGGCTCTCCTTTTGTCCATAACGATCAATCCGACCATTCCTTTGCTGGAAAACCATTAAAGACCAAGGTATGTCAAAGTGAATTAATCTATGGCTTAAATAATGTAAATTAATACCTTCAGAAGCAACATCAGAGGCCACAAGAATCCTAATAGAAGATTCTTCTCTGCCAAAGTCCTCAACAATTTTTTGTTGTTGCTCATCACTCATTCCACCATAAAGCTCTTGGACCATTTTTTCATCTAATCCAAGAGATTTTTGGAGTTGTTTTGATAGGAATTTCATGGTTTCGATTCTTTCTGTAAAAATAACAACTCTATCCTTCTTATTCTTCATGTCCCAACCATAATCTTTATTATTGAGCAGTTTTAATAATTTTTGATACCGAGAAAAGTTATCCGGTGTTATATTAAGAAGGGATTCCTTTAATCCCTCAAGTTGGTAAATATCCTTGATATCGTATTTATCATATTTCTTGTATAATTTTTTTAAACGCTCATCAATACTCTTTATACAGGCTGCGGGACTTGAAAACATCGATTTTTCAAGACTTGTCTTAAATAATTGCCCTGCAATGCGAGTCTTGCTTTTATCCATATCTAGTTGCATTTCAGCAAAAACTTCATATGCCTTCTCTTCTTCTAAAGATGCATCACATCTTTCTATGGTAACCTTTCTTTCTTTAAAAGAATCCATAACCTGATTTTTTACATCTTTTTTGAAACGTCGAATACAAAGACCTTTTATATCTTCTTTAGTATATTCATGAGGATTAGCTATTGCAGTAGGGTCAAGCATATTCATTAAAGATGCAAAACTTTCACTCCTCCCATCATGAGGAGTAGCCGAAAGCATTATAAGGGTATCTGATTGTTCTGCTAATAGCTTTGCCAATCTTGCCCTTTGGGCTTGTCGCCCACCTCTCTCAGCCACATTATGGGCTTCATCAATAATTATAATATCCCATCTTGCGTTTTCTACATGAGTCCTATATTCTACATCGCGCTTTAATGTGTCTATGGAAACAATTGTCTTATCGTAGTAAAAAAAGGGATTATAGTTTGAAGGAAGTTGAGAACGAATTTTTGAAATTTTTCTAGAATCAAGGCGCACTAATGGAATAGTGAATCTATTCCAGAATTCTTTTTGGAATTGGGTCATCATGCTTTTTACTGTAACTACAAGAATTCTTTTCCCCTTACCACGTGCTATAAGTTCAGAAGTCAATATACCTGCTTCTAAGGTCTTACCCAGACCAACAGAATCTGCAATTAGTATTCTCTGTCGAGTTTGGCGAAGTGCAACCTGGGCTGGATATAACTGAAAATTCATTAAATCCATGGCTGCCTTACTACCTATATGTAGATTGGAATCTGTAGGATTTTTTTGTCTCCATTTACTTTCTATATATAAACGGGAATTTTTAAAAAAAGGAGAATCATCAATGACTAGATTTATCTTTGTGGGATCAACTTGCTTAATATCTTCAATATCTGTAAGAAAAATTATTTCCTTGTCCTTCACCAATGTGGATATTCCAATACAATAAATAGTTTTCCTATTTAAACTATTAGTTTCTACTTTTTTTATCATCCATTCTTCATCCCGTATAATAACACGCATACCTGGAGAATAATCTATCATCTTTAACCTAGTTTTATCTTTAAAATTTCTCCTGTAAATAGAATTCCTATCGTCATTAACCCTAGTAACTATAGCCATTTAACAACACCCCTGGAAATAATTATTATATTTTGTCAAAATTTGAATTCAGAATACTATAATAATTCAATATCTCAATCATTTAATCCTGCATGTTTTACATTATTTTTCTATTATCCTATTTGGACTACCTGTTTTTTCCCCGTATTACTTCTTCCTAGTTACATAAAAAAATCCCACTCGTCTTAGAGTAGGATTATTCTCATAATTAGTATTCTATATCATTATTCATTTTCAAGTCTCATAAACTTCAATAAATCGAAGTATATTAAGTGTTTCACAGCAGATAGTGTAATGTGAAATTATAAAGATTTTCTACTTATGTCTCCTGAATATTTCATATAATTTCTCTAAATTATTTTATATTCAATCCATTCTTAACAATACTTTCTGCATTCTTTCCATCCTCAATAGCAGTAGCAAAGTCCAAAAACGCACTCATCCTTTTTTCAAGTTTTTCTTGTTGATCATTCATAATTTTATCAACAATATCATCATCTAAATCTTGTTTTATGCAGTAAAACAAAGCCTTAGGTGGTGAAGATGATAGGACCAGCTCCCTTTTAGAACATAATTCCCAAATCTTCCCTGTCAATGAATTGATTGAAATCCCATTCTTTTTACAAATGATTTTTATTAGCCCTGATTTAGAAATCTTATACATTTCCTCTAAAAATAGTGTTCCCTTAGGTCCTGATGCCTTAAAACATTTTAAACTTTGGACACCTTTTGCCAAAATTTCTATGCTCCCAAATTCCATTAACAAAGCAAAAGCAGTTCTTCTTTCTTCGGCTAAATCTTCATACTTGATCGAATTAAATATGGCTCCCTTTTTGGTTTTTCTATCCTCATATTCCGTCCTTATCGTTTTTTCAGAGCAAAGTGAACCTTCAATTAATCTTTTTCTACCATTTTTAGATTGTTTCGTATATAAGAGATAACCATAAGAAGGTTTACCATCCCGTCCAGCCCTTCCGACCTCTTGATAATATTGTTCAACAGATTCAGATATCAGATAATGAACTACTAAACGTATATCTGAAATATCTACACCCATTCCAAAGGCAGAAGTTGCAAAAACAATTTTTATGCTTCCATCTTTAAACCCCTCAAGAATCCTATCCTTTTCCTTGTCTGAAATATCTGCATCAAAAAAATCACAATTATTATAGGTTTGTGAAAACCTTTTATATAAAGTTCTAGTCGTTCCTTTACTTCCATACTTCCTATGCACAAACACAAGGATCTTTTCACCGCTATGTTTATATAGTATTCTTTCAAGTGCCTCATCTTTACTATCTTCCTTACCAGAGCCTAAATCTATGAGATTTAAATTAAGATTTTTTCTCCAAAGATTGGGACTTTTTATTGTCTTTGTAATTCCAAAGTCTTTCTCAATCTGTTTTTTATCCCTATCATTTAATGTTGCTGTTAAACATAGTATATGTGGCCATGAATTCCAACCAAAAATACGGTTCACAAAATCCGGTATTGTTTTATATGCTGGTCGAAAGCCTTCTCCCCATTGCGAAATACAATGTGCTTCATCAACAACTACAAGACCTATCTTTTCTTTTATGTGATTCAAAATAAATTCTAAATAGCCATCGTTAGCAGCGCGTTCTGGAGAGATAAATATGAAATCAGGAACAGCTCCATCTACCATTTTCGTTAATTCCTTAAATTGCTTTCTATAATCTAACTCGGATAGGAATAGACAATGCAACCCCTTATTAGCAAGATCATTGTTTTGTTGTTTCATAAGAGCAATTAGAGGTGATATAATAATCGTTGCTTTTCCTAAACATAAACCTGCTACTTGATAGATTAAAGATTTTCCTTCCCCTGTGGGCATTAAGCATAGTACACGCTGCCCATCCAATACAGAGTTAATAGCTTCTTCCTGTTGTCCTCTAAAGGATTCTATATTTTGAAAATATTTATTTAAAACTTCGAATTTATCCAATTTTTTACCTCCAAAATTGTTACATAGGCAATTCGAATTTATATTTATCATCGTTACCTAGTAATGTTTGTATAATAGTCTTATTACTATTGATCATATATTCATAGAAATCATTTACCAGGACATATCTATAATCATCTGGAAATTTTATATTATATTTTTTATAAATGATTTGATCTAAAAACCGATAAATTCTTAAAGAATATAAGGCAAAGGTTTCATATGGGAAATAGTAATTATGTTCCTGCTCGATAGTCCCAGTTTTAGACTTAATAGTATCTTTTACCATAAGAAACTCCGAACTGTTTGAACCCATATCAATTGGTTTCTTCCCAGATATCATATATAAGGCAAACATCCCTATTTTAAATCGACCTGGAAATATTCTTGGGTAAATAGCATTTAAAATTGTGGACAGTATACCTGTACCAATAACACCTATAAGGTAACAAGCATCCTCAGACATCTGAGCAAATTTTATTGCTTCAATAGTATCAATATCCTTCAGTTCTTCTTCCCTTATATCAGCATCATAATCCTCGGCAAAGGAAATCATATTATAAAAAGTATCATAGAGCTGCTGAGGTGTTGCCAATTTAAATGCAATTTTCCAATCCTTTAAAGCTTCTGATCTACTATTTAATGTCCGCTGTATTACCTGACATTGATGTTTTAATATACTCCCTTTAAAACCATCGACATCCTCTTCATACTCTTCCATTAGCTCTGGATCAAATATTGCGGAATATTTATCCTGAACTTTACAATGTTCATTAATAATGTTCTTTATATATAAACTTAATGTTGCTTGGGGTTTTAAAGAATTTTCATTAGATTGTATGATCTCATCCAAATAAGATACAACATAATCATTTATGTTCGTATTTATTATCTCCCAAACTCTCTCAAAATGTTCTTGATCAACCATTAATTCAAATTCTTTATCCGAAATTTCACTATCCATATAGCTAAGAATCATTATTATACCCCTTTAATTTTGAATTTTTACATTTAAAAGTCGACCTAATCCCTTCTTATTTTTGGGTACATTTCTTTTTGAATTAATCTTTCTTAGATAATTGCCATAGTCTTCCCTATCTATATCCTCTAAAATTGCAATCTTTAATAGATGCTTTGCCCTTGAACAACCAACATATACAAGTCTTTGGTTTTCTGGGTAGGCTAATGCACTTATCGACAAATCAATAATCATTACTGCTTTTGCTTCTAATCCTTTAAATTTTCTTATTGTCGTAAATAAAATATTATTCTGTTGCCTTTCATTAGTAATACAAATTCCATTAATCTGTTTTACGCCAGAGAGTAGGGACTTTTTTTCCGTTCTTACCGTTAAGAATACAATTTCTTCTGGTTCTATTCCTGCGACAATCGCTGCTTTTACAAAGTTTTCAGCCTCTTCTATTAATTGTATTTGTTTTTTAAAGAAAAATGCTGTTGGTGTTTCTCCATGAATTGAATTTTCAAAAGGTTTACTATCTGAACCTATAATTCCACATGAAGTTTTAAATATTTCTGCTGTGTTTCTACAATTTCGATGGAGTACAAGTTTACACTCTGCTTGCTCCAACCACTGTGGCATCTCATTTTTCATAATATATTGATTTCTATCATAGAAAACATAGAAACTCCCATCTTTTGCTTTTGCCATATCATACAAACTGTTGACTAATCTTTCGTTCAAATCTTGACCTTCATCAATCACAATATGATCATATTTCCAATCTTCAGCCTCTATAACCTCTAATAAAAATTCCTCAAACTCATCAAGAAGATTATCTAAGTCCAAATCACCGCCTGTTGCTAAGACTTCCATAGCAAGAGAATGGGCATTATGATAGACAATTCCTGGATATGAGAACTCGCTCCTTAGATATTCTTTAAGAAAATTATTATAGCAGAGATATAATACGGTTCTGCCATCACCTGCTAACATTTTCGCTTTCTCTCTTGCTAATACAGTTTTTCCTGTCCCAGCAAGTCCATGTATAACTGCTGTCTTCTGCTCTTGTAGATAATTAAGTACTGCAGTCTGTTGGTTCGTTAACCTTATATACATGTTCTCCGTTTCATGGATGATATTTTTCATATTAGGCACCAAATGGAAGCGTGGTGCAAGCACCTCAATTACTTCATGTAGCTTCCTTCCATCCATTACGCCTTTAAACCCAGTTTTTTTTCTCCAAAAATCGAAAGCACAATCGATGGAATTTTTAACTTCATTCAGACTTTCTTCATCCAAAATTATTTCCTTTGAAGTCTCTATAGGTAACTTTTCAGAGATTTTGAGATGTCCGGATGGAAACCATACTGCATGGCATACTAAAGGAGGTCTGAATGAAAGATTAGATTTTAATCTTGCTATAATTTCAAATTGACTCTTCCTTGCTTGTTCAAATGGAGCTATAGTTTTTGCGCATTTTGTTACCCTGTTGGTCTGTGTCCATTGCTTTTCTTGAGTATATTCAATTTCCCCTGATTTAACTTCGATCACCATAATCCCCTTATCAGGATGGATAATCACATAATCTGCTTCACCCATCGTTCTACTATCATTGATCCCAATCCAATTCAAGGAATGAAATATTGTATAATTATTATCTAATAGTCTTAGCGCCTCAAATACTTTTTCTTCCCCAATGCTACCATTGAAATTTTCTGGCATTGCTGGTATAAATTTTGCCATTTCATTCATCCCCTAAAAATATTCTTTAATTTTTATCTAATATATAATTATTCTACAATGTAGACACTATTCCCTTCTAAAGCTTCTTTAATTATGTAAATCCATAAAGAACCTTAAACCAAGATGCCAAATTGCCGTCACTTTACATCTATCGTTACTTAGATATCATCTATGATAGAACCTTTTAAAAGTTTAATTCCATGAATAATTTACTGTCCAAAACTTAGGACATTTGTTTTGGTATTATTAAACTACTATAAATTATATTATTAAAATTTATTTGGAGGGTATATTATGAAGGTTATTCTAAAACATGATTCTGGTTTGACAAAAGAGGTAAAAAAGGGATTCTCGTGGACTTTTTTCTTCTTCGGTCTATTTGTACCACTTATAAGAGGAGATTTAAAATGGGCAGCGATAATGTTTGCATTACAACTTCTTACTGCTACATTTACTTTTGGCATTGGTGCATTTGTAGTTAGCTTAATCTTTGCCTTTACCTATAATAAGATTTATATAAAGGATCTATTAGAAAAAGGATATAAGCCTGCTGAAGAATTTGAAGAAGCTGTTGCTATTTATATTAATGGATAGTAATTACTAGCCATAATATTATGGTGGAGTAGCAATTGCCTAGATCTTTAGCCAAAACCATCCTGCATGCTTTTCTGTCAGACAACTCAGAGTGATGATTATTTAAATTTAATAAAATAATCCAATAACACTTCCTTGTGTTTCATTATAAACTCATTTACTTAAGAATTATCTATACTAATTTTTGCTGCTACTTCATTAGCTATAAAGCTAAGGCTGTAATAAAGGAAAAAGTACTCCTATATATCCAGCCTTTTTCATGTGGACATTACTCTTATTTTTATTTACCGGAAAGCATCTTACCGAATTGATCCTCTTTCAATAATATTATTAAATACCCCACTCATCGAAAGTACGGCTTTCGTGCTTTAGTGTTTACATGTAGGACAGTCCGTGGCTCATTGATACATGTCATATAGTAATTGTACTGTTGTAATAGCCACTGGTCTTAAATCAACTAATGAGCTTGAAAATCAACTAGTAGGTAAGGTTAAAGATCTTACCGTTATTGGCGACGCTGTTAGACCAAGAAAAGTGCTTTCAGCAGTACATGAAGGTTACCATGCTATAAGAGTTTTTAAAAAATATAATATATAATACCAATCGTTTATCATAATATTAAAATTTGTAACTTAATAGAAATATAAACGATGTAAAATCACATTTAATTCAATACAAGCAACATGACAATGTAACCGTCCCCTGTCACCTTTTATAACCTTCCCTTTTACTTTATTATCATCATTAACAGGATTACTATTAGTAACTTTAAATAAAATTATCATTAACATAGATAATAAATTTCTTTATGTCAACTAAGTTTTCTTTTAAAACATTAAATACTATACCTTTGTCTATTTTTAAATAATCATGGGACAGTATATTTCTTAGACCTACCATATTTCTATAGGTTTTAGTTTCTTCATCATTTAAGTATTTTTCTTTATTTAGAAAGATGAATGCTCCACCCAAAGTCTCAGGATTTCCCATACCATTATCTACAACAATATGGGTTGCAATATCAATCATCATATTTATTACAATAAATAAATTATACTCTACTACATCTTGTATAATGCCATCTTCTAAAAATTCATCTAAGGATATGTCTTTATATCTTTCGATTTTTTTTAAAGAAATCGATAGCTGATTTAACCTTTGCTTAACCACCTCTATATCAACCACTTAACTCCACCTCTTTTTTCAATCTATCTATGTTTTTATCGTAAGATAAGTCTAGGTATCTTTTCATATCATTATATTCAAATAAGGTCTTAATCTTATACTTAGTTTCTGCGCCCTTATCTCGAGTAAATAATGGGATATTATTTTTATAAATTTGATATTTTAACAATGGCGTTGCCTCGTTTAATATAATTAGGTCGATTTCTTTTTTACAAATTTCTGATAAATCCGCCTTAATTTCAAGGTATTTGTCTATATCTATTTTACTATTCAGATATATTGCAATATCAATATCGCTATCTACCCTCATTTTATCTTGAGCAAAAGTACCAAAAATATAAGTAAACACTATTTCCTCATATCTTGTTAAGATATCTTTGCAGTTTTTAATAATATCCACCTTAATCATCTCCAAACCTTAAAGATCTTTAGGTCTCTTAAAATCATTATACCCTATTATTGTTTTTCAAAAACAAGGCTCCCACCATAAAGACAATATCTTCCTATCTTTTTACTTTCTTAAAGCATGGTCAACATCTTCCAAGACTTGACCTGCCTTTTCTTCATAAGTTAAGTCAAAGAATACTTCATCCATAATTTCCTGATTTATATAGACTTTCCTCCCTTTAGTCATTCCAGGTAGACTATTTACAGGGTATACGGATAGGCTGGTTCCAATCACTATAACTAGGTCTGCTTTTTCCATCTCCCTAGTGGCCCCATTTAATTCATCTTGGGGTAACATTTCTCCGAATAATACGATACTTGGTCGAAGGGTGCCTTGGCACTTAGGGCAAGGTTCCTTCTTCATAAAGCTCTCTTTGCTCACCCTCTCATTACAATTGCTACATCGGAAGCTATTAATAGAACCGTGCAATTCATAGACCTTTTTATTCCCTGCTCTTTTATGGAAGCCATCCACATTCTGGGTGGCAATACTTTGAATCAATCCCTCTTTTTCCCACCTGGCTAAGATCTCATAACCTTTATGGGGCTTACTCCCAACCAAATTTTCCAGCCTTGCCTTATAGAATTCATGGAAAAGATCATAATTATTTGCTAGAGCATCTGCAGTTGCCACTGTCATGGGGTCTATCCCCCTCCATAAGCCATCCTTGGAACGAAAATCTGGAATCCCACTCTCGGTAGACATTCCCGCTCCAGTAAATATAGTTGTATAGTTAGAATCCTTTACCCACTTGACAAGGGTTTGGATTCTGTCCTTGTACCCTGTATCTCTTGAAATCATTATATTACCTCCTACCTCCTGGATTTTTATATTTTACTATTGTCTTTCTATAGAAAAGGAAAAAAACCTTCTATTAAATAATTCTGAAATAAAAGGGATAATACAAAAAGTAAAGTATTACTATATAAGTAATCCCCCTGTGTTTCAAGCAACATACCAACGCACCCGTGCTTTGTCAACTTCCCTTTTATTTTATTAGCATCATTAATAGGATTACTATTAGTATTATTCCTAGACAACCACAGCCAGCATTACCATTTCCTCCGTTGCCACCGCCTGTGCCTTTTTTATCCTTGTCCAGCTGGTCAAAAAAATACATCCCTATAGCCATTTCTCCTGGATCTACCCTGCCATCCCCATTAATATCAAACATTATATCACCCTTTTTTAATAGTATCATGACAACGTACCCGTCCCATGTCACTATATTATATTTTCTATTTTATTGATAGAAATTCCTTTATATATACTCACCAATAAGAGAATTCAACAACTTAATAGCCTACCTTACTTATTCCTAAATAGTATTCGAATAGATGTAACAAGAAAGCAAAACCAATATTCTTATAAAAAAATCTGATAGGAGGAATTGTATATGAAAAGGTTTATGCTGCCAATTGGGTTATTGACTGTATTAGCTCTGCTTATTTTTACAACACCTTTTTTGGCAAAGGAGGTAGATATTAAGGAACAAGCCATGGAACAAGTAGAAGAGCAAATAAATACTAAAGTCGATAGACCTATACAGGATCGAAAAATGGATCAGTCCTGTCTTACAGAGGAAGAACCCCTTGAAAACGAAGATGAAACTATTCCCACTACTCCTGAAAAGGAAGAACTAAGGGATAGGGATCAGAAAAGAGATTGTGATCTGGTTAGGATAAAGGAAGGCGCTACGGAATGTGAGAAAATTAGAACTCAGGAACGAAATCAGAAAAGAGAAATGGTTCAAGAACAATCTCAGGTAAACAGTCAAGCAAAGGAAGGTAATAGTAATACTTCTCAAAATAGAAGGGGAAAAGATTAAATTATTTAAATCCTAAAACAACCCTATAAAACCTGCCAAACAAAAATGACTCTTTCCAAGGAAAGGTCATTTTTGTTTTGATCCATTCTTATGATTCTGAAAGCCATTAATATTAGATGTGTCACCATCTTCGTTTTTTCCCTCTTGCTTTTGTAGTTTTTCCTGATTTGTAGGGGATTCTAGATTTTCATTGTTGGATCCTTCATTTTCCCTATTTTCTTTTCGTATGATTTTTATATCAGATCCCATATCCTCTTCACCTTTATTATCCTCTAAGATGTCCAGTAGCTCATCAACACCCTTTTCTTCTAGTACCGAGGTGCCTATATTTTGGTTTCTTTTCATTATCTTTTCTATAAATAAATACTTACCGGGTGAATACTCTCTATTTTTAATATTTTTATATTCATTATGATTTCCGATTATAAGGGTAAAATCCGAGGGATAGTCTAGTAGGTTTACTTCTGATTTCAACCTATTAAGTCTTTCCTTCAATTCATTATGGCCATTAAAATCTACAATTAAAATATTCTCATGCGCTTCTAGATACCTATTGTCTTTAATAACTTTTAATAGAATTCCTAATGTATTCATGGTGGAAAGTCTATTATTAGACGGGAGTTGACTGACGATTTCCTCACCTTCTTGGTTTAAGCCATTAATCTTTAGAACTCTATCATATCGATTATAGCTCAGTTCTATACTTGGATTGACATCCAATGTCATATAACCATAGGGTGTATACCATGTAGCTCCAAAAAAGATCAGAATAAATAGTGCGGCTACTGCTGCAATTTTTTTGTAGTATGTCCTTAACCCAGATCTGACGACCACTTCCCCTGAATCGGTCTTGGTACTTCGTCTTTTATCAACCTCCAAAAATTGACCATCCTTGGTCAATATAACAAAACTTTGCAGCCTTTCTTCTAAGATAAGCCCTTTCATTCAGTCACCTCCAATCGATATATTCTTGAATAAATTCATAACTACCCTTTAAGGCTATAATAAGGGCGATAATGTAAATCCTACCCCTTTCTAGCTTTTTTCTATGGATGTCAAATTGCTCCTCTATTTGTTTCAGGGGCAATCTTTTGGTTTGCATTAGAATATCTAATAAACACTCATCCCCTAATACTAAACCTGCTATATTTTTATAGGTTTCCCGAAGAGTTCTTTGTTTGGGTGAAACCTTTATCAATTGCTCCATGCTAATATCCCAGTCTGCCAGTTCATCTCTATATGCTATAAGCTCCATTTTTCGTAATTGGTTTTCTGCTAGTGCATCATATTGTAGTTGATTTTTATCTATCCTTTCCTCATAATGGGAATATTCAAGTTCTACATTAGCATTAAACTCTCTATTAATCCTTTTATTTTTTCGATAAAAATCAATTAATCTTACATCAATCACATGCTTTGCGAAGCTTAAAAATTTTCCCTTTAATTGATCATAGTGGTCAATAGCCTCTTTAAATGCCATCATTCCTATGGACAATTCCTCATCCACCCCGTAATTTAAATAACGTCCTGCTCTATTCTGCGCAATACTGGCAATAAAGGGTTTATAATCTTGGATTAATTGGTTTAATTCTTGGTTATCCCCCTTAGCCTTTGCCACTCTATCCTCAAGAGAAAGATCCTTTTCCATATCCTCCCCTCCCTTTGTCCCTTTAGGATGAACTCTCTTTTCCTCAATTCTTTACTTTTTATACTATTCGAAGAAAAGTGAGTTATAAATAAGGTAATAGGAGATTATAAAAGTTTCTCTCCTATTACCTATTTAAAATTTTAACTATTTCTTATTTTCTTTCCTTTTAATGTAGGATCCAATAAGTGTTAATCCCACACCCGTGCCATAGAAGAGTATAGATGGTATTCCACCTGTTTGGGGAAGTTTTTTATGCCCAACCGATTTATCTGTCTCTTCTGGTTTTTCTGGTTTTTCTGGTTTTTCTGGTTCTTCTGTTTCTCCTGGTTTTTCGTGATTTTCCTCTGGTAGCTCTGCATCACCCTTGGGTGTCTCTTCATCTTCAATTTCTATGTGGATTTTATAAACTTCTTCATATACTTCTGAATAAATACCCATCTCATTAACTGCTACATATTTCAAGATAGTATCATCTTGGATGGATATAGGTTCAAAGTAATACATCTTTGTGGGTGATTCCTTTGGATCTGACCCATCGGTTGTATAGAAGATAGCTGCTGGCTGGGATGGTGTTAAGCTAACGGCCTGTGGAGAATCGTATTTTCCACCCCCAGGACTTGCTTCTACTGTAGGAGTCTCTTCTATACCAACATAGACATTGAGTATATTACGCTCTACCTTATCATTTCTCATTAAGTGAACCGCCTTCATTAATTCCCCTTCATCAGATTCGGGGTTTATTAGATTAAGATTATTGTCATAGCCTAATGGAGTTATTTGAAGAAGGATATATCCCCCAAGCTTTAGAGTTTCCTTTGGTTTATCCCAAACCACATCGCCCTCTGCATCCGCTTTTCCAAAAGCCTTAACCTCATCAATAAAGTCTGAGAGTTTAATATCAACATCTTCCCCATAGAGATCTGAAGGAGGAGTTCCTTTGTAGTAGTCCTCCCAAGTGATATTTTCTATAAGTGGTTCATCTAATTCCCTACATAGTAGGAAGATTGTACCCCCTGGACTGCCCTCTCTATCCCCACCTATATATCTTGTATTAATTCTAATATCTTCCTCTGGTATGGTAGGGGTAGCCAAACCAATGGAGAAATTTGTTTGTATAGGTTCCTCTTGTTTATTAGGAGAAAGACTATCTGTACACTCACTCATTTCTACATAGTATCTTTTACTATTGGTACAAGCAAAGCTAAATCCTACATCTCCTTTGCTATCCTCTGTTTTATTAAATAGATTAAATTTAGTGGTGTTCGGATTTATGGTTACTTTTCCTTCACCTAGAATAGATTTGTTCTTCCCACTAACCCTTACCTGAATATTATAGGTGGTATCCTCTTCGATATCTTCTTGCTCGATTAGAGTTTCTACATTAATATAGACATCCTCTCGATTTTCAAAAAGGGTTAATGCATTATTTCCCTCATCTACTGTAAATATAAGGGAGGGCTCAGGCTCTTCACTTACCGATACAATACAATAGGCTACTCCTTCCTCAGCAGTTGCTTTGATTACTGTCATTCCTTTGGCAACTGCGGTTACAAGGCCAACCTCGTTTACGGAGGCAATAGCCTCATCTTCAGAGATCCATTCTGTAACCTCCACCTCCCCAATAGGCTGAAGTTGTTTGCTTTCGTCACCTATCGTTAAATTAATCCCACTATAGTTTAACTGAAAAGATTGTTCTTCATCTAATCCCTTATAAATACTTGTAATTGTCCTTTCAAATATTTTATCACCTTCATCATCCCGCTCTAGGTGTAGTACCTTCATGGGTTCTCCATCATCGGACTCTGGATTTAAAAGGTCTAGATTATCCTTAAAACCATTAGGGGTTATCTGTAGTAGATAATATCCCCCTATTTTAATGGTTTCCTTAGGCTCATCCCAGACTACCCTTCCATCTTCGCCGACCTTTCCAAAAACCTTAACCTCATCGATAAAGTCTGAAAGTTTAATATCTACACCTTCCCCATAGGGATCTGCAGGAGGAGTTCCTTTATAGTAGGCCTCCCAGGTGATTTCCTCTATTGATGGTTCCTCTAATTCCCTACATAGTAGAACAATGGTCCCCTCTTTTTCAAAAGTATCGGGTGCCCCTGTAAATTCAGTGGTTATTATAATATTTTCTCGATCTATTGTAGGGGTTGCTAGACCTAACTTAAAATTAGCCACAAAGGTATTTTCTTCCCCAGTTGGGAAAGTATCATCTGTACTCATCGAGATCTTGTATTGCTTATTATTTTTTGGTGTTGGTTTAAATGTTTCATCTGTTAATTTATCGGTAAGCTTAAAGGTTTTTGTGTCTTTCTTAATGTCAATGCTTCCTTGTCCTAATGTCTCATCTTTAAGCCCTCTTCCCTCAATTTTAATATAGTATTTAGCATTCTGGTCTTCATCTAGCTTGGAAGCTAGATTTTCTACATTTACATAAACCTCGTCTATATCTGCAAAATCGGTGAATCCTATGCTTCCATACTCTGTTGCCGTAGTATAAATCATAGATACCTCAGGCTTAGGACCTACACTTACTATACAATACGCCTTACTTTCCCCATCTAAGGTGGTCACTGTGATTAAAGTCATCCCCGGTGATAGGGCTTCTACATTCCCATCTTCTACACTTGCCACTGATGGATTGGATGATTCCCATATTAAATTCTTTACCGTGGCTTCGACAGGTAATACGGTGGGTCTTAATTGGAATTCTTCGCCAACAATTAAGGATTTGGCACTTTGGTCTAATAGGACTGAAAGTACAGGTATCGCAGGATCTGTTTGCTCAACATTAATATTCAGTTCAGCCGGTTGCTCATATCCTTCTACATAGCCCTTCAATATGTAGGAATCTGACTCTCCATTTAATGGGATGCGGAAGGAATAACCTAACTTATTATTCTGATGCTTCCAAATTACTGGCAAGTCTCTTGTATCATCATTGTCTAGCTTAACCTCTAGGCTTCTGGGCAGAATAATTAATTCATTTCTTTTCCCTTGTTTATCCTGGGGGTTTATCAGACTCTTTATAGAGTATACCGTCACATTACAGGAATCTTTTATGCTTTCATCTTCGGAGGATGTAGCTGTAATGATGGTTTCACCCGTTTTTCGGGGTGTTACAAAGCCATCATTATCTACCTCAGCTATGGATACATACTCTGAACTCCAGCTTACCTCTTGATTATTTGCATTGGCTGGACTAACTGTGGCAATCAGTTTTTCTGGATACCCCTTAACCAATTGCATATCTGTTTTATTTAGGGAAACTTCCTCCACAGGAATCTCTTCCTCAGCTTTTGTATAGACATAGCTTGCTATATGGATACTGTTACCTCCAACTAATCTGATATCCATCTCTTCCGGCATTACATATCCTGGAAGGATCTGTCCTATTACTTTGAAGGTTCCGCTGGGTTTTGAGGTAAAAACAGCCGTACCTACCCCATCAATTATATCTACTGTTACCGTTTCCTCTTCTTCCTCCCTTATAAAGGTAATATTCACAGGACCTGCATAATCCTCTACTAATCCCGATACCTCTACCTTTAAGGTAATAGATCCCTTACGGCCACCATTACCACATTCATCATCGTCATGATCATCACCGCAGTCATGATCGTCGTGATCCCCGCATCCTCCGTCTTCGCCACCACATCCATCGTCGCAGCCTTCTCCATCGTCCTCACATCCTTTAGACTCCACCAACAATTCTTCCTCTAGATCATGTTCAGTATCCAAGGCCAAGACTGTGGAGAAATTGCTTAGGATCAATAGTACAACTAAAATCAAAATACCCGGTTTTTTAAAATTCACCCTAAAACTACCTTCTTTCCAAATAATCTCAATCTTATGATTTCCATTTTTGTCCATTTCATACACTCACTTTTAATCTATACCTTCATTTTATTCACCTCCTTGCTTTTCATTTATGAAGCTTTTTTCTATAAAAAATAATCTTGTCCAATATATATTTCTAAAAATTATCCTTTAGAACATTTTAAAAATATATTTAACCTAAGATGCAAATAATTATATCAATGGGATAAGAAGATACTTGTCAACTTATAGTATAAAAAATAATATATTTTTGACATATGACCATAACTATTTAACAAATTTTTACTATAAATCCCTATGATTAAAATATACATAGGGTTAAATTTGTAATACTATGTAATAATATAGAACTTAATCTAAAAATTTTTAGTAATTCTTATTTTGGGGTAATATATAGTATGGATAAAATTAGGGGAGTGAGATTTATATGACTAAGGTTGAATTATACACATGGACATATTGTCCCTTTTGCATAAGGGCAAAGGCACTATTAGAAGAAAAAAATATTTCCTATAGGGAAGTTATAATTGATGGTGATAATGAAAAAAAGAGGGAGTTATATGAAAATACCGGTCAAAATACAGTACCTTTTATTTTTATCAATGGTAATTTCCTTGGGGGTTATACTGAATTAAATACATTAGAGGAACAGGGAGAATTGGAGAAGATGATTAGATGAAAAAAGTGTTATTAATTCTTATAGGAACTATTTCAGTTATATTAGGCATTATAGGGATGGCACTGCCCATACTCCCCACAACCCCTTTCTTATTATTGGCAGCAGCATGTTATATGAATGCTTCCCCCAAGATGTATCGATGGTTGGTTGGGAATAAATATTTAGGAACCTATATAAAGAATTATAGGGATGGCAGAGGGATGGCTAAACGGGATAAGATTATTACTATCGCTTCCCTGTGGATAGGAATATCCCTTTCAATATATCTTATATCCTTAGACTGGGTTAAAATTCTATTGTTTTTTATTGCTTTTTTTGTCAGCCGCCATATCCTTTCCTTAAGAACCATAATCTCTGAAAACAGCCCATAGTCCAGTCTTCTTGTTACTTTACTCTATTTAGAATATTTTAATAGTAAAGGGAACGGCTTCATATTATCATGAACTCCGTTCCCTTTTATCAGTGCAAGTGGGCAATCCTTATGTATTTGTAATCAATTATCCAGGTTTGGTGGTATAATAAATCTTGCTATTAAGTTACCGTCTCTTCTGAATGTAGCCATTTTCTTTTTATTTAGATAGTATCTCTCGTTGTCAGAGGTAATCACACACTGGTAACCCATCAAAAATTTCAAAGCATGAATTCTGTCATCACGCCTTTTTACAGTCCTTTCAAGTAGGTTCTGTTGAATTATTCCAAGATTCTCTAAGCTTACCGCTGTTTTAGCAGTTAAGGCGTTATTTTTTTCAAATATCTTAATAACTTTTATTATATTTTTTTTTAAGGAAACTATAGATATTACATAGTAGATACCAAAGAATGCACCTATAAGTGCTATTATTCTAATAATTTCGTTTAATGCCATTCTATCAACCCCAATATGTTTTATTATGATATTTTAAAAAAGCTTAACACAGTAAATCCAGCCCTGTCAAGCTTGTTCCTTCTTCTGTTTTATTTTGGGATACTCTTCTCGGTTTTAGAAAAAATCTATCCTAAACTAAGTGTATCTTCCTCTAAGCCTAATAATTGTTCTACAAGTATGGTGTGAATTTCAGGATCGGTAACCCCCTTAATATATAGATCCCCTAGTCCCCTAATTATAACATCTAGCATATACTCTGGATATTTTATTTTTATAATATCCTGCTTTAATCCTATAATAATTAAATCCTGGGCATGAAATAATGCAATATTAGATAGCCTGTCTCTTATCAGAGAAAACATCCCAGGATTTCCTGGGGAATAAGATGATATGGCTGGATGGTTTTGTATAGAATTAAAATAAAAATCAAGAATTGCTCTAAGCTTTAGATAAAAGTCTAGATTATCATTTTCCATTATACTCTTAAGTTGTTCATCAACGCCCTCAATAAAATCCTCTACTACAGCCTCTATCAACTCTTCCTTTGATGAAAAATAATAGTATACCAAGCCCTTTGCCACCCCTATACGATTGGCGATTTCATTTATGGAGGTCTTTTTAATTCCCTTGCTTTCAAATAAGACCTTGGCAGCCTCAATGATCTCACCTTTTCTAATCTCAGGATCCTTTGTTATACGCATATTCTTATCCCCCTTATTCAATGGACTTAAGTGATTCAACCATATTTACACTTCTTAGCTTAAAATACATAAAGAAATTAACAAGTAATGAAAAAAACATGGTAAGTATTATTGAAAATATAAAGCTTATAAGATGTATACTTTTACCGAACATCATTGCATCAATTTCCATAGTGCCTATAACAAATCCATGAAGTAATAGCCCTAATACTAGCCCAACTAAGGTGCCTATAATTGTTAGTATTAAATTTTCTCTATATACATAGGTGGATACTTCCTTATCCCTAAAGCCCAACACCTTAATGGTTGCAATCTCCCTTATTCTTTCAGTGATATTTATATTAGTTAGGTTATATAGCACTACAAATGCTAAGGCTCCTGCTGAGATAATTAATATCCATACCACATAATCTAGGCTTTCCATGGTATCTAGAACCTCACTTGCAATTCCCTCAGTAAACATAACCCCCATTACTCCTTTATGTTCTATAAGTCTTTCCTTAAAATCTTGTTCATTAATAGACTCCATTTTTTCAATATTAAATACTCCTGAATTATATTTAGGTGAGGTTAGGGTAATTTGATCATAATAATCCGGGGACATATATATATAGTGGGATAGATAGTTTTCTGCTATTGCATCCACCTTTATCTCATAGTTTATATTATCAGAATCCCTATACTTAAATGTATCTCCAACATCTACATTAATTAGTTCTGCTAGTTTTTCGGATATTACTGCTCCCCTTAAGCTTAATTCAATCTTATTCTTAGACCTTCTTTCTTGTAATTTAAAGAATTCCTTGAAGTCTTCTGTATCTTCAGGAACCAATAAATTTACATCGTAGCTTCTTCCCGAACCTTCAACCAATGCATTAACACTTTGATTTAAGGTTCTTAAATAGGATGTAACATCTTTCTGTTGACCTAGAATTTCCCCTAGTTCCCTTTCATCCTCATCTTTATCTGTATCTAGAACTACCTGCCCATCATAAATGAATATCTCATCAAATTGTATATCCATTATATCGTTAATGGAATTCCTAAGCCCAAATCCAGTAAGTAATAGGGCAGTACAGCCTGCTATCCCTATTACCGTCATTAAAAATCTTCTCTTATATCTAAATATATTTCTAGCGGTTACCTTATGGGAGAAGGAAAGTCTTTTCCATAGGGGGGTTATCCTTTCTAAAAATATTCTCTTGCCTGGTCTAGGCGCCTTTGGTTGTAAAAGCATAGCTGGTGTTGAACGCAGCTCCTGTAATGTTGCAAGTAATGATGCAGCTACCGTAGTAATAACTGCCATTAATATGGAGATTATAGCGTAATTATAATGATAGACTGCTATCCTTTCAGGTATTTTATACATAATTCCATAGGCATTCATTATGGCAATTGGAAAGAGCTTAAAGCCTACACTTAAACCTAATAAGGCACCAATCAAACTGGATAGTAAGGCATATATTAAATACTTTGAAGAGATGGTTATTGTGTTATATCCTAAAGCCTTCATTGTGCCTATTTGTCCTCTTTCCTCCTCTATCATTCTAGTCATGGTAGTTAGGCATACTAATGCTGCAACCAAGAAGAAAAATAAAGGAAATACCTTAGCTACAGCTCCTATTCTCTGGGCATCATCCCCATAGCCTGCATAACCTGGATTCCCATCCCTATCTAGGACAAACCATTCCTTAGGTATTTCTAGAATTTTTCTCTCAGCATCCTTAATTTCCTCTTGGGCATCCTCTATTTTTTGTAAGGCATCTTTTTTCTCTTCCTCAAAGGTCTCCCAACCCTGGGCAAGCTCAACCCTAGCTTCAGCTAATTGCAGGCGGGCTTCCTCTAGGGAGTTATCTAATTCCTTTTGCCCTTGAATCAAAGCAGCTTCTCCTTCTGCCAGCTTTCTCTCATTTTCTTTAATATCAGCCTTAGCTTTAGCAAGTTCAATTTCCCCTTGTTCAATGGAGACCTTTGCATCATTTAACTCCTTTAGACCTGCTTGGTATTCCTTTAGGGATTTTTCATAAAAGTTTTTGTTTTTATTAAGTTCCTTTAGTCCTGCTTCATATTCTTCTTTACCTGATTTAAATTCCTCTTCTAATGTAGATATTGTCATATCTATAATGATAATAATATTGCTTGCATCATCATCTATATATTTATAGGCTTCCTTAAGGTAGATTGCTACTTCTATAGGTATAAAGTTCACCTCATCTACTAGCCTATTAAACTCTTCTTGGGAAATGTCAGGATTATCTACTAATCTTTTTCTTATATTTTCTAATTGTACTATGGCTTCTTCTAGTCCTTCTAATTGTGCTTTAGCATCAGATAATTCTGCCTCTCCTCCTTCCAGCTGAATTCTTGCCGTCTCCAGCTGAGCCTTTGCATCATTTAGTTCAGACATTCCAATATTATATTCTTCATATCCCTCTAACCATTTTTCATAGTTCTCTTGATATAGGACCTTGCCTTTTTCCAGCTCTTCCTTACCCTTTTCCAGTTCTGTCCTATTATCCTCTAATTCCTTGGTGTATTTTATTCTATTCTCCTTTAGTTCCCTTTCCCCTCTACTAATCTCTCTTTCCGCAACTAGTAGCTCTTTCTCTGCATTAGCTAAATCCCTTTCAGCTTTACGCTTCTCAGACTCAAGCTCTTTCTTTCCCTTGTTTAGTTCATCTCTTAATTCCTGAGTTTCCCTGGTCATGGCTTTTATTCCTAAATCATTTAGTAATTTTTCCATAGGGACTAAATGATCCTTATACTCCTTAGAATATGCCCTGAGTTTTTGTGAATCCTGGGTTGCTATGAATAGGTCAGTGATCCTTTCCATACTAAAGTCATCTTCATTGATATATGCAAAAAAGTCTATAGACCCATCACCTATATTGGTCTGTCCCCTCTCAAAGTTTATATATAGAGGAGAGTCTACAATACCTACTATGGTAAATTTATTATTCTTAATAAAATCTTCCTGCTTTTCTCCACTGGGCAGGGAAAGGGTAACCTCACTTCCCACTTTTATTTCCTCGGGTACATTAACTCCGTATTCTACGACCATTTCTCCAGATTTTTCAGGCATCCTACCCTCTTTTATTATGGGTATATTTATTCCTGAAGAATTTTTAAAATCTTTATGATCATAACTAAAAAGTTTTATGGTTGAGATATTACCTTCATATGAACTTAGGAATAAATCCTTAGAATATCCCTTTTGAATCTTGTCTACTCCTTCTATTGACCTTATATCCTTTATATCCTTTTCCGTAAAACCAAGGGGGGAAATAATTCTAAAATCCGATAGATTTTTATCCCTATAGTATTTATCTGCTGAAAGAATCATATCTGGCTCTGTGGCATTAATCCCCGCATAAAACCCTACCCCTATTGCAATAATGGCTAAAATGGATAGAAATCTTGCCTTACTTTTATAAATGGATCGAATAAGGTCCTTGAAAAAAGATTTTTTCTGCATTACCATTCAATCCCTTCTACAGGAGTGGGATCTTCATTGATCTTATATTGGGAAACCTTGCCGTTTTTCATTTTAATTATCTTATCCGCCATACTAGTTAATGCTGTATTATGGGTAATAACAACAACGGTCATCCCAGTGGATTTACAGGTATCCTGCAGTAGCTTAAGTATTGCTTTACCTGTCATATAATCTAAAGCCCCTGTTGGTTCATCACATAAAAGCAGCTTGGGGTTTTTTGCCAATGCCCTAGCTATTGCCACTCTTTGCTGTTCTCCCCCTGATAGTTGCGAGGGAAAATTATCCATCCTATCCTTAAGCCCTACCATTTCTAATACATATTCTACATCTAAAGGCTTCTTACATATCTGGGTAGCCAATTCTACATTTTCCCGTGCCGTAAGATTTTGAACAAGGTTATAGAATTGAAATACAAAACCTATATCATCTCTACGATATTCGGTTAAATCCTTTTGGCTAAAATCACTTATATCACATCCATCCACCCTTATGGTTCCCTCATCTAGGTTGTCCATGCCTCCAAGAATATTAAGAACTGTCGTCTTTCCGGCTCCTGAGGGACCTACTACTACGGCAAAATCACCCTTTTCTATCTCAAAGCTTACTCCGTTTAATGCTTTTATAGTTACCTCACCCATCTTATATCTTTTGTGTACATTATCTAGTTTTATGTATTCCATTATTCCATTTCACCTTTTTCATTTTTTTATGTTAGTTATTCTTATTTAATATTTAATTATTATCATATATATAAACATTTTATATACTGACTGACCGTAAGTCAATAAAATTCTTTATAATATAATACCCTTCAAACTTTAATTGTCATGAAGGGTATTCATCCATTTTTATCTAATCGCAATCATCTTTACATTCTTGTTTTTCAGGTTTATAAAAGAATACTTTTACTAAATAATCTACTCCTGAATCAACTCCAAATAGGAATTGCCCACATTCATCTGTAAATGCAAATGTTACTGGTATTACATCACAATCACAGCAATCTTTAGTTTTAAATAATTTAACCAATGCATCCTTTACAGGTTTGCCATTGGGGAATTTTACAACACCGTGAATAGCTGCTCTTTTCTCTGGTTTTAATAAGCCCTTATGACAGGGCTTTGCTTATTTATCCCTGTAGATAATACTAGCTGCTTATTTTGGGTATATACTATTTTCATATTAAAGTCTTTGCTGTATATCCTCAAATAATCAATCATTTTTCTCCCCTCCAGCTTTTTAATTCCTTTGTTGCTTTCTTTTTACCTATAATATATATATGATGGGTTTTACCTAATTGTTAATAAAAAAAATAGGGATAAAAGCCATAAACTTGCTCTTATCCCTATTAGTTATTTTATTTTAGCTTGGTATCTTTCCCACTAAGCATTTCCTCCCCCAATGGCGATGTTGTCCTATGGCATTAATAAACTCCTGGGTAAAGCTATTCATATTCTGTGGTCCCCGTATGGTGACTACTCCTAAATCTGTAAATAGTTGATTTGTGATATTGGGTCCTGCCATTTCCACACCCTGTATGGCGGTAGCGATTAAAAGGTCTACACCTTCATTTGTTGCTCCTACTGGTTTAGCATGCTTAAATACTTCATTAACAAAACCAATGGTATCTCCCTGGGTAACCAAGGTATCTATATTTTCTTGTCCTCCAGGGACATAAATTCCGTCATATAAAACTGAAGCTGTGGTGATATAGGTTTTCCCAACCTCTAATTGTTGACCATTATCACCGGTAATCATACCAAGATTCATACTAATAATCTCCGAACCTACCCCGATATTTTTTAAATTCTCCATAACCGTGGTTAAATCTGAAAAGTTAAAACCATTCTCTGCTAATATGGCTATTTTTCTTGTTCTTGGATTATTCTTTACTGTGTTTTCCATACTAACTGCAGGAGAAGAACCTGTTCCTGTTAGCTTTGTGGGATTGGCTGGTGGTGTTGCACCAATACCTTGGGCAATCTGAGTTGCCAATTCCCCATCCACATTATTAAACATATCAACCACTTTTTGTTTAACCTGCTTATCCTTTACCTTTCCAACTTCAAAGTGAAAGGCTTCTATGATGTGTTGCTTTTCTATATTAGACATACTGTTCCAGAATAGGGCTGCCTGACCATAAAAATCCTTAAAGCTTGGGCTTCTTTCCCTAACCTTTTTCCCTTCAATCTTTTCTGTATAATGGGTGTAGCCTCCTTGACTGCCAGGTACCACATGGGGCTCATTTCCTCTTAAGGAATTAGGAGAATAGCTTACCTTACCTTGGTCAATGGTCATTCTATTATAGCCATCCCGCTGATTGTTATGTACCGGTGCTAAGGGTCTATTGATGGGAATCTCATGGAAGTTCGGACCTCCCAGTCTAATTAATTGTGTATCCAAGTAGGAAAACAGTCGTCCCTGCAGTAGTGGATCATTAGTAAAATCTATTCCGGGAACCACATGACCCGGATGAAATGCTACCTGTTCAGTCTCTGCAAAGAAGTTATCTGGGTTCTTATTTAAAACCATCTTTCCGATTATCTTTACAGGAACCAATTCCTCAGGCCAAAACTTGGTGGCATCTAGTATATCAAAATCAAATTTAAATTCATCCTCTTCATCAATTATTTGTACGCCTAACTCAAACTCTGGATATTCTCCCATATCTATGGCATCCCAGAGATCCCTTCTATTAAAGTCCGGATCCTTTCCTGCTATTTTTTGTGCCTCATCCCAAACAAGACTATGTACTCCTAAAAGAGGCTTCCAATGGAACTTAACGAAATATGCCTTATTTTGATCATTAATAAATCTAAAGGCGTGTACCCCAAAGCCCTCCATCATGCGAAAACTTCTAGGAATACCTCTATCTGAAAGCAACCACATTATCATATGAGCTGTTTCTGGAGTGCTGACCACAAAGTCCCAAAATGTATCATGGGCTGCTGATGCCTGTGGAATTTCATTATCTGGCTCGGGCTTTATTGCATGTACAACATCAGGAAACTTTATTCCATCCTGTATAAAGAATACCGGTATATTATTGGACACTAAGTCATAGTTCCCTTCTTCAGTATAAAACTTGGTGGCAAATCCCCTTACATCTCGAACAGTATCAGCGGAACCTCGTGAACCTACAACAGTAGAAAAGCGAACAAAAACCGGTGTTTTCACCGAAGGATCCTGAAGAAATTTAGCCTTGGTGTATTCCGCCATGGATTCATATACCTGAAAATATCCATGAGCTCCAGAACCTCTAGCATGGACCACCCGCTCTGGTATTCTCTCATGATCAAAGTGCATAACCTTCTCGCGAAAATGAAAATCTTCCATTAATGTGGGTCCTCTATCCCCTGCTTTAAGTGAATCATCTGTGTTAGAAAGTTTTAAGCCTTGATTTGTAGTTAATTCTGTTCCATCGTGATCCATTCGAAAAATTTCCAATTGTTCTTCCTTATTCAATGCTTGTTTTGCATTTTCATTTTGCTTTTGTACATTATCCATTACAATCCTCCTTAAAGATAAAGTGCTTTAATAATTTTATTTTCAATAAAATTGATTGGTATTTTTTTCATATTTAGTATTTCTTGGCTAGCTCTGCCCTATACTGGAAACTAATGGTATTTAACATTATTTTCTAATAAGTATATCCATTCTAACAGTCCCCATAATCTCTCCTTATTTCATTGATAAAATTTTAATTTATGTTAGATTCGTCATCCCTTGTCTTTTCAAAAGTGTTTAAGTTTTTAAGGAATTATCTATGGATGGAGAGATAGTAAAGGATATGTGTGATAATGTGATATGGGCTCCACCATGGGAACCTATGCCGGAGAGGGCGGAATGATCATTTCGTTTTTATAGTAAAAATACATAGAAAAAGGAAAGAGGTTATTACCCTTTCCTTTTTCTATGTTTAGCTATATCATTTTCTTTAAAATATCATTACTTCTTTTTATAAATTTAGACATTTGTTCTGGAGATAGTGGTTTATGGCTTAACATAGCTAAATCATAAATATGCTGTGGAATGATCTTCATCAGCTCTGTTTCTTCACCATCATTTTCCATGATATATTTAATTAGGCTATTCTTTTTATTAAGAACCAAGGTCTCTTCACTAGGAATATCCATTCCCTCCATACCTGACATGGAGTACCTCTTCATCATTTCCTGCATACGCCTGCTATCCTCTGATAGTATAACCATTGCAGGTACTTCCTCTTCCTTTAAGCTTTCTAATTCAAGTTTTAAATCTTCCTTTCCTAATGCCTTCTTGAAAAGGTCTGAAAGTTTTTCTGCTTCCTTAGTATTGGCTTCCTTATCCTCTTCTCCATCTGTGTCCTTTAATAGGTCGGAGATATCTGAATCTACCCTTTTAAAATGTACATCATTCTTTTTCATTTCCATAAAGGAGATAAAGGCTGCATCTACTGGATGTTCCAGCAGTAGGGTATCTACTGAATGATTCTTAAGCATATTTATATATTGGGCTTGTTGGGTAGCATCGTTTGCATAGTATACATTCTTATCCTTACTGTCCCCTTGCTTTTCTAAGTATTCATCCAAAGTTACATACTTCTTATCTATTGTTTTATAGATAAGTATATTTTCCACCTTATCATAAAACTTTTCATCCTTTAATATTCCAAACTTTATAAATGGATTAATGTCATCCCAGAATTTTTCAAAGCTTTCTCTTTCAGTTTTAAACAATCCATTTAGTTTATCCGCAACCTTTTTGGTAATATAGTCGGAAATCTTTCTGGTAAAGCCATCATTTTGCAGGAAGCTTCTTGAGACATTTAATGGCAGGTCAGGGCAGTCTATTACTCCCTTAAGTAGTAGT
Source organism: uncultured Eubacteriaceae bacterium (assembly GCA_964533275.1). GTDB lineage: Bacteria > Bacillota > Clostridia > Eubacteriales > Garciellaceae > CAZHJK01. The sequence continues at coordinate 23,859 of CAZHJK010000003.1, read as the reverse complement.
AAAAATTCCGGAATAACTTCCTTAATATTGTCTGCCACAAATACTTGACTATTGTAAAGTTTTATTTGTCCTTCCATGGTATCAAATTCTGTAGATAATTTAGGGAAGTATAATATCCCCTTTAAATTAAAGGGATAATCCATGTTAAGGTGAATCCAGAATAAGGGTTCTTTAAAGTCCTTAAAGGTATCCCTGTAAAAATCTTTATATTCCTCCTCTGTACATTCATTTGGATGCTTTAAATATAGAGGACGGATTTGATTTAATGCCTCTGGTTCAGAGACTATTATATTTCCTTCTTCATCCTTTTCTGGTTCTTTACCAAGTTCTTCAAAATATATTGGATAGGGCATAAAGGAACAATATTTTTCAATGGTGGATTTTAATGTATACTCATTTAAATAATCTTCACCATCATCTCCAATGTGTAGCATGATATCTGTTCCTCTTGAATCTCTAGTACCCTCTTGAATTTCAAATTCTGTTCCTCCATCACATCTCCACTTAACAGGTGTTTCCCCTTCTTTGTAGGATAGGGTATGGATTTCAACTTCATCAGCAACCATAAATGCTGAATAAAAGCCTAATCCAAAATGTCCAATAATTTGATCCTGTTCTCCCTTATCCTTATATTGCTCTAAAAAATCCTCTGCCCCAGAAAAGGCGATTTGATTAATATATTTTTTAATTTCATCCTGGGTCATACCTATTCCATTGTCTTTAAAGGTTAGGGTTTTAGCTTCCTTATCTAATACTACTTTAATATTAAAATCGCTTTCCCCCTTTAAGTCTATTTCTCCCATGCCATCAAGTCTTTTAAGCTTTGTTATGGCGTCAGAACCATTAGATACCATTTCTCTAATAAAAATATCTTGGTCTGAATAAAGCCATTTTTTAATAATTGGAAAAATGTTTTCACTATTAATTGATAAGTTTCCCTTTTCTTTGCTCATAAAAAATCCTCCTTGTAAAAATTTAATATTAAAAGAGAAGCATAGCTGAATATTCCCCTAGGAAGCCTAAAATTACCCTGATATTTCAGCCAAAACCCCTCCACAAATCGGCAAAATACTACCATATAAAATATATTATAAAAACAAACCTCAACTGTCAATAGTAAATTAGCACTCTTTTAAATAGAGTGCTAACAAACCCTTGAATTTATTGTATTTTTACATCTACTACCTTTGCCACATAGTCATCCAGCCCTGAAGTAGCTAAAAATCTAATAGATTGGTCCCCATTATTAAGATGTGCACTATACCCTTGAGAGTTATCACTATCTAAAGCTATCTCCCTCTTTATTCTTATGTCTTCTCCCTTTGCTACACCATATTCTTTTAAAATTTCTGCCACCCTCTGTTCTACTTGTCCCGTTGGACATTCAAGCATTTTAATTCTTTCAATTGCATCCATGAGATTTGCCATATTAATTCCTCCTCATAAAGTAGCGTCTTCGACGCTTTCGTAAGATGTAACAACTAAGCGATCAGCACAATTTAGCAAGCAAAATTGGCTGCCTGCTTATAGGGAACCCTAGGTTCCCTTCGACGGCTTTCAGCCTGAGCACCCTCCTGAATTCGGCAGGAGATACTCCCCTTGCAACCCTTTTTTATTATTATTTCCATAGAACAATACTTTCATGCCCTACACTTTCCCTCTCTATTATATCCCTTCCAATATTGTCGACAATATAGTAAAATTAAAACAAGAAGATATCTATAACAAGGAGGTAATCATGAATAATAAGATTATTGGCATCATTGGAGGTATGGGCCCTGAAGCAACAGCTAACCTGTACATGAAGATTATTAAGGCAACAAAGGTTGAGAAGGATCAAGATCATTTCCGTGTTATCATTGACAGCAATCCTAAAATACCAGATAGAACTGCTGCTATTTTACAAAATGGAGAAAGTCCTGTGGAAGAAATGGTGAAAACAGGTAGAAACCTAGAAAAACTAGGGGTGGATGTAGCTTTAATTCCATGTAATACCGCACACTATTTTATCGATGAAGTTCAAAGTCAATTATCTATTCCAATCTTAAATGCTTTAGAAGAAATGAATAAATATATTAAAGAAAGCTTCCCAGAAATAACTAAAATAGGTTTATTGGCTACTTCCGGCACAATTAAGACTGGCCTATATAAAAAGTTTATAATGGATGTTGAAATTCTTGTTCCACATCCTACTAGTCAAGAGGAAAAGGTTATGAAAGCAATCTATGGGGATAATGGTATTAAGGCAGGAAATACAGGTGATGAACCTATGGAATTACTGCGATCCGCAAGTAATGAGTTAATTGAATCGGGTGCAGAATTGATAATAGCAGGCTGTACGGAAATCGGGCTTGCCCTTAAGCCCCATCATATTTCCAAGCCATTGATTGACCCGATGGATGTGGTGGCGGAGGTTGTTGTTAAAAAGTAAGCGGAACGCATACAATGCGTTCCCTACAATACATTCAAAAACCATCTTTATTCTGGAACGGTGAGGGCACCGTTCCCTACTATACTAAGAAGTAGAAATAGGCTAAAACTATAAATCCTAGAACTATTCTATAATAACCAAATACCTTAAAGTCATGTTTCTTAATGTAGTCCATTAAAAACTTAATAGCAAATATTGAAACAATAAAGGATACTATAGATCCCACTGCAAGCACCAGCCATTCCAACCCACTAAAGTCCATTCCAGCCTTTAAAAGCTTGTAGCCACTTGCCCCTATCATAACAGGTACTGCCATAAAAAATGAAAATTCTGCTGCAATATATCTAGAAGTCCCTATTAAAATAGCTCCTAATATTGTGGATCCTGATCTTGATGTCCCTGGTATTAATGCAAGGACTTGAAAAAAACCAATACATAAGGCTGTTAAATATCCTATATCATTAAGCTCTGTAATTCTTGGTCTGCGGCGACGATTCTCAACTGCTATAAATAAAATTCCATAAACAATAAGCATTAAAGCTACTGTAGTTGGATTGTATAAAGCCTCTTCAATAATATCATCAAATAAAAATCCAATTATTCCTGCTGGTACCGAAGCTACTGCAATCTTTATCCAAAGATGAAAGGTGTCTTTCTTTTCAATACTATTCTTATATCGATCAAAGGGATTTAACTTCCTAAAAAACAATACAATAACTGCAAGTATAGATCCAAATTGAATAACTACGAAGAAAGTATTTATAAAGACTTGAGAAAGTTCAAATTTGATAAATTCTTCTACTAATATAAGATGTCCTGTGCTACTAACCGGCAGCCATTCTGTTATTCCTTGTACGATCCCTAAAATTATAGACTTCAATATTTCTATAAATTCCACTATTATTTCCTCCTGTCAAAGCATTTCCTTTTTAATATATATCATAGACACTTCTTATATTTTATAACAATTTTATTTAATATGCTAGTTTTTAAGAATTTGTATAATATGTTTTTTATATTATTGGAAATTTATACTTTTTTTATAATATAATCTATTCATTATATTTTGTTCAATAGCTACATACTAGAAATTTATGCTTAAACATAAGGATAAAATACTTAGTTTATTAGAGCATTTTCAATTGCCTTAAGTATTGTAATACTACTACCTGTGGCACCGGCAATAGCATCTACTTCTAAACTCTGTCTTTCAATCACTGTATCTATTATAGCTTCTGCTTTTTGACCCTTGCCATATTTATGATCTAAGAAGTCTATACTTTTTATTTTATTATTTTCAACCATTACTTCTATACTAGCACCTATTAAATCGTCCATATAATACTCTCCCTTATATACCCCATCCTCAACATTTGTTATATCTATGTCTTCAATATCTATATTATTTATTTGGCTGCTAATTTCCTTTAGTTTCATTTGTAATCCAATAAAAAATATCCCCACTATAATTACTATAACCACCAATCCAGATAGTAAAACCCTTTTTAATTTATTACCCTTTTTCATTCTTATCACCTTTCTCTTAATTATTTTTTAACTTTATTTAAGTTCTTCAACATTATATCTGACATCTTTAATATTTAACTTTATATAAGTAAAATCTTCATTAGGAAAATTCCATATTGCCTCTCCATAGGTTGCAAGATTAAAACCATTTATATTTTTATAATCTGAAACGGGGGTAGACCATCTCACCTTTTCATAGGTTTTACCGGTTGGTGAGTAAAATCGATCATCGGATACAAAATTTATTAATTGTCCCTTTTCATTAAAATATAATGTAGCTGATATTTTTATATCCCCATTGGTAAATTTCGCCTTTGCAGTTAGTGAGTCAATGCTCTCCCACTCTATCCTCTTATCAATAAGAGTTGCCGGTGCTAATATACACATATCATTAAATACTGTAACAGTTTCTCCCTGGTTCATTTCCTTTCCTTGACCATCAACTACCGGAACTAATCCTAAGACTTTTATTAGCATACTGGCATTTTCATTAATATAGGAATGTAAACCAACAACTGGTATTCCAAACATTTTTAGTTTCATAAAAAATAATCTAGTTATTTCATCGGTAAAACTATGCTGTTTAACTTCCACATTTGCCCAATCTCTTTCCTTATCCGTTTTCATACTACCATCTATAGTAACTTTATAATTTTTCACCCTTTCTGTTCCTAACACACCAACATACTTTAAATAATTCTGAACTGGTTCAGGCAAATGCTCAATATCCTTTTTGGTAATAATGGTATCTTTTATATTATTTGTTCCTTCTATTCCTTCTAAGGCATGTGATTTATATTGTCTATATAGAAGCTGCGAACGATATATCATAAAAATTACACCTAAGATTACCAATATTAATATTATCCTTTTAACCATTTTAAAAACCCCCTAATTTTATTATTATTTTATTTCATTTAATAGTTTATTAAATACATCATACATGGTATTGATCTCCTCTTGACTTAAACATTTAAAAAGATCAAGGATAAAATCCATATCATTTTCCTTCTTTTTATCCCAAAATCTTTGATTCTTTTCTGTTAACTTTAATCTTAAAGTTCTTCCGTCTTTTTTATCTCTTTCAATGTTCAAAAAACCATTTTCCTGGAGCTTAAGTGCAAGTTGTTTTACATTTTGCCTAGAAGACCCCATTAGATTAGCCACCTCAGTAAGCATAGGCGGTTTCTCAAATTGTGAAATAATCACGATTAAAAACCATTGCTTGGTAGTCATTTCTTCATTAGCTAGATAAGAATCTCCTAAAACTTGTAATTTGTTAGCCAAAAGAAATATACTTGCAAATATAAATTTTTGTTTTTCGTTGGTATCCATAAAAAATTATCTCCTTTACTAATTTATCTACACCCTTCTATAAAAGCGATGTTCTCTTGCAATTCCTTTTTTTTTACTTTCATTTAGGTAATATATTACCTACATATGTAATATATTACCTAAATTTTGTTTTGTCAAGACTTTTTTAAATTTTTTTTGAACTATTTTTTTCATTCTTATCTACATAAGAAAAGATGTAATCATTCTAGATTTATTAGTAAAAAAATTATTAATATAATAACTTCTGTGATAAAATAAAGTTTGTGTTAAAAAATATAATAGTGAGTCAGATATTGATTAATTTTAGAACACTATTATCTAAATAAATTTATTGGAAATTATTAAATTTAGAAAATTTTTATAACTCAATAAATTAACAAAGGAAGATAGAAAATGGCAGAAAAGATAAGCTTTATAGAGGAAGTTAAAAGAAGAAGAACCTTTGCAATTATTTCTCATCCAGATGCTGGAAAAACCACTTTAACTGAAAAGTTTCTTTTATATGGAGGAGCTATTCGCTCTGCAGGTACAGTTAAATCAAGGCGTTCTAGTAAACATGCAGTATCAGATTGGATGGAAATAGAAAAACAAAGAGGTATATCCGTAACCTCCAGCGTACTACAATTTGAATATGATGGTTTTTGTATTAATATACTAGATACTCCTGGGCATCAGGATTTTAGCGAGGATACCTATAGAACCCTTATGGCAGCTGATAGTGCTGTAATGGTAATAGATTCAGCAAAGGGTGTTGAAGAGCAAACTAAAAAGCTTTTTCAAGTTTGTAAAATGAGGGGAATTCCCATCTTTACCTTTATTAATAAAATGGATCGGGAGGGAAGGGATCCCTTTGAGCTCCTCGAGGATATTGAAAAGGTTCTTGGCATTCGTTCCTACCCTATGAATTGGCCCATCGGAGAGGGAAAAGACTTTAGGGGTGTATTTAACCGTAAAAAAAATCAAATTGAACTTTTTGGTGATGGAAATCATGGACAATCCATCGCTAAATCATCATCAGGAAATATAACAGATGAAAAGTTTAAGAACTTATTAGGTGATTTTCTCCATGAAAAACTTGTTGATGATATAGAATTATTAAGTGTAGCCGGTGATGATTTTAATCTAGAGCAAATTTTAAATGGAAATCTAACCCCAGTATTCTTTGGAAGTGCACTTACAAATTTTGGTGTAGAACCCTTTTTGAAATCCTTCCTAAGTATTACTACACCACCAATCCCTAGAGAAAGTAATTTAGGTTCTATTGACCCTTCGTCAGATAATTTTTCTGGGTTTATTTTTAAAATACAAGCTAATATGAACCCTGCCCATAGGGATAGAATAGCCTTTTTAAGAATATGTTCCGGTGTATTCGAAAAGGGCATGACAGTTAATCATGTTCAAAAGGATAAAAAAATTAAATTATCTCAGCCTCAACAATTTTTGGCCCAGGATCGCCTTATTGTTGATACTGCTTATCCTGGAGATATTATTGGAATTCATGACCCTGGTATTTTTAATATCGGCGATACCCTTTGCCAAGATCAATCAAAGCTGAGATACAAGGATATTCCACAATTTGCTCCTGAACATTTTTCTAAGGTTTATACTAAAAATGCCCTTAAACGAAAACAATTTTTAAAGGGTATTAATCAATTAGCCCAAGAAGGAGCAATACAGGTATATAAACAACCTAATATCGGTGTTGAAGAGTTGATTGTAGGTGTAGTCGGAGTATTGCAATTTGAAGTTTTAGAATATCGACTAAAAAATGAATATGGTGTTGATATTATAATGCAGCCCCTTCCCTATCGTTTTATTCGATGGGTAGAAAATGAGAACTTTAACCCAAGAACCCTATCCAAAACAATGGATACCCTTTTAGTTAAAAATAAGGATGAAAACCCAGTATTACTATTCGAATATGAGTGGTCAATAAGAACCATAGAAGAACGAAATAAGGATTTAATACTAAAGGAAACCTCAATATAAAAAGAACAGCAAAGGCTGCTATTATACACTTTTTAGCAAAAAAAGAAGCAAAAAGAACCGTCCCCTTTGCTTCTGTCCCCTTTGCTTCTTTTAAAAACGGAACGGAGAGGGCTCCGTTCCCTACATATACCTTATTTTAGTATAATTTTATTATTTTCTAATTCTATTTTTACATGGTCTCCCTGGGCTATTTTTCTATGCAGAAATGCTTCTGCTATTTCATCTTCTATATATTCTTGTATTGTCCTTCTTAATGGGCGTGCCCCATATTGTTCATCATAGCCCTTTTCTAATATAAGATCCTTAACTTCCTCTGATACTTCTATTGTCATACCATTTTCTTTTACTTCCTCCATAACTTCTTTAAGCATAAGATCTACGATTTCTCGTAATTCTTCCTTGGTAAGTTTAGAAAATACAATTATATTATCCACTCTATTTAAAAATTCTGGTCTGAAGGTTTCCTTTAATACATCCTTTATTCGGCTTTCCATATGCTCATAGCCTTCCTTGGCAAAGCCATATCCACTGGACTTTAGGTGACTGCCTGCATTGGAGGTCATTACAATTACTGTGTTTTCAAAGAATGTTGTTCTTCCCTGACTATCGGTTAACCTTCCGTCCTCTAGTATTTGTAGAAGCATATTAAAGACATCTGGATGAGCCTTTTCTATTTCATCTAGGAGGATTACTGAATAGGGCTTCCTTCTTACCTTTTCTGTTAGCTGCCCTCCCTCATCATAGCCTACATATCCTGGAGGGGATCCTATTAGCTTGGAAACGGTGTGCTTCTCCATATATTCTGACATATCTAACCTAATCAAGGCTTCCTCAGTACCAAAAAGCTCTGTTGCTAATGCTCTTACAACCTCTGTCTTCCCCACTCCTGTAGGTCCAACAAAGATAAAAGAAGCTGGCTTTTTCTTCTTCCTAAATCCAGAACGATTTCTTCGAATTGTACGGGACAGCTTTTCTACTGCTGGATTTTGACCCACAATTCGCTCATGAAGTTTATCCTCTAGCTTTAATAGTTTTTCGGCTTCTTCCTCGGTAATTTTCTGTACAGGTATTTTAGTCCAAGCCTCTATTACTCCTGCAATATCCTCTAGAGTGATTTCTATTTCGGTATTCTTTTCAATATCACTTATTTTATTTTGTATATTAATTTCTTCTATTTTATATTGAGCCGCCATTTCATAATCATTATTTTGTGCTGCCCTATCCTTTAAATCCTGTATCTTTTCTAATTCTTCCCCAAGGGCTTCTAATTCAACTAATCCTTGATTTATTAGATTAACTCTAGAACCTGCCTCATCTATTATATCAATAGCCTTGTCCGGCAGATATCTATCGGTGATATACCTATCGGACATCTTTACTGCGGCTTCAATAACCTCTTGGGAAAACTTTACATGATGATAGTCTTCATAATAACCTGCTATTCCCTTTACTATTTCTATTGATTCCTCAATAGTTGGTTCCTCCACTAATACTGGTTGAAATCTTCTTTCCAGTGCAGAATCCTTTTCAATATGCTTTCTATATTCCTCTAGGGTAGTGGCACCCATTATTTGAATCTCTCCCCTAGCCAATGCTGGTTTTAAAATATTGGCGGCATTCATAACTCCACCATGTACCTCTCCGGCACCCATTATATTGTGTACTTCATCTATTACTAAAATAATATTGCCGCATTCTGTAGCTTCCTTTATAATTGCCTTCATGCGTCCTTCAAATTGTCCTCTGAATTGTGTTCCTGCCACAATAGCTGTCATATCCAATAGATAAATTTCTGTGTTAAATAGCTTTGCCGGAACCCTTTTTTCTATTATTCTTACGGCTAAGCCTTCGGCTATAGCGGTCTTTCCTACTCCTGGCTCTCCGATTAATATAGGATTGTTTTTATTTCTTCTATTTAGAATTTGAACCACTCTATCTATTTCTCTTTGTCGCCCTATAATAGTATCAATTTCACCTTCATGGGCACGATCAATAAGATTTATTCCATAGAGCTCCAAATTTTTCTTTTTCTTTTTTGATTTTTTATTTTTCTTTGTACTTTGCTCCTTTGGTTCTTCCTTTATTACAGAAGCATCATTTATAACTTCCTGCTCTTCCTTAGAATTATTCTTCATAGGGAATGAGTTTTTTATCATATTTAGTAAAGGAGAATTATCTCCAGACTCTTCACCACTATCCATATCCTCAAACATATTTTCCATTTCCCCTGCTAGGCTCTCAATATCTTCCTCTGTCATACCTGTTTGCTGCATAAGCTGGTCCATTACCGGTATGCCCATCTTTTTTGCACATTGTATACATAAGCCCTTCATTTCGGCTTTACCATTTTCCATTTGTGTTGCAAATATTACTGCTATATTTTTCTTACATATTGAACATTTTTTCATTAATTTCACTCCAACTATTTTGACTTCTTACCCTTTCTATTGTACTATAAATTTTATCTAAACCAAAGAATTAGACCCAGAAATAACTTTTTCAATCTGTTCTAATAGAATTACCCTCATTAATTGATGGGGAAAGGTCATGGGGGAAAAGGATAAATTATCATTTGCCCTTTTCAAAACCTCGGGTGATAATCCATTGGAACCACCTATTATAAATATTATTTCTTTATTATAAAGATTATTAATCTTTTCAATGTCTCTTTGAAGTTCCTCAGTTGTTTTCTTCTTACCCTTTATAACTAGTGCGATAACATAGGATAACACATCAACATGATGTAATATTTTTTCACCCTCTTTAATCCTTACTCTTTCAATTTCTATACTACTATATTTTTCTGGTGCCCTTTCATCTGAAACCTCTATTATTTGAAATTGGCAATGTTTTTTAATTCCCCTACTATAATGTGTAATGGCTTCCCTTAAATAATTCTCCTTTAATTTTCCCACTGCTATAACCTTTATTCTCAAGATGGTACATCCTTTCTCCTTAAACTATCTACAATATACTCTATGTCATTAAAATAGAAAAGAAACCCCTTCTTTAAGGCGTTTCTGTATTCGGCTCCTTATCTGTCCTTTTTCTATAAAGAACCTTCCTGTAATACTACCTCAATTTCCATTTGGGTATTAGCTCTATTATATGTAATATTAACTGTGTCTCCAGGAAGATGATTATAAAGAGCAGTTCGTAATTGTATCATAGTATTCACCTCTTTACCGTCTATATGGGTTATTACATCGTTATTTCTAAGTCCTGCTTGATATGAACTACTTTTAGAATCTATTTCAATAATTAAAATACCTTTTTCTATTTTTATATCCTCTGAAAAGTAGCTTGCCATTTCACGATCTAAACCCTGAATTCCTAAAACCGAGGGTCTAAATTCTCCATATTCTATAATTTGATTTACAATGGGTCTTGCTACATTTATGGGAATAGCAAATCCTAATCCTTCTCCTGTTTGTATTTTATAGGTGTTTATCCCAATAACCTCGCCCTTATTATTTAAGAGAGGACCTCCACTATTGCCTGGATTAATAGAGGCATCTGTTTGTATAAGATCCTCTGCAATATTGTTTTGACTAATCATTATGCTCCTATTTAAAGCACTTATAATACCTGATGTTACTGTTCTTTCAAACCTTAAACCCAGGGGGTTCCCAATGGCAACGGCTATCTGCCCAACCTTAATATTGTCAGAATCTCCTAGCTCTGCTATAGGTAGATTATTTGCATCGATTTTAATAACTCCTAGGTCCATGTTTGCATTTGACCATAGTTTTTCTGCCTTTAATTCTCTGCCATCCTTTAATTGCACTGTTATCTGTCTTGGATTATCAGTGATTACATGATGATTTGTCAATATAATTCCATCTCGGCTTATTATAACCCCAGTACCTACTCCTTCTGATTCTATTGGTCTCATAAAAAAATCACTGGTGATCTCGATTGTATGAATGCCAACCACTGCGGGCATTACCTTATCCGCTACTGCCTCAACTATAGTAATATCCTCTCCCTGGGGATATACAATTTGATGTTGCCCTAATATTTGATTTTGTCCTGGCGTCCCTATGTTATCTTCAAATTTTTGATAAAAATAATAACTAACTATTATTCCACCAATGATAGCTCCCAGCATAGCAATAGCGAAAAAAGATAAAAGGGATGGTCTCCTTCTAGGGGTCCTATAGTTATTTGGATATTCCTCCATAAAAACACCTCCAGGTATTTAAAGGCTATAAAGCTGACTTAATTTTTCCCTTTGGGCTACATCAACTAAAATATCCTTGCCTACATCTATTGTGTTATCCTTAAGGATATTATATACCGTTTGATAAGCTAATTCGGGAAAATTGTTTTCTCTGCTTAGATGAGCTAGCAATACCCTTTGTAATCCCATTTCCACAAGTTTAACCAAGGCATTCCCTGCACTATCATTTGATAAATGACCCTCATCACTTAAAACACGCCTTTTTAGAAAATATGGATATGGTCCTATTGTAAGCATGTTAACATCATGATTAGCCTCTAAAATTACCATATCAGCTCCATATATTTTTTCTAGTATATTGCTATCTATATACCCTAAGTCTGTCGCTATACTCATTTTTTTACTATTTCCATATAGGCTAAAGCCTACGGAATCACAAGCATCGTGAGAGGTTGAAAAGGGCTCAACGAAGAAGTCCTTTATTTCAAAGGGATGCTTATTTTCAAAATACTTTATGTTCTTTTGCTCTATCTTTCCTATTCTATCCTTTATCTCTTCCCAAGTAGCTGCATTTGCATATATTGGAATATCATATTTTCTGGATAATATTCCCACTCCCTTCACATGGTCGCTATGGTCATGGGTTACAAGAATACCATCAAGCTGGCTACCCTCTGTTCCTATTTGCTCTAAACCCTTTGCAACCATTTTCCCACTTAAACCGGAATCAATCAGGAGCTTGGTTTTTTCAGTTTCTACATATATACAATTACCACTACTTCCGCTGGCAATACTACAAAGCTTCATTACTTATTCCCCCTTAAAATTTTGACACTTAAAAAATCCACCACCCGCATCTGCCTAAATGTTTTACGGTTGCTGGATTTTAGTCACGGGAGTTTCACCCTATGTTTATATGATAAGTGTGTGCTTTTTATACATCAATTCTTCTTATATCTGCTCCTAGGCTACATAATTTTTCCTCAAGATCTTCATATCCTCTATCTATATGAATCAAATTACCTATGAGGGTTTCACCCTCTCCTATAAGTCCAGCAATAATCATAGCTGCCCCTGCTCTTAAATCAGTTGCCACTACCTCGGCTCCAGATAGCTTTTCTATACCTTCTATAATAGCAACTCTACCCTCTACCTTTACATTTGCTCCCATTCTTTTTAACTCATCTACATGAAGAAATCTATTTTCCCAAATACTTTCAGTTACTATACTAGTTCCTGAGGCAATAGATAATAAAACTGACATGGGTTGCTGTAAATCAGTTGGGAAACCTGGATAGGGTTGTGTTTTTACATTAGCATGCTTTAATTTTTTTCCCATCCTAGTGATCTGAATACTATCGTCAAATTCATTTACATCAACACCCATTTCAATCAACTTAGCAGATATTGATTCAAGGTGCTTAGGAATAATGTTTTCTATTGTCACATCACCTTGGGTAGCTGCCGCCGCTAACATATAGGTTCCTGCCTCTATCTGATCAGGTATAACCATATATTCACAGCCATGCATCTCTTCTACACCCTTAATTTTAATAATATCTGTTCCTGCTCCCTTAATATTAGCACCCATGGCATTTAAAAAGTTTGCAACATCAACAACATGGGGTTCCTTTGCTGCATTTTCAATAGTAGTAGTCCCCTTTGCTCTGGTGGCAGCCAACATTATATTAATGGTGGCACCTACACTTACAACATCTAAGAATATAGCTGCACCCTTTAGCTCCTCTGCTTGGGCATGTACGACTCCATGTTCAATGGTAACCTTTGCACCTAAAGCTTCAAATCCCTTTATATGTTGATCGATTGGACGAACTCCTATATTACATCCCCCTGGCAAGGATACAGTTGCCTTTCCAAAGCGACCTAACATAGCCCCTATAAAATAGTAAGAAGCTCTCATGCTCCTGGGACAATCCCCTAAAACCTCAAATTTATTTATAGTTGATGTATCGATTTTCATCTTTGAATAATGATGTTGTTCAATCTCTGAAGATAATGCCAACAAAATATTTTTTAATTGCTTAACATCGTTTATATCAGGTAAGTTTTCTATTATACATGTGTCATTAGATAGAATTGTAGCTGGAATAATAGCTACGGCTGCATTTTTAGCCCCACCAATTCTAATTTTTCCAAAAAGCCTTTTCCCGCCATTAATAAGTAGTTTTTCCATATATGTTGACTATGAATATACCCTAGAGTATGTTCATAGACCTTCACCATCCCTTCATCCATAAGTTCCCGGTTTTAAAAATTAATATTTCAAAAGTCATTCTTGTAAAATTCTTTTTTATAACTATTTATATATTATAGGAAAGTAGAACTTTCCTATAATATATAATGTCATGGATTTTGGGCACATTCTCTGTGTCCTTTCCTCTTAAATACCTAGTTTACTTTGTTTTCCTATTAGAGTTTATCATAAAAATTACTCTCATACCATAGCATAAAGTTATTTTCTAAATCTTTATAGTTTTTTCCTAAAATGTTATTTATTGAGTCTTCATAGCTATTGCCATTACCTAACTCATTCATTATATCTAAGAGGATTTCTTCACCGTAAATTTCAGTAATAAATCTCACCCTTAAAAAAGATGAACGATATGCCTTAAAGGTATCTAAATGATAAAAATCGTTTTGAAGCTGCCCTATTGTATAGGGTATATTATTGTAGTCATAATTCTCTCCCCATTCATATCCTGTTATTAAATATTCTTGGTATAGGGCAACCCCCTCAGTAAACCATATAGGATGATATCCCTTAGTTCTTTTCTCTACAAGCAAATGGGTATATTCGTGAAGTATAATGTTTTCTATAGGAGTATTACTACTATTTAATTGGGTAGGGGATAGTAGAAAAATATTTCCTCCATAATAGGCACCTAGGGTTCTCTCCTGGGAGGATAATCTTAATCCTGAATTCATCTCCATAGAATTAGGATAAATAACTACATTAAAAGCTTCTTTTTTTTCTTGGGCAAAATTCTTATTTACTTGATTAACCATTTCTTGAGTTATTGAAGCTATCTCCTGGATATTTTCAATGTCAATTTCATCATTATAATGATAGATTATACTATCTTCTTCTATTTTTTGGTAGTCGTTTATATTGGCTATAATAAACTCGCTATGCACTCTTTCTATTGTTTTAATTAATACTTCTTGATATTGTATAAATCCAATGATTATTATACTTATGGCAAAAAAAAGAAACAAAAACAATTTTTGTCCCTTACTAATAGACATATTTAATCTCATATTACCCTCCCCCTTATTGAAGGTTCATACTTGTCTATTATACTATAATATTATGTAAACTTCATTGGTTATTTTTAGAAATAAAGGGAACGGGAAATAGATGTTAGTTACTAGAGGAGGTCCTATATTATATATAACTATCCAAATTTTCTAAAAATGGAAGCATGAGAACCGTCCCCTTGCTTCTTTCAACTAAAAAAACCAAGTGCTAATTCACTTGGTTTTTTATATCTTTTCTTATTTATCGTCAAATGCAACAATACGACAGATACTGGACTCTCCACCTTCAAATTTCCATGGGAAACATCCGATAATCATTCTTCTATTGGATAATTCGTTAATTTGTCCACCAACATTTTCACAGTGAATAATTTCTTGTGGTTTAGGGAACATTTGGATATGCATTGCTTGATACTGCTCTGGCCAAGGATAAATTTCATTTAATGTCTTGCCATATTTCTTTTGCATATACTCATCACAGATTTTAGCTTCACCTGGCTCCCAATCACGAATCTTTGTATTCATTGGATGGTCTGCGGATCCACAGTCAACTCCGATCCACTTAATTTCCATCTCTTTACACCAATCCATAAATTCTAGGGATGGACCAGGATGTCTTAGCATGTATCTTCTCTCATCTGCTTCTGGTTGATCCCAACCATAAATGTTGTAGCCTGTATTAATAATTAGGATATCTCCCTTTTTCACTTCTACTCTATCCATTATATCTTGTGGAGTATAGATTCCAAAGTCTTCTGCTTGGTCGGACAAGTCAACTACTACACCAGGTCCAATTAGCTTTTCAAGTTCAATGGATGCAATATCTCTTCCTGCTGTATCAAAGTGCATTGGTCCATCTAAGTGAGTACCTACATGGTTTGAAGTTGTGATTAATTGACCATTGGCTCCATTAGGTGCTAATCTCTTAAAAAATTTAATTTGTAATGGCTCATAAGTAGGCCATGGGGGTGTTAAATGACTCAAATTAACAGTTAAATCATACATCTTTACATTGTTCTTCCAAAAATCTAATATTTGCATATAAAACGCTCCCTTCAAAATTTGTTATTATTTTATAATTTCTTAAGAATAATAAATTATTCTTAAGTATTAAAGACTATTCAACAATCTTTTTGCTTGTTAATTCACTTACCTTTTTTTCATCTAGTTTTAACAGGGTTTTTAATATTTCCTCTGTATGTTGACCTATAGATGGTGCTGGATCGACAGGAACCTCTTCCTTAGCTGGTATATCCGATAGCTTAATTGGATTACCCGCTACCTTAATTTTACCAACTCCTGGCTGTTCTACCTCTACTAGCATATTTCTTGCATCAATTTGAGGATCATTGAATAATTTATCTACCGAATTAATTGGACTACCTGGAATTCCTGCATTATTTAATATTTCTAACCATTCATCCGTGGTCTTTTCTGTAAATACGTCATCTAAAATCGGTTTTAGGATATCATGATTATTATTTCTATCAGCATTTGTTAAATATTTAGGATCATTAATAAGATCTTCTCTATCAATTACCTTACAGAACTTTGCCCATAGAGCATCATTTCCTGCTGCTAATATAACCCACGAATCCTTTGTCTTAAATGCCTCAAAGGGTGTTATGGATGGATGTCTAGAACCCAATGGTTCAGGTATTTCCTTTGATGCGGTATATCGGGCAATAGCATTTTCAAGGATAGAAACCTGCCCATCTAGCATTGCCACATCTACTTTTTGTCCTTTACCGGTTGTTTGTCTTCCCAGCAAGGCTGAAAGGATACCAATGGTACCAAATAACCCAGCAGTAATATCCCCAACGGATGTACCTACTCGAGTAGGTTCTCCCCCTGGTTGACCAGTGATGCTCATTATACCTCCCATTCCCTGTACTATCATGTCATAGGCAGCTCTTTTAGAATAGGGTCCGGAATGGCCAAAACCTGACATTGCTGCGTAGATGAGTCTTGGATTAACTTCCTTTAGTTTGTCATAACCCAATCCCAGCTTTTCCATAGTTCCCGGTCTGAAGTTTTCTGCTAAAATATCTACTTCCTTCACTAAATCCATTAATAATTCTTTTCCCTCTTCAGACTTTAGATCAATTGCTATACTCTTTTTTCCTCTATTTATACTAATAAAATAGATACTTTCACCATTAACAAAGGGTCCAAAATCCCTAGAATCATCACCTGTACCAGGGCGCTCTATCTTAATAATCTCGGCACCTAAATTTGCCAGCACCATTGTACAATAGGGGCCTGCTAAAACTCTTGTTAAATCCAGTACCTTGATACCTTCTAATGGCTTGGTTGTCAAGGGCTTCACCTCCTTATTTTTTCTTTTAAACCAATCCCTCTTGCTCTAATATTCCAACAAATGCTTCTAGAGCATCTTCATAGCATTTCATTGGGGGTCTTACTAATCCTGCTCCGACCTGACCTACTCCCGGATCCTTATGGGCAATTCCTGTGTTAATAATTGGGAGAATTCCCGTTTCTACAACCTTTCTAATATCAATACCAGTAGGTGTTCCTCTGAAATTTAAGAATGGTATTGTGTACACATTATTTTCTGAGGTTGTAATTTCATACATAGATGTGGTGTAATTTACAGCATCCTGGGGTGTTCCACCAACGAATTGTACGATAGCTGGTGCTGTTGCCATGGCAAAGCCCCCAATACCTGTGGTTTCTGTAATAACACTATCCCCGATATCTGGATTCGCATCTTCCATAGTATATCCAGGGAAGTATAGACCATCAATGATTTCTGCTGGTGCAGTAAACCATCTATCTCCACCTTCAATACCTGAAACTCTAATACCAAATTCAGTTCCATTTCTAGCTTGGGTTGTAACAATAGTACTATAGGGTATTCCCTTAGCTGCATCAAGTGTACATTTACATGCTGGCATGGTTAGATTTAGGAAGAAGTGGTCATTGGAGTGCATAAACTTTAATACTTCCACCTTATCCTTTTCTTCAAACTTAGTTTGTACAACAAAAGGTGCAATCTCTCTAATAAATAAAGAAGTTCCTGCCTTATTTCTATTGTGACCTTCATCACCCATTTGAACAACTTGAGCAATCATAGTCTTTAAATCAATTGGTCCATGAAGGGCGATTGCTTCCTTTAAAAGTGGAGCTAATACCTTTTCCATCCATTTTAATCTATCTATAACCTCTTGAGAATATGCTCCATAGCGTAAAACCTTTCCTAGTCCTTCATTTAAAGTACAATAGGAGTAATTGCCATAGTTTTCATTCTTTATAACAAATACTGGCATTGATGCTGATGTAACTCCTGCCATAGGTCCTACTGAATTATGGTGATGACATGGATCAAAGGTTATTTCACCGGATTCTAATAATTTTACTGCTTCTTCTTCATTGCTTGCTAATTCTTCATAGATTACAGCACCAATCATAGCACCTCTCATAGGTCCGCTTGCTTTTTCCCAAGTTAGTGGTGGACCGGCATGCATTAATGTTTTCTTTGTCATACCAGGCACTACATCTATGCAGGTTTTTATGTCTAATAATGTTGGCTGCCCGTTTAGAATAATCTCCATTGCTTTTTGATTAGCTTCATCAATTTTTTGCATTACCATTTGCTATTCCTCCATTCTTATTTTAATTTTGAAAGTAAAGACATCATCTTTTTATTTCCACCAGCTGGTGGCTTCCAATTCATTTGTACTGTCTCTATATTTTGGTCCCTAAGATCATTTGCAAAGGATTCTAATCCCATATTAATAACCTTAAGTTCCTTACCAAATAGCTCATTGATCTTACTCATTTTCATCCCTCCACTATTTAATGCTGGAAACTAATTTTTGACTAAATCTAATTGCTTGAGCGTTAGATGGTAATACATAAACACCATTTTCACGCAGGGTAGCTTCACATTTTTTTAAGTTTTGTGGGTCTTCATTGGTTCCACAAACAAAGGCTACAAAGGTTAGATGTCTACCTTCTTTTTGTGCTAGTTCTCTTGCCTTAATTATTCCTGGTAGGATTTCTCCAACTATATCTGGATTTGCTCCGTATCCTATAACAAAATCCAATAACACTACTGCTACCTCAGGATCCTTTGCTTCCTTCATAATTACATCAATTCTGGTAGATGGATCAATCATTGGATGGGGCTTACCCACTGTAAATTCATCTTCTCCTAAATCCAATACTGTATGTTTTTCACTTTTAAAGGAATCCTTTAGCTTGTTTTCCTTCTTTAATGGAATATTAGAATAACCCTCAATGCCATTTTCCTGCATTATTTTTAGAGCCTCATAGGCTAAGGTTCCTCCAGAATATAGTCCTCTTAAGTATTTTTGTCCCGGTGAAAATTTAGTAGCTTCTTCAGCTATAGCCTTTTCTAAATCTTCTTTATCCTGGGTAAAGTCTACAATATCTGCTACCTCTTCTCCCCTTGATAGGGCAACTGCCTTGTATGCTGTATCCTCTAAGGTTAAACCTGCATAGGCACCATAGCTTTTTGCCACCTCAGGGTCGCCACCAATAAAATGAACTACGGCAGGCTTATCAGATTCCTTTAGGGTATTTAATACTTTTTGCTCTACTTCCTTTGCTGGTGGTTTGGAGATTAATACTATTACCTTTGTATTAGGGTCGTTTTGCAGGGCATGAATACCATCTATCATCATTATACCCCCAACTTCTGACCTTAAATCTCTTCCTCCTGTTCCAATAGCTTGAGTTATTCCACTTCCAAGCTTTCCTATAATGGCTGACACCTCTTGAATACCTGTTCCAGAAGCTCCTACCATTCCTATATCCCCTTCCTTTACGACATTGGCAAAACAAAGAGGGATACCATTTATTATGGCTGTTCCGCAATCAGGTCCCATTACCAATAGACCTTTTTCATGGGCAAGTTTCTTCAATTCTATTTCATGTTCAATAGGAACATTATCGCTAAAGAGCATTACATGCATACCCTTGTTTATTGCTTTTTTAGCTTCAGCAGCTGCATATTCTCCGGGAATAGAAATAACCAAAAGGTTTGCATCAGCCATTATCTTAACAGCGGAATCGAATGTAGGAGGCTGGTAATCGCCTGCTTGGCTTTCTGCCTTACGATTTAATAAGTCTTCTACAGCTGAAACAACTCTTTGGAACACTGCATCATCTTCTGTATTTACTGTAATATAGAAATCATTTGCAGTTAATTCTTTAATCTCTGGCGTTATAAGATTAAGGTTTTCAGTTAACTCCTTATTTAAATCGGTAGCCATCCCCACCAATACTCCCTTTACACCAGATATATTATTTACTTCCTTAGTAATAATCATCAGTGTTACTGAATCATAATAGGTGTTCTTTTTTATTTGTACATGTACTCCCATGATTTTCCTCCTTCTATAAATATATTTCTCTTATTATATAAGCGCCCAATAATAAGCCAACCATTGTATCTGTCCCCGATGTAGATCCAAGACTGATTGCATCTAATACTGTATTTTCTATTTCCTTTTTATTATCAGTAGTAATCATAGCAATGCATAATTCCTTAATGGATTTTGCAAATTCACCCTTAGTTGCTGCCTTTAACATTTGTCGGCTAACAATGGTTGTTTGACTTGTTAATTCATCATCTAGGCTGTTTTTAAAATGGGCTATTTCCTTAATATCCTTATTATAATATTGTCCCAAATAATATAATGCAGCCATTAAACCTACTAACAGATCATCTGCTGAGGGTGTAAGCCCTGGGCCAAAGCCTACTATCCCTACTAACAATTTTTTTATTAATACTTGGTCATCTTTTATAATTCCATATATTAAATCTTTTATTCTAGGAGAAATAAATAAGCTATAATGATTTGCCTTAAAGTTTTTTTGGAAATCTTGAAAATTAAATGCTTCAATAATTTCTGGATAATCCAAAATTAATGGACCTATACCTAAAAAATTACCCTTCTCCAATAAAATTCTCATAATAGTACGAAAGTTATTTTTTAATTGAGACCTATTTACTAATCTTCCATATTCCTTAGGTGGAGTTGGATCCCAGCTAATAGTATCTTGCAGGTTAATATAAAAAGCGCCATTCACAGATCGTATCCCTCTGCTATTAATAAATACCTTCATTCCCTGCTCCATAGTAAGCTTCTTCATTGTCTGTCCTGCTGGTAAGTCTATAGAGATGCTATAGGGGTTATCTCCATATTCCTTTGATATCAAACCAATTAAATCCTTATCTGGTATTTGAATATTGCAGGCATAATCAAATACCGAATGTATAAATCCTTCTATGTTATTTCCCTTATTTTCATCAATCATCTTTTCAACCCTGCTACTCATACTAACTGCATTTATCATTAGAATTCATTCCTTAAAAGTATTTATGCTATCTCCTCTTATCTATTCTATTAATGAAACTTTTTTACCTTTATAAATAATTACTAAAGAAAATCATTTGTTTAACTCATTATTTGTTATTCATTAATATTTTTCATGGTTTTATTATCAATAATGCACATAATCTTAAGGGCAATTTCTAAATTTAATCTTTCCTGGGAATTCTGAAGATTTAAATTACATATTTCTTCAATCCTCTGAATTCTATATAGGATTGTATTATAGTGGGTATAAAGCTGTTTTGATATTTTTTTTAGGTTTCCATTGTTTTCAAAATATGCTTCCAAGGTCTTTACCAACTCTGTATCCTTTTTCTTATCATATTCAACTAAGGGTCTAAGGGTTTCATTGTAAAACCTGATTAATTCCGGCTGAAGATTTTCATAGTAGAGTAACCTATAAATACCAAGATCGTCAAAATGTATAATAGCTTCTTGGTTAAATAACCTGCCAAGGGTAATGGATTTTTTAGCATCCTGATAGCTTTTATATAAATCCTCCATCTTTGTATAATATCTACCAATCCCAATGGATATACTAATATTTGATAGGTTATTTTTTGCTTCTTTTATTATTTCCTCTCCTAGCAATATGGTAATTTCCTTTACCTTTTTTGCCTCGGTCATTGGCTCTACCGCCAATAGAATAATGATACTATCGCTCTTATCTCCCATAATGATTTGCTGATTTAAATTATCTGCAGAGTTCTTTATAATTCTCCTAATATTATTTTTATATTGTTGAATGAATTCCTCGTTATTTGGCGTCTTTTTATAGGTTTTTCGAAAATCATCCAGGCTTACAACCATTACAATATTATCCTTTCCAAACTCTAAACCAAAGATTTGTCCTCTTTCTATGGCTGATTTTTGAAGATTGGGATCAGAGGATAATAGATCTTCTATAAATTCTATCCTATGTCTTTTTTCTACCTCCATAATTGAAAGCTTTTTCATAATTATTAAGGCTCCAATTGCTGAAGAATTTTCAATGGTAAGGGTATCAAAGGCTTCTAAATTATCCTCAATTTCCCATACTATAATATAACCATAGGTTTTATTGCCTGCCACTATAGGCATAATAAGCTTATTTATTTTTTTATTACCTATAACATCCTCACTAATTTGATGATGTTGAAGCTGATAATACCGAGAAGAAATATCCTGGTGGTTTTCAGCCTTATTAACTAATTCTTCTCTTAAATCTGGGTTTTTTCTATAAAGGGAAACGAAAGTTTTATTAAATATAATATCTTGAATTGCTACTGGATTTTTTACCAGTCTTGCTAATGCATCACTAATGCTCTTTAAATCCCCTCCCTCAAGCAATATATTCATTAATTGCTTATGGGCTTCCTCTAATTTTGTAAGCAATGCCGCTTGATTATTCAAAACCTCAGCCATAATTGGATTTATAATATCGGTATAGGATGCCTCATAGGGTAATTCAATTAAGGGGAATCCTAATTCATTTGCCCTATCTATCATGTCCTTTGATATAGCTTCTAAATATCTTCTTGGTTTTATAGCTAATCCAGCTAATCCCTTTTCATGCAGCTTAGGTATTAACTCCCGAAGAGCTAGGGGGTCATCCTTAATGGAATATGCTGTGGTCAAAAGAAGCTCCCCTTCATTTACCCAATCCATAATATCAGGTACCTCCATAATATTTATCTTTATAATTTTATTATTTATCCCTCTATCACCCGCTACTATTTTTGCACCCTTTAGTGCATTTAACTTTAAAGCTTTTTCTATAGTTATTCCAGCATCCTTTAGCAAATCCCTCACCCCTTTAATACTTATGATCCAATCTTAAACAATGCTTTTTCATAATCTTTTCTAGTATCTATATCAAAATTTTCAAAGGAATCTGCTATGGGTACATGAATAACTTCATTGTAATTTTTCTCTATAACTTCTCTAGCACCCTTATCCCCTTGTATATTTTTAATTTGTGTAAAAAAGTCCCTACTGAAAATTACCGGATTACCTCTTTTCCCTTGGTAAGTAGGAACAATAATTCCTAGAGGATTTTTATTAAAATGTTCTATCAATAAATTTATGGTCTTAGTTTTAATAAATGGTTGATCCCCTAATAAAAACATTATGCCCTGAAAATTATTACCAATTGAATTTAATGCACTTTTAACCGACATACTTTGACCATAATAATATTTTTCATTATAAATTAAATTAATTTTTTTATGATGGGAGATTGTTTTAAATTCAGACTCATTTTTACCATAAACTAAAAAGATGTTTTCTATTTTTGACGATTTAACGCTATCAATAACATGCTCCACAACACTCTGATTACCAAGAGGCATTAGTAGTTTATTATTTCCAAGTCTTTCAGACAATCCTGAGGCTAAGATAACTGCAGCTATCATGCATTTTTCCCTCCAATAAATCCTCCAGATTAGTCTTAATCCAAAGGCTATTTTATATTAATACCTCATAGTTCTAATATTAATCAAAGTCCTTATTATTATTTGATAGATCATGTTATTTTATTTATATATTTATCTAGACAATCAATATTATGTATAATTATGGAATAGCATATATATTATTATACTATAAAGATTATCGGATTCCTTTGTAAATTATTTATAAATAATAAGAAAATATGCAAGGATTATAAGTGCTTAGCTTATGAACAAGTAAAGAAAATAAAAAAATCTCGCCTAAGGCGAGATTTTAAAATACGAAGCAGGATAATATTT
>CAZHJK010000002.1:48686-183229 GCA_964533275.1 uncultured Eubacteriaceae bacterium | reverse complement strand
GCAACCGGCTGTTAACCGGTAGGCTACTGGTTCGAGTCCAGTCTGAGGAGCCATTTTTTTTTGCATTTTTTGGGATGCTAAGGTATAATAGAGCAACAAAATAGAAAATCACATTTTAAAAATATAATGACAACATTGGGGAGGATTATGGATGAAGGAATTATTTTTGAAAGGCATTAACTTCCAAGAATTTTTACATAATGTATCCATTATGGATACTGGAGATTTTCATGCAGTAGAAGAATTAATTAAGCTTCCTCAAGAGGACATAGATTCCATACAATCCATAAAGAATCCATGTTATATATTAGCAATTGCTGAGGGCTGGTGTATTGATTGTAAAATAAACCTAACCCTTTTAAATAGGATAGTTAATTATAATGATGGAATAAAATTATCAATTATATCTTTAGAGGAAGGAAAGGTTAGTCAGCTTCAGAAATATCAAGAGGATGAACGACTAAAAATACCTACTTTTATATTTATGGATGAAAATTTTAATGTGTTTGATTATTGGATTGAAGCGCCCTTAAAAGTCAAGCAATTTCGATTGAATAAGGATGAACGACATGAGGATTATCTGCGAGGGAAAATGCTCCAAGAAAGTAAAATTGAACTTCTAAATATTTTAGTTTAGATACTATTAATATATGAAGGGGATTTTGTTATGGAAATTTCAATAAGACCTATTGGACTTTCAGATGCTGGGCAGATTAATGAAATAAGAAGGCAGAAAGAAATAGTATGGAACACTTTAGCTTTGCCGACAGAGTATAAAGAGAATACTATACAATTTATTCAAAATTTAGGTGAAAATGATTATGTAGTCGTTGCTGAATCGGATAGTAGTATATTAGGAATGGCAGGACTTCATGTTGGAGAAGGGAAAAAACGTCATAAAGGTATGGTTGGTATCTGTATACATAAGGATTATCATAATCAAGGAATAGGTCGTTTATTATTAGAATATCTACTTGATCTTGCAGATAACTGGCTAATGCTAAAACGAGTTGAATTAGAAGTGTTGGAGGGAAATAACCGGGCTATTCATCTATATGAAAGTTTAGGATTTGTGTATGAAGGAACAAAGAAATATGCTACAATCCAAAATGGAAGGTATGCTTCAGAGATCATAATGGGCAGGTATCGTAGGGATTAAGTATAAATATAAATGATGTTAATAATTGAAACCATAATAAAAAAACATTCTTGTAAAAAAATTTACAAGAATGTTTTTTTATTATATCAGATTATCTTCCTAATTCTTCCTTTAAACACTTAACGAAAAATTCATTTTCTTCTGGAAGACCAATGCTTACCCTAATATAAGTACCTACTTGTGGTCGAATAATTACACCTTTTTTCTGTAGGTTAATAAATACTTCTTGTGAATCCTTTTCTACATTAACCCAAATATGATTTGTTTCAGATAGAGCATAAGTTAGGTTCATTTTATCGAATTCTTTATATAAATATTCCTTGCCTTTATTATTATTTTCAATAGTTTTTTGTACAAATTCTTGGTCGTCTATTGCAGCTAATGCGGCTACTTGAGCAAAGCTATTAACATTAAATGCTGGTCTTATCTTATTTACATTTTCAATAATTTCTTCCGAAGCAATTGTATATCCGACTCTTAGGGAGGCTAGACCATAAATCTTAGAGAAGGTTCTCATAATAATAATATTTGGATATTTTTTAAGGAATTTAAGACTATCATAGGGGAATTCTTTATGAGTAGCAAATTCCCTATAGGCTTCATCATAAACTACAATAATGTCTTCAGGCACTTTATTAATAAAAGATGTAAATTGATCCTCGGTGATCATAGTACCAGTTGGATTATTTGGATTACATATCCATATTAGCTTTGTATTCTCGTTGATTTTATCCAGCATTCCATCTAAATCAAATGTAAAATCATCCTTTGTTGGAACAATTATAGGAATACCACCCATCATTTTTGTAGTAGCTATATACCTTACGAAGGAGTTATCACTCATAATTGCTTCATCTCCATCATTGATGAAGGTTTTTGCAATTTGATCAATCATTTCATCTAATCCACTACTAGGGAGAATTTGATTAGTATGAATTTTTAATAAACTTGATAATTTTTCTTTTAATAGTGTAGCATTTCCATCAGGATAAATATGAATACTATCAAGAGCTTTTGTAAGTGCCTCTTTGACCTTAGGGGAGCAACCTAAGGGATTTTCGTTTGATGCCAATTTATAAACTGATTCTAATCCATACTCTCTTTGAACATCAGCAATTGGTTTACCAGGTTTATAGGGCTTTAAATCGCTCAATTCTTTTCTAAACACATTTTTCACATATATACCCCCTTATATAATGGTTTTAAATTAATCACTTACAATAATTGTATAGGTTGCAGAATATAAAGTCAACATTAATGAATTTATAACAAACCTAAGCCATATATGTTTTTTTTATCCTGTTTTAATATCAAATTCAATCAAATCTTATCGAAAATGATATGTGTTTCAAGAGATTATTATTATTTATAAATTAAGTGTTGACTGTACATTGTCGACAATGTATAATTTAAGTAGATGATATAGTTTAAAAAACTTGTATGGATTATGACAGAAAGAATTTAACTTTAATTAAAGTAAAACATCTATTTTAAAGTGGTTTTTGTAAGTAGGAAGATTTTAATAAATAGTTCATTAAATTCTACATGTACTATTATTAAAATCTTATTAATAAACTTTAAAATAAAGCCATAGGGATAGAACCCCTTATGTGGGTGTATTTAAAATAAACAATGAAGGAAGGGGAATTAAAGAATGGACACTAAGAAAAAAGAAGAGCGTGTACTTACTGGAGTTCACTTCATGCCTGGTAATTATGCAAATGTAGAAGGGGCGCTATCAGCAGGATGTGACTTCTTTGCGGGTTATCCCATAACTCCAGCTAATGAAATATCAGAGAGGATGGCAAAGAGACTTCCCGCTGTTGGAGGAAAGTTTATGCAGGGAGAAGATGAATTATGTTCTATATTTGCAGTTGCAGGAGCATCCTTAGCGGGCGCAAAGGCTATGACAGCAACTGCAAGTGCTGGATATAATTATTTGCAGGAAGGTTTGGAGTATGCTTATGCAGTAGAAGCACCATGTGTAATAACTGATGTTCAAAGATGTCGTGGTGAGAATTATGCAAGCCAGGCAGATGTAATGCAAATGCGATGGGGAGCTGCAGGAGACTATGAAGCGATTTGCCTTGCTCCATCATCAGTTCAGGAATTATATGATTATACAATAAAAGCATTTAATTTAGCTGAAGAATTTAGAAATCCTGTGGTTATAATGTCAGAAACTACAATTGCTTTAATGAGAGAGAGATTAGAAATCCCAGCAGAAGATAAATTAAATATAATAAATAGAAAATATACTAATCTATCTCCAAAGGAATATAAACCTTATGCTGCAGGTGAATTTGGAGTTCCGGATTTTGCTCCTATGGGAGAAGGTTTTAACACTATTCGTTCTATAAATCCCCATGATGAAATCGGAAACATAGATTGGGATCCAGAAGTATTTGATAAGTTATGTAAGAGATTGACAGGAAAGATAAGTGAAAATAAAGACAGAATTTGTGAGACTGAAAGCTTCTATATGGATGATGCTGAAGTTGCTCTTATTGCCTATGGAAGTGAAGTAAGACCTGCTCTAGATGCTGTTGAAATGGCAAGAAATAGTGGAATGAAGGTAGGATTATTAAAATTAGTTACAGTTTGGCCGGTACCAGAAAAGCAAATAGATGAAATTGCAAAACAGGTAAGGGCTGTTATTTCTGTAGAGATGAATATAGGGAAATATGCAGCAGAAATTGAACGAGTTTGTGCTGGGAGATGCAATACCCATAGAATCACAAAGAATAGAGGTTTAATTCATTCCCCAGAAGAAATTTTCAATGGAATAAAGGAGGTATGGGCATGAGCCAGGTAATAAATCCCTTAAGAAAATATACAAGAGAAGATAAGCTTCCCCACTTTTTTTGTGCAGGTTGTGGATGCGGACAAATATTTAATTATTTTTTACGAGCAGTTGATGAACTAGGTCTTGATTTAGAAAAAATGGTAACTATAGGTGGAGTAGGATGTACTGCGAGAATTCCAGTATACATGAAAACAGATACACTTCATGGAATTCATGGAAGAACCTTAGCATGGGCATCTGGGATAAAGCTTCATAAACCTGAAACACCAATTGTAATATTCGCAGGAGACGGAGACTTAGCGTCAATAGGTGGAAATCACTTTATTCATGCTGCAAGAAGAAATCTAGATGTAACTGTAATCGTAGCTAATAACCTTAATTTTGCAATGACAGGAGGACAGGTCGCACCCACAACACCTTATGATTCAATCACCATGACAACACCATATGGTAGCTCTGAGCCGGATTTTGATATATGTAAATTAGCCGAAGCCGCTGGTGCTACTTATGTAAGCAGATGGACAGCAAATAAGCCTATACAAGCTACAAAAGCGATAAAAGATGCTTTAAGTCATAAAGGTTTTTCCCTTTTAGAGATTGTTTCTCAATGTCCAACTCATTTTGGAAGATATGCACTTAAGACAGGAAATCCTACAAAAGTTGTTGAATGGATTGAAGAAAATTCTATTACACTTCCTAAGGCAGAAAACCTTACAGAGGAAGAAAAAGAAGGAAAGTTTATATTAGGGGAATTTGTTAATAAAGAAAAACCTGTATATGGCGGAACCACCGCATATGAAAAGGAGTGATTGAAATGAAGCCATTAAATATAGGACTTTGTGGTTTTGGAGGACAGGGAATAATCTTAACTTCAGTAATATTAGGAACTGCACAGGTAACAAAGAAAAATAGATATGTCGTACAAACTCAATCTTATGGTTCAGAAGCTAGGGGAGGACAATGTCAGGCTGAATTAATTATATCTGATGACCCTATTAATTCCCCAATGGCAGAAAAAAAGGATATATTGATTGCAATGTTTCAATCAGCCCTTAATGAGTATCTTCCAACTTTAAAGGATAATGGAATTCTTATAATAGATCCAAATTTGGTTACAGATGTTCCAAAAACAAATGCAAGAGTGATCGAGGTTAATGCAACAGAAATAGCAACAAAGCTTGGGAACAGAGTTGCTGCAAATATGGTAGTATTAGGATTTATTCAAGAAAGTACTGGGTTAATGGAAAGAGAAGACTTAATTGATATAGTAAAGGATTCGGTTCCTGAAAAGTTTTTAGAACTTAATTTAAATGCTGTAGATGCAGGTAGGGAACTAGCAGGGGATAAAAAAATATCTGTGGAGGGTTAACATATGAAGCTATATGAATTTGAAGGCAAGCGTATTTTTAAAGAACATGGAATCCCTGTACCTAAGGGAAATGTTCTAACATCAGCAAAGGATAATGTTGAAGTGGATGCACCTGCAGTAATTAAGGCTCAAGTGTTAACCGGCGGAAGAGGTAAAGCAGGTGGTATAAAAATATGGGACGGAGAAAACAATGCAGCTGATCTACTTAATGATATTTTTTCACAGGAGTTAAAGGGTGAGCCGGTTAGGGCAGTGCTTGTTGAAGAGAAGGCAGACATACTTCAGGAATACTATCTTTCAATAACATTTAAGGGAAGTACAGCTACACCTTTAATAGTTGCAAGTGCAGCTGGAGGTGTAGAGATAGAAAATGTTGCAGCCGAGACACCTGAAAAAATTATTACAATGGAGTTTAATGCTATTACAGGTCCAACGGATTATCAAATACGATATATGGCAAATAAAATTGGATATGAAAATTTCAAAGAATTTAAAATGCTTATTAATAATTTATATACTGCATTTAAAAGTAGTGATGCAACATTAGTAGAAATTAACCCTCTAGTGTCAACACCAAATGGTTTAGTTGCATTAGATGCAAAAGTAGTGTTAGATGATAATGCCAGGTTCAGACATGAGGATATGCATTTGAAATTTATAAAAGAGCAAAAAAGTCTAGAGGGTATTGAAAACTATGTTGAGCCAAAGGAAGATACCATTACCTATGTACCATTATCGGGAGATGTTGGATTAATATCCGATGGAGCTGGAACAGGAATGTTATCACTGGATCTTATCAAAGATGCAGGGGGAGAAGCAGCCAATTTCTGCGAGTTAGGCGGAATTACAAATGCCCAAACCATGTATGACTCCCTAGATAGGGTTGCAAATAATAAGAATGTAAAAAGTATCCTTATAGTCCTTATAGGTGGTTTCAACAGGATGGATGATATGGCTAATGGAATAGTTCGGTACAAAGAAGAAAAGGGACTTAATATTCCAGTGGCAATAAGAATGTGCGGAACAAAAGAGGAAGAAGGAAAAGAAATAATGAAACAAGCAAACATTCCTACCTTTAACAACTTATTGGAAGCTGTAAACTATGCCGTAACTAATGCGGGGGGTGAATAAGATGTCTATTCTTATTAATAAGGATACAAATGTTTTGGTCCTTGGGATAACAGGAAAGTCAGGTGCACTTCAGACTAAGGTAATGAAAGAATATGGAACAAATATCGTTGCTGGGGTTACACCAGGTAAAGGAGGATCCTTTGTAGAGGGAATACCAGTTTATGATTTTGTTAAGGAAGCAATGGAAAACCATAGAATTGATGTAGCTATTAGTTTTGTTCCTCCGGCATTTGCTAAGGATTCTTGTTTTGAAGTTATCGATAACGGGATAAAGTTCTTTGTACTTACATCTGAAGGAATTCCAGATCATGATGTTATTGATATTTTAGGATATGCAAAACTAAAGGGTACAAGAATGTTAGGTCCTGGTACTGCTGGGATAATTGCACCTGGTAAATGTAAGTTAGGCGCTCATCCTGGAAGCATGTATCTAGAAGGAAGAGTAGGGGTAGTATCAAAAAGTGGAGCACTATCCTATGAAGTAGGAAAAACTCTAACAGAGGCTGGCGTTGGTCAATCTACTGTTCTAGCTATTGGAGGGGGCCCTATCTGGGGAATGACCCAAAGAGATGCAGTTGAATTATTTAATGAAGATGAGGAAACAGAGATAATAGTATTGCTTGGGGAAATTGGTGGAAGCTTGGAAGATGAAGCAGCTGAATATATTGCAGCCAATGTTACAAAACCTGTTGTAGCAATGATTGTAGGAAGAGCAGCCCCACAGGGTAAGTCTTTAGGTCATGCAGGAGCTATAATTGAAGGTACAAAAGGTACAGCTAAATCAAAAATTGAGACATTAACTAAAGCCGGTGTCCATATTGCAAAAAACCCTGAAGAAATAGTTTCCATTATAAAAAGTATCAGGGGGGTGAATTAAATGTCCGTACACATAGATGCAGAATTATGTAAAGCTTGTGAATTATGTATACATTATTGTCCAAAGGATGTTTTTAAGATGTCTGAAAAGTTAAATAGTAAAGGATTTAATGTTATGGGAGTTGCCCACCCTGAAAATTGTATAAAATGTAAAATGTGTGAAAGATGCTGTCCAGATTTAGCTATACGAGTAGATGAAAAATAAAAATAGAGGAGGAAATTTATGAGCTTACCAGTATCATTAGAGGATATTAAAGCAGCTAGCGAAAGATTAAAGGATCATGTAAGACATACACCTTTATTAAGAGGGGATAAACTTGATAGCATTTTAGGTTGTGAAGCTTATTTAAAACCTGAATGTTTACAGGTTACAGGTTCTTTTAAGATTAGAGGCGCGACTAATAAGATTTTAACTTTATCTGAAGAGGAAAGAGCAAAGGGTATAATAGCTTCATCATCAGGGAATCATGCACAAGGTGTTGCTTATGCCGCTCAGAAACTTGGAATAAAAGCTACACTTGTACTACCAGAAAATGCTCCTTCAACAAAAATAGAGGGGACTAAAGCATTAGGTGCTGAAGTAGTATTGTACGGATTTGACTCTATTGAAAGATATAAAAAGCTATATGAAATAATGGATGAAAAGGGGTATTCAATGGTCCATTCCTTCAATGATCCTATGCTAATTTCTGGTCAAGGAACAGTAGGCTATGAGATAATGCAGGATCTAAAAGATGTTGATACAATCGTTGTTCCTTTAGGAGGCGGAGGAATATTAGCTGGTGTTGCAGTAGCTGCTAAGGAAACAAATCCTAATGTTAGGGTTATTGGGGCAGAGCCAGCTTCTATTCCAAGATATTCAGAAAGCAGAAAAGCTGGAAAACCAGTTATAGTACCAATGCAGGATACTGTAGCAGATGGCCTTATGATAACTAATACAGGGGATAATACATATCCTATAATAGAAGAATATGTAGATGAAATAGTTACAGTAGAAGATGAATTTATCTATAAGGCATTAAATGAAGTTTCATTTAAATCAAAGGTAGTTATAGAGCCATCCGCGGCAATAGGAGTTGCAGCAGCTATGTCTGGGAAAATTAAATTTAAAGAAGAAGAAAAAGTATGTTTTGTATTAACAGGAGGTAATATTGATCCTGATAAATTAGTAAAATTTGTGGAACATGAAAAATAAATATTAGAAGCCCAAAAAATAGTGCCTATGATTTTATCATAGGCACTATTTTTTATATAAAAATGATGTTGATTTTTTATCACCAACACCAATTATTATAGGGTTATAATAGTATATAGCTTTACTATAAATTTATTTATCTTTGGAAGAAGAAAAAACTTTATCTATTGCCTTTAAGGATCTTTCCTGACTTTTTACAACATGATTATATACACTTTCATGTATGTATTTTTTATCTCGTGATTTCAATGCCTCTATTACATCTATATGGTCCTTTGTAACCGCCTCTATAACATTTCTACGGGTATGTTGAGTATGCTCTGCAAAATAACGAATACGCAGGGAATGAGCCTTTATAGTTTTTAGGGTATCTTTAAGAAGCTTATTATCTACATATTTATATAAGAGCTCATGTAATTCTAAGTCTGAATTCATATATTCATCAAACTCAACAGTTATATTTAAAATCCTATTAAGTTTTTCCATCATTGCATTAATTTCTTCATCTGGAATATTACGATATGAATGAATAGCTGCGTATGGCTCAAGAAGTATCCTCATCTCCCAAATATCTTCAACATCTTTTTTAGTTATAGTAGAAACAAATGCACCCTTACGAGGAATTATAGTAGTAAAGCCATCTTTCTCAAGCATATTTAAAGCTTCCCTTATGGGAGCCCTACTTATATGCATTGCTTTAGACAATTCTTCCTCAAGTAAACGACTTCCTGGTGCAAGGGTTCCATTTATAATTTGATCTCTTACACTATAATAAACTCTATCCTTTAGTGATAGGCTATGAC
Organism: uncultured Eubacteriaceae bacterium; assembly: GCA_964533275.1. GTDB lineage: Bacteria > Bacillota > Clostridia > Eubacteriales > Garciellaceae > CAZHJK01. Next base: position 173,890 of record CAZHJK010000002.1, on the reverse strand, counting down.
TTAAATCCTTAAATTGTATGCCCATAGTATCCTCCTCAGTTGATTTAATCAGTATATTTTAATTATATTATATATTGTCGACAATACAAAGTCAAAGTATTCAATATAATGTAGCAGAAATTACCATAAAAAAAGAGCATTAAATAAAGTATGATTAAGTAAAGGGTAAAAAATACTAAAGAATATAATTGTAGATTGTTGACAATATACTAAACTTATTGTATAATTTATTTAAACATAAGCTTTAATAAATTATATCATCTAAAATAAATATTTTATACTTATTAAAGATTTAACCATCAGGCACAAATCCACACTTTAATTTTAATACTAGTAATATAAGATAGGAGGTAATGATTTGATTAAATACTCATCGAAACTTGAAAAAATTCCCTTCTCTCCAATTAGAAAAGTAATGGGAGAAGTAAGAAGATTAAAGTCTCTAGGCCATGATGTAATTAATCTTGGTATTGGAGAACCAGACTTTGATACGCCTGCACATATTAATAATGCTATGATTGAAGCCACAAAGAATGGTGAAACCCATTACACTACAAACAAAGGGATTGACGAGTTAAGACAAGCTATATCAGAAAAATTAAAAAATGATAATGACCTTGAATATGATATCGAGGAAATTATTTGTACAGTAGGAGTTACCCAAGGGATATTTTGTGCTCTAAGTGCGTTCTTAGACGAAGGAGATGAGGTTCTTGTACCAGACCCTTCATGGCTGAATTATTCTCATATACCACGACTTAATGGAGCAGAACCTGTATTATTTCCACTGACTGCAGATAACAATTTTAAAATTAAGGTTGAAGAATTGGAAAAGAGAGTTACTGATAAGACAAAAGCACTTGTTATCCTAGATCCAAGCAATCCAACTGGAGGAGTACAAAGTAAAGAAATATTAGAACAAGTTGCCGAATTTGCAATTAAACACGATTTGCTTGTTTTCTCTGATGAAATCTATGAAAAGCTTATATATGATGGTAACAAACATTATAGTATTGCAGCTTTACCTGGAATGAGAAAAAGAACAATTATTTTCAATGGGTTCTCTAAAGCATATGCAATGACAGGATGGAGACTTGGTTACATAGCAGCGGATGCTGAATTAATTCCACCAATACTAAAAATGCATGCTTATAATGTAGCTAATAGTACATCAATGGTACAACATGGAGGAATTGCAGCTCTTAAGGGTTCTCAGGAATCTGTTAATATTATGGTAGAAGAATTTAAAAAGCGCCGAGATTTCTTGGTTTCTGAGATTAATAACATTAAAGGACTTTCTTGTCCCAGTCCTGGTGGAGCATTTTACTTATTTGTAGATGTAAAGGATACAGGAATGACTGGAGAAGAATTCTCAGATTTTATTTTAAAAGAAGCTGGGGTAGGATTAATCCCAGGAACAGCTTTTGGAGAAAGAGCCACCCATGAGGTTAGAATTTCATATGCAGCATCAATGGATGAACTTGAAAGAGCAATTACAAAGATAAAGCAGGCTATTGAAAAGCTTTAAATGGACATCGAGAGTTGGTAAGAGTAATGGAAATTAGTGACTAAAGTGTAAAGCATTTCATAACTTACATTAACACAAAGTACATGAGAAAGGATTGAATATCCATGAAATTCTTAAGTAAATTATCTAAATTCAAGCCCAAGGGTGAAGAAGAATTTTTGGTAAAGAAAAATGAGGATGAAACAGTAAGTGGAGAAGATGTTCTTCGAGAAAAGGATAAGGAGTCCAAGTTTAGAAAATTAAGCGGATTTTGGAAAATATTAGTTATTATAGTGTCTGTTGCATTTATAAGTTATCAAATGCTAACAGCACGATTCGGCACACCGATTCATATGAAACATCTTGCGGCACATCTAGGATTTATATTATTTCTGGTATTTGCGTACTACCCGGCTACAAAGAATTCTAATAAAGAAAAACCGACTATAGTAGATATTTTATTATTAATACTTACAATTGCTGCCACCGCTTATTCATGGTTCAACCATCAGCCCTTTGTTGCTCGTAGTGGGGTTGCATTACCCTCCGATTATGTATTTGGTGCAATTACTGCTTTATTAGTTCTTGAGGCTACAAGAAGAGTAGTTGGGAAGGGGCTAGTTATATTAGCAGCTATATTCTTGCTTTATGCATATTTTGGGCCACATTTCCCTGGGGTATTATCCCATCGCGGTTATAGTGTACAAAGAATTATATATCAAATGTATCTTACAGGTCAAGGAATTTTCGGTGTACCTCTTAGTGTATCAGCAGGATATTTGGTTGTATTTATTACACTAGCTGCTATATTAGATAAAAGTGGATTAGGGAAACTATTTAATGATATAGCACTTGCAATTGGTGGTAGGGCTAAGGGTGGACCTGCAAAGGTTTCTGTTATCGCCAGTGCACTATGCGGTAGTATCTCAGGAAGCGCAGCCACCAATGTTGCCACAACTGGAGCTTTTACAATTCCCTTAATGCAAAAGACTGGCTATAAGCCATACTTTTCTGGTGCGGTAGAAGCAGCTGCATCTACTGGTGGGCAATTAATGCCTCCTATTATGGGTACAGTAGCTTTCATTATGGCAGAGTATCTTGGTGTTAGTTATATATCTATTGCTGCAGCAGCAGTAATTCCATCTCTACTATACTTTTCCGGGGTGTTTTTTCAAATTGATTTAAGAGCTAGAAAAAATGGCTTAACAGGTTTATCTAAGGAAGAAATTCCTAATGCCTGGGATACAATAAAAAGATATGGACATATGTTTATTCCTATGGTTGTACTAGTATGGTTATTAATTGATGGATTTTCTCCTGTGTATTCAGCATTTTACGCTGCAGTTCTTTCTTGGGCATTATCACTTATAAGACCAGAAACGCGTTTAGGGCCAAAGGCTCTTAAAGAAATGTGTATTAAAGCTGCTAGAAGTGCATTAAGTGTAGGAATAGCAATGGCAGCAGCGGGTTTTATCGTTGGAGTTTTATCCATGACTGGAATTGGAGTTATTCTAGCGGATAATATCGTATTAATATCTGGTGGAAATCTATTTGTGGCATTAATTCTTGTTATGATTGTTTCAATTATATTAGGAATGGGATTGCCAACAAGTGCTTGTTATATTATAGCAGCCACTATAGCAGTTCCTATATTAAGGGCAATGGGCGTTGAAGCATTCCAAGCACATTTCTTCGTATTGTACTATGCAGTTGTTTCGACGGTTACACCTCCTGTTGCACTTTCAGCATATGTTGGTGCTGGAATGGCAGGTGCAAGCCCTAATAAAGTTGGTTTCGCAGCATTTCGTCTAGCATTAGCAGCCTTTATTATCCCATTCTTCTTTATATATAATCCTGCAATGCTATTAATAGGTGATAGCTGGATAGTTATTGCACTTGCAGTGTTAACAGCATTATTTGGAACTTTTCTTCTATCTACAGCTTTAGAAGGATATTTAATTGTAAAACTGCCATTTTGGACAAGGTTAGTAAGTTTTGGAGCAGCAGTTTCATTAATGGCACCTGGTGTTTATAGTGATTTTATTGGTATAGCTTTATTAGCAATATTAGCAGGAACGATATTTATTATTCATAAAAAAAATAAAGCTGCTACTACCACTGCTTAATATATTATATTAAGATAGATGTTTCTAAGGAAATACAATGAAAAATGTTGCAAAGGGGTATTAACCTTTTTACAAAAAAAAAAGAAGGGGATGGAATTATGAAAAGATCAAGAAGTGTAAAGTTGCTCGTATTACTACTAGCTTTAATGGTTGTTCTAGTAGGATGCTCTTCTCCGGGTTCTTCAGATAATGAAGAAGGAGAAGTTGAAGAAAGTGGAGATGTAACTCATATTACAATAGGAACAGCTGGTGTTGGAGGAATGAACTATCCAATAGGTATGGCTCTTGCTAAGATATGGAATGCCAATGTTGATGGGGTTAAGGCTGTAGCTATTGCAACAAATGGAGCACCTCATAATATTGAATTGTTAAGAAATGAAGAAATTGAAGCCGCAGTTTGCCGATCTATTGAAGCTAATTTAGCTATCAATGGTGAAGAGCCATATCCAGAAGAAATGCCATGGATACGTGCAATTACAGGTGGGCTTTTCTATGAAGGAATAACAGTTCTTGCACAAGCTGATGCTGGTATTGAAACTATTTATGACTTTGAAGGTAAAAGAATTGCCGTTGGGCCTGTTGGTAGTGGTGGAGAGGTAGATGCTCGTCAAATCCTTGAAGCTCATGGACTTAGCTATGATGATATCACCCCAGAGTATATTGAAGCTAGCCAAGCTATTGAAATGATGCAAGATAATCTTATTGATGGAGCTATTCTTGGATTAACACAGGGAGCTTCCTCTGTATCTGAATTAATGTTGGGAGGGGACACTATTATCCTACCTATCGATGATGAAGCTGCTGCAAAGTATATGGAAATAAGTCCATATATGGAAAAAAGAATTTTACCAGCAAATGTGTATCCAAACCAAGATTATGAAGTTATGACAATGGGATCACCACCAGATAATATTGTAGCTCGTGTAGAGTTATCTGATGAATTGGCATATGAAATGACAAAATCTATTTATGAAAATATAGAAGAAATGCAAGATGTAGCAGCAGTTATGGAGCAATTTACACCAGAACTAGTTGCTGAAGAAGATGATATGCTTCTTCCTTATCATCCAGGTTCAAAGAAATATTTTGTAGAACAAGGCTGGATATCAGAATAAGTTTTACCCCCCTTTTATGCAACATCAAAAGCCCGAATGTCTATTTTCGGGCTTTTGTTCGTATGCTAAACATGAAGAAACTAATAGTTGGTGAAAGCCCAGTATGGAGGATGTTAGTTTACTTTATATAAGAATATGTAATATCTTTGCTATTAATGGAGGTATAAAATGGATCATGGCATGATTATCTTATTAATTTTAGTGTTTATAGGTATAATTACAAGGATAGACAGCCTTTCATTGGCGGCTGCCATCTTAATAATACTAAGGTTAGTTAAATTGAATTTTTTATTTCCAAAGTTTGAAACATATGGTATGACAATGGGTGTTATTATAGTTACTATAAGTATTTTATCACCCATTGCGGAAGAGAAATATACACTTATGGATATAGTTGAATCTATTAAGACACCCTTGGGAATATTGGCTATTGTTGGCGGTATTATTGTAATTTATTTTACTGGGCGGGGGTATGATTTGTTATTGTCAGATTCTTCAATTATTCTTCCTGTTTTATTAGGTACCATAATTGGAATGGTTGCTTTTAAAGGAGTTCCAGTGGGACCGTTGGTAGCAAGTGGTTTTACGATTATATTATTTCAGGCTTATCAGTTTATATCAAAAGTTTTTAAATAAAGGATCTATTATATAAGTTTCTAGAGGTAACCTCTAGAAACTTTTTTAAAGTTGAAAAGTTTGTCTTTTTAACAGAGGAATAAAATTTTTGCTTAATAAGTATTTAAAATTCTGTACATGATCTCAATTCAAAGTAAATAGTCTAGTTTTAAAGAAATATGTATAATTTTCCAAATTTATGTAAATTTAATAATATATAAATATAACATTAAAAAAATCATTTTAGGGATTTATGAAAAAAAGAGGATTTTTATAAACAAAGATAGAATTATATAATTATTCAAAAAATATCTAATCTAGTTAGGGGGAAGCAGCTATGAAAATGTATGAAACTAAAGATCTTAGAAATATTGGAATAATCGGTCACGGTAGTTGTGGTAAAACTACATTGGTAGAAGCTATGGCTTTTAATGCATCACTTATCGATAGAATAGGAAAGGTAGAGGACGGATCTACTATTTCAGACTATGACCCAGAAGAAATAAAAAGAAATTTCTCAATCAGTACATCAGCTATACCCTTAGAATATAATAATCATAAAATTAATGTATTAGATGTTCCAGGATATTTTGATTTTATCGGTGAAATGATTGCAACACTTAGGGTAGTAGACAGTGGAGTCATATTAGTAGATGCAGTTTCAGGTATGGAGGTAGGAACTGAAAAGGCTTGCTCCCTAATAAATGATTATAAAATACCAAGTGTTATTATGATAAATAAAATGGATAGAGAAAATGCAAATTTCAAGAAAACCTTAGATCAGCTAAGAGAGCATTTTGGTAGTTCTATTGTGCCCTTTGAGATTCCAATGGGAGAAGCAGAGAATTTTAAAGGGGTTATTAATATTGTAGATATGAAGGCTAGGGAAAGAAAAGGACAACAATGTATTGATGTAGAAATACCAGCAGGAAGTGAAAATGAAATTGATCCCTATAGAGAGATGATTATTGAGGCAGTTGCACAAACAAGTGAAGAATTAATGGAGAAATACTTTGAAGGAGAAGAATTAACAAGAGAAGAAATTTATGAGGGTCTAAAAAAGGGTGTATTAGAGGGAGAATTAATACCCGTATTATGTGGCTCCTCCACCCAAAATGTGGGAGTAGAAACATTGATGAATGTTATTATAGATTTCTTACCTTCCCCTGAGGAAAGTAAGGCTGTAGAGGGTATTAATCCTAAAAATGATGAAGTAGTTGAAAGACATCATGATGAAAATGAGCCTTTCTCTGCTATTGTATTTAAAACTATCGCAGACCCATATGTAGGAAAGTTATCACTTTTTAAGGTTGTTTCAGGATCATTGACAGCCAATGGAGAGGTTTATAATGCTAGTAAAGAGAAAAAAGAAAAGCTAAATCATCTCTATGTATTACAGGGAAAAAAACAAATTGAGGTTGAAAAGCTAAGTGCAGGAGATATAGGTGCATTTTCTAAGTTACAGTATACGGTTACAGGAGATACACTATGTGATGCGGATAATCTAATTCAATTTAAACCTATTGAATTTCCAAAGCCTATTATATCTCAAACTATTCTTCCTAAATCAAAGGGTGATGAAGATAAAATAGGTATGGGCTTACAAAGGCTAATGGAGGAGGATCCCACATTTTTTGTATCCAGAAATGTAGAAACAAAGGAAACCCTAGTATCTGGATTAGGGGAAATGCATCTAGAAATAATAAGTAGACGATTACAAAATAAATTTGGGGTAGATGTTTTACTGAAGGATCCCAAAATACCCTATCGTGAGACTATAAAGGGACGGGCAACAGCTGAAGGGAAACATAAAAAACAATCAGGCGGAAGAGGACAATTTGGACATGTATATGTAGATTTTGAACCTCTAGTGGATGGAGAAACTGAATTTGAATTTGTTGACAAGATAGTTGGTGGAGCAGTTCCTCGTCAATACATTCCTGCGGTTGAAAAGGGTTTAAGAGATTGTGTGGAAGAGGGCGTCTTAGCGGGTTATCCTGTAACAGGAGTAAGATTTACTCTACATGATGGTTCCTTCCATGCAGTAGACTCCGATGAAATGTCCTTTAAAATGGCAGCTTCCCTTGCATATAAAAAAGGAATGAAGGAAGCAAAACCAGTACTTTTAGAACCAATTTATCATATAGAGATAATAGTGCCGGAAGATTATATGGGAGATATAATGGGTGACATTAATAAAAAAAGAGGTAAAATTCTTGGGATGGAACCTTTGAAGGGGAAACAAAAAATAATTGCTGAAGCGCCTTTAGCAGAAATGTCAAAATATGCTACTGAATTAAGATCTATGACACAGGCAAGAGGAGATTTCATGATGGAATTTGCCCGATATGAAGAAGTACCTGGGCAATTAAGCGAAAAGATAATAGAAAGCTCTCAAAAAGAAGATTAGTGAAAGTAACTTTAATTACAATATTATAGCAAAAAATCAAAAAAATACCTTGAATACTCAAGGTATTTTTTGTATTTAAAATACAAGGTATAAAATTAGCTGTTTAAGAAAAAATAATAATAACTTAAAGATATGAAGTTTTCTAAGGAGGTTCTAATATGAATAAGGATGTACAAAAAAGACCTATTCCTGATAATTTAGAGGAAAAGGGAAAAATTGTGGAGATATTAAATAAAGATGATTACTTAGAGGATGAATTGGCAGATAAAACATTATATGGTGAATATATGTCAACATATCACTATTGGACTAGCCCAGAAGAACAAAGAAAGCGTGTTAATCATATTGAAAACATTACTGAGAACAAAGAAAGAAAATAGTAGTAGAATTATTAAGCCATTTTATAATGAATGGCTTTTTATTTATTATAAAAAAGGGTTTGCAAGGGGAACATCCCCTGCAGAAATCAGGAGGGTGCTCAGGCTGAAAGCCGTCGAAGTGAACATAAGTTATAGAACTCTGGCAAAGGCTTTAAGCTTTTACTTATAACTTATAACTGATATAGGTATTGTTGTAAAATTAAGAATTTGTTAAAATAAAGATATTAAGACTTGTTAAATTATGGGTAAAAAAGGGTAATATAATAATAGATTATTATTATATTAAAATAGATATAAGGGAGGATGATAAGTTAATGAGATGTCAAAATTGTAATGAACGGGAAGCAGTTGTCCATATAACTAAAATCCTTAATGGGGAAAAACAAGAATTTAACTTATGTGAAGCCTGTGCACAAAAGCTAAAGGCATTTTCAGAGGATGATCATTTATTTGATTTTCATAAGTTTTTTTCTGGTTTGTTAGATAGTGATTATACATTCTCTACTAATCATCAGCAAAGAGTTAATGACTTAGTATGTCCTCTTTGTAATATGAGGTATTCTACATTTAGAAAAACCGGTAAGGTTGGATGTAATCAATGCTATGAAGTTTTCGGAGATAATTTGAGTCCTTTAATAAGGCGAATACATGGTAGTGATAAACATACAGGAAAAGTTCCTAATAATGCTGCTAGAGAGATAAAGATTAAAAAAGATATTGATGAATTGAATAAGAAATTAAAGAGTGCAATAGAAAATGAAGAATACGAGCTAGCAGCCAAAATTAGAGATGAGTTAAAGGCTAAAAATAAAGAAATATAAGGAGGGATGATTTTTGGAATGGAATAATAATAATGGAAAAGATAATGATATTGTTATAAGCAGTAGAATTAGATTAGCCAGAAATATAGAAGACAAAATTATGCCTACTCTTATGAATGCACAACAAGCTAAAGAGATTGAACATTTAGTTTTTACTAGCATTACTAAAAGCAACTCAGCAATTGCCCACCAATTTAAATTAATAGAAATGGATGATTCCACTCTTTTAGAAAAACAAGTTTTAGTAGAGAAACACTTAATAAGTCCAGACCTCGCAAAAAGTAAAATAGGTTCAGTAATACTCCAACAAGAGGAACAGATAAGTATTATGGTTAATGAAGAGGATCATATTCGTATGCAATGTATTCTGCCGGGATTTCAATTGAATCAGGTATGGGATATGGCAAATAAGTTAGATGATTTGATAGAGGAAAGTATCCCTTTTTCTTTTGATGGAAAGTGGGGTTATTTAACAGCATGTCCCACAAATATTGGTACTGGTATGAGGGCATCGGTAATGCTTCATCTACCCTGTATCGTATTAACTGGACAGATAAATTCACTTATGGAGGCGATAACAAAGGTTGGATTAACAATAAGAGGTCTATATGGAGAAGGATCAGAATTTATAGGTGATTTATTTCAAATATCAAATCAAATTACCCTGGGATTTTCTGAAGAGGAGATTATTGCAAAGTTGCATTCAGTAGTAAAAGAAACTATTAAAAGAGAGAGACAAATAAGAAAATATCTACAGGAATACAACCCTTTAAATTTAGAGGATAAGATTTATCGTTCCTATGGGACATTACAATATGCCAGAAATATATCTTCAGATGAGTGTATGAAGTTATTATCCTATGTTAGACTTGGTATTGACTTAGGGTATATAGAGGACATAGATATTAAGGTAATTAATCATTTAATGATACATACCCAAGCAGGAATGTTACAGAAAAAATATAATAAGATAATGGATGAAAAGGAGAGAGACCAGGTTAGGTCCCAATATATCCGTGAAAATTTAAAAAATTAATGGAGGTGCTAGATATGGAAATGTTTGGAAGGTTCACAGAAAAAGCTCAGCAGGCCCTTGTGTTTGGACAACAGGAGGCGAATGAGCTTAATCATAATTATGTGGGAACTGAGCACTTACTACTTGGACTTATTAGACAAGGTGATGGAATTGCTGCGGTAGCCCTTAAAAATTTAGGTATTGATTTAGAGAAAGTTAGAAATGAAGTTATAAAAATTATTGGAAGAGGGAATTCAGGTAATACACAAATAGTTGGGTATACACCCAGGACGAAAAAAGTATTGGAATTAAGTATGGCAGAAGCAAGAACTTTAAATCATAATTATATTGGGACAGAACATCTATTGCTAGGTCTTATTAAAGAAGGTGAAGGAGTGGCAGCTAAGATATTAAATGACCTAGGGGTAAATATAGAAAAAGCTAGGCAGGAGGTTTTAAATATGTTAAATTCAGGACCTTCTCCTCAAGGGAATACTGAAGGAAAACAAAAGAGTAATACTCCTACCCTTGACCAATTTGGGCGTGATTTAACTCAGATGGCAAGGGATAGTAAGATTGACCCTGTTATTGGAAGAGAAAAGGAAATTGAGAGGGTTATTCAAATATTAAGTAGAAGAACTAAAAATAATCCCTGTTTAATTGGAGAACCTGGAGTAGGTAAAACAGCAATAGCAGAGGGCTTGGCCCAAAAAATAATAAATGGACAAATACCCGAAAACCTAAAGGATAAAAGACTTATTACACTTGATCTATCCTCCATGGTAGCAGGTGCAAAATATAGAGGAGAATTTGAAAATAGGCTAAAAAAGGTAATGGAAGAGGTTAGGAATGCAGATAATGTAATTCTTTTTATTGATGAATTACACACCATTATAGGTGCTGGAGCAGCTGAAGGTGCAATAGATGCTTCAAACATCATAAAACCAGCGCTTTCAAGGGGAGAATTGCAGACAATAGGTGCAACTACCCTGGATGAATATAAAAAATACATTGAAAAGGATGCAGCACTAGAACGAAGATTCCAACCTATAACAGTGGGAGAACCAACAACGGAAGAGGCATTAAGAATATTAGAAGGACTTAGGGACAGATATGAGGCTCACCATAGGGTAAAGATTACAGATGATGCTTTAAAGACTGCTGTCGAGTTATCTGATCGATACATAAGTGATAGGTTTCTACCGGATAAGGCAATTGATTTAATTGATGAAGCAGCATCTAGAGTACGACTAAACACTCTCACTGCTCCACCAGAAATTAAAGAATTGGAAGATAAGATAGAAAGACTAGAGCAGGAAAAGGCAGAGGCTATCTCGGGTCAGGATTTTGAAAAGGCAGCTAAAATTAGAGATGAGCAACAAAAATCCAAAACTCAATTAGGTGAAATTAAAGAGAATTGGGGAAATAAAAATAAGAATAATACAAAACAAGTAGATGAAGAAGATATTGCCTATATTGTATCTAGCTGGACTGGAGTTCCGGTTAAGAAGCTTGCCGAAGAAGAAAGTGAAAGGTTATTAAATCTTGAACAGGAATTGCATAGGAGAGTAGTTGGACAAGATGAAGCCGTAACGGCTGTTTCACAAGCTATAAGAAGGGCTAGAGTAGGGCTTAAAGACCCTAATAGACCAATAGGCTCATTTATCTTCCTAGGACCAACAGGAGTAGGTAAAACAGAGCTTAGCAAAGCTTTAGCCGAAATCATGTTTGGGGATGAAGAAGCCATGATTAGGGTTGATATGTCTGAATATATGGAAAAACACACCGTATCGAGATTAATCGGATCACCTCCAGGATATGTTGGCTACGACGAAGGGGGACAATTGACTGAAAAGGTTAGAAGAAAACCCTATTCAGTAGTGTTATTGGATGAAGTGGAAAAGGCACATCCTGATGTATTTAATATACTATTGCAGATACTTGAGGATGGCAGGTTGACGGATGGAAAAGGTAGGACTGTGGACTTTAAAAATACTGTGGTTATAATGACATCAAATGTAGGTGCAAATACCATTAGAAGACAAAAAACTTTGGGCTTTGCAGCTGTTGAAAATGAAAAGACTAATGCTTATAATAAGATGAAGGATAATATCATGGGAGAACTTAGAAGAACCTTCCGTCCTGAATTCTTAAATCGAATTGATGAAGTTATCGTATTCCACCAATTGGAAGATGAACACCTTAAGGAGATTATATCCATAATGCTGTCAGGGCTTTCTAAGCGATTAGAGAAATTAAATGTTCATGTTGAGTTTGGAGAAAGCACAAAGGATTTACTTGTAAAGGAAGGCTTTGATTTGGAATATGGTGCTAGGCCATTAAGAAGAGCAATTCAAAAGCAGGTTGAGGATAAATTATCAGAAGAGATGTTAAAGGGAAAAATTTCTATCGGTGATCATATATTAGTTGATGTAGTAGATGACCAATTACATTTTAAAGTGAAATAACCAAAAGGAGAATCTTAACGGGTTCTCCTTTTGTTTTGGTAGAAGGTATAAGGTAGAAGGTAGATGGGGCGACGCATAGCGCGCCCAAACCCCAAGATACTTCACTTGGTTCAGTATGACAGTAAGTGGAAACTTATATTTTCTCTACCATCCACCAGACCCTATAGGAATACTTATAAGAATCTACCTTCTACCATTATTCTTAAATTTCCTTTATAATATAATTATCAATTATATTTAGAAAGAGGTAAACCATGGCTAAAGTAAAGAAAAGATTTATATGCCAAGAATGTGGTTATGAGAGTGCAAGATGGATGGGGAAGTGTCCAGAATGTGAAGAATGGAATACCCTAGTAGAAGAAGTATATAAGCCGAATAAATCCCATCGGGAATCAACCTTTGCATCCTTAAATAGCGCTGTGACCTTGAAAGAGGTATCCATAGAAGAGGAAGATAGATTCTCTACAGGCATGGGAGAATTAAATAGAGTATTAGGGGGAGGAGTAGTACCAGGCTCATTAATATTAATAGGAGGAGATCCTGGAATTGGAAAATCAACTATACTTCTCCAAATAAGTAGCCAGCTAGCTTTAAAGGATCTAAGGGTGCTATATGTCTCTGGAGAGGAATCATTAAAACAGATAAAGCTGAGGGCACAACGTTTAAATTCCCAGGGAGATAACTTATATATATTAGCTGAAACAAATCTTCCTGTAATAGAAAAGGTAATGGAAGATGTAAAACCAGATATACTAATGATAGATTCAATACAAACAATGTATCAACCTGAGGTAACCTCTGCTCCAGGTAGTGTAAGCCAAGTTAGAGAGGTTACAGCGAAACTTATGCAAATTGCCAAGGAAAAGGATATCGCTACCTTTATTGTTGGTCATGTGACAAAACAGGGAGCAATTGCCGGCCCACGAGTGTTGGAGCATATGGTAGATACTGTATTGTACTTTGAAGGAGAAAGACACCATTCCTATAGGATTTTAAGAGCAGTAAAGAATAGATTTGGATCCACCAATGAAATAGGAATATTTGAAATGAGACAAAAAGGATTAGAGGAAGTCATAAATCCATCTGAAATGCTTCTAAGCGGGAGACCTATAGGCAGTCCCGGTACTATTGTTATTCCATGTTTAGAAGGGACAAGGCCTGTATTAATAGAATTACAAGCATTAGTAAGTACTACCAATTTCGGAATGCCTAGAAGGATGGCAACAGGAATTGATTATAATCGAGTAGTATTACTTATGGCAATAATGGAAAAAAGAATAGGGATGCAAATGCAAAATCAAGATGCCTATGTGAATATAATTGGAGGATTAAAAATTGATGAGCCCGCTGCTGATTTAGGAGTAGTTATTGCTGTAGCTTCTAGCTTTAAAAATGTAGAAATTAATCCGCACTTAATAGCCTTAGGAGAGGTTGGACTTACTGGGGAAGTGCGTTCAGTACAATTTATTGAAAAAAGATTAATCGAAGCAAAAAAAATGGGTTTTAAAAAATGTTTAATTCCAAAAAGTAATTTAAAAGGATTGAAAATGGAGGGAATTGAAATAATAGGGGTTTCAAACTTATCTCATGCTTTGGAGTATGTGTTTTAATAAAAGATAAAAAAGAAATCGTCATAGACGATTTCTTTTTTTATCTAAGCATATTGTATATACCTAAAGTTTTTATTTTTTTCTCTTCTTTTAGGATTACTTCAGCTAGATTTAAATCCAATAAGTTACAAAGTGCTGTTAGATAAAACATATGATTACCAATTTCCTGCTCTACAATATCATGACATTGTTCACATAGCTTGCCACTTAAATGGTTATCTAACATATCGTGGATATTTTCTATAGAAATTTCGTCTCCGATTTCCTGTCTTGAAGCATGTATTTCTATGCAACCACAGGAAGTAACTGCTTTAACAATAGCACGATTCACTCTTGTTATTGATTCTTGTTGCTTGGTGAGAACATCTAATATACTTTTGTGTTTAATTAGAAGCTGGGATACGGAATCTTGGAACTTATCACAAACATTATTATCAATTTCATTCATAGCTTTACTCACCTCAATTATATTCGTTACTAGCTTTAATATTATTATAGGGTTACTAAATAACTTTTGTCAATAAATAAGACAACAAAAGCGTATTTTAAAATGTAAATAAAATACAAATAATTTTTTAAAGAAAAATCATTGACAACGGAATCGAATATATGTTAAAATATTTGTTTTTATTGACATTTGTAACAATTTCTTGTATACTTAAACTAGGTATTACTAGAATTAGGAGGCGGCCATATGTTTAATATTGGTGATAAAATAGTGTATCCTATGCATGGTGCTGGGATTATAGAGGCAATCGAAGAGAAAGAAATATTAGGAAAAAAGAGAAAATATTATATTATGAGGTTACCCCTTGGGGATATGAAGGTTATGATTCCAATAGATAATACTGAGGATATAGGTCTAAGGGAGATAATTGGTGAGAAGGAATTTGCAATGGTAGTGGATATATTAAAGGGTGAAAAAAGCCTAATGTCTAATAATTGGAATAGAAGGTACCGTGCCAACATGGACAAGATTAAAAGTGGGGATATATATGAGGTAGCTGAGGTTGTTAGAAATTTATTGCTTTTGGATAGGGATAAAGGCTTATCAACTGGAGAAAGAAAAATGCTTAATAGTGCAAAACAGATATTAATAAGTGAATTTTCCTTAGTTAG
Source organism: uncultured Eubacteriaceae bacterium (assembly GCA_964533275.1). Lineage (GTDB taxonomy): Bacteria > Bacillota > Clostridia > Eubacteriales > Garciellaceae > CAZHJK01. The sequence goes on along the minus strand of CAZHJK010000002.1, from coordinate 158,704 downwards.
AAATCTTAATGAGGAACAGGCTGAGGAATTGGTGTATGATATGTTAATAGAAAAATGACGTGTATAACGTCTTTTTTTTTATTGGTTGTAATAAACAAAATTAATATCTACTAGATCTACATAATAAATAGATTCCGTAATGTTTGGTTTATATAAATTTTTGGTATATACTATTAAAATAGAATGTTATAATATAGGTATTTAATTAGTACTTATAATTTGTGAAAAATTGGAAACAATTAATAGATAGGAGGTGAAATAATGGTAAAAAAGATACTAAGAGTATTACTTACCGTTGTGGGTATGATTATAGGTCAGCAAGCAATGTATTATGCTGTTCGAATAATACCATTAGAAGAAACGACAAGTATTCAAGTAACACCAACTTTTACAATGATAGCCTATGTTTTAGGGGCAGTTATTGGTGGAATTATATTATTTATATTATCACCTAAGATTATTAATAAGGGTTGGCAATCAACCTTTAACATGGAAAGAACCCTTGAAAGAATGTCTATAAATGAAATTGTTTTTGGAGCTTTCGGTCTTATTATTGGTTTAGTTATTGCTAGCTTAATTAGCATACCCATTAATAATATTCCGATTCCCTGGCTAGGGAACATCATTTCTTTTATGCTATATATTGTACTTGGTTATCTTGGAATGAGTCTTACAATTAAGAAAAGAGAAGATCTCTTAAATCTAAGTAATATATTCAAAAAGCATAATAAGGAAAGTGGCAGGTACCAAAAATTTGAAGGACATGGGCAGGGAATACCAAAGGTATTAGATACTAGCGTAATTATTGATGGAAGGATATTTGATATATGTAAAACAGATTTTGTGGAAGGGCCTTTAGTTATACCTGGATTTGTCTTAGAAGAGCTAAGACATATTGCAGATTCCTCAGATGCTCTAAAGAGAAATAGGGGTAGGAGAGGATTAGATATATTAAATAAGATACAAAAAGAATTAGATATACAGGTTGAAATATCCGAAAAAGACTTCCCTAATATAGCAGAAGTGGATATTAAACTTTTAAAGCTTGGACAGGTTTTAAATGGAAAAGTCGTTACCAATGATTATAATCTAAATAAGGTGGCTGAATTTCAGGGTGTTAGTGTCTTAAATATAAATGAACTTGCAAATGCAGTTAAACCAGTAGTACTGCCAGGAGAAGAAATGGTAGTACAGGTTATAAAGGATGGTAAGGAATCTGGTCAAGGCATTGCATATCTAGATGATGGTACTATGATTGTTGTAGAAAATGGTAAAAAATTCCTAAACGAAACCATAGAGGTTGTTGTTACAAGCGTTTTACAAACTGCCGCTGGCAGGATGATTTTTGCTAAGTCAAAAACAGCAGCAAATAAGGTATCATAGTATAGAATAATAATATCTATTAAATAAAAATAATTATAAACTTAAATAAATATCCATCGACATGGTCGGCGGATATTTATTTTGTTTTTAATGGTCTTTTTGTTATAATAGCAATTGAATTATGGTTAGGTAAAAAGCTATTTTATATATACTAGGTGGTTAGAAAAAATGGATAATAATTATGTTGCTGCAATTATAGTGGCTGCCGGACAAGGTAAAAGAATGAAAACAGATATAAATAAACAATACTTACTACTTGAAGGAAAGCCAATATTGGCACATACTATTAATGTTTTTGAAAACTGCAACTTAATTGATGAGATTATTGTTGTAGTAGGAGAGCATGAAAAGGCAAAATGTCAATATAATATAATAAAGCAATATGATTTTAAAAAAGTAAAAAAATTAATTACAGGAGGACAAACCCGTCAACAATCAATGTATAATGGATTAAAAGAAGTTTCTACAAATACAGACATTGTTATAACCCATGATGGAGCACGTCCCTTAATTCATGAAAATATTATACAAAAAAGCATTAAGGAGACATTAATACATAAAGCTACTGTTGTTGGAGTGCCTGTTAAGGATACTATAAAAATGGTGGATTCTAAAGGATTTGTAAACAACACTCCCCCAAGAGATTTGCTATGGACAGTGCAAACACCACAAAGTTTTTCATATCAATTATTAAAAAATGCTCATAAAGCTGCCTATGAGGAAGGATTTATAGGAACAGATGATGCCATGCTGGTGGAACGAATAGGGCATCCTATTAAATTAATAAAAGGGAAGTATGACAATATTAAGATAACTACTCCTGAGGATTTAATTATTGCAGAATCTATTATAAATATAAGAGGCAGAAAGTCACAATATACTAAGGAATAATCTAAATAAATTGTAATATAAGAAGTGTTAAATAGACTTACTTGTTAAATATTATATTAAATTGACTTCTATTAATGGAAAAACTAAAATATAGATGAAATAAACATTGACAAGCTAATAATTTGTTATACACATAGGAGGAAAATAATGGATATTAGTAAAGAGGTTCTATTAGAAATTTATACCCGTATGATAAGCACAAGGGTTTTTAGTGAAAGAGTTAATGAATTTTTCATAAAGGGTTTAATGCATGGAACTACTCACCTTTCCGTAGGTGAAGAGGCATCGGGAATAGCTTCTTGTATGGCTTTGGATAAAGGGGATTTTACAACATCTAACCATAGAGGTCATAGCCATGCCATAGGCAGGGGTATTGAGGTAAATAAAATCATGGCAGAATTATTCGGAAAAGCTACGGGCTGTTCTAATGGTAAAGGTGGTTCTATGCACATAGCTGACTTTGATCGAGGTCATATAGGATCCAATGGAGTAGTTGGTGGTGGGTTTGCTATTGCTACGGGTGCGGCATTGACACAAAAGATGAAAAACACCGGGAAAATAGTACTATGCTTTTTTGGAGATGGAGCTTCTAATGAAGGATCCTTTCATGAGAGCATCAATATGGCATCGGTTTGGAAATTACCAGTAATATTTTTCTGCGAGAATAATTTATACGGAGTGTCTACACCAACTTCAAAATCTATGAATATAAAAGATATAGCCATTCGGGCAAAATCTTATGATATACCGAGTTACATAATAGATGGGAATGACGCTATTGAGGTTTATAAGACTACAAAAGAAGCAGCAGATTATTGTAGAGGTGGAAAGGGACCTATAATAATTGAGAGCAAGACCTATAGAATATTAGGACATTCTAAAAGTGATAAAAACGAGTACAGAAACATAGATGAAATTGAAAAGTGGAAAAAGAAAGATCCTATAGAAAGACTAAAAAAATACCTGATAAAAAATGGCATTGCTGAAGAAGGAGAAGTGGCAAAAATTGATGAAGGAGTAATGCGAGATATAGATTTAGCTGTGGAATTTGCAAAGAATAGTCCAAATCCATCGCTGGATACCTTAACACAAGATGTTTATGCATAGAGGAGGATATAAAATGAAGGAAATGACTTATGCAGAAGCAATACGACTAGCCATGGCAGAGGAAATGAGAAGAGATAGAGATATATTTTTAATGGGAGAAGATATTGGAATTTATGGTGGTACCTTTGGGGTTACAAAGGGCATGATAGACGAGTTTGGAGAAGATAGAATTAAAGATGCCCCTATCTCTGAAGCGGCTATAGTGGGTGCAGCGGCAGGATCAGCGGTGACAGGAATGAGACCTATTGTGGAGTTTCCTTTTTCAGATTTTATAACAATAGGTATGGATGCCTTGGTGAATCAAGCTGCAAAAATGAGATATATGTTTGGTGGCAAGGAAAAAGTGCCTATGGTAGTGAGGTTGCCTAGCGGATGTGGTACGGGAGCAGCAGCACAACATTCCCAAAGCTTAGAAGCTTGGTTTTGTCATGTACCAGGACTAAAGGTTGTAGTTCCTTCTACCCCTAAGGATGCTAAAGGGTTGTTAAAGGCATCTATTCGAGATGACAATCCAGTGGTAGTAGTAGAATCGAAATTATTATATAAAACCAAGGGAATGGTAGAAGAAGATCCTGAATTCATTATTCCCTTAGGGAAGGCAGATATAAAAAAACAAGGATCAGATGTAACCATTATTACCTATGGAAGAATGGTGCCTAGAGTATTAAGGGTGGCACAGGAAGTAGAAAAAGAGGGAATACACATAGAAGTTATTGATCCAAGGACACTGGTTCCATTAGATAAAGAGACAATTATTAAGTCAGTAATGAAAACAGGTAAGGCAATTGTGGTGCATGAGGCTGTAAAAACTGGAGGTTATGGTGGTGAAATCGCTGCTTTAATTGCTGAAAGTGACGCATTTAATTACTTAGAAATGCCTATTATACGAATAGCTGGAAAAGATGTGCCTATACCACATAATATAGATTTAGAAAATGCAGCAGTTCCAAGTGAAGATGAGATTAGGCAAAACATATATAAGGTTATGAATCGATAGAAGTAACTCCTTAATATATTTTAAAAGAAGGTGATGTTAATGTCATATACCAAAATGAATGCAATGCTGTTCTGTCTAGAATGTAATGAGGATACTAATCATACCATAAGTTATAAAAATAATCATATTGAGAGTATAAAATGTATAGAATGCGGAATTGAAATTAAGATAGATCATGAATATATACGACGACATTATAAAGAAGAAATAATTGATAGAGTATTAAGCAAGCCTTCTAGAATGACTAAGGAAATGGAAGAGGATATTACACTATTTTTTACACGGCTGCCCTTTAGGGTAATTTCAAAGCCTTATCGTTTGTTTAAAGAATTATATAAGGATAGTAAACATTAGGAGGATTATAATGAGGATTGGAATGGGTTATGACGCTCATAAACTAGTGGAAAATAGGAAACTAGTAATAGGAGGGGTGAATATTCCATATAAATGGGGCTTATTAGGACATTCTGATGCAGATGTATTAGTTCATGCCATTATGGACAGCTTATTGGGAGCTGCAGCATTAGGAGACATTGGACAGCATTTTCCTGATGATAATCCAAAATTTAAAGGTATATCCAGTATAAAGCTTTTATCCTATGTATCTAATTTATTAGAACAAGAAAATTTTAAAATAGAAAATATAGATGCTACTATTGTAGCTCAAAAACCGAAATTAGCTCCTTATATTCAGGATATGAGATATAATATTGCAGATACACTGAAAATAGAAATAAATCAAATAAATATAAAGGCAACCACTACAGAGGGACTAGGCTTTACAGGTGAAAAACTTGGAATAGAAAGTTTCTCTATTGCATTATTAAATAATAAAACTTAAACTTAAGTAAACTATAATCATGTTTATCATATAAATGTAATAGGATAGAGTTTTTCTATGAAGCGGAGGTGGGTTTTATGAGAGTAGAGAAAATAAAAAATGTTGATGCTCTTCCTACTGCCATAGAAAGGGAAATTAGACAGCGTAAAAAAGAAGAGTTTTATGACTCATTCTTACATGAAAATGATTTATATCTAGTTGCTAGTTTAGGTCAGAAAAATACATCAGGATATGAAGTAAGCATTGGGAATATAATAGCAGTAGATTTGGAAGAATGGGAAGTAATGATGCAACAAATAGAGCCTGAAAAGGAACAAGTATTAGCTCAAGTAATAACTACTCCTTTAATAATTCTTAAAATAGCTATAATTAGCGAGGATAAAAAGGCCCCTAAAAAAATAATTTTCAAAAATAAAAAAGGGGAAGTTATAAAAGGAATAAAAGTAAAAAACAAAAGTAGCTAATATGATCAAAATCTATTAGAACAATAATAGGATAAAATTATGAGGAGGATGAATATGTCTAAAAAGTTTATTAGTATATTGATAATAGCTGCATTAGTATTGACATTAATATTTCCTATCTTAAACATAGTTAGAGCTGATACAATAAAATTGGTGGTATCATTAGGTGCAGATTTAACAAAGGAACAACAGGAACAAATTCTTGATTATATGGATGTGAATAGGGAAGATGTAAATATAATTGAAACAACAATCCAAGAGGAAGCACATTATTTAAAGGATACTCCAGCAATCCAGCATATAGGGAATAAGACTATTTCTTCTGCACTTGTAGAACGTTTAGGTGAAGATTCAGGAATGACAGTAGAAACCCACAATATCACCTGGGTAAGTGAAGATATGTATGCAAATGCTCTAATAACTGCTGGGGTAAAGGATGCTAGAATTATAGCCGCAGCACCATTTGAAGTATCTGGAACTGGTGCTCTTACTGGAATAATGAAAGCATTTGAAGAAATTACAGGAGAAAAATTAGATGAGGATGCAAAAAAAATAGCCAGTGAAGAAATGGTTATTACAGGGGAATTAGGAGAGGAACTTGAGGATAAAGGTAAGGCAAGTGAATTAGTAAAAAGAGTTAAGGAAAAAATTATAGAAGAAGGGATAAAAAACCCAGAGGATATAAAAAGAATAATTATTGAAATCCAACATGATTTAAATATAAATTTAAGTGATGAACAAATACAAAAATTAACCGAATTGATGAATAGGATAAAAAATATAGATATAAATATTGATGATCTTAAGGAACAAGTTTCAAAAATAGGAGAAAAGGCAAAGGAACTTGCTGAAGATAGTCAAGAGATAAAATCACTTTTACAAAGAATAGGTGATTTTATAAGTCAATTAGTACAAAAAATAATGAGTATTTTTTAATAACATTTGACCATTAAAGTTACTCCCTTTATAATGATAGGTAAAGATAAGCTAATATTGGCAAAGATTAGGAAAAGTAGATGGTATTATATCCCAGAGAGAAGTCACCAAAAGGCTGAGAATGACTTTGTTCACTAATACATTGAAATGCACCTAGGAGCCTTTCTTCTGAATCAAGTAGGAAGATACGGATAATTCCGTTATAAATTTTTTAAGTGGAGTTTTAACTCAAGTAGGGTGGAACCGCGATTTATTCGTCTCTATATCAATATTGATATAGGGATTTTTTTATAAATGCTGATATAGGGTATAAGGTAGAAGGTATCTACCATCTACCAGACCCAAAAGGAATACCAATTAGAATCTACCATATACCATATAAAACTGTGAGGTGAAAGAAACTTGTTTAAAAACTTACGAGAGGACATAAAGGCTATTTTAGATCGTGACCCAGCTGCAAGGAATACCCTAGAGGTTTTGATAAATTATCCTGGTCTGCATGCAGTGATTTCTCACCGTATTGCCCATTGGTTTTATAATAAAAAACTTTTTTTTATAGCGAGATTAATTTCCCAAATTAATCGATTTTTTACAGGAATAGAAGTCCATCCTGGCGCAAAGGTTGGAAAGAGACTTTTTATAGATCATGGAATGGGAGTGGTTATTGGTGAAACCACCGAAATTGGGGACGATGTTACTATTTATCAAGGTGCTACATTAGGTGGTACAGGAAAGGAAATAGGCAAAAGACATCCGACTATTGGAAACAATGTAGTTATAAGCTCAGGAGCAAAAATTCTAGGGCCATTTACTGTTGGAGACAATTCTAAAATAGGTGCAGGATCAGTAGTATTAAACGAAGTACCACCAAACTGTACTGTTGTAGGAATACCTGGAGTTGTGGTGGTAAAAGATAATCGTAAAGTTGCATCCCTTAAGAAAGATGTAGATTTAGATCAGGTTCATCTTCCAGATCCTATAGGTCAAGAGTTGGATTGTTTAAGAAGAAGAGTAAAGGAATTGGAGAAAACTATGAGAACAATTAAAGGAGGGGACGAAAGTGAAATTATTTAACACATTAACAAGAAAGAAAGAGGAATTTATACCATTAACACCTGGCAAAATAAAAATGTATGTTTGTGGACCTACTGTATATAATTATTTTCATATAGGAAATGCTAGACCCTTTATAGTATTTGATGTCCTAAGAAGATATTTTGAATATATAGGATATGAAGTTACTTACATTCAAAACTTTACAGATGTTGATGATAAAATAATAAAACGAGGACAGGAAGAGGGAATCTCATCATCAGAGATTGCAAGAAAGTATATAAGAGAATATTTTACTGATGCAGATGCCTTAGGAATTAAAAGAGCTACTATACATCCTAGGGTAAGTGAAAATATAGATGGTATAATTGAGATGATAAAAACATTAGAAGAAAAAGGTTTAGCTTATAATAAAGATGGTAATGTATATTATAGGACGATTAGGTTTAAGGACTATGGAAAACTATCAAAACAAGGCTTAGATGATTTAGATATGGGGTCTAGGATTGAGGTCAGTGAAGAAAAGGATCATCCTATGGACTTTGCACTATGGAAAAAACAAAAATTAGGGGAACCTGCATGGGAAAGTCCATGGGGGTTAGGAAGGCCTGGTTGGCATATTGAATGCTCAGTTATGGCTAAGAAATATCTAGGAGAGACTATAGATATACATGGAGGAGGACAGGATTTAATATTCCCCCACCATGAAAATGAAATTGCACAATCAGAAGGAGCTCACAATAAACCCTTTGCTAGATATTGGATTCATAATGGGTATATTAATATTGATAATAAAAAGATGTCAAAATCCCTAGGTAATTTTTTCACTGTTCGAGATATTAGTGAACAATTCGATTTAGAGGTAGTAAGATTATTTATGTTATCAGCCCATTATAGAAATCCGGTTAATTTTAGTAAGGATCTTTTAGAACAGGCAAAGAGTTCCTTAGAGAGACTATATAATGCTCGCAATAATGCTCAATATCTAATGGAAAATATCATGGTTAAAGAACAACAGGAAGAAGAAATAGTATGGATTAATAACTTAGATGAATATAAAAAACAATTTAAAAAGTCTATGGAGGATGATATAAACACAGCAGATGCACTGGCGGCTATATTTGATTTAGTTAAGGAAATGAATAGATATTTAGATGCCAATAAAAGCGAAAATACCATTAAAGGTGCATATGATTTATTAATGGAGCTTACTGGGGTTCTAGGTATTATTCAGAAGAAGGAAGAACAAATAGATAGTGAGATTGAAAATCTTATAGAAAAAAGACAGCAGGCTAGAAAAGATAGAAATTGGGCATTAGCAGATGAAATTAGAGAAGAATTAAAGAATAAGGGAATAACAATAGAAGACACCCCCCAAGGTGTGAAATGGAAAAGAGCATAATCTATGGAAGATAAAGAATATCTATCAAAAGAAGAAATTTTAAACTTAATCTCATCTCCTATTAATGAGCTTGAAGTAAAGAGATTGAACCCATTGGTGTTAGCCTATATAGGAGATGCTGTTTTTGAATTGTATATTAGAAAGTATCTAATAATAACCCAAGGGACCTTAGTTAATCAACTGCATAAACAGGCGACTAAATTTGTAAAGGCAGAGGCACAAGCATATATTGTTCATAATATTACGGATAGTTTAACAGAAGAAGAAATAACTATAGTAAAAAGAGGCAGAAATAGTAAATCAGGGTCAGTACCAAAAAATGCAGATCTATCAGATTATAAATATGCTACAGGTTTTGAAGCCTTAATAGGATATCTATACCTAATAGGCAGTCAGGAAAGGTTGATAAATTTAATTTCCGAGGCAATAAGACAGGTAGAAGGGAACTAGGGAACAGAAACCCTAAAACACAGTTATCAGATACCAGTTACCAGATACCAGGAAAAACACATATAAATTTTACTGATAACTGATAACCGATAACTAAGAAAAGCTTTTACTGTTCCCTGTTCCCTAATAACTATGTTTTTTAAATAAAGGAGAAAAGTCATGGATAAAAGAAAAAATAAAAATACTAGACATAATAGACAGGGCAGGAGGGAGATGGAGAAACACCAATATGACAATGAGCATGATCATTCTAATCAAATTGAAGGCAGAAATCCAGTTAAAGAAGCTTTAAGATCAGGTCGTACTATTGAGAAAATTCTAGTTTCCAAGGGAGATTTATCAGGATCTATCCGAGAAATTTTAGGAATTGCCAAGGAGCAAAAATTAGTAGTACAATATGTAGAAAGAAGTAAGCTTGATGAAATGTCGCTTTCCCATGCTCATCAAGGGGTTATTGCAATTGCATCTGCACATTCTTATGTTGAAGTAGTTGATATTGTAGAAAAAGCAAAACAAAAAGGAGAAGATGGTTTTGTTATTATCTTAGATGAAATTACTGACCCCCATAACCTAGGCTCAATACTTAGAACAGCTGATGCTTGTGGTGCCCATGGAGTTATAATACCTAAGAGAAGATCAGTAGGATTAACACCAATTGTAGCTAAAAGCTCTGCTGGTGCTATTGAATATATGCCCGTGGCAAAGGTATCTAATATAGCTCAAACTATAGATTATCTAAAAAAAGAAGGATATTGGATAGCAGGTGCACAAATGGGTGCAGAAGAATATTATTATGAAGCTAATCTAAAGGGACCTATAGTGATTGTTATAGGAAGTGAAGGTAAAGGGATTGGAAGATTAATAAGAGAGAAATGTGATTTCTTATTAAAGATTCCTATGTTGGGGAATGTTTCTTCTCTTAATGCAGCTATTGCTGGAGCTATATTAATGTATGAGGTGAGAAGACAAAGGAAGCGCGGGGACGGTTCTCTTGCTTCCAAAGGAAATTAATGTAGAGGTGAGAAGATTACGGATTAATACTGATTAAGGAGAATAAAAGTGGGGTCATTTTTAATAGTTGACGGATACAACATAATTAATAGCTGGACAAGCCTTAAGGATTTAGCTAATCATAATATGGAAGAAGCACGGGATAAGTTGATTGAAATATTAGCAAGCTATAGAGCATATAAGGGAATTGAAATTTTTCTAGTATTTGATGCACAATTAGTTAAGGGTAGTCTTGGCAAAGAAGAAACAATAAATGGAATAAAGGTAGTATTTACTAAAGAACATCAAACAGCAGATAGTTATATAGAAAAACAAGTACATAGTCTATCAAGATTAAATCTAGTACAGGTTGCAACATCTGATTGGGCTGAACAACAAACTATATTCTCTAGTGGGGGTATAAGAATGACTGCAAGGGAATTAGAGGCGGAGGTAAACTTTGCTGAAAAAAATATGAAAAAAAAGTATATAGATAAAAAAATTAACAATCATGAATTATCCCACAGATTAGAACCCCATATTTTAAAAAAACTTGAACAATGGAGAAAAAAGAAGGACTAACTTGACGAGCTTTTCTATATTCGGGTATAATATGTTTAGGATTTTCCCGTAAGAATATAGGCTGGAGGCGATGCTTGTGGAGTTAAATGCAAAACAGCGACAAAATCTAGAGGGAGATTTTGTTCTTGATGAAGAGTTAGTTTTGTTGGCAAATGGAGGAGATGGAATAGCTTTAGAAACTATTATCAATAAGTATAAGAATTTTGTAAGGGCTAAGGCTAGATCGTATTTCCTGATTGGAGCTGATCGAGAAGACATTGTCCAAGAGGGTATGATTGGACTTTATAAGGCTATAAGAGATTTCAGATCAGACAAACTATCTTCATTTAGGGCTTTTGCAGAGTTATGTATTACAAGGCAGATAATTACTGCTATTAAGACTGCAACTAGACAAAAGCATATTCCACTTAATTCCTATATCTCACTTAACAAACCCATTTATGATGAGGAATCAGATAGGACTTTATTGGATGTCATTTCCGGTTCTAAAATATTAGATCCAGAGGAACTAATTATTAGCAGAGAAGAATTATCTGCTATGGAACTAAAAATTGGGGAGATATTAAGCGAATTAGAATGGGAAGTATTAATGTCTTATTTACAAGGGAAATCCTATCAAGAGATTGCTATAGATTTAGAACGACAGGTAAAATCAATCGATAATGCATTACAAAGGGTAAAAAGGAAATTAGAAGGCTATTTAGATCTTGATGAAATTTAGGAAGAGGATATTTTTATTCTATGAGTTATGTAGGGGATTTAAATGGTATAAAAAAACATTTGACAGTCTATGTGATTTTTTGTATTATATATAAGTAATGTCTAGGAGGGGTTCCCGAGTGGCCAAAGGGGGCAGACTGTAAATCTGTTGGCGGAGCCTTCGAAGGTTCGAATCCTTCTCCCTCCACCATTTCGCCCACGTAGCTCAGTCGGTAGAGCACCACCATGGTAAGGTGGGGGTCGCCGGTTCAAATCCGGCCGTGGGCTCCATTTTTATTGATTTTCTTTTAAATGATACACCAGGAGGTGTGTTCATTAGATTTAAACCTACATATTTTGTTAAAGGGAGGAAGAAAAATGGCAAAGGCAAAATTTGAAAGAAATAAACCACATGTAAACATTGGAACAATAGGTCATGTTGACCACGGTAAAACAACATTGACAGCAGCGATAACATCAGTATTAAACAAGAGATTTGGAACAGGCGAAGCAGTAGCATTTGACAACATAGATAAGGCACCAGAGGAAAGAGAAAGAGGAATCACCATTTCAACAGCCCATGTTGAATATGAGACTGATGCAAGACACTATGCTCATGTAGACTGCCCAGGTCATGCTGACTATGTAAAAAATATGATTACAGGAGCAGCACAAATGGACGGAGCCATCTTAGTAGTATCAGCAGCAGATGGTCCAATGCCACAAACAAGAGAACATATTCTACTATCAAGACAGGTAGGAGTACCATATATAGTAGTATTCCTAAATAAAGCAGATATGGTAGATGATGAAGAATTATTAGAATTAGTTGAAATGGAAGTAAGAGAACTATTATCAGAGTATGAATTCCCAGGAGATGACACACCAATAATAACCGGATCAGCATTAAAAGCATTAGAAGATCATGATGGTGAGTGGGGAGATAAGATAGTAGAGCTAATGAAAGCAGTAGATGAGTATATTCCAGAACCAGAAAGAGATACAGATAAACCATTTTTAATGCCAGTAGAAGATATCTTCTCAATCACAGGAAGAGGAACAGTAGCAACAGGAAGAGTAGAAAGAGGAATAGTAAAGGTACAAGATGAAATAGAAATAGTAGGATTAGCAGAAGAGTCTAGAAAAGTAGTAGTAACTGGAGTAGAAATGTTTAGAAAGTTATTAGACCAAGCACAAGCAGGGGATAATATAGGATTGCTATTAAGAGGAGTACAAAGAGATGACATAGAAAGAGGTCAAGTAATAGCAAAGCCAGGATCCATTAAGCCCCATACAAAATTCAGAGCAGAAGTATATGTATTAACAAAAGAAGAGGGTGGAAGACACACACCATTCTTTGACGGATACAGACCACAATTTTATTTTAGAACAACAGATGTAACCGGAGTAGTTGACCTAGATGAAGGAGTAGAAATGGTAATGCCAGGAGACAATATTACCATGACAATAGAGTTAATTACACCAATTGCAACAGAAGAAGGATTGAGATTTGCTATTCGTGAAGGTGGAAGAACTGTAGGAGCAGGTGTTGTTGCTTCTATTATTGAGTAATATTTACCTAGATTTAGAATAAAAAATTAAGAACCTTTTAAACAGGGGATGTTTGCAATTGCAAATATCCCTATGCTGTTTATAGAAAGGTATATAAGTTTATCATAATGTAATAATAGTAAAAGAATGTAAAAACCAAAAACTTAAATTTCTTTTTATTGACACAAAATAAAAATTATGATAAGTTTTATAAAGTAATGAAAAATAATAATGGTATAATATGTCTAGTATTAGGTTAGAACAGTCCCATGGCAAATGGATAATAGCAGGAGGTGTAGTCAGTGCGAGTAAAAGTTACATTAGCATGTACTGAGTGTAAGCAAAGAAATTATCATACAATGAAAAACAAAAAGAATGACCCAGACAGACTAGAAATGAACAAATATTGCAAATTCTGCAAAAAACATACTGTTCATAAAGAGACAAAGTAAACTTCATTCTAAAAAATCAATCCTCATATTGTATTGTAAAAGGATGTGGAGTCAATGGCAAAGGAAGTTAAAAAAGTTAAAAGAGGAGCCAAAATCGCTAAGTTTTTTAAGGGCGTATGGTATGAACTTAAGAAGGTAAATTGGCCGACAAGAAAAGAACTATTACAGCATACAGCAGTGGTTATTTCTGCTATTGCATTAATTTCTTTTATTGTTTGGATAATGGACTTAGGATTTGGAAAAATGTTAGAATTGATCATTAGGTAAAAGAAGGGATTAAAATGGAAGCTGAAAACATGGCAAAATGGTATGTTGCCCATACTTATTCTGGTTATGAAAACAAAGTAAAAGCTAATATTGAAGCTGCAGTTGAAACTAGGGAAATGCATGACATTATTCAAGAAATAACTGTGCCCATGCAGGAACAGGTAGAAATAAAGAATGGAAAAAAGAAAGTAAGCATGAAAAAAGTATTCCCTGGTTATGTCATAATAAAAATGATTATGACCGATGAATCATGGTATGTTGTTAGAAATACCCGTGGTGTTACAGGTTTTGTAGGCCCGGGATCTAAACCCGTACCATTGACAGATGCAGAGCTAAAAAGTATGGGGATACAAGAAAAGCAGCCTGTTTTAGATATTTTTGTTGGAGACAATGTAAAGGTAGTATCTGGTCCCTTTGAAAACTTTATTGGTATTATTGAAGAGGTAAACTTTGATAAAAGTAAAATTAAGGTTAATATCTCTATGTTTGGAAGAGAGACTCCCGTTGAATTGGGTTTTGATCAAATAGAAAAAGTGTAAAACATATTGATTTATGTAGTAGCTATTACTACAATCGAATAAGGAGGTGCAGAAAATGGCCAAAAAAGTAGTTGGATTAATTAAATTACAAATACAAGCTGGTAAGGCAACTCCAGCTCCACCAGTAGGTCCAGCCTTAGGACAACATGGTGTTAATATAATGGGTTTCTGTAAAGAATTTAATGAAAAGACTGCAAAACAAGCTGGTATGATTATTCCAGTAGTTATTACAGTGTATGCAGATAGATCTTTTACATTTATCACTAAGACACCACCTGCTGCAGTTTTATTGAAAAAAGCAGTTGGTATTGAAAGTGGTTCAGGAGTTCCCAATAGAGAAAAGGTTGCAAAGGTGAATAAGGATCAACTTAGAGAGATTGCGGAGTTGAAAATGAAAGACTTAAATGCTGCTTCTATCGAAACTGCTATGAGCATGATTGCAGGAACAGCTAGAAGTATGGGTATTACAGTAGAAGAGTAGTTTGTTAAAAAAGTGGGAGGCAAAAGCCGTTAATACCACAAAGGAGGATGGAAATGAAAAGAGGTAAAAAGTACCAAGATAATGTTAAACAAGTAAATCGTGAGAATTTATATGAAGTAGGAGATGCAATAGAATTAGTACAAAAAACAGCAACTGCTAATTTTGATGAAACTATTGAAGCACATATTAGATTAGGGGTTGACTCTAGACATGCGGACCAACAGGTGCGTGGAGCAATTGTACTTCCTCATGGAACAGGTAAAGAAGTAAAAGTACTAGTTTTTGCTAAGGGTGAAAAGATAGCTGAAGCTGAAGCTGCTGGTGCCGATTATGTAGGTGGAGAGGAATTTATTGAAAAAATTCAAAAGGAAAATTGGTTTGAATTTGATGTAATTGTTGCTACTCCTGATATGATGGGTACAGTAGGAAAATTAGGTCGAGTTCTTGGACCAAAGGGTTTAATGCCAAATCCAAAATCAGGTACTGTAACCTTTGATGTGGAGAAGTCTGTTAAGGATATCAAGGCAGGTAAGGTAGAATATAGATTGGATAAGACCAATATTATTCATGTTCCTATAGGAAGAGCTTCCTTTGGAAATGAAAAGCTACAAGAAAACTTCTCAACTTTATTGGATGCTATAATTAAGGCTAAGCCAGCTGCTGCAAAGGGACAATATCTTAAAAGCGTAGTTATTACAAGTACTATGGGACCAGGTATTAAAATTAACCCTTCAAAGATTTAATAAATAAATTGACAAGTCAATAACATCATGTTATAATCTTGATGTTTCAAATAAATATTGCTTGAACTGAACCGTAGACAGTAGGTGCCTAGTGCTTAATATCCTACCGAGGGAATGGATCTAAAATTTTGATTATAGAGCCTATCTTCGACATGTTTGCGGAGTGGGCTTTTTCTATTAAGAAAAGCCCCTATAAATAGTAATATGGCAGGGGAGGTGGAGCACTAAATGGCAAAGTTAGATGCGAAGAAACAGGTAGTAGAAGAAATAAAGGGTAAATTTCAAGAGGCTCAAACAGCAGTTTTAGTTGATTATCGTGGTTTAAATGTAGAGGAAATTACTGAACTCCGAGCAAAGTTTAGATCAGAGGGAGTAGACTATAAGGTATATAAAAACTCTATGATGAGATTTGCGGTAAAGGAAGCTGGTTATGAAGGATTATTAGAACACTTAGTAGGGCCTACCGCTGTTGCTTTTGGAATAGAAGATCCAGTTGGAGCTGCTAAGATTATTAATGAATTTGCTAAGAAACATAAGCACTTAGAGATTAAAGCAGGTATGGTTGATGGGAAGGTAATTGATGTTAAAGGAGTAAAGGATCTTGCAGATCTACCTTCAAAAGAAGTACTTGTTGCAATGGTATTAGGAGGATTAAATTCACCTATTACTGGATTTGCAAATGTACTACAGGGAACTATACGTGGATTGGCAATTGCATTAAATGGTATTAAAGAGCAAAAAGAGGCACAAGCTTAAAAATAATAAAATTAAAATACGTGGAGGGATTTCTTAAAATGGCAAGTGAAAAAGTAACTCAATTAATTGAAGAAGTAAAGAATATGACAGTTTTAGAATTATCAGAATTAGTAAAGGCTTTAGAAGAAGAATTTGGTATTAGTGCTGCTGCACCAATGGCAGTAGCTGCACCAGTAGCAGGAGGAGCAGAAGCTGAAGCTGCGGAAGAGAAAACTGAGTTTGATGTAGTTTTAACTGAAGCTGGCGCACAAAAAATTAAAGTTATCAAGGCTGTAAGAGAAGCTACAGGATTAGGATTAAAAGAAGCAAAAGAATTAGTAGACAATGCTCCAAAACCTGTTAAAGAAGGAATTAGTAAAGAAGATGCTGAAGCATTAAAGGCTAAAATTGAAGAAGTTGGTGGAAAAGTAGAACTTAAGTAATAAGTTAATCTAACAAAGAAAGGCACTCTATTATGGAGTACCTTTCTTTTTTATAATATAAAAATTCCCTATTTTTCTATATTATAAAAAATAATCCATTGACACTATTGACAAGTTGTGTTATTATTATAAATTGCATTGATAGGATTAATTTACCTAATTTTGCATAATTTTATTATGGCTGGTGATAATACAATAGGTAGTTTTATATTTATGAAGTAAGTAAGTTTTACTTGCCAGCAGGTGTTTAAACTTTATTACTACATAAGCGTATCAAAACTGCTATCTAGTTTTGAATTAAAAACCAAAGGTTACACGAAATAAATCAAGAGTGCAGCTTTTGGCTATTTTACTTTATAAGTGAGGGGTGAGTGCGGATGGTGCATCCTGTACAGGTTGGTAAAAGACAGAGGATGAGCTATTCAAAAATTAATGAAGTTTTGGATATGCCAAACCTAATTGAAGTGCAGAAAAAATCTAATCAATGGTTCTTAGATGAAGGCTTAAAAGAAGTTTTCGAAGATATATCCCCTATTCAAGATTATACGGGAAATCTAATCTTAGAATTTACTGATTACGCATTGGATGAAAAACCTAAATACTCAGTAGAGGAAAGTAAAGAAAGAGATGTGACATATTCAGCTCCATTAAAGGTTAAGGTTCGTTTAATTAATAAGGAAACTGGGGAAGTTAAAGAACAAGAAGTATTTATGGGAGATTTTCCACTTATGACAGACAACGGTACCTTTATTATAAATGGTGCAGAAAGGGTTATTGTAAGTCAATTAGTTCGTTCTCCAGGAGCATATTATTCAGAAACAATTGATAAAACAGGCAAAAGATTGCATTCAGCTCAAGTAATTCCAAATAGAGGTGCATGGTTGGAATATGAGACGGATTCTAATGATATTATGTATATACGTATAGATAGAACTAGAAAATTACCAATAACAGTATTTATTAGAGCTATGGGCTTTGGAACTGATCAAGAAATTGTAGAGCTTCTTGGGGAGGATCCAAAGTTATCCAGCACTTTTGATAAGGACACTACCAAGACCCACGAAGAAGGATTGTTAGAAGTATATAAAAGATTGAGACCTGGTGAACCACCTACGGTAGATAGTGCTCAATCCCTATTAAATTCAATGTTTTTTGATCCCAAAAGATATGATTTAGCTAAAGTAGGAAGACATAAGCTTAATAAAAAACTGGCATTAGCTAATCGCATATCAGGTGAAAAGGCAGCAGAAAATATTGTTGATCCTAAAACAGGAGAAGTAATGGTTGAGAAGGATGAAATTATTACAAGGAAAAAGGCTTGGCAGGTTCAAAATGCTGGTATTAATGATGTAAGGATTACCTTTGAAGACAGAGAAGTAAAAGTGTTGGGGAATGGATTTGTAGATATTAACAAACAGGAGTTACCATTTTTCTTAGGTGATCTCAATATTAATGAAATGGTTAATTATTCAGTTTTACAAGAAATTTTAGCATCATATCAAAGAGAAGAAGAAATAAAGGAAGCTCTTAAGAGTCGAATGGACGAGCTTGTCCCTAAACATATTATTATTTCGGACATGATGGCTTCAATAAATTATAATATGTGTTTAAGTTATGATGTAGGAGATATAGATGATATAGATCACCTAGGGAATAGAAGATTGAGGTCTGTTGGGGAATTACTGCAGAATCAATTTAGAATCGGTCTTTCTCGTATGGAAAGAGTTGTAAAGGAAAGAATGACCATTCAAGATATTGAAGTGGTTACACCTCAAGCCTTAATCAATATAAGACCTGTTGTGGCTTCCATGAAAGAATTCTTTGGAAGTTCTCAACTTTCACAATTTATGGATCAAACAAATCCTTTGGCTGAATTGACCCATAAAAGAAGATTATCTGCACTAGGGCCAGGGGGATTAAGCAGGGAAAGGGCCGGATTCGAAGTTAGGGATGTACATAACTCCCACTATGGAAGAATGTGCCCTATTGAAACACCAGAGGGTCCAAATATCGGTTTAATCGGCTCATTAAGTACCTATGCTAGAATTAATGATTATGGATTTATAGAAGCTCCATATCGTAAGGTTGATGCTGAAAGAGGATTGGTTACTGATGAAATAGTTTACTTAACAGCTGATGAAGAGGGCCATTACACAATTGCACAAGCAAATGAGCCTTTAGATGAAGAAGGACATTTTATAGATAAAAGAGTTGAGGTTAGAACAGGTATTAAAAGAGATGTAATAGTTGTTCCGCCTAACGAAATAGATTTTATGGATATTTCACCGAAACAAATAGTCTCAGTAGTTACAGCTATGATACCATTTTTGGAAAATGATGATGCTAATAGAGCTTTAATGGGTGCTAATATGCAGCGTCAAGCTGTGCCACTATTAAAACCTGAAGCACCAATAATAGGTACAGGGATTGAGCATAAGGCAGCAGTAGATTCTGGTGTATGTGTGTTAGCAGAAACCGATGGGATAATTGAGAAGGTTACTGCTAAGGAAATAATTATTCGAAGAAGTAGTGATGGGCAAAGAGAACGATACTCACTACTTAAATTTACCCGTTCAAATCAGGGAACCTGTATTAATCAAAGACCTATTGTTAAAAAGGGTGAAGAAGTTAAAAAAGGAGATGTAATAGCAGATGGTCCTTCTACTAATATGGGTGAAATTGCCTTAGGTAGAAATATCTTAATCGGTTTTATGACATGGGAAGGCTATAACTATGAGGATGCTATTTTAATTAGTGAAAAACTAGTAAAGGATGATGTTTATACTTCCATCCATATTGAGGAATATGAATCAGAAGCTAGGGATACTAAGCTAGGACCAGAAGAAATCACTAGGGATATTCCTAATGTTGGGGAGGAAGCACTGAAGGATCTAGATGAAAGAGGTATTATTAGGATAGGTGCCGAGGTACGATCAAATGATATACTAGTTGGAAAAGTCACTCCAAAGGGAGAAACAGAACTTACCGCTGAGGAAAGATTATTAAGGGCAATTTTTGGTGAAAAGGCTAGGGAAGTTAGAGATACTTCACTACGAGTTCCCCATGGACAATCAGGTATGATTGTTGATGTTAAGGTGTTTACCAGGGAAAACGGAGATGAGTTACCTCCAGGTGTTAATCAATTAGTTCGTGTTTATATAGCCCAAAAAAGAAAGATTTCAGTAGGGGATAAGATGGCAGGACGCCATGGTAATAAGGGTGTTATTTCTAGAATATTACCAGAGGAAGATATGCCTTTCTTACCTGACGGAACACCATTAGAGATCTGTTTGAATCCATTAGGTGTGCCATCTCGTATGAATATTGGTCAGGTATTAGAGGTACATCTAGGAATGGCAGCTAAGTCCTTAGGTTGGCATATTGCAACACCTGTATTTGATGGTGCCAATGAAGATGATATAATGGACACTTTAGAAAATGCAGGATTTGATAGAGATGGGAAGATACAGCTTTATGATGGTAGAACAGGGGAACCCTTTGATCAAAGGGTAACAGTGGGCTACATGTACTATCTGAAACTTGCCCACCTGGTAGATGATAAAATCCATGCTCGTTCTACAGGACCTTATTCTCTAGTTACTCAACAACCACTTGGTGGTAAGGCACAATTTGGTGGTCAACGATTTGGTGAAATGGAGGTATGGGCATTAGAGGCTTATGGAGCAGCTCATACATTACAAGAAATTTTAACAGTAAAGTCTGATGATGTTGTTGGTCGTGTGAAGACCTATGAATCTATAGTTAAGGGAGAAAACATACCTGAGCCTGGAATTCCAGAATCCTTTAAGGTGTTAATCAAGGAATTACAGAGTCTATCCTTAGATGTAAGAGTGTTGTCAGGGCATAATGAAATAGAAATCAAAGAAGATGATGACCTAGAAGTTGAAGAACTTGAAGTCAATATCGAAGGTACAGAGGATGAAACACTAGAAGGTAAATCACACTATGTAGAAGAAGATATTGAAGATGATGAAGAATTTAATATTGATGATGTACTTGGGGACATATCAGATATAGAAGACGATATAGAAGAAGATACACAAGGAAATATAAATGAAGATATAGAGGATATATAAGAAATTTTCAAATTGTTTAGTGTTTAAATAGTAAATTGAGTATGGAATTTAAAGACCTATTATGCAACTTCCTTATTTAGTAAGGATTATATATTTAAATTAAAATTTGGATCAAAGAAGGGAGAGAGACTCCTTGCAAGAATTAAACAAGTTTGAATCTATTCGTATTGGCTTGGCTTCACCAGAAAAAATCAGAGAATGGTCAAGGGGAGAGGTAAAAAAACCTGAAACTATTAACTATCGTACCCTAAAGCCTGAAAAAGAGGGATTATTCTGTGAAAAGATATTTGGACCTCAAAAGGATTGGGAATGTCATTGTGGTAAATATAAAAGAGTGCGATATAAGGGGATAGTTTGTGATCGCTGTGGTGTTGAAGTAACCCGTTCAAAGGTAAGAAGAGAGAGAATGGGACATATAGAATTAGCTGCTCCAGTATCACATATATGGTATTTTAAAGGAATTCCTAGCAGGATGGGGTTAATACTTGATATGTCACCTAGATCACTGGAAAAAATCCTTTATTTTGCATCATATGTGGTTATAGATCCAGGAGATACGCCATTATCCACAAAACAACTTCTTAGTGAAAAAGAATATAGAGAATATATCGACCAGTATAGTAATGCATTCCGAGCAGGAATGGGAGCAGAAGCTATAAAAGAAATCTTAGCAGATATCGATTTAGAGACACTTTCTAAAGAGTTAAGAGCGGACTTAAAGACTAGTAAGGGTCAAAAAAGAATA
Organism: uncultured Eubacteriaceae bacterium; assembly: GCA_964533275.1. Taxonomy (GTDB): domain Bacteria; phylum Bacillota; class Clostridia; order Eubacteriales; family Garciellaceae; genus CAZHJK01. The sequence goes on along the minus strand of CAZHJK010000002.1, from coordinate 136,856 downwards.
AGAACCGTAAGAAGATTAGAGGCGGTAGAAGCCTTTAGAAAATCTGGAAATAGACCAGATTGGATGGTATTAGATGTTATTCCTGTTATACCACCGGAGTTAAGACCGATGGTTCAATTAGATGGAGGACGTTTTGCAACCTCAGATTTAAATGACTTATACAGAAGAGTGATAAATAGGAATAATCGATTAAAAAGACTTTTAGATTTAGAAGCACCGGATATTATAGTTAGAAATGAAAAACGAATGTTACAAGAAGCAGTAGATGCTTTAATTGATAATGGGAGAAGAGGTAGACCTGTTACCGGTCCTGGAAATAGACCTTTAAAATCCCTAAGTGATATGCTTAAGGGTAAGCAAGGGCGTTTCCGTCAAAATTTACTTGGCAAGCGTGTTGATTATTCAGGTCGTTCGGTAATTGTGGTTGGACCCGAACTTAAGATGTATCAGTGTGGGTTACCAAAGGAAATGGCAATAGAACTTTTTAAACCATTTGTGATGAAAGAGTTAGTTAAGAAAAACTATGCTCATAATATAAAAAGCGCAAAAAGGATGGTAGAACGGTTAAAACCTGAAGTTTGGGATGTATTAGAACAAGTAATTAAACAGCATCCAGTATTACTTAACCGTGCTCCCACCCTGCATAGGTTAGGGATTCAAGCCTTTGAACCTGTGTTAGTAGAGGGTAGGGCTATTAAATTACATCCATTAGTTTGTACAGCTTATAATGCTGACTTTGATGGAGACCAAATGGCAGTACATGTTCCCTTATCTATGGAGGCTCAAGCGGAAGCAAGATTTCTAATGTTAGCTGCTAATAACATTTTAAAACCCCAGGATGGTGCACCAGTAGTAAGTCCTACCCAAGACATGGTTCTTGGAACATACTATCTAACTGTAGAAGTAGCTGGTGAAAAGGGCGAAGGCAAGGTTTTTTCAGATATTAATGAAATGTTAATGGCATATCAAGATGGAGTTGTAAAACTTCATGCAAGGGTAAAGGTAAGAGTAACCAAGGAAATAGATGGTAAATTAAAATCTAAGATAGTAGAGAGCACAGTAGGAAGATTTATTTTAAATGAAGTTATTCCTCAGGATTTAGGTTTTGTTGATAGAGGTATTCCTGAAAATGAGTTTGTCTTAGAAATAGATGAACTTGTGGATAAGAAACTGCTTTCTAATATAGCAGGCAGGTCCTACAGGAAATATGGCTCAGCAGATACATCTGTATTATTGGATGAAATAAAAAATCTTGGATTTAAGTACTCAACTAAAGGAGCAATAACAATAGGTGTAAGTGATATGGTTGTGCCTGAGAAAAAGAAAGAGTTATTATCAGGGGCTGACCAAGAGATTGATAGAATACAAAAAGTTTATCGCAGAGGTCTAATATCTAATGATGAGAGATATGAAAAAGTAATTAGTACCTGGACAAAAACCACTGAATCTGTTACAAACGCACTGATGGAAAACCTAGATCCATTAAATCCAATTAACATGATGGCAACATCCGGAGCTAGAGGTAGCAAGAATCAAATTCGTCAATTAGCTGGAATGAGGGGATTGATGGCAAATCCATCCGGAAAGATTATTGAGCTTCCTATTCGCTCTAACTTCCGTGAAGGTCTAGATGTATTAGAATTCTTTATCTCCACCCATGGTGCAAGGAAGGGTCTTGCCGATACAGCTCTAAGAACGGCTGACTCTGGATATTTAACTAGAAGACTGGTTGATGTTAGCCAGGATGTTATAATTCGAGAAGAAGACTGCGGTACGACACAGGGATATAGGGTTAAGGACATAAAAAACGGAAGTGAAGTTGTTGAAGGGCTTATGGATCGTATAAATGGAAGATATGCCTTTGAAGACATAAAAAATCCTGAAACTGGAGAGATAATTGTAGCTAAAAATGAACTAATCACTTATGATATAGCAGAAGAAATTGTATCCTCAGGAATTCAAACAGTTATGATTCGAACTGTTCTAAATTGCCAATCTAAGATAGGGGTATGTGCTAAATGTTATGGTCTTAACCTTGCGACTGGTGAAAAGGTTAATATTGGAGAAGCCGTTGGTATTATTGCGGCTCAATCCATTGGTGAGCCGGGAACACAATTGACCATGCGTACCTTCCATACCGGTGGAGTTGCCGGGGATGATATTACCCAAGGTTTACCAAGGGTGGAAGAATTATTTGAGGCAAGAAAGCCTAAGGGCTTAGCGATTATTTCCGAAATTGCTGGTACAGTACAGACTAAAGAGACTAAAAAGAAAAAAGAAATAATAATAGTAGGCGAGGATGGAGAAACTAAGAATTATGTTATACCCTATGGTTCAAGGGTTAAGGTATATGAAGGAGATATTATAGAAGCAGGGGATGAAATAACAGAGGGTTCTATTAATCCCCATGATATTTTAAATATTAAAGGAGTCCACGGAGTCCAACAATATCTGCTTAAGGAAGTTCAAATGGTATATAGACTCCAAGGGGTAGATATAAATGATAAGCATATTGAAGTAATAGTCAGACAGATGCTGAGAAAAGTAAAAATAGATGAACCAGGAGATACTGAATTGTTGCCAGGTGGTTTAGTGGATATATTTGCCCTTGAAGAAGAAAATAAAAAGGCAAAAGAAATGGATGGAGAGCCTTCAACAGCACAAAGGGTATTATTAGGAATAACAAAGGCATCCCTTGCAACAGAATCATTCTTGTCCGCAGCTTCCTTCCAAGAAACTACTAGAGTATTAACAGAGGCTGCTATAAAGGGTAAGGTTGATAATCTAGTAGGGTTAAAGGAAAATGTAATTATTGGTAAACTCGTCCCTGCTGGAACTGGTATGAATCGTTATCGATCATTAAAAATATCCGGTGAGCAGGATGAAACTGAGATAGTAGAGGGAGACGCTATTGAAGAGTATGATGAAATAAATGAAAATACCATGGATGGAATAATTATGAGTGAAAATCCAGATATCTAATTAAGAGTTGACAGCATTTATTCAAGGTGCTAAAATTATAAAGCATGCATTTTTAGGAACTTCTAAATGGGAGGAAAAGCATGATGCTGGAGAAAATTCATGGTTCTGAAAACAAAGTAGTTGGTATAAAACAAACTCGCAAGGCAATAAGGGAAAATAAAGCAGAACTAGTATATCTTGCAGAGGATGTTGATGGACATTTGTTTGATGAAATTAAAAAAGCATGTAAAGAAAATAATGTAGAGATTTGTTATGTAAAAACAATGAAGGAGTTAGGGAAAGCCTGTGCTATTGATATAAAAGCTGCATCGGCTGCACTAATATCTGAAGGTTAGTATAATGAGATATAGCTTGTATCCCATCTACTAAAAGTAGATGGGCAAGCTTTTCTATAAATGAATCATAGTATTCTATATAAAATAAAGGAGGTGCAAAAATGCCAACCATAAGCCAATTAGTAAGAAAAGGAAGAAAAGAGATTACAAGTCAATCAGATTCTCCAGCTTTAAAGGGTAGTCCTCAAAAAAGAGGGGTTTGTACTGCTGTAAAAACTTCTACTCCAAAAAAGCCAAACTCAGCTTTGAGAAAAGTTGCCAGAGTTAGATTAACTAATGGTATTGAGGTTACTTCTTATATTCCAGGTATTGGACACAACTTACAGGAACATAGTGTTGTGCTTATTCGTGGAGGAAGAGTAAAGGATTTACCAGGGGTTCGTTATCATGTTGTTCGTGGAGCCTTAGATACAGCTGGAGTACAAGACAGAGCGCAAAGCCGTTCAAAGTATGGAACTAAAAGACCTAAAAAATAACGCTAATTACTATTTGTAAAATGTGAAATCATCGTTACATTTGTACATTTATTTATATATATATAGAATAAAGCACAACGGCGAATGAATTCGTCGAGTACCGATGAATAATTTTAATTCATTAAGGAGGGAAGCAAAGTGCCAAGAAAAGGACCTGTACCAAAAAGAGAAGTTCTAGCAGATCCAATTTATAATAGTGTATTAGTTACTAAATTAATTAATAACATTATGCTTGATGGAAAAAGAGGAGTAGCTCAACAAATTGTTTATGGTGCTTTTGACATCGTAGCAGAGAAAACAGAGAGAGATGCCTTAGAGGTATTTGAAGAAGCTTTAAACAATATTACACCGGTATTAGAGGTAAAGGCAAGACGAGTTGGTGGAGCTACCTATCAAGTACCAATGGAAGTTAGACCAGATAGAAGACAAGCGCTTGGTTTAAGATGGATCACTAATTATTCCAGACAAAGAGGGGAAAAAACTATGGTTGCCCGTTTGGCTGGAGAAATTTTGGATGCTATTAATAACACAGGAGCTTCAGTTAAGAAAAAAGAAGATATGCATAGAATGGCAGAGGCAAACAAAGCATTTGCTCATTATAGATGGTAGATAATTATTATTATGGGAGAGAAGCAGTTCCCATAGTAGAAAGGAGGAAATATTGTGCCTAGGCAATTTACCTTAGAAAAAACTAGAAATATAGGAATAATGGCTCATATAGATGCCGGAAAAACTACAACAACCGAGCGTATATTATTCTACACTGGTAGGGTACACAAAATTGGGGAAACCCATGAAGGTGCCGCGACTATGGACTGGATGGAGCAAGAACAAGAAAGAGGAATTACTATAACATCAGCAGCAACTACAGCTCAATGGGATAACCATAGAATAAATATTATAGATACGCCAGGGCACGTGGATTTTACTGTAGAAGTAGAACGTTCACTAAGAGTACTAGATGGATCAGTGGCTGTATTCTGTGCAAAGGGTGGAGTCGAGCCCCAATCTGAAACAGTTTGGAGACAGGCTGACAAATATCATGTTCCAAGAATGGCATATATAAATAAAATGGACATTACGGGTGCTGATTTTTATAATGTTTTAGATATGATGAAAGAAAGATTGCACGCAAATGCAGTTCCTATACAACTTCCAATCGGAAAAGAAGATAATTTCTCAGGTATCATTGATCTAATTGAAATGAATGCAAGAATCTATAGGGATGACCTTGGAAAAGAGATAGAAATAACTGATATTCCCGAGGACATGAAAGAACTTGCAGAAGAATATAGAATTAGTTTATTAGAATCAATTGCAGATGAAGATGAAGAACTAATGATGAAATACCTTGAGGGAGAAGAAATTTCTATTCAAGAGATGAAGGATGCTATTAGAAAAGCTACGGTAAGTGTAAAAATTATTCCAGTGGTATGTGGTTCTTCCTATAAGAACAAGGGAGTTCAACCCCTATTGGATGCTGTGGTAGCATTTATGCCATCCCCATTAGATATTCCACCAATTAAAGGAGTAATTCCTGATTCAGAAAAAGAAGAAGAACGTCATGCAGATGATAGTGAACCTTTCTCAGCATTAGCTTTTAAAATTATGAGTGATCCCTATGTTGGGAAATTAGCATTCTTTAGAGTGTATTCAGGGATTTTAAAATCAGGATCCTATGTATACAATTCAACAAAGAGTAAGAAGGAAAGAATAGGTAGAATACTTCAAATGCATGCGAACCATAGAGAAGAGTTAGCTCAAGTATATACTGGAGATATTGCAGCAGCTGTAGGTTTAAAGGATACATCCACAGGAGATACTCTTTGTGATGAAGATAGTAAAGTTATTCTTGAAACTATGGAATTCCCAGAGCCTGTTATATCAGTTGCTATAGAACCGAAAACTAAGGCGGGACAGGAAAAAATGGGGGTTGCACTTCAAAAACTCGCAGAAGAAGACCCAACCTTTAAAACCTATACAGATGAAGAAACAGGTCAGACAATTATCTCAGGCATGGGCGAACTACACTTGGATATACTAGTAGATCGTATGATGAGGGAGTTTAAGGTTGAAGCTAATGTAGGTAAGCCACAGGTAGCCTACAAAGAAACAATCACTAAAGCTACTAAGGCAGAGGCTAAGTTTGCTCGACAGTCTGGTGGTAGAGGACAATATGGACATGTTTTGATTGAATTAGAACCCCAAGAACCTGGAACTGGTTATGAATTTGTAAATAAAATAGTAGGAGGTTCAATTCCTAAGGAATATATTGGCCCAGTAGATAATGGTATTCAAGAGGCAATGGAAAATGGTGTTATTGCAGGATACCCAATACTGGATGTCAAGGTAACTCTTTATGATGGATCATTTCATGAAGTAGACTCATCTGAAATGGCATTTAAAATTGCAGGATCTATGGCATTTAAAGATGGTGTTAGAAAAGCTAATCCAGTACTTTTAGAACCTGTCTTTAAGTTAGAGATTACGGTACCGGAAGAGTACATGGGTGATGTTATGGGAGATGTTAATTCCCGTCGTGGAAGAATTGAAGGAATGGAACCTAGAGCAGGTGCTCAAGTAATTAGAGGTTTTGTTCCATTATCTGAAATGTTTGGTTATGCTACTGACCTTCGTTCTAAAACACAGGGTAGAGGAGTATATACAATGCAATTCTCACATTATGAAGAAGTTCCAAAGAGTATTGCTCAAGATATAATGGATGGTAAAATAGGCAAATAAAAAATAATTGCAACCTACCTTTGTAGGTTGCTACATTAGAATGATAAGGGAGGAAGAAAAATGGCAAAGGCAAAATTTGAAAGAAATAAAACACATGTAAACATTGGAACAATAGGTCATGTTGACCACGGTAAAACAACATTGACAGCAGCGATAACATCAGTATTAAACAAGAGATTTGGAACAGGCGAAGCAGTAGCATTTGACAACATAGATAAGGCACCAGAGGAAAGAGAAAGAGGAATCACCATTTCAACAGCCCATGTTGAATATGAGACTGATGCAAGACACTATGCTCATGTAGACTGCCCAGGTCATGCTGACTATGTAAAAAATATGATTACAGGAGCAGCACAAATGGACGGAGCCATCTTAGTAGTATCAGCAGCAGATGGTCCAATGCCACAAACAAGAGAACATATTCTACTATCAAGACAGGTAGGAGTACCATATATAGTAGTATTCCTAAATAAAGCAGATATGGTAGATGATGAAGAATTATTAGAATTAGTTGAAATGGAAGTAAGAGAACTATTATCAGAGTATGAATTCCCAGGAGATGACACACCAATAATAACCGGATCAGCATTAAAAGCATTAGAAGATCATGATGGTGAGTGGGGAGATAAGATAGTAGAGCTAATGAAAGCAGTAGATGAGTATATTCCAGAACCAGAAAGAGATACAGATAAACCATTTTTAATGCCAGTAGAAGATATCTTCTCAATCACAGGAAGAGGAACAGTAGCAACAGGAAGAGTAGAAAGAGGAATAGTAAAGGTACAAGATGAAATAGAAATAGTAGGATTAGCAGAAGAGTCTAGAAAAGTAGTAGTAACTGGAGTAGAAATGTTTAGAAAGTTATTAGACCAAGCACAAGCAGGGGATAATATAGGATTGCTATTAAGAGGAGTACAAAGAGATGACATAGAAAGAGGTCAAGTAATAGCAAAGCCAGGATCCATTAAGCCCCATACAAAATTCAGAGCAGAAGTATATGTATTAACAAAAGAAGAGGGTGGAAGACACACACCATTCTTTGACGGATACAGACCACAATTTTATTTTAGAACAACAGATGTAACCGGAGTAGTTGACCTAGATGAAGGAGTAGAAATGGTAATGCCAGGAGACAATATTACCATGACAATAGAGTTAATTACACCAATTGCAACAGAAGAAGGATTGAGATTTGCTATTCGTGAAGGTGGAAGAACTGTAGGAGCAGGTGTTGTTGCTTCTATTATTGAATAGTAATTTCTATTTGATAAATAGTAATAATAATAAAGAAGTGAGGAATTCTTCCTCATCTTCTTTATTATTATTTATATCAAGACTCTATATTAATAAACTATACAAAATATCAAAAAACCCTTGCAAAAAGCCTAGGGTTAATATAAAATATAATAGTTGTGAATGACATGCGATGATGTGGAAGGTTGCCTAAGTGATTTAGGGAAATTTTCACTGAGAATGTCCGTATCTTGAATCGGGCGACTGTATCTATCACACTTACTAGGAAATGTTTTAAAATATAATAGGGAACACCCGGGAAAGTGTACGATAGTATCGGTTGCACGTAATTAATAAAACGTGCGATTGAAGGAGGGAAATTAATTAGATGGCAAAGCAAAAAATTAGAATTAGGTTAAGGGCATTTGATCATAAGGTATTAGATCAATCAGCAGAGAAAATTGTAGATACTGCAAAAAGGACTGGGGCAGATGTTTCTGGACCAATACCCCTTCCGACTGAAAAGGAAGTTATTACAGTTCTAAGGGCAGTGCACAAATACAAGGACTCTAGAGAGCAATTTGAACAAAGAACTCATAAGCGATTGATTGATATTTTAAATCCAACACCAAAAACTGTGGATGCTTTAATGAGGTTGGATTTGCCAGCAGGTGTTGATATAGAAATAAAGCTATAAATTATTATGAATACCAAAGGGTATTCCGCTAATACTGGGAGGTGTAAAGACAAATGAACAAAGCAATTTTAGGAAAAAAAATTGGTATGACTCAAATCTTTAATGAAGAAGGTCAACTAATACCAGTGACAGTTGTAGAAGCAGGACCTTGCACAATTGTTCAAAAAAAGGAAGAAGAAAAAGAAGGCTATAATGCTGTTCAACTTGGATTTGGATATGTAAAGGAAAGAAGAGTAAATAAGCCTAGCAAGGGACATTTTGATAAAGCAAACACAGAGTATAAGAAGTATTTAAAAGAGTTTAAGTTAGAAAACAATGAATATGAAGTAGGACAGGAAATCAAGGCAGATATCTTTGAAGCAGGAGAAAAGGTCGATGTATCAGGTGTTTCTAAGGGTAAAGGTTTTGCGGGAGTTATAAAAAGATGGAATCAGCACAGAGGACCTATGACTCACGGTTCCAAATACCATAGAAGACCAGGTTCCATGGGTATGTCGTCTTCTCCATCTCGTGTTTTCAAAGGTAAAAGATTGCCAGGACATATGGGACATAAACTTATAACTGTACAAAACCTTGAAATTATAAGGGTAGATGCAGATAATAATCTATTGTTGATTAAAGGGGCGGTACCAGGACCTAAAAACACCCTGCTTTCAATAAAAGAAACTATTAAGGTTAAGAAATAGAAAAGGAATTTGTAGGAAAGGAGGAAGCGTTATGCCAAAGGTAGATTTATTTAATATGGGTGGACAACGAGTTGGAGATATTGAATTAAATGATGGAGTATTCGGTGCAGAAGTTAACGAAGCTGTTCTACACCAAGTTGTAAAAGCCCAATTAGCAAATAAAAGACAAGGAACACAATCAGCAAAAACAAGAGCTGAGGTAAGAGGCGGAGGAAGAAAGCCCTGGAGACAAAAAGGTACAGGAAGAGCTAGAGCTGGTTCTACTCGTTCACCACTTTGGACAAAGGGTGGAGTTGTTTTTGCACCAAAACCAAGGGACTATAGACAGGCTGTACCTAAAAAGGTAAAAAGATTAGCAATGAAATCTGCATTATCTTCTAAGGTATTAGAGCAAGAAATTATAGTATTAGATCAATTAGTAATGGATGCTCCAAAAACTAAGGAAATGGTAAATATTCTTAATAATATAAATGTAGGTGGCAAGGCGTTGATAGTTCTACCTGAAAAAAATGAGATTATTGAGAAATCTGCTAGAAATATTCCTAATGTAAAAAGCACTTTAGTAAATACATTAAATGTTTATGATATTCTAAAATATGATAAATTAGTTTTAACTAAAGATGCCGCATCCCTTATTGAGGAGGTGTATGCATAATGAAAAATCCTCATGATATTATACAAAAACCAGTTATAACTGAAAGAAGTATGGAGGATATGGAAGGAAAAAAATACACTTTTAAGGTAGACAAAAACGCCAATAAAATTGAAATAAAAAATGCTATAGAAGAAATATTCGGCGTAAAAGTTTTAAAGGTAAATACAATGAATATGAATGGTAAGATTAAGAGAATGGGTCGTTTTCAAGGTAGAAGAGCAGACTGGAAAAAGGCCATTGTACAACTTACAGAGGACAGCAAGGAAATTCAATTCTTCGAAGGCATGTAATGAAAATGCAGATTATAGGCTGATAGCCTGAGAGGCAATGATAGGAGGGAAAACAATGGGTATTAAGAAGTATAAACCAACTTCCCCTGGTCGTAGAAACATGACAGTGTCTACATTTGAGGAAATTACAAAAAAAGAACCAGAAAAATCCTTAGTAGAATCACTTAGTAAAACTGGTGGAAGAAATAATAATGGTAAGATAACCGTTCGTCATAGAGGTGGCGGAGAAAAAAGAAAATATAGAATTATTGATTTTAAACGAAATAAGGATGATATTCCAGCAAAGGTTGCATCCATCGAATATGATCCAAACCGTTCAGCAAATATAGCATTATTAAATTATACTGATGGTGAAAAGAGATATATCGTTCATCCAAAGGGATTAAAGGTAGGAGATACGGTAATATCTGGTGAGAATGCAGATATTAAGGTAGGGAATTCACTTGCCCTTAAGGATATACCAGTAGGTACTATAATTCACAATATTGAATTAAAAGCAGGTAAAGGTGCACAAATGGTTCGATCCGCAGGGAATTCAGCCCAGTTAATGGCAAAGGAAGGGAACTATGCACAAGTAAGATTACCTTCTGGCGAAGTGAGAATGGTTAGAATTGAATGTAGAGCTACAATCGGTCAAGTTGGAAATATTGATCATGAAAACTTAAGAATAGGTAAAGCAGGTAAGACTAGGTATATGGGAATTCGACCAACAGTACGAGGAAGCGTAATGAATCCTGTTGATCACCCTCATGGTGGGGGAGAAGGAAAGACAGGAATTGGTATGCCAAGTCCTGTTACACCTTGGGGTAAACCAACCATTGGCTATAAGACTAGAAAGAAAAATAAAAAGTCTGATAAATACATTGTCAAAAAGAGAAAAAATAAATAGGCTGTGGAGTCTTATGGAGACTCCTGCTGTTTATTTCAAATCTTTTAAATGAAGGGAGGCAACCAATAGATGAGTAGATCTTTAAAAAAAGGACCATATGTTGATGAAAGATTATTAAAAAGAGTAGAAGAGTTAAATAATAAGGGTGAAAAGAAATTATTAAAAACCTGGTCAAGAGATACTACACTTTTTCCTCAAATGGTAGGGCATACTATTGCAGTATATGATGGAAGAAAACATGTACCTGTTTATATAACCGAAGATATGGTTGGACATAAGCTAGGTGAGTTTGCACCAACAAGAACCTATAGAGGTCATGCTGATAAGTCAGAGAAAACTTCTAAAGTAAGATAGAGTGGAAGGAGGTTTGCGAAATGGAAGCAAGAGCTACCGCAAAATATATTAGAATTTCATCACGAAAAGTGAAAGTTGTAATAGATTTAATAAGGGGTAAGAATCTTGGAGAAGCTTTAAATATATTAAAACTTACTCCTAAGGCAGCATCACTGCCAGTAGAAAAACTGCTTCGTTCTGCAGCAGCAAATGCAGAAAATAATTACGATATGAATCTTGAAAATATATATGTAGCAGAAATTCAAGCGAATCAAGGCCCAACATTAAAGCGTTTTAGAGCTAGGGCACAAGGACGAGGTACACAAATCCTTAAAAGAACAAGTCATATATCAGTTGTACTAAAAGAAAGAGAGTAAGGAGGGGATATTTAGTGGGCCAAAAGGTAAATCCACATGGTTTAAGAGTAGGAGTAATAAAAGATTGGAATGCGCGTTGGTATGCAAAGGATAAAGATTTTGCAGACCTATTAGTAGAAGATCAAAATATAAGAAAATATATTAGGAAAACTCAATCTAGTGCAGGTATTCCTAATGTAGAAATTGAAAGAGCAGCTAATAGAATAAAGGTTCATATCCATACCGCTAAGCCAGGAATGATTATTGGTAAGGGTGGATCAGGAATTGAAGTTATGAGGAAAGAACTTGAAAAGATAACCGGAAAAAATATTTTAATAAATATAGTAGAAGTGAAAAATGTAGAGGTAGATGCTCAATTAGTAGCTGAAAATATTGCTTCTCAACTAGAGAGAAGAGTTTCCTTTAGAAGAGCGATGAAACAATCTATTACTAGAGCAATGAGAAACGGAGCATTAGGAATAAAGACAGCAGTAGCTGGTCGTTTAAATGGAGCAGAAATGGCAAGAACAGAAAGATATCATGAAGGAAATGTGCCATTACAAACATTGAGAGCAGATATTGATTATGGATTTGCAGAAGCGAATACAACCTATGGTAAATTAGGAGTCAAAGTATGGATTAATAAAGGTGAAGTTCTTCCAACGAAAAAAGAAGTAGTTGAGAATAAGAAGAACTAGGAAGGAGGAATCATCAGATGTTAATGCCTAAAAGGGTTAAGCGTCGTAGAGTGCATAGAGGTCGTATGAAAGGTCAAGCTACTCGAGGAAATAAAATCACTTATGGTGAATATGGTATACAGGCATTAGAACCTGCTTGGATTACTTCCAATCAGATTGAAGCAGCCCGTGTTGCGATGACTAGACATATAAAAAGAGGCGGTAAGGTTTGGATAAAAATATTTCCAGACAAGCCAGTTACAGAAAAACCAGCAGAAACTCGTATGGGTTCCGGTAAAGGTTCTCCAGAATATTGGGTAGCTGTAGTTAAACCAGGAAGAATATTATTTGAAATTGCAGGGGTTACAGAGGAATTAGCTCGTGAAGCTATGAATTTAGCAATGCACAAGCTTCCAATAAAAACAAAATTTGTAGCCCGTCGTGATATAGAAGAAACAGGTGGTGAATCTAATGAAGGCTAAAGAAATAAGAGAATTATCATCACAAGAGTTAGAGCAAAAATTAAAGGACTTAAAAGCTGAATTATTCAATTTAAGATTCCAACTTGCGACAGGCCAATTGGAAAACCCAATGAGAATTAAAGAAGTGAAGAAAAGTTATGCTAGGATTAAAACAATTCTAAAGGAACGAGAATTAAAAGCTATTGAAGCATAATCAAGGAAGGAGGCTTCACTGTGGAAAGAACAAATAGAAAAACAAGAGTGGGTCGTGTAGTAAGCGATAAAATGAATAAGACTATTGTTGTTGCAGTAGAAACCTTTGTAAGACATCCATTATATGGAAAGTCTGTAAAAAGAACTACAAAGTTTAAAGCCCATGATGAGGAAAACCAATGTGGTATTGGTGATCGAGTAAGAATTATGGAAACAAGACCATTAAGCAAAGATAAACGATGGAGACTGGATGAAGTTATAGAGAAAGCTAAGTAATTGGCTTTGTTGAAAGGAGGGAACATACATGATTCAACAAGAGAGTAGAATGAAAGTTGCTGATAATACAGGTGCAAAGGAACTTTTATGCATTCGTGTTTTAGGTGGTTCAAGAAAAAGATATGCTAGTGTTGGGGATGTAATTGTTGCTACTGTAAAAAGTGCAACACCCGGAGGTGTTGTAAAAAAAGGTGAAGTAGTAAAAGCTGTTATGGTAAGGACAGTAAAGAGTTTGAAAAGAAACGATGGTTCTTACATTAGATTTGATGAGAATGCAGCAGTTATTATAAGAGATGATAAACAACCAAGAGGTACTCGTATTTTTGGGCCAGTGGCAAGAGAACTTCGAGAAAAGAACTATATAAAAATACTATCATTGGCACCGGAAGTACTATAGTTTAGGAGGTGACTATCTTGGCCAATAATAAAGTGCATGTAAAAAAGGGAGATACGGTTGTTGTTATAGCCGGTAAAGATAAGGGTAAAAAAGGCAAGGTATTAGCTGTTTTACCTAGTGAAAATAGAGTAATTGTTGAAGGGGTAAATATGCTTACTAAGCATGTAAAACCTACAGCTAAGGTGCAACAAGGAGGCATAATACGCCAAGAAGGTAAAATTGATGCATCAAATGTTATGTATTATTGCTCTAAAGATAAAGCAGGAGTAAGAACAGGAATTAAATTTCTAGAAGATGGAACTAAAATTCGTTATTGTAAAAAATGCGGAGAAACATTTAACAATTAGGTTGGCGAAGGGAGGTATTGGAAATGGCTAGATTAAAGGAAAAGTTTACAAAGGATGTTGCGCCAGCATTAATGGAAAAATTCGATTACAAAAGTACTATGGAAATTCCAAAGCTTGAGAAGATAATCGTAAATATGGGCGTTGGAGAAGCTAAGGATAATATAAAAACTCTTGAATCTGCTGTAAATGATTTGACAATAATTGCAGGTCAGAAGCCTGTTATTACAAAGGCTAAAAAATCTGTTTCCAATTTTAAAATCCGTGAAGGAATGCCTGTAGGAACAAAGGTAACACTTAGAGGAGAAAAAATGTATGAATTTGTAGATAGATTATTCAACATTGCACTTCCTAGGGTGCGTGACTTTAGAGGAGTTTCTACTAAAGCCTTTGATGGAAGAGGAAACTATTCATTAGGAATAAAGGAACAATTAATATTTCCAGAAATTGAATATGACAAAGTAGATAAAGTAAGAGGTATGGATATAATTTTTGTTACAACAGCAAAGAATGATGAAGAAGCAAGAGAGCTCCTTAAATTATTAGGAATGCCTTTTAGCAAATAGTAAGGAGGAAATTTTATGGCAAAGAAAGCTATGATCAATAAACAACAAAGAAAGCCTAAGTATTCAACAAGAGCCTATAGTAGATGCCGCCTTTGTGGTAGACCTCATGCTGTTTTGAAAAAATATGGCATATGCAGAATCTGCTTCAGAGAATTAGCCTATAAAGGTGAAATACCAGGCGTTAAAAAAGCAAGTTGGTAAATGGAAATTGTTGAAATTGTGAAAAAGGAGGTACAAATAAATGGTTATGACTGATCCTATTGCAGATATGTTAACCCGTATTCGTAATGCCAGCAATGTGAAGCATGAAACAGTTGAAATTCCAGCTTCCAATGAAAAAAAGGCAATAGCAAATATTTTATTAGATGAGGGTTTTATAAAAAATGTAGAGTTTATAAATGATGATAAGCAAGGAATAATAAAAATCACCTTGAAATATGATCAAAACAAACAAAGAGTAATAAAAGGATTGAAAAGAATATCTAAACCTGGATTAAGAGTTTATGCAAAAAAGGATGAAGTTCCTAAGGTATTAGGTGGATTAGGAATTGCGATAATATCCACTTCAAAGGGAGTAGTAACTGACAAGGTTGCAAGAGCTCAAGGCGTAGGTGGAGAAGTATTAGGATATATTTGGTAAAATTACGGAACGGGATATAGGAGGTGTAGACATGTCACGAATTGGTAAATTACCTATTGCCATACCAGCTGGAGTTGAAGTTAAATTAGAAGACAAAACTTTGACTATAAAGGGACCAAAAGGACAATTGGTAAAGACATTCCATAAAGATATGCAAATAAAAATAGAAGAAAATGAAATTCTTGTAACAAGACCAACAGAAAATAAAATCCATAAATCCCTACATGGATTAACTCGTTCATTAATTCAAAACATGGTTGATGGAGTTACAAAAGGGTTTGAGAAAACATTAGAGATTAATGGAGTTGGTTATAGAGCACAAAAACAAGGAAATAAACTAGTTTTAAATCTAGGCTATTCCCATCCAATAGAAATGGACGATCCAGCAGGAATTTCCGTTGAAGTACCTGCAAATACAAAGATTATTGTAAAGGGTATCGACAAACAATTGGTAGGTGCTCATGCAGCAAATATCAGAAAACAAAGAGAGCCAGAGCCATATAAGGGCAAAGGTATTAAATATACAGATGAATATATTAGACGCAAAGAAGGAAAAGCAGGTAAGTAGGAGAGGAGTGAATCCAGTTGATTAATAAGCCAAACAGAAATGAAGATAGAAAAAAGCGTCATCTAAGGGTAAGAAAAAAAGTAAGTGGAACAACCCAAAGACCTCGTTTAAATGTTTTTAGAAGTTCAAAGAATGTTTATGCTCAAATCATTGATGATAGCAATGGCACCACATTGGTAGCAGCTTCTTCTCTAGATAAGCAAATATTGGATGCAATTCAGTATAGTGGAAATAAAGAAGCAGCAAAGCTAGTGGGCAAGTTAATCGGTGAAAGAGCTATTGAAAAGGGCATTAACGAAGTGGTATTTGATCGTGGTGGTTATATTTATCATGGAAGAATAAAGGAACTATCTGAAGGTGCCAGAGAAGCTGGCTTAAAGTTTTAGAAGAAGGAGGGAAATTAATGCAACAAATTGATGCAAGTGTTCTAGACATAAAGGAAAGAGTTGTTTCTATAAATCGTGTCACTAAGGTTGTAAAGGGTGGTAGAAACTTTAGATTTAGCTGTTTAGTTGTTGTGGGAGATGAAAATGGACATGTGGGCGTTGGTACAGGGAAAGCTACAGAAATACCTGAGGCTATAAGAAAGGGTATTGAAGATGCTAAGAAGAAATTAATTCGTGTGCCAATGGTAAATACAACCATTCCCCATGATATAATTGGAGAATTTGGAGCAGGAAGAGTTTTATTAAAACCAGCTAAAGAAGGTACTGGTGTAATCGCAGGAGGTCCTGTTCGTGCGGTACTTGAGCTAGCGGGTGTTCGTGATATTCGTACCAAGTCATTAGGTTCTAATAATTCCAGAAATGTTGTAAATGCAACAATAGCAGGATTATCCGAGCTAACAACTGTAGAAGAAGTAGCAAAATTAAGAGGTAAATCCATAGAAGAGATATTAAGTTAGGGGGGAGAATACCTTGGCTAAATTAAATATTACTTTATTAAGAAGTAAAATTGGGAAAAAGAAAGATCAAATTGCTACTGTTGAAGCGCTAGGGCTAAAAAAGATTGGTCAAACAGTAGTAAAGGATGATACACCTGAAATAAGAGGTATGATTAAAAAGGTTTCGCACATGGTAAAAGTAGAAGAAGCATAAGGGAGGTGTAAGTTGTGAAGTTACATGAATTACGACCAGCAGAAGGTTCTACAAAGAAAAACAAAAGAAAAGGCCGTGGTACTGCTACTGGACAAGGTAAAACTGCAGGTAGAGGACAAGATGGTCAAAAATCTCGTTCAGGTGGGGGAGTAAGAATTGGTTTCGAAGGTGGTCAAATGCCACTAACCAGAAGATTACCTAAACGAGGGTTTACTAATATAAATAAAAAAGAATATGCTGTAATAGGTCTTGATATTCTAAATGATTTTGAAGATGGTACAGAAGTAACCCCAGAACTACTAATAGAGAAGGGGATCATCAAAAAAACCTTAGATGGAGTTAAGATACTAGCAAACGGTGAGTTAGAAAAGAAACTTACTATAAAGGTACACAAGGTAAGTAAATCTGCTGCGGAAAAGATTGAAGCCGCTGGAGGAAAGGTAGAGGTGATATAAGGTGCTTTCAACTCTTAGAGATGCATGGAAAATACCTGATTTAAGAAGAAAATTACTCTTTACACTAGCTATGCTATTGGTATATAGATTAGGTAGTTTTATACCAGTCCCCTTTATAAACCGTGAAGTTATTGGAGATTTGGTAACTCAAGGAGGAGTCCTTGGACTATTTGATGTTATATCAGGTGGTAACTTTAGAAACTTTACCATTTTTGCCATGAGTATCACACCTTATATTAATGCATCTATTATTATGAACCTTCTCACATTTGTTATTCCGGCATTAGAGCGATTAGCTAAGGAGGGCGAAGAGGGAAGGAAAAAAATTGCACAATACACACGCTATGCTACTATCCTATTAGCATTTATACAAGCGGTTGGTTTAAGCTTATCAATACAAAATGTATTGATTGAAAAAACATTTTTAACTATATCTATAGTTGTAGTAACCATTACAGCAGGTACTGCTTTCTTAATGTGGTTAGGTGAGCAAATTACAGAAAAAGGAATAGGGAATGGTATTTCACTAATTATTTTTGTAAGTATTATCTCTAGCCTGCCAGATGGAATTGCTAAGATGATAGAATATGTTAGGGTAGGTACAATAAATATATTCACCCTAATACTATTTGTTTTCTTCGCAGTGGTAGTTATTTCGGCAGTAGTTGCGGTACAGGAAGGTCAAAGAAGAATTCCTGTACAATACGCAAAAAGAGTAGTTGGAAGAAAAATGTATGGAGGACAAAGCTCACACATTCCATTAAAAATAAATCAAGCAGGGGTTATACCAGTAATCTTTGCAAGTTCCATAACATTATTTCCTTCAACCTTGGCAAGTTTTTTTCCAAATTCATCTATAGCAAATTGGATTGCAAAGTGGTTTGAATGGGGTAATCCAATTAGTACTAGTTTCTATATAGTGCTTATACTAGCCTTTACCTATTTTTATACTGCTATTACATTCAACCCAGTAGATGTAGCCAATAATATGAAAAAAAATGGTGGATTTGTGCCGGGAATTCGACCTGGTAGGCCTACTGTTGAATTTTTAAACAGAACATTAAATAGATTAACCCTTTCAGGGGCGATTTTTCTAGCATTAATTGCAACATTACCGCTAGTTATAGGTGTTATCATGGGAATAGATTTACGCTTTGGTGGAACTGGATTGCTTATTGTGGTTGGTGTTGCCTTAGAAACTGTAAAACAAATAGAAGCACAGATGATGATGAGACATTATCAAGGATTTCTAAAATAGAATCCTAATTAGTGGAGGGGAAAATATGAGAATTATATTATTGGGACCTCCTGGTGCAGGTAAAGGAACACAGGCAGCAAAGATTGTAAATCAATTTCATATTCCACACATTTCAACGGGGGAAATATTTAGAAGGATTATAAGAGAAGGTACTCCATTGGGATTAGCGGCTATGGAATATATAGATCAAGGATTATTAGTACCTGATGATCTAACATTAGAAATTGTAAATGACCGACTTGCGCAAGGAGATTGTGCAGAGGGATTTATGCTAGATGGATTTCCCCGTACAGTAACACAAGCTACAGCATTAGATGAAGAGCTTGTAACTAAGGGGATTTCACTAGACAAAGTAATAAATATTGAAGTTAGAAATGAATTGTTAGTAGAAAGAATTACTGGAAGACGAATCTGTAAGAATTGTGGAGAAAACTATCATATTAGTTTTAATCCACCAAAGATTGAGGATAAATGTGATGTATGTGGTGGAGAATTGCTTCATCGTGCAGATGACCAAGAAGAAACCGTAAAAAAAAGATTAGAAGTATATACAAATCAAACAAAACCTTTAATTGATCATTATAAAACTAAGGATATAAATCACACAATAGATGGAGAACAAAGTATAGAAAAGGTTTTTGATGATATAAAAAAAATACTTCAAGGAGTATATAAACAATGATAATATTAAAATCTCCTTATGAAATTAAAATTATGAAAAAAGCAGGTAAAATCGTAGCTGAAGTACATGAAAAATTAAAGGAAGCTATTCAACCTGGTATTACAACCGGGGAATTGGATAGAATAGCAGAAGAGTATATTATAAAATCCGGAGCACAACCAGCTTTTAAAGGATATAATGGTTTTCCAGCGTCTATTTGCACATCTATAAATGAAGAGGTTGTTCATGGCATTCCAGGATCTCGTATCTTACTTGAAGGGGATATTATTAGCATTGATATTGGTGCAATTGTAGATGGATACTATGGAGATGCAGCTAAAACCCATCCTGTGGGGAAAATAGCACAAGAGGAACAAAAGCTAATCCAAGTTACCAAACAAAGCTTTTTTGAGGGAATTAAATTTGCAAAGGAAGGCTATCGTCTATCGGATATATCCAATGCAGTTCAAAAATATGTTGAAAGCAATGGATTTTCAGTGGTTAGAGATTATGTTGGCCATGGTATTGGTCAAAAAATGCATGAGGATCCTCCGGTGCCTAATTATGGCAAACCAGGAAAGGGTCCTAGATTGAGAGCAGGTATGCTTTTAGCTATTGAACCTATGGTAAATATAGGAACCTATCATGTAAAAACTCTAGGCGATGATTGGACAGTGGTAACTATTGACGGTAAGCCATCTGCACACTATGAAAATACAATCGCTATCACCCAAGAAGGACCTCAAATTTTGACAAAAATATGATTTCAGCTATTTAATGTTATGGTTATGGGAAAGTACTACTTCCCCCTATAACAAGTGGCGTAGCTACTTTTTAATGAGGTGGATTTAATGGAAATAAATGATTTACTGCTGGGGCAGGTTGTTTGCTCTAAAGCAGGACGGGATAAGGGAAAATTTATGGTTGTTGTTGAAAGTATAGATAGCCAATATGTTAAAATTTGTGATGGAAATACACATAAAATAGAAAAAGCAAAAAAAAAGAAGGTAAAGCACTTGGCAAAAACAAACCATATTATTTCTCAAATCAAAACAAAACTAGAAACAGGTCAAAATATTAATAATGCTGAGATCAGAAAAAACTTAAATAAATTAGGATATAATACCCAAATAGGGAAACGGGAGGTTTGATGGCCTAATGAGCAAGGAAGATGTGTTAGAAGTAGAAGGCACAGTAGTAGAATCTATGCCCAATACAATGTTTAAAGTAGAGCTTGAAAATGGACATCAAGTATTAGCTCATATATCAGGTAAATTACGCATGAATTTTATTCGAATTTTGCCTGGAGATAAAGTGACATTAGAATTATCGCCCTATGACCTCACTAAAGGAAGAATCACATGGCGAGGTAAGGCGAAGTCAAAGTGATATAAGGAGGGATAAGCCATGAAAGTAAGACCATCAGTTAAACCAATTTGTGAAAAGTGTAAGATCATAAAACGAAAAGGTCGAGTAATGGTAATTTGTGAAAATCCTAAACATAAACAAAAACAAGGTTAAAAAGATTGATAAAAAATAATAAAATTGATACAATAACTTAGTTAGATTTGCTTTAACGAATAAGGCACGGCTGCAATGGAGAATCCATTTGCTTTATTCTTTATATAAAATAAATTGTATTGTACTAAGTCATAGGAGGTGTAACCATTAATGGCTAGAATTGCCGGTATTGACTTACCTAGAGAAAAGAGAGTTGAAATTGGACTAACTTATATCTTTGGTATTGGTAGAAAAAGATCTATTAAATTGTTGCAGGAAGCAGGTATAAATCCTGACACAAGAATAAAAGACTTAACAGAATCAGAAATAAGTAAATTAAGAGAATTAATTGATAAGAACTACATGGTAGAAGGTGACCTTCGTAGGGATGTATCATTGAACATTAAGCGTCTAATGGAAATTGGAAGCTATAGAGGAGTTCGTCATAGAAGAGGACTTCCTGTGAGAGGTCAAAATACTAAAAACAACGCTAGAACCCGTAAGGGTGTAAAGAGAACCGTTGGAAAAGGTAAGAAATAGGTGACAAAGGAGGGAAACTCGTGGTAGCAAAGAAAGTAAGAAAATCCAGAAAAAGAAGAGAAAAAAAGAATATAGAGCGTGGAGCTGCTCATATCCAATCTACCTTTAATAATACTATTGTTACAATTACAGATGTGGCTGGTAATGCAATATCTTGGGCAAGTGCAGGCGGATTAGGATTTAGAGGTTCTAGAAAAAACACACCATATGCAGCGCAAATAGCAGCAGAAACTGCAGCTAATGCAGCAATGGAACATGGGCTTAAATTCATTGAAGTATTTGTAAAGGGTCCTGGTTCTGGACGGGAAGCAGCTATAAGATCTTTACAAGCTGCAGGTTTAGAAATCAGTTCAATAAAGGATGTAACTCCAATTCCACATAATGGATGCAGACCACCAAAAAGAAGAAGAGTTTAAGAGATTAGGAGGTGTAAATAAATAAATGGCTAGATATACAGATGCATCCTGCAGATTATGCCGCCGAGAGGGCATGAAGCTATATCTAAAGGGTGAAAGATGTTATACAGATAAATGTGCAATCGCTAGAAGACAATATGCGCCAGGTCAACACGGCCAAAGAAGAAAAAAACCATCAGAGTATGGAATTCAGCTTAGAGAAAAGCAAAAAGCTAAAAGAATTTATGGTATATTAGAAAAACAATTTAGAAAATATTTTGAAATGGCAGAAAACAAAAAAGGAATTACCGGGGATAATTTACTACAAATCCTTGAATCTAGACTAGATAATGTTGTTTATAGATTAGGGTTTGCTACCTCAAGAAAAGAAGGAAGACAACTAGTTCTTCACGGACATTTTAGTGTTAATGGACAAAAGGTAAATATTTCTTCCTACTTAATTAGCGTAGGTGATGTTATTACTGTTAGAGAAGGAAGTAAAAAATCAGAGAAATTTAAAGAAGTAATTGAAGCAACTGCTAGCAGAATTGCACCACAATGGTTAGAAGTAGATAAAGAAAATCTAGTTGGAAAGGTAGTAGCACTACCTACAAGAGAAGATATCGATATTCCAATAGAAGATCATCTAATCGTCGAATTATATTCTAAATAATAATAAGTTAGAATCAGTTGCCCTCAAAGGATAAACATTAAAAAAGTTGTTAGGAGGGTTGTCTTTAATGATAGAAATAGAAAAACCGAAGATTGAATTTGTTGAATTGAATGATGAAGGTACCTATGGAAAGTTTATATTGGAACCTTTAGAGAGGGGCTACGGGATTACCTTAGGTAATTCACTAAGGAGAATTCTACTGTCTTCTCTTCCAGGAGTTGCGGTAACAACAGTCAAGATAGAAAATGTACTACATGAATTCTCAACTATTCCTGGTGTAACAGAAGATGTTACAGAAATCATTCTTAATCTGAAAAAGTTATCAGCAAAAATCTATAATGATGACACTAAAGTAGTAAGAATTGAGGCAGAAGGAGAAGGAGAAATCACTGCAGGGGACATAATAGCAGATGCAGATGTAGAGATCCTAAATCCTGAATTACACATCGCAACCTTAAGCGAAAATGAAAAATTAAATATGGAAATTACCATTGCTTCTGGTAGGGGATATGTTAGTGCTGAAAAAAATAAAGAACAAGGTCAACCTATTGGAATAATTCCCGTAGATTCCATTTTTACACCTGTTACAAAGGTAAATTACCATGTGGAAAATACCAGAGTTGGACAGGTAACTGATTATGACAAATTAACTTTGGAAATATGGACAAATGGAAGTATAAAGCCTGATGAAGCTGCTTCATTAGGTGCAAAAATATTAAACGAACATTTGAATCTATTTATTAATTTAACAGAGCATGTAACAGATGTAGAGATAATGGTAGAGAAGGAAGAAGACAAAAAGGAAAAAATGTTAGAAATGACTATAGAAGAACTTGATCTTTCTGTAAGGTCCTACAATTGTCTAAAGCGTGCTGCAATTAATACTGTAGAAGAATTAACTGAAAAAACAGAAGAAGATATGATGAAGGTAAGAAATTTAGGGAAAAAATCCTTAGAAGAAGTACAACAAAAGTTAGCAAGCTTAGGATTAAGCTTACTTGAAAGTGAAGATTAAATAGATTGAAGTAAAGGAGGGGTAGAGTTGGCTGGATACAGAAAATTAGGTCGTCCCACCGATCAAAGAAAAGCTATGTTACGAAACTTAGTTACTTCCCTTTTAGAAAACGGTAAAATAGAAACAACAATAACCAGAGCAAAAGAAACAAGAAGCATAGCTGAAAAAATGATTACCCTTGGCAAAAAAGGAGATTTACAAGCTAAACGACAAGCCCTAGCATATATTTACAAAGAAGACACAGTAAAGAAATTATTCGATGAAATAGCCCCAAAATACGCTGAGCGAAATGGTGGTTATACTAGAATATTAAAATTAGGACCTCGTCGTGGAGATGCTTCAGAAATGGTAATTTTAGAATTAATTTAGGGAATTCCATAAATAAGATTTTTCTCAAACACATATATTTACTATACAATAATCTTTATACAAATTGCTGTGTTTGAGAAAATCAATTATGCAATTTTCTTACCTATAACTTTTTAAGGGAAAAATTGGGATTAAGTGTTGCAATTTCATTGCAAGTTGCTTAGTCCCTAATTTTGTATTAAATAATTTAAATAGTATAATAGAATCTCTTAAAGATACATTTTAAGTAATCAACAAAGTATTATGGCCAAGGATAGAGGGATTAAAAATATGGAAAAAATGATTCAAATAAAAGATTTAGAATATGAATATAAAAGCAATGATGGCGAAATAACAAGAGCCTTAAGGGGCGTAAATTTAGATATTTATAAGGGTGAATTTATAGTAATTATTGGACATAATGGTTCAGGTAAATCAACCTTAGCAAAACATTTAAATGCTATTTTACTGCCCACTAAGGGTAAAGTAGAAATAAATGGACTAGATACTATAAATTCAGAAAATCTATGGCAGATTAGACAAAATGCAGGTATGGTTTTTCAAAACCCAGATAATCAGCTTGTTGCAACCATTGTAGAAGAGGATGTAGCATTTGGACCAGAAAATTTAGGGATTCCCAGTGAAGAAATTCGACAAAGAGTAGATGAAGCGTTAAGGCTGGTAGATATGCAAGAGTATTCGATACATGCTCCACATTTACTATCAGGTGGACAAAAACAAAGAATAGCTATAGCAGGTATTATAGCCATGAGACCCCAATGTATTATCTTAGATGAACCTACAGCAATGTTAGACCCATCAGGACGCAAAGAAGTTATGGAAACAATAAAGAGGTTAAATAAAGACGAGGGTATAACCATTGTTCACATAACACATTTTATGGATGAAGCAGTGAATGCTGACCGTATTATTGTTATGGAAGGAGGAGAAGTGGTTTTAGAAGGAAAGCCTAGAGATATCTTCTCCAAGGTGGAACAATTAAAAGAAATAGGTTTAGATGTACCCCATGTAACAGAAGTTGCATTTCAATTAAACAAAGCAGGTATTCCTATTGAAAGCAATATTTTAACAGTAGATGAGATGGTGAAAAAGTTATGTCCTTAATAATAGAGAAATTATCCCATATATATTCACAAGGTACCCCCTTTGAATTTCAAGCCCTAAAGGAAATATCTACAGAAATCAGAAATGGCGAGTTTATAGGACTTATTGGTCATACTGGTTCAGGAAAATCTACCTTTATACAACATCTAAATGGATTATTGAAACCAACATCGGGGAGTATAATTTTAGATGGATTAAATATTACAAAAAAAGAGATTAAATTAAAAAAGGTAAGAGAGAAAGTCGGATTAGTATTTCAATATCCAGAATATCAACTTTTTGAAGAAACAATATTTAAAGATATAGCCTTTGGACCACAAAATCTTGGACTAAGTGATTCTGAAGTGGGCTTGAGAGTAAAAGAGTCTATGACTCAGGTAGGACTGGATTTTGATAAATTAAAGGATCAATCCCCCTTTGAATTAAGTGGAGGACAAAGAAGAAGGGTAGCAATTGCAGGAGTGTTAGCAATGAAACCAGATGTTTTGATTCTAGATGAACCTACAGCAGGTTTAGATCCAAGGGGTAGAGATGAAATATTAGATCAAATAAATAAATTCCATATAAAGACTAATAATACAATAATATTAGTATCCCATAGCATGGAGGATATAAGCAGGTTTGCAGATAGAATAATAGTTATGCACAAGGGTAGTATTGTCCTTTCAGATGAACCCAGGAAAGTTTTTAAAGAAGTGGAAATGCTAGAGGAAATTGGTTTAGCAGCACCACAAGTTGCCTATTTAATGAAAAGTTTAAAGGAAAAAGACTCTGAAGTAAGGGATGACATATATACATTAGAAGAAGCCAAGGAAGAAATATTAAAAATGTTAAGGAGAAGAGATAATGCTTAAGGATATAACAATCGGTCAATATTTTCCAAAAAACTCAATAATACACCGATTAGACCCAAGAACTAAAATATTGATTACATTTATATATATTATTTCCCTTTTTCTAGTTAAAGAATTTAGCGGTTATATTTATGTACTTAGTTTTGTTTTATTATCAATATTTCTATCCAAGGTAAAGATAACTTTTGTACTAAAGGGATTAAAGCCACTAGCAATAATAATAGCAATTACAGTAATTATAAATATGTTACTAACCCCAGGAATTGAGATATTTAGATATGGGCCTATAAAGATTACGATAGAGGGTTTAAGATTAGCTGGTTTTATGGCATTGCGATTAATTTTTCTTGTAGTAGGTACATCATTATTAACCTTAACTACCTCCCCTATTGCACTTACAGATGGTATTGAATTTATAGTAAAATATATTCCCTTTGCAAAAAAATATGCCCATGAGTTAGCCATGATGATGACAATTGCTCTAAGATTTATTCCTACCCTAATGGAGGAAACAGACAGAATAATGAAGGCTCAAATGGCAAGGGGAGCAGACTTTGAAAGTGGAAACATATTACAAAGAGCCAAGAGTCTGGTACCATTATTAGTTCCATTGTTTATAAGTGCCTTTAGAAGAGCAGATGAACTAGCAATTGCTATGGAAGCAAGATGCTATCGTGGAGGAGAAAATAGAACAAGAATGAAAGAATTAAAAATGGCAACAAGGGATATTTTTGCCTATGGTGTAATGGCGATTGTAATAGTACTAATATTAATCAATCCATATCTAATGGAGATGATAATAGGTGCGTAATATACAAATTATTTTGGAGTACGATGGCAGCAATTACCATGGCTGGCAAATGCAAAAAAATGTTATTACTGTACAGCAAAAAGTTGAAGAAGCCATAAATAAAATTACAAAAGAAAATAATAGTGTTAATGGGTGTAGTCGTACTGATAAAGGAGTACATGCTAAGGGACAAAGTGCTAACTTTTATACAAATAGTAAAATATCTCTTGAAAGAATACCATTTGCAATAAATAATTTCCTACCGAAGGATATTAGGGTTAATAAAGCATTTGAAAGACCCATTGAATTTCACAGCCGATACCATGCCACAGGAAAAAAATATTCCTATCATATACTTAATAATAGCTATGGGTCTGCATTAGAATATAAAAGAGCATGGCATGTCCCACAGCATTTAAATATAGATGAAATGAAAAAAGCCAATGAATATTTTATTGGCACCCATGATTTTTCAGCCTTTAGAGTTGCAGGAAGTGCTGTTAAAACATCAGAAAGAACAATCTATAACTCTAAGCTTATACATAAGGACGATAAGATTATATTAGAGATAGAAGGTAATGGATTTTTATATAAAATGGTTCGAACAATAATGGGTACACTAATAGAAGTAGGCAAAGGCAGATTTCATTTTAATGATATTCCAAAAATTATTAATTCAAAAAATAGGAAATATGCAGGCAAAACAGCCCCCGCAGAGGGATTATATCTAGAAGAAATATATTATTAAAATATATAAAACATTGACACACTAGGCTGGTTGTATTAAAATAAAGAATGGTATAGAATTTGATCCACTAGCCCCGGATCAAAGACTGTCTATTATATAAGAGGAAATAAATAATTTGAATATATTGGTTTACAAGGAGGGAAATAGGATGAAAACATTCATGGCAAAAGCCAATGAGATAGAAAGAAAATGGTTTATTGTTGATGCAGAAGGTAAAGTGTTAGGTAGACTAGCAAGTGAAGTTGCAAAGATTTTAAAAGGAAAGAATAAGCCTATTTATACACCACATGTGGATACAGGTGATCATGTAATTATATTAAATGCATCAAAAATAGTATTAACAGGTAAAAAGTTAGATCAAAAAATGTATAGAACTCACTCCCAATATCCAGGTGGATTAAAGGAAACTCCATATAGAAGACTTATGGCAGAGAAACCGGAAAAGGTAGTGTATGAAGCAATTAGAGGTATGCTTCCACACAATCGTTTAGGACGACAAATGATTAAAAAATTAAAAGTATATAGAGGAGCAGAGCATCCTCATGAAGCACAACAACCAGAAGTGCTAGAGATAAATGAATAATCTTAAAAAGGTTGAAAGGAGGAAGCACATTGGCTAAAGTACAATATTTAGGAACCGGTAGAAGAAAAAGTTCAATAGCAAGGGTAAGACTATTACCTGGTGATGGTAAATTCATTGTTAATGGAAGAGAATTAGATGAATTTTTCGGGTTAGAAACCCTAAAGGTTATTTCAAAACAACCATTAACCTTAACTAATACAGAAGGCAGATTTGATGTTATTGTAAAGGTAGAAGGTGGCGGATATACAGGTCAAGCAGGAGCTATTCGTCATGGTATAGCTAGAGCTTTAATAAAAGCAGACGAAGAACTAAGAGGAGCTTTAAAGAAAGCTGGCTACTTAACAAGAGACCCAAGAATGAAGGAAAGAAAGAAATACGGCTTAAAAGGAGCCAGAAGATCCCCACAATTTTCAAAAAGATAGGATTATCTGCGAAAGACAAAGGAGCAAGAGAAAAGGAAGTTTACTTACTTTTCTCTTGCTTTTTTGGATTTCATAGGAATCTATAAATGACCGAAGCGACCAGAGGGAGCTGAGGTATTTATAGATTCGCAGATAATCCGTAGTATATAGGTATTATTTTAGAATGCTCGCATTCATGGGGCTTTTATATTGGCTTTTAAACTATAGGGACGGTGACTTTAATTTCCAGTATATGGAGGAAAAAGTCACCGTCCCTATTTAATTTATTATTATTATTACTCTGAATTGCTGGCATTCATAGATCTTTTATATTGGTTTTATTATTGCACACAGTTAATATGAAATTTACGATATAATACTTTATAGAACTTCTTTAATTTGTTTGCAACCTATTTTGTGTTATACCGTCTTAATGGTAGGGAGGGTTGATGGTGGCAGAGAAGTTATTAGTCAAAAACTTAAAAAATGGACAAGAAGATGCCTATAATAAGATAGTTTCAGAATATGGGAACAGACTTTTAAGAACCTGCTACCTGATACTTAAGGACAGAGAGGAAGCAGAAGATGTTGTCCAGGAAACATTTATAAGGATATTTCAAAAAATGGATACCTTCAGGGAAAAGTCAGGACTCTATACCTGGATTTATACCATAGCGCTTAACCTATCAAGAGATAGATTAAGAAAGAAACAAGATACCCTCATCCTTGAAGATGAGTGGGTTGGAAATAATGAAGTGGAGTATCAAGTAGAAAAAAATTTCGATAGAGATTTGTTAAGAAAAGAGCTTTACCATTTAAACTCGCTTTATAGGGAAGTGTTGGTACTTTTCTACTTTGAGGAACTTTCAATTAAAGAAATTTCAAACTTATTAAATGAAAAGGAAGGAACAATAAAAAGTAAGCTCTCGAGAGGGAGAAGAATTTTAAAGGAAAGTCTTTTGAAAGGAGGTCAGTTAAATGGATAGAAAAGATAATTTCGACAAAGAGATTAAAAATATTATGGAAGAAGAAACATTTGGTCTGACCTTATCTCAAGCAGCTTTGGACAATATTTTTAAAAATAGGAAGAAAACAATAAAAGAAAAGATAAATAATTTTTTAAATAGGGAGATAGAAATACCATTAGCACCAGTAATTGTTGGGCTTGTATTCATATTTGTTATAACAATAATTCCTGTAGAGGCATTTAAATCACAAAAGGAAAGAATTATAGACATTGGAGGCTCTCAGGTAATCATAAGAGAAAGTTATGAGGTGAGCAAAAATGAAGATAAAAATTAAAATAAAGATATTAATACTTCTTATTTTTGTATTCACTATTACATTAGTATGGATTATTCCTACAGCAATCCTTGGTATAGCAAATTCACTGGAGTATAAGGGATCAGATAAGGCGACTTTTTTTTACCAAAAATATGCTTCATATCCTACTACATCAGATATTAAGGGAAGTTTCCTTTATGCAAAAAGTCTTGTTAAAAGCCATAGCAAATTCACTATTTACTTTAACAGTTGGGGTGGTGGAGGAAACACAAGCCCTGAGGATATGGAAAAATCGAAAGAAATTCTCCAAGGAATTTTGAAGGAGCCTTTTCATAAAGAAAGTGAAAAACAATATTATATTGACTCCTATAAATTGCTCCTTGATTTGGCAATTGCAACAGGAGATGTCGATATGCTTAATAATTGGATTTCCTTTGGACAGGAAGTTAATGATGAGAAACTAAAATATACATCAGATATTTATAGTGGATTTCTTTTTCATGTAAATGGAGATAGAGATGGGGCAAGGAGGATAGTTACAAAGTATGATAAAACAGACTTTGCTGATGTGAACCTTGATATACTTAGAGCAGAAATCTCTCTTTTTGATGGGAATTATGAAGAAGCTAAAAAGATATATGAAAATATGACAAGCAACAATTTTTGGGAATTTGATAAAGATAACTTTGGCTCCAATGGATATGATAATAGAAACTTTTGGTTTGATAATGTATTGGAAGTTTTCAAGGGTGATAATGTTATAAGAGGAACTATAAGCTATGAAGGGGAACCAATGCCCTTTGTGGAGATATATGTGCAGGCAGCAGACGGAGGTATTAGAGTTGGAGGGGAAAGTTATATTGGAATCACCGATAAAAATGGAGAGTTTGAAACTCTTGGACTTAAGGATGGGGTATATAATATTGGAATTGGTGTAGAAGGCTCACTTCTAGCAGATAAGGTACTTCAACGCCCAACCAATTCCTATTTTGAGCTTGACGGAGATGATGGAGAAATCAACTTTGAGTTTAAAAACACAATGGGTATAAAAATACCTGAATCAGATAAGAAGATATCAGGAGAAGAATTTACAGTGTCTTGGGAAGAAGTGGATGGTGCAGATTACTATACAGTTGAGATTGTAACCATTTCAGATGGAGCCATTTTTCGGTCTCCAACAATTGATGTGAATGGGCAAATTAAATTTACTAAAACTTCGGCTACCTTTAATATAGATTTACTTAAAAGTAATATATCAGGTATAAGCAGATGGGAAGAAGGGCTTCTTGGTCCTGAGGCAGTTCTTGGACTGTTTTTACCCGGAGTAGAACACCCAATAGTTGTAAATGCATATGATGAGAATAAAAACTTAATAACCAGCAGCCTTCCACAAAGAACCTACTATGACCAAATACCAAGTGTTAAAGTGGGAGGAAGTCTAACTGAAGGTGAAAAAATAATTCTTAACCAAGACTACCCTGAAGCAATCCAGTATTATGAAAATATCCTTGAGGATGAACCTGATAATACAGATGCCTTAAGATATCTTACAAAAATTTATGGAATAGGCTGGAAATATGGGGAGGAGAATATAAAAAGGGCAATAGAACTAGGGGAAAGATTAACCGATGTTATTGGAGATAATAGTCTTTTAATTAATATCATTGAACTTATGGAAATAGATGAAATAAAAGAAAATAGTGAGCTTTATTATTCAGCTGTTTTAGAAGATAGTGAAGACCATGATGACAGCTATTATTACAATCTAAGCAGATATTATATTGCTACTGAAAATTGGGAAGGTGCGAGAAATGCTCTGCAAAATAGAGAAGAGTATGTATCTACTGATCTCTTTTATTTAAATATATATTTTGAAAATTATATTGAAGCAGCAGAAAATGCAAAATATACACAGCGTAATTTAACATCAGTTGAAGTTAAAGAGGCATTGAAGGAGCTTGAAGAAAATCCACCACAACCTAAAGATAAGCAGGTATTTGACAATTTTCTATTAAACCTTGTTAAGGGTGTTCAACGTGAGGAAGGAAAGACACTTTATAGAGAAACTGTAAGACAAATTTCAAATAGCAATATTCAGACTATTCTTCATGAAGTATACCTTGAGAGAGGATGGGATATTAGCTATTAAAAATAAAATATTGAAATACAAAGATAAAAGTTACATAAGAAATGACCCATTAGTATTATTTTGTTTTTTATAAGAATAATTCTTCTAATTGTAATAAAGCAGTTTACTCCTTGAATAACTTTATAGTAAAAGAGTGAGTATAGTGCAAAGGGGAGAATGTTTTGAAAATGTTGAAGTCATTACTAAAGTTATTTCTTTTACTAATAATCATAATGGTTTTAATAAACTTTTATCATCAACTTTATTATAAAGTGGTAACGACCTTTAACTACCCTAACTTTAATAAGGTAATAATAATTGATGCAGGACATGGAGGAGTGGATCCGGGAAAGACTGGAACCCAAGGAGATCATGAAAAGGACTTAAATCTAAAAATCTCACAAAAACTCCGCTACTTTATTGAAGAAAGCGGAGGGGTTGCTATTCTGACCAGGTGTATAGATGAAGGTTTATTTACAGAGGATTCTAATACCCTGAGGCAAAAAAAGAATGAGGATTTGCGTAATAGGAGAAAGCTAATCCAGGAGAGCAATGGAGATTTATTTATAAGTATTCATTTAAATAGTTTTCCTTCTTCGAAATACTATGGGGCACAGACCTTCTATCCTGAGGGAGAAAAAGAAAGTGAGATTTTAGCCGAATTTATTCAGGAAGAATTAAGAACTATATTAAATAGAGGAAATGATAGACAAATAAAGTCTACAGATAGCTATTATATCCTCAAGGAAAATGGGATACCTTCTATATTAGTAGAGGGTGGATTTCTCTCTAATCCAGAAGAAGAGAAATTACTTAACGATGAGAAATATCAAAACCAAGTTGCCTGGGCAATATATGTTGGAATTATGAATTACTATTCTTATGTTGAAAGTGTAACGAGATAAGTATATAAAGTTAGTATAGAAATACCATATGGGAAAAGGGGCGGACAAACTCTGCCCACCCGGATTCAATTATGCCTATTATAAATATAAATCTAATCTAATACTTTTTTTATTAAATCATAGTTTTTAATGCCAAGTTGATCAATAAAAGGAAGAAAGTCGTCCATTTGACCGGAAGTGAAAATCTTAAGTTCTGGATTGGAATTGGTAGCTGATAGATTATTCTTTTCCAAATAGCCATTTACGACCTCTACTAGCTTAACTGCAGGATTTATAAGATTTAGTTTAGGGTATAGTTTAGAGATATCCGCAGATACAATAGGATAGTGAGTGCAACCAAGTATTAAATTTTTTATTGGTGCCTTGATTAACAAAGGATCAACTGCCTGTCGTATTATATCTTCTAATTGTTGAGAATCTGTATTATTTTTTTCAATAATTCTTGCAAGATCACGACTTCCCCTTGGTAAAAATTCTATTTCAGGTTTTAAAGATTTTAGAGTTTCCCCATAGATATTAGCTTTTACTGTAGCCTCAGTAGCTATCAGCCCAACACCTTCACTTGGATCATTTTCAATAGCAGCTAAACAACCTGGATATATAATATCAAAGATAGGAATATCAGTTAAGGGTATAAGATCCTCTATTTGTGAGGAAATAGTATTACAAGCTAATAGTATTACTTTAACATCCTGGGTTTCTAAAAATGATATAATTCTTTTTGTTAAGGAAGTAATTTCTTCAGGATCCTTATTTCCGTAAGGCATATTATGACTATCTCCAAAATATACAATATTTTCTTTAGGTAATTGTTTTTGAATTTCTTTTACAACCGTAAGACCGCCAACCCCAGAATCAAGCACGCCAATTGAAAAGTTGTTAGGTCGCATTATGTAGTCACCCCCATAAATTAAGATAATAATTTCATCTATTATTATTATATCAAATATATAATGCCAATCAAAAAATATAGTGATAATAATTTTTTTAAACTTAAACAAATAGTCTATAATATATAATAGGAAATAGAGTAAGTATGATTATTTTCTAAATAGATTAGGAGTTAGACTAATGATGAAAACATGTAAGGGATTAATTATTGAAGGTATACCAGGAACCGGTAAAACTAGCTTGCTAGAGAAATTAAGACAGGATAATATTGGACAAAAACTGAAATGTTCTTCTGAATTTATATTTTCCGAGGAAATAACCCAAAGGGTTTTAGAAAAACAATTTAATGATGGTAAGCTAGATAAAACAAATAATATAAAGCTTTTGGAGGATATAATCTCACCATTGGAAAATTATCAGCTTAAATTATTAAATAGAGGATGGAGTCATCTACAATTTTATTATATTTTAGAAAGATTTCACCTCACCCATGTTTCATATTACTCTTATCTTGGATGGGAAGATGTAGAAGATATCGATAATCGGCTATACAACTTAGGATCTAAGGTTTGTCTTTTGACTATGAAAGATAAAGTTTTTAGTGATAGATTAATTAATAGAAGGGGAGAACCGTGGCGTAAGTATTTATCAAGGTATGGAAAAACAGAAAAAGAAATAATAAAGCATTATATAAATCAACAAAAGGATTTGATTGAACTTACTAGGAAAACTAAACTTCCATTACTTATGATTGATACTACTTATATGAGCTTAGAAGAAATATATAAAAAAATTATAAATTTCTTTATAGAATAAATATAATTATTAATAAGTATTAATATATACAAGATAGTTATTGACAAATCTAATAATCATGAATATAATTATTAAAAAAGAAAAATTAATAAGAATAAATTTAAGGCGTGAAAATAGTAAATATCATTTCTTGATATTAGCGAGTCGAAGACAGGTGGAAGTTCGGCATCGAGTGGGTATTGAATGGGTTCACAAAAAGCAGGGCGAAAATTAAATTAGCCTGAGCCGTTAGTCCTATGTTATAAGGACAGGATATCGAGTTAATTACTCCGTATCTTTTTAAAGAGAAGTATATAATTATACTTAATCTGGGTGGCAACGCGGAAGATAACCTTTCGTCCCTAATAGGGATGAAGGGTTTTTGTTATTTTTGGGAATAGTTAATAGATACTAGATACTAGTTGCTAGATACTAGATACTAGTTGCTAGTTGCTAGATACTAGATACTAGATGCTAGATGCTAGATATTGGTATTCCTTTGAGGGACGGCGGAACTGTGAGGACACAGTTCCCTACAACAAGCAACTAGGAACTTGCATAACTGATAACTAATGAAAGAAAGGTGATGAAAATGGAAGAAAATAAAAAGATAATCTTTAGTGGAATTCAACCATCAGGGTATTTTACCTTGGGTAATTACCTAGGAGCATTAAAAAACTGGACAAAGCTTCAAAATGAACATAATTGTATATTTTGTATTGTTGATATGCATGCACTAACTGTAAGACAGGAGCCAAAGGATCTTAGAAAAAGGACATACGATTCCTTTGTTCAGTTAATAGCCTGTGGTATAAATCCAGAACAAGCACTACTATTTATACAATCCCATGTACCGGCGCATGCAGAACTAGCTTGGATTTTAAATTGTTATACCTATATGGGAGAATTAAACAGAATGACTCAATTTAAAGATAAGTCAACAAAACATTCAGACAATATTAATGCTGGACTATATACCTATCCATCATTAATGGCAGCAGATATACTTCTATATCAAACGGATTTGGTACCAGTTGGGCAGGATCAAAAACAGCATATTGAACTTTCAAGGGATATCGCTATCAGATTTAATAACTCCTATAGTCCTACCTTTGTAGTACCAGAGGGCTATTTTCCAAAGGCCGGTGCTAGGGTTATGAGTTTACAGGAGCCAGATAAAAAAATGTCCAAATCAGATGAAAATGAGAATGCCTATATTACCCTATTAGAAGAACCCTCAAGCATTATGAAGAAGATAAAAAGATCTATAACTGATTCGGATAATGAAGTGCGTTATGATACTAAAAATAAAGCAGGCATAAGCAATTTAATGGAAATATACTCAAGCATTACTGGAAAGAGCATGAAGGATATTGAAAATGAGTTTGCAGGTGTTGGATATGGTCAATTTAAAAATACAGTAGGAGAAGCCATAGTTGAAACATTATTGCCTATACAGGAAAGATTTAAAGAACTTTCTGCAGAAAAGACCTATATTAATAATCTAATAAAAGAAGGGGCAGATAAGGCACAAAGAATGTCATATAAAACCTTAAGTAAGGTAAAAAGAAAAATAGGGTTATATCAAATGAAGTAATATTTTTTAATAGAAATATAAGGAGGTGAAGCCAAATGACATGAACATCAGATTGGTGGTTCTATAATTATTACAAAATAATAAAATTAAATGGAGGAATATCAATGATAAACGATGTAAAAAAATTAACTGTTAGTGGGATTTTATTGTCAGTTGGCTTTATACTTCATCAAATAGCACCAGCAGGATTGGGTGCAGTAACTTTTGATTACATGACAGCAATATTATTTATAATAATAGCTATAAACAAGGATTTTAAAACATCTTTAGTTGCCGGTATTGCTGCAGGTATAATAGCAGCTTTAACTACAAAGTTTCCGGGAGGACAACTACCTAATATAATTGACAAAACAATTACTTCAATGGTTGTATTCTTACTAATGAGTCTCGGAAATAACCTACCCCAAGGAATAAAAATGGGAATAATTGGGTTTCTAGGCACTATAGTAAGTGGTAGTATATTTTTAGGCAGTGCATCTGTGTTTGCGGGCTTGCCTGACGCCTTTTCTGTATTATTTTTTAGTGTAGTATTACCAACTGCTATAAGTAATATATTCGTATGTGCTTTTTTATATAAGCTCATAACCACATCAATTAAAAAAGTAAATCCCACCTTATTAGAACAAATACAGGGTTAATAACATTATTACCTTAGTATTCTTTTTATAAAAAATACTGCATAAAATAATAAAAAGGATAATAAGGAGCTGTGTAATGATAAGGAAAAATCAACTTTTTCAATTTGGATTAATTATAGGGATGATCATGTTAATAGCACAGGGTATACTTACAGAAAAAATAAGTATACCCATTTTAATATTAATATATATTTTTATTATTATAATACCGATATTATTAAAAAGGACCAGAATATCAATTGGAATAATACTAGGTTATTTTTTGAGCTTCCTTATTTTTATAGTTCTAGTTTATGTTGCCTATAATATTTTGTTTTATTTTACGAAACTTTAAAGATATAACACAATATAAAATGATTGCATAATATGTTATCAAAAGTCTTTATTTTGG
The DNA here is from genome assembly GCA_964533275.1 of uncultured Eubacteriaceae bacterium. Lineage (GTDB taxonomy): Bacteria > Bacillota > Clostridia > Eubacteriales > Garciellaceae > CAZHJK01. The sequence goes on along the minus strand of CAZHJK010000002.1, from coordinate 99,968 downwards.
AGATATTTTAATTATGCAATTTTCTAATTTAATATATTTTTAAATAAATGATATAATATTCACGATTCTGTGGATAATTTTTATATTGCAGAAAAGTCCATAAAAAATCGTTTTAGAACCCTATAAACTAGTGTATAATTAAGGTAGAGATAAAAATATTGAATTTATACACAATAATGCATTTAAAAAATTATATAAACTTTATTTAATTATTGGAAAAGGTGAGGAACAACAATGGAACAATTTGTTGAGTTTCTAAAGGAATTATTTTATAACATAAGAATACGGGATTTTATTGATATTGCTATTGTTGCTTATGTTTTTTATAAGGTTATAGGACTTATTAAGGAAACTAGAGCAGGCCAACTTATAAGGGGAATTATACTTATTTTATTAGCTACCCAAATAAGTGAGTGGGTAGGACTTTATACTATAAATTGGATTTTGAGAAACACCATGACTGTGGGTGTTATTGCTCTTTTAGTAGTATTCCAGCCTGAATTAAGACGAGCCTTAGAACATCTTGGCCGTAGTAGATTTTTTTCTAATGTTTTTATTGGAAAACAAGAGGATCAACCTACAAAGACCATTGATGAAGTAATAAAGGCTGTTCAAATGCTTGCCCAAGAGAAGACAGGTGCCCTTATTGTATTTGAAAGAGAAACAAAATTAGGAGATGTTATAGATACAGGTATTAAAATGGATTCCTTAGTATCAGGAGAACTCCTTTTAAATACATTTATACCTAATACGCCACTACATGACGGGGCAATGATTATCCGTAATAATAGAATTATGGCTGCAGGCTGTTTTCTTCCTCTTACTGAAAATCAAAATCTCAGCAATCAAGTTGGAACACGCCACAGAGCAGGTTTAGGTATTACAGAAAGCTCTGATGCAGTTGTAGTTATTGTTTCAGAAGAAACAGGCATTATATCTATGGCTTTAAACGGTAAATTATCTAGATATTTAGATATAAAATCCCTTAAACAGATTTTGATTAATTTGTTGGTGGAAAAGGAACAAAATCACTTGCAATTTAATTGGATAAAGTGGAGGAATAAGAATGAATAATTTATTCAATAACAATAAAACCATGTGGGTATTATCCATTGTAGTAGCCTTATTACTATGGATGTATGTGATTAACGATCAAAATCCTGAAACTTACGATAATATTAATGATATTCCAGTAGAATTAACAAATATCGAGACACTTGAGGAAAAGGGCTTGGTGATAAGCAATTCCCAAGAGTATACCATTAATATTAGAGTCGATGGTAGAAGGAATCAACTTTATAAAATTAATAAAAATGCAATAAGGGTGGAAGCAGACCTTTCTAGACTAAATAGTAAGGGATCCCACTACTTACCCGTAAGCATCTATGGAATTCCCGATGATATAGAGATAACCAGAAAAAATCCAGATGCTATTGAGATTGTTCTAGACCAAATAGTAACACAGGAGAGAAATATAAAAATAAATATAACAGGTAATCCGGCTGAAGGTATGGCATCACTATCCTATGTTTCCAATCCAACTAAAGCTACAATAGAAGGAGCAGAAACTATACTAAATAGTGTAAGTGAAGTAGTTGCCGTAATTGATATCACCAATGCAACTGGCGAAATCAGCAGGCAATTGCCATTAATGGCTGTAGATATTAATGGAGAAGAAGTTAAGGGTGTTAATATTTCACCAAGAAATGTAGATGTTACTATACCAATCGGGCTAACAAAGAGCGTTCCTGTTAAAACACAAATTAATGGAGATGTACCAGAAGATTATGTAATTACAAATGTGGTTACTAACCCTACTGATATAAGAATCGGAGGTGCTTCAGCAAAACTAAATGTTATTGATAACATTTCAACAGAGAGCATTAATGTTGAAGGACAGACAAAGTCCTTTGAAAAAAAGATTAAGCTGCTTCTACCTGAAGGAGTAGAAATTATTAATGGAGAGGCTGCCATAATGGTAAAGATAACTATTGAGCCCTATGTTGAAAGAACATTTGAAACAAGTAATATAAATATAACTAATCTTAAGGAAGAGTTAGTTGTTCAAGAAAACATAGTCGATGAACCAATATTAATTACCTTAAAGGGGATTAAAAATCAAATAGATGAGATTAGTGAGGAAAATATTTCTTTGTATATTGATGCCTCGGATTTACAAGTTGGAAAACATGAAGTTGAATTAAAATTAGACTTACCTGAGGGTGTTATATTAGAAGGTATCGAGCCAAATATTGTAACAATTAACATACAAGAAAAAACAGATGAAGTCTTAGAGTAAGTAAAATTAAAGCCAGTCCCTAGGGGGTTAAGATGAAAAATCTCATTAAAAGGGTGAATTTTGATGGATATTACTCAAATTACTAATAATATTCAAGAGGCTATCATTGTAGTAGATGAGAATGCACGAATTATTCTCTTTAATAAGGCTGCTGAAAAACTTGCAAATGTACCTATGCAGGATGCCCTGGGAAAATTTGTAGAGGATATTATTCCAAACACTCGTCTTCCAATAATTGTAAAAACAGGACAAGAGGAGCTCAATCAAAAGCAACAATTAACACATACAAAAATTATTACCGATAGAAAACCTATTTATGATAAGAATAAAAACATTATCGGTGCTTTTGCAATATTTAAGGATAATACTCAAATAAAAGAAATGAGTCGCCAAATAACATCTTTACAAGAAGCAAGATATTTATTGGAGGCTATACTTAATTCTACACAGGATGCTATATCAGTAGTAGATGAAAAAGGATTAGGTGTATATATAAACCCTGCTTACACTAGAATGACAGGATTGACGGAAAAGGATGTTATTGGTAAACCAGCAACTGTGGATATAGCTGAGGGTGAAAGTATACATATGCAGGTATTAGAAACACAAAGACCTATTAAGAATGCATTTCTTAAGGTAGGTCCAAATGGAAGACATGTCATAGTAGATATAGCTCCAGTATTTATTAAGGGTAAGTTAAGAGGTAGTGTAGGAGTTATACATGATATTACTGATATGCGAAATTTAACTAAGGAATTAGAACAAGCAAAACAAATAATAAGAAATCTAGAAGCAAAATATACCTTTGATGATATTATAGGAGAACATCCTTCATTAGTTCAATCAATAGATAGAGCAAAAAAAGCTGCTGATACACCAGTGACAGTATTATTAAGGGGAGAGAGTGGAACTGGGAAGGAGATTTTTGCCCACGCTATTCATAATGCCAGCAATAGAAAGAACAATCAATTTATTAGGGTAAATTGTGCAGCTCTACAAGAAAGCCTATTGAATAGTGAACTATTCGGATATGTTGAAGGAGCATTTACCGGAGCAAGTAAGGGTGGCAAAAAGGGATTGTTTGAGAAAGCAAACGGGGGTACAATTTTTTTAGATGAAATAGGAGAAATCTCACCAAACACCCAGGCAAAAATTTTAAGAGCTCTTCAGGAAAAAGAAGTAATACCAGTTGGAGGGAATCAACCTATAAATATTGATGTTCGTATCATAGCAGCGACTAATATTGATTTAGAAAAGGCAGTTGAAGAAAAAGCTTTCCGAAAGGATTTGTATTATAGATTAAATGTTTTCCCAATATATATATCTGAACTAAAGGATAGAAGTAGCGATATATATCTACTATGCACCCATCTTATTCGTAAGTTTAACCAGGAATATGGCCGAAATGTGAATGATATATCCGAAGATGCTATCCAGGCTTTAATGGATTACAATTGGCCAGGTAATATTAGAGAATTGGAAAATGTAATTGGAAGGGCAATGATTAATATGAAAATAGGGGAAAAAGTTATTAATTTTAACCACCTTCCAATCTTATTAACTAATAATAAACTATTAAATAATACCAATAAGTCAACACAGAATAGGGATAATACATCTCTTAAAAGCTTTTTAGAAGAAAGTGAAAAGAATTATATAAAAGAATTACTAAATAAAAATAAGAACAATAAGACCAAAACTGCTAAAGAATTAGAAATTTCCATTAGAAGTTTGTATTATAAGTTAGAAAAATATCAACTACAATAAAACCATGCAATAATATTCAATTTTTTTGGTAGATTGCAAAATATTGCGTGCAATATAATTCACAAAAGTGTAAAAAAAGGAGCGTTTTTTAAAGGTTCCTTTTTTATTGTAAAGGATTACATTAAAAATCTTACAAAACAACTCAGTATCAGTATTGTTAATAAAATGTCAATTTATGGCATGGAATTTGCATAAATTAAATGTAAGATATATATTCTAAGAGGGGAGGAGAGTATTTTCAAAATAATAGGATAGATGTTGAATTAAGAATAAGTCTTAACTGAACTATGGGAATTGCAAGAGGGGAACGGTGAGGAATGCCCATTGAACAATTGGGTAAAAAACTAGAGGTGACAATATGATTAAAAATTTTGAAGGGATTTTAAAAACTGCAAAGCAAAGAGGACCATTGAAAGTATCTGTAGCTGTTGCAGAGGATAAGCATGTATTAGAAGCAATATGGGATGCAAAAAAATTAGGGATAATAGATGCTTATCTTATTGGGGATAAGAAAAAAATAAATAGTGTGGCAGATGAGATTGGAATGGATATATCTCAATTCATGGTTATTGACAAGGCAAATGCAACAGAAGCTGCCAGGGAAGCAGTATACTTAGTAAGTTCTGGTAAGGCACAGGTGGTAATGAAGGGATTATTAGATACCTCAATCATTATGAAGGCTGTGTTAGATAAAGAAATAGGTCTAAGGGCAAATAGCATATTAAGTCATGTGGCTGTATTTGAAGTGGAAGGATATAAACAATTATTCTATGTAACTGATGCGGCAATGAATATTGCACCAACTTTAGAAGAAAAGGCAAAAATAATTGAAAATTGTGTAGAAGTGGCTCAAGCTCTAGACAATAAGATGCCAAAGGTTGGTATTATTTGTGCAGTAGAAAAGGTCAATAAAAAAATGGAAGCTACAATTCATGCTGAAGAATTAGTTAATATGAATCAAAGAGGAGAAATTAAAGATTGTATAATAGGTGGACCCTTTGCATTGGATAATGCAATATCAAAAGAGGCTGCCATAATTAAAAAGATTGATCATCCAGTAGCTGGAAATGCAGAAATTTTATTAGTTCCAGATATAGAAGCAGGAAATATATTATATAAATCTTTGTCTTTCTTTGCAAAGGCAAAAAACGCTGGTATTATTGTAGGGGCAAAGGCACCGATTGTTTTGACATCCAGGTCGGATAGTAGAGAAGCAAAATTACAATCATTAGCTTTAGGTGTCATGATTGCCTTTAATAAAATAATATAAAAGATTAAAAAAGGGGGATTTATTAATGAAGATTTTTGATTACATGGAGAAGTATGGTCACGAGCAAATAGTTTTTTGTTATGATCCAGTTTCGGGTCTTAAGTCAATTATTGGAATTCATGATACTACACTAGGACCAGCCTTAGGTGGAACAAGAATTTGGGATTATGAGTCTGAAGAGGATGCCCTTATTGATGTAATAAGATTATCAAGGGGCATGACCTACAAGAATGCAGTTGCAGGATTAAACCTAGGGGGAGGAAAAGGCGTAATCATGGGGGATCCCCAAAAGATAAAAAGTGAAGAATTATTTAGGGCATATGGTCGATATGTAGAAGGTTTGGGAGGTCGCTATATTACTGCTGAAGACATGAACGCAAACACTAAGGATATGGCCATTATCAATGATGAAACAGATTATGTAGCAGGCCTAGAAGGCAAAAGTGGAAATCCTTCTCCTGTTACTGCCTTTGGTGTGTATAGAGGTATATTAGCAGCCACAGAGGAAGCCTTCGGGAGTAAAGATTTAGATAAAAAGGTAATAGCAGTTCAAGGTGTGGGTGCTGTAGGGTATACTGTGTGTAAGCATTTGCATGAAGCGGGAGCGAAACTTATTGTAACTGATATTAGAAAGGAAAATATCGATAGAGCAGTACAGGATTTTGGAGCTGTAGGGGTTGCTCCAGATGAAATTTATGGAGTTGAATGTGATATTTTTGCACCATGTGCCATGGGAGCTATTATAAATGATTTCACAATAGATCAATTGAAATGTAAAGCTGTAGCAGGTTCTGCCAACAATCAATTAGCAGAAGATAAACATGGAGAGATGTTAGAAGAAAAAGGTATTATCTATGCACCTGATTTTGTTATAAATGGTGCTGGGGTAATGAATTGCTATGAAGAAATAATCGGATATAATGCAGATAGAGCAATGGCTAGAGCGGCAAGCATTTATGATAATGTTAAAAAAGTTTTTGAAATAGCAAAAAGAGATAATATTCCAACATATAAAGCTGCAGATAGAATGGCTGAGGAAAGAATTGAGAGAATCGGAAAGTTAGGAAAAATCAGAGTAAATAGAAAATAAAGTATAATAAATCTTGGGGGTGGATGAAATCCAACTCCCAAGATATTTTGAAGGAGGGTTTATGTTGCAGAAGGTTTTTCGCTTATTAATAATAAATCCTGGTTCTACTTCTACAAAGATTGCAATATATGATAATGAAAAACCTGTCTTTGAAGAAGTGTTGCGCCATAGCACTGAGGAAATATCATCATATGATAAAATAATAGATCAATTTTCCTTCAGGAAAGATTTAATATTAGATGCAATGAATAAGAAAGGAATCAATATTACCAAGCTCTCTGCTGTAATTGGAAGGGGAGGTTTATTAAAACCAATTCCAGGTGGGACTTATAGCGTAAATGATGCTATGTTGGAGGATCTTAATAAATCCACAAGGGGACAACATGCTTCAAACTTAGGAGGAGTTATAGCCCATGAGATTGCTAAGCAATTGAATATACCGTCCTTTATTGTAGATCCAGTAGTGGTTGATGAACTAGAAGATATTGCTAGAGTTTCTGGATTAAAAGGAATTGAAAGAGTAAGTATATTTCATGCATTAAATCAGAAGGCAGTAGCAAGAAAAGCAGCAAAAGAATTGAAAAAGGATTATAATGAAGCTAACTTGATTATTGTCCATCTTGGTGGAGGAATATCAATAGGTGCACATAAAGATGGAAGGATTATAGATGTGAATAATGCCTTAAATGGAGATGGCCCATTTTCTCCTGAAAGAACAGGAACCTTGCCCGTAAGAGATATAATTAATCTATGTTACTCAGGTGAATTCACCAAACAGGAGATAGAGAAAAAAAATGTTGGTAAAGGTGGGATTATTTCATATTTGGGTACAAATGATGGGCGAGAGGTTTCAAAAATGATAGAGCAGGGCAATAAGGAAGCAGAATTAGTATATAAGGCAATGGCTTATCAAGTTTCAAAGGAAATTGGGTCAGCTGCTACAGTATTAAAGGGTAAGGTGGATTCTATAGTCTTAACTGGGGGACTAGCCTATGATAAACAATTTATTCAATGGATTAAGGAATCTATAGAGTTTTTGGGTAAGATTATTATATATCCAGGGGAAGATGAAATGTTTGCATTAGCAGAAGGCGGATTAAGAGTGTTAAGGGGAGAAGAAGAGGCGTTAGAATATAAATAGGAACGGATGAGTTTTATGAGAAATAATCATCGAGTCCATATTATCACTGGACACTACGGTAGTGGAAAGACAGAGTTTGCAATGAATTACGCTTTTAAGAAAGCAGAAAAGCATAATAATATTGTTATAGGAGATATGGATATTGTAAATCCATATTTTCGTTCTAGGGAAAAGAAGGTTGAACTTGAGGAAAAGGGCATAAGATTGGTTTCTTCTAGTTCAGGATATTCAAGTGCAGATGTGCCAGCACTATCTCCAGAAATATATGGCATATTACAAGATGAGAAATTAGAAGTTATTCTAGATGTTGGAGGAGACCCAAGTGGCGCTAGGGTTCTAGGTAGATATCATGAATACTTTCAAGCAGGAAATTATGATATGTGGATGGTTGTAAATGCAAACCGACCAAACACACAAAATGCAAAGGATGTCTTACAATACATTAAAGAGATACAAGATGCCAGTAGAATTTCTATTACAGGGCTTATAAATAATACTCATATGATAAGGGAAACCTCTAAAGAGGATATTATAAGGGGGAACCACTTAGTAGAAGAAGTGTCTAGATATACTGAATTACCCATAGTATTTACCTCTGTTTTAGAAGAAGTCGTCAATGATTTGCCCAAGGAAATTAAAGGGGATATATTTCCTATTAAGCTTAAAATGAGACCAGAATGGCTGTAGATTAAAATTAGATAACATTAATAAGGAGGGTTGCTCAATGGCAAAGGTAAAGGGTAGAGTGAAGTTTGATGAAGACAGATGTAAAGGATGTGAACTTTGCACTACAGTTTGTCCAGTGAATATAGTAATAATGGATAAAAAAAGAATTAATAGCAAGGGCTATCATCCTGCCACAGTGGTAGAGATGGATAAATGCATAGGCTGTGCAAATTGCGCTGTTATGTGTCCGGATGTTGTTATTACAGTAGAAAGAGAAAAAATTTAGAAGAGGGGGAATTTGGTGTGGCTAAAGTATTAATGAAAGGGAACGAGGCTATAGGAGCCGCAGCCATTAAGGCAGGGTGCAGATATTTCTTTGGATATCCTATTACACCTTCAAGTGAAATGCCTGAATATATGTCAAGAGAACTTCCTAAGATTGGAGGAGTATTCTTACAAGCAGAAAGTGAAATAGCTGCTATTAATATGTTATATGGTGCAGCAGGAGCAGGAGCAAGGGCAATGACCGGATCTTCTAGCCCCGGAATTAGTTTAAAACAAGAGGGAATTTCTTATATAGCAGGAGCAGAATTACCTTGTGTAATAGTAAACATGGTTAGGGGGGGTCCAGGATTAGGAAGCATTCAACCTTCTCAATCAGATTATTTCCAATCCACTAAGGGTGGAGGTCATGGGGATTATCGTCTAGTGGTATTAGCGCCTGACTCTGTTCAAGAGACCGTTGACTTAGTAATGGAGGGGTTTGACATTGCAGATCAATATAGAAATCCTGTTTTGATTCTAGGTGATGGTATGATTGGGCAGATGATGGAACCAGTAGAATTCAGAGATCCTCCTAAGAGAAATTTACTTCCTAAGGATTGGGCTACAACCGGTACAAAGGATAGTAATGGGAAAAGAAGGATTATTAATTCATTATATATAGAGGCAGAAGCTTGTGAACAAATGAATTTAAGATTACAAAAAAAATATGATGAAATTACAAAAAATGAAGTAAAATATGAAAGCTTTAATACAGAGAATGCAGAAATAATATTGACAGCCTATGGAACAACATCAAGAATTACTAAAAATGCCATTAAAATGTTGGAGAAGGAAGGAATAAAAGCAGGTATGATTAGACCTATCACCCTCTGGCCATTCCCCTATGCAGCATATGAAAAAGCAGCGGATACAGCTAAAGCATTTTTAACTATTGAAATGAGTATGGGTCAAATGGTAGAAGATGTTAGGATAGGAGTAAATGGTAAAAAACCAGTATACTTCTATGGTAGATGTGGAGGAATGGTACCAGAACCAGCAGCTATTGTAGAAGAAGTTAAAGAGATATTAGGGGGTGTAAAATAATGGCAGTAGTATTTGAAAGAACAAAGGGACTTACCCCAGGTACTATGCACTATTGCCCAGGCTGTAATCATGGTATTGCCCATCGATTAGTAGGGGAAGTACTAGAAGAATTAAATATTATAGATAATACCATTGCTGTTGCTCCTGTTGGATGTTCAGTTTTTGCCTATGAATATTTTAATTGTGATGCTCATGAAGCTGCCCACGGTAGAGCGCCGGCTGTTGCTACAGGAATAAAAAGAGTACATCCTAAAAATGTGGTATTTACTTATCAAGGAGATGGGGATTTAGCTTCAATAGGATTAGCAGAAATTGTACACGCAGCAGCAAGAGGTGAAAAAATCACAGTTATATTTATAAATAACGCCATATACGGAATGACCGGTGGTCAAATGGCACCTACTACATTAGTAGGACAAAAAGCTACAACCGCTCCATATGGTAGAGATGCAGGACATTGTGGATATCCAATACGAATATCAGAATTGTTATCAACCATAGAAGGTGCTACTTTTATTGAAAGGGTTTCGGTTCATGACCCAGCTAATATAAGAAAAGCTAAAAAGGCAATTACAAAAGCATTTAAGAATCAAATAGAAGGAAATGGTTTTTCATTGGTAGAAGTACTTTCAACCTGCCCAACAAACTGGGGACTAACACCAGTAGAATCCCTAAGTTGGTTAAGGGATAATATGATACCTTATTACCCATTAGGTAATTTTAAAAGTCCAAAGGAGGTGGAATAAATGGCAGAACAACAAGTCATTATTGCAGGCTTTGGTGGACAAGGAGTTATGTCTATGGGGCAGCTCTTAACCTATTCAGGAATGCTAGAGGATAAAAAGGTTTCATGGCTTCCTTCCTATGGACCAGAAATGCGTGGAGGGACAGCAAATTGTAATGTAATAGTTTCAGATGATCCCGTAGGTTCACCGGTTGTAACAGAGGCAAATACTGCTATAATTATGAATCTACCCTCATTAGATAAATTTGAAGATAAGGTTATAAAGGATGGGATCCTTCTTATAAATAGTTCATTAGTAGATAAAAAATCAACTAGAGAAGATGTAAAGGTTTATGAGATTCCTGCCAATGATATTGCAAACGAGTTAGGAAATGCAAAAATAGCCAATATGGTTATGCTAGGAGCCTATATAGAATTAACCAATATAGTATCAAAAAATTCAATAATAGAATCCTTGAAAAAGGTTCTTGGTCCCTCAAAGGAAAAATTTATTCCAATAAATGAAGAAGCTCTAAAGCGAGGAGCTGAAGAAGTAAGATAATAACATAAAATGTAAAAAGGTATCTCTAATTGAGGTACCTTTTTATAATATTGATTGAAAATTAAGTATATGATACTATTAATAAAGCAAAATAAAGTAGAGAGGTGAATAAAGATATGGGAAGATTATTTGGAACAGATGGAGTTAGAGGAGTCGCAAATGAAGAATTAACTGCTAATTTGGCATATCAATTAGGAAAAGCCGGAGCATATATACTTAAAAAAGGTAATAAGGCACCTAAGATAGTAGTGGGTAAGGATACAAGAATATCAGGAGATATGCTAGAGGCAGCTTTAATTGCTGGTATATGCTCTGTTGGTGGAGAAGCTATCTGTGTAGAAGTAATGCCTACACCTGCTATAGCATATTTAACAAGATATTTTAATGCAGATGCGGGTGTTGTAATATCAGCCTCCCATAATCCTGTGGAGTTTAATGGGATTAAATTCTTTAATCACCAAGGTTATAAACTTCCAGATGAGATAGAAGATAAAATAGAAGATATTATATTTAGAAATTGTGAGGAAATAGTATTACCTACTGGAAATGAAATTGGTAAAAGAAGAATAATAGACAATGCTGAGGAGTTGTATATTGAGTTTTTAAAGAAAACATTAGATGTAGACTTTAAAGGATTAAAGATAGCTATGGATTGTGCCAATGGAGCAGCTTATTCAGTAGCGCCAAAAATATTTAAAGAATTAGGAGCTCAAGTAGAGGTTATTTATAATGAACCCGATGGAACTAATATAAATTTAAGCTGTGGTTCAACCCATCCAGAAAATTTACAAAAAATTGTTGTAGAGAGAAAATGTGATTTTGGAGTAGCCTTTGATGGAGATGCAGATCGACTTATTGCTGTAGATAATAAAGGTGAAATAGTTGATGGAGACAAAACTATGGTAATATGTGGGTTGGATTTAAAGGATAAGGGAAAATTAAAGGACAATACTGTAGTAGTAACTGTTATGAGCAATATGGGATTGGATATAGCATTGAAGGAAAATGGCTGCAGGACAGAAAAAACAAAAGTCGGTGACAGATATGTATTAGAGAATATGCTACAAAATGGATACTCCTTAGGAGGAGAGCAATCAGGGCATGTTATTTTCTTAGATCATAATACAACCGGTGATGGACTATTAACGGCACTCCAACTTGCAGGTGTAATTGTTCATCAAAATAAATCATTAAACGAATTAGCAAAGGTAATGAATATATATCCACAGGTATTAGTAAATGCAAAGGTAAGCAATCAGAAGAAAAATGATTATATGAAGGATGAAGTAATTCAAAGGGAAATTCAAAAAGTAGAAGAGCATTTTCATGGTAAAGGTAGAGTTCTAATACGACCCTCAGGTACTGAGCCTTTAGTAAGAGTAATGATTGAGGGTGAGAAACAAGAAGAACTTGATAAGATAGCAAATGATTTAGCTGAAATTATAGAAGAAAGATTAAAATAAGGTACCATTTAACTATATAAGAATAGTATAATAGTAAGGTGAAGTTGTTCTATAAAATGAACAGCTTCTATATTTTAAAGTTAGAAAATTCTGAGTTGCATATTATGGACATAAGACGCATCTTATATAATGCCTCTTTAGCGGTAAACTGTTCATATTGAAAGGAGTGATGCTTATAAAAAAGGAATGGAGCTAGTAAGTGGGTTCCGAAGTAAGATTTAAAAGCGCCAGAACTTAGATTGGGATCGGATATGGCAATTTAAGTTGACGAGGGTCAGGGTTAATCGAAAATTCGGCGGATTCCCTGCGATGACCACCATCGTTAAAGGTCTTACAAACCCTTTGAGTGATCAGAGGAACAAAGAAGAGCTTAGTGGAACAAATAAATAAGTATGAGGTAGAAATTTTTAATAAAATTAGCTACCTTAGGTTTTTTATTGTCAAAAATAGAAAGACTAATTAAGGTAGGTGTAGGCGAACTTGTCTGGACCTATTGAAAGGAGTTAAATTATGTGTGGAATTGTTGGTTATATAGGAGAACAAAAAGCTGAAGATGTATTGATAGAAGGATTAAAAAAATTAGAATATAGAGGTTATGATTCGGCAGGTATTGCTGTTTATAAGGGCGGAAAAGCAGATATAAAAAAATACAAAGGACGATTATCTGTATTAGAAGAGCATTTAAAAGAAAATCCAGTAGAGGGAGTATTAGGAATTGGGCATACCCGTTGGGCGACCCATGGTGCGCCATCAGATATAAATTCACATCCCCATAGTAATTCATCTGGAGATATTGTGGTAGTACACAACGGTATAATAGAAAATTATCTAGAGCTTAAAGATGAACTGGAAGAAAAGGGATTTGAATTTAATTCTGAAACAGACACAGAGGTAATTGCTCATTTATTAGATGATTTATATACAGGAGATATAGTGGAAACAGTCCAGCAAGCCTTATTAAGACTACACGGCTCATATGCCTTAGGGGTAATATCTACTAAAGAGCCTGATAAATTAATAGGAGTTAGAAAAGACAGCCCATTAATTGTTGGACTTGGTAAAGGAGAAAACTTCATTGCCTCAGATATCCCTGCAATTTTAAAATATACAAGAAAGGTATATTTCCTGGAAGATGATGAAGTAGTAATACTACAAAAAAATAGGGTTGAAATTTTAGATAAAAAAGGCAACACAATATCTAAAGAGGCATTTGATGTAAATTGGGATATAGCTGATGCAGAAAAGGGCGGCTATCGTCACTTTATGATAAAGGAAATAGAAGAACAGCCCAAGGCATTACGAGATACAATGACATCAAGAGTTATAGGAGATAAGGATACAATAGAGTTAGATAAAATAAAATTAACTAAAGATGAATTAGATAAAATCAATAAAATTTTTATTGTTGCTTGTGGAACTGCATATCATGCTGGAATGGTAGGGAAATATGCAATTGAGAGATTTGCAAGATTACCAGTTGAAGCAGAAGTAGCGTCAGAATTCAGATATAAATTACCCATAGTGGACGAGAATTCATTAATAATAGTAGTAAGTCAATCGGGAGAAACTGCAGATACTATGGCAGCCCTGCGTCTTGCTAAGAAAAAAGGTGCCAGAATAATGGCAGTAACCAATGTAGTAGGGAGCTCTGTGTCAAGAGAAGCTGATGATGTTTTATACACTTGGGCAGGGCCAGAAATAGCCGTAGCTTCGACCAAAGCCTATATCACACAATTGAATTGTATGTATTTGATTGCTCTACACATTGCCCTGGAACTGGATAAAATAACTTTAGATTTCTTTAGGGAAATTCGAGATGCATTAAAGGAAACACCTAATATGGTAGAAGAAATATTGAAAAATAAACACGATATACAACGGTTTGCAGATCATAATTTTAATGCAAAGAATGTTTTCTTTATAGGTAGAGGGCTTGACTATTATACTGCATTAGAGGGTTCCTTAAAGCTTAAGGAAATCTCTTATGTTCATTCAGAAGCATATGCAGCTGGAGAGTTAAAGCATGGTACAATAGCTCTAATAGAGGAAGGAAGTCTTGTTGTAGCACTTGCAACACAAAAGGACTTATATGAAAAGATGATAAGCAACATTAAAGAAGTTAAGGCAAGAGGGGCTTATGTTTTAGCAATTGCACAAGAGGATCAAAGGGAAGTTGAAAAGGTAGCAGACGAGGTATTCTATATTCCCAAAATAAATGATCATATAACCTCAATACCAATCATCCCAATTTTACAATTAATAGCATATTATATAGCCGTAGCACGGGGATGCGATGTAGATAAACCAAGGAATTTAGCCAAATCTGTTACAGTAGAATAATCAATTAATTATTTCCTGGGGAATGATGTCGAACTAAAATAAAGTCGGTAAGAAAAGTGGGAGAAAAAGGAAATCTTTCTCCTGCTTGACCTTTCAAGGGTTTTTTCTAAAGTTAAGCGAAAAAAAGGCTAATGAAGAAGTGGAAGATGATATCGTATAAAAGTAATTTATAATGTATTCCTGTCACTTATTCCTTAATCCTGATAGAGCAAATTATTATAGAAAAATTGTGATTAAGAACACTCTATTTTTAGTCGCAATTTTTTCTATGAAAAAGGGAAGACATAGTGGAAAGTAGAAGTTAACTTGTAAAGGTTGATATTGAAAAAGTGTGACACTTACATTGAACATTACCTATAGAATTACTCATAATTTGTAAATTAATTTACAACTAACTGTTATGAATAAGTAAATATATTTGGAGGTGGAGAAATTATATGTTTGTCTTGCGGATAATATTAATTTTGATTGGTTTAGTATTCATTGGTTTTGGATATGCAATTTGGTTTAAAGAGAAATATAATTTAATTAATAATTTTCAAAATGATAAGAAAAATGGTAAATTAAATGATTCCTTTGCTAAAAGAGTTGGTAAAATTGAATTTATAGGTGGTATAATTTGTTTTGCTTTAGGAATAATTACTATGTTTTTGAATGATGTATTCACATTGATAGCCTTTATTTTTTGCATAGGAAGTATTATTGTAGCATTAATTTTTAATCAAGTAAAATCTACGAGGCAAAGAGCACTTTAGCTAATAAATTAAATATTTAATAAGGAAATCATTTTTATCTACTAATTAAAATTTTTAAAGGGATTTATTAATCCTTTATAGAATAATGACACATAAATAGATAAATGTGAAATATATAGAATTATTTAAATACTGTAGAAGGGGTTCTGCCCAAATCGCCACTGATGGTCAGATGGGATGGTAGTTAAACAACAAGATAAAGGGGGAAGTATAAGTTGGGGAAATACATAAAGTCATTTTTGATATCTTTTATCTTTGTTACTATATTACTAGCACCAGGATGTTCTACAAAAACTAGGTTAGAAGAAGATAGCATCCAAGCAGTTGCAAACATAGAAGATGTTCAAGAAGCAGAGAAGGAAGAAAATAGTGAAGAATCTCGATTAAAAGATAAAACAAAAGAAAAAATAGAAAAAGAAGTTAATAAAGAAGAAAAATCAGAAAATAAAATTAATAAACAGTCTAACTCCAATTCTGATCCTAAATCAAATAAAGATTTATCTTCTTCTGATGAAAATAAAGAAGCAGAACCTAATCCTGAACCAAAGCCTACTAAATTTGTATATTTAACCTTTGATGATGGTCCTTCAGAAGTTACAGGAGAAATTTTAGATGTTTTAAAAAATCACAATGTGAAGGCTACATTCTTTGTAAATGGAATTAGCATAAAAAATCAGAACGAGTCTATTTATGCCCATATGATAAAAAGGATGGTAGAAGAAGGACATGCCATTGGGAATCATGGCTATTTTCACGATTATAGTATTACCTATGCTTCTAAAGAAAAATTCAAAGAAAATGTAGACAAGTTGGATAAATATCTTCAAGAAATTGCTGGAGTAAAAACACGATTATTTAGATTCCAAGGGGGGACTTCCAATACTGTATACAAGAAACATTTAAAAGGAACTACAATGAAGGAACTCTTTAAACTGATAAGAAGTAGTGGCTATAGATATTTCGATTGGAATGTCGATTCCAATGATTCAGCACAGGATACCCCTTCAGCATCTAGTTCAGTGAAAAATGTTTTAAAAGGAATAAAAGGAAAAGATAATTCTATTGTACTAATGCATGATTCAATACATAAAACAGAGCATCCAGATGCCGTAAATACAATTATTACAGAATTGAAAGAACAAGGATATGGTTTTAAAAAGCTATCTATGGATTCTTACAATTCACAACATAGAAAATAGTGCCGAAGAACTATTACATTCGCTACCTAATAACGCATTATTTATGTAATTATCCTAAGCCTTTAAGAGTGTAATATATAAGAAGTATTTGTGATATAATCAGACTAGACTATATAAATAAATCAATGAAAAGAAAGCTTAGTGTAATTGGAGGAAAATTATATGGCAGAAGAAATGGACATATTAAGAATGCATGAAACAATAGCAGATTCTATCGGTTACCATATATTAGTATGTAATTTACAAGGACAAATCGTTTTCTCCAATAAGACTATGCAAACATACTTAGGCTATTCAAAATTAGAACTAAAGCAAAAAAACTTTTTTGATATAGTAGTGGACAAGCACATAAATAGGGCGAAATCCTTAATTATAGATGCATCTAAAGAACCTTCTAGCTGGGAGGGTTTTTTGTTTAATGGTAAGCACAATTTTATGGAACTATATATTCAAGTTTTTCAGAAGAATAATCTTATATATATTTATGGCAATAAAAAATATGTTGAATATGAAAGAATATGTAGAAAACTAGATTTTGAAATTACTAATGCCGCGAAGATTCAAAAAAGTTCACTACCTAAGAGCCTTCCAAATACAGAAAATATATCTTTTGATTCTATGTATATTCCAGCTCAAAAATTGGGAGGAGATTTATTTGATGTATTTAAAGTAGATAATGGGTTGTTAAATGATTATTTTGAACAATATGTATGCTTCATAGCAGATGTTTCAGGACATGGAATAGATAGTGCTATGTTATCTATTTTTATTAAAGATACCATTAGAAGTTTTTTTACACTCAAGTATGAACCGGGGCAATTACTATCTCCAAAAGAAATAATGAATTTTCTAATAGAACAATACATAAAAGAAGGATATCCAGATGAATATCTAGTATGTATTTTCTTAGGAGTTTTCGATTTAAAAACCAATGAATTAACATATTGTAATGCTGGAATTCATAAAAGACCTATACTGATTATAGATAATGAAAATATAACAGAGCTTAATTATGTAGGTCTTCCAATCTCAACAGCAATAGAAGCTGAACTTTTAAAGTTTGAGGAAAGATCAATTTATTTATCCCCTGGTATGACTTTAATTTTTATGTCTGATGGGCTTCCTGATCAAAGGTCTAATAAACAATTTTATGAGCCTCGACTAAAAAATCTTTTAATTGAGATTTATAATTTGAGACCCAGTGATATTATTAAGGAAATCCAGGAGGACTTTAATGATTTTTTAAATGAGGGAAAAATACATGATGATATAACATTAATAGTAGCAAAACTAAAATAGATACTAAATTACTATAATAAAAATAAAATTATCAGCAGGGAGGTGAGAATTTTATGCAAGAGATTCTAGATGGTATTTTAGAAGCTATTGAGGATGAGATTAGAGCGCAAAAACATTATCAGGCACTAGCAGAAAAAACAGAGGATCCAAATGTTAAGAAATTTTTTGAACAATTAAAAAAAGATGAAGAAAATCATGAGAGTATATTGCGAAGTCGTCAAAAAGCTTTTGAAAAAATATTAAATGCTAACAAAAAATAAGGTATATATGCCAATTGAAGTTAATAAGAAATTGAAATTATATTAAGTAATATATTATTATATGTCGTAAAGGATGAAAAAGGCGTCGTGGTGGATAGAGTAATAAATAAAATTACACATTTCTCCGGTGGCATTGATGGATAATACCAGCAATTCATTCCAATGTAAATTCTAAATCTTGGGGAACTCGCTTCGCTCAAACAACCCAAGCTTCTTAACGAATTTACATTTCCACTCATTGGGTATTATGACCATCAGCTGCCAAGTCGTCACTTTGTAAGTTTATTTATAGATTATTAAGGGTCGGATTCCATGTTGTGCTCTAGGGCATTGTCATTGATGAAGAACCTAAGCGATAGACGAAAAACCATAAGTTACGGTTTTGGTCTTCTGCTTATCCGAGCATAGCGAGGAATCTTGGGTAAAGATCCTTCATTATATTCAGTATGACTGCCTAACGGGATAAAATATTTCATAAAGCGACGACTTAATGGAGCCCTTTTTATCCTTATCAGGTTTACCTATATAAAATAGGGCGACATTTGCGGAGAAGTATATGAAGATATTTTATCTCTCTAAAGTAAATTCAATGACGCCTTTTCTACTTATGTGAACAATTAGATGAAAGATTTTGTAAAAAGTTTATTAAATTAAAGGGGTAATTATGAAAACTCAATATAAAAAAGGTATTATATTTTTTTTAAAATCGGTTTAAATATATTTTTTATATGGCAAAATAATGATATAGTGATAACAACTATGACCTATAATAATCCTAAAATACCTGAAGATTTCAATAGATACAAAAGACTTCATATTTCAGATCTCCATAATAAACTATGGTAGTAAGTAGGGGTTTAGGAATAGCATTATGCCTATAAGAGTTTTTAATAGGTCAGAAATAGTTGTGGTTAAATTTAAAATATGATTCTAAATATTATAAAATTATACAAAATTGGATAATAAAGAAAGCAGAGGATGAATATGAATAATATATTTTTATATATTGTTACTATTGTATTGTTATTACTTTCATTTTACAAGGATAAAAAAAAGACAAAAATGGCGTTGAAAAAGGCTTGGAAAGCATTTGAAAACATATTACCAGAATTTTTAGTTGTTATACTATTTGTTAGTATATTATTAGCTGTCATAAACCCTGAAATAATTTCGAAAATTATTGGTTCAGAATCAGGTTGGTTTGGTGTTATGCTCTCTTCTATTGTAGGAGCCATAACATTAATCCCTGGTTTTATAGCATTTCAAACAGCGGCAATGCTTTTAGAGGGTGGAGCAGGTTACATACAAATTGGAGCTTTTATATCAACACTTATGATGGTAGGGGTTGTTACAATGCCTGTTGAAATAAAATATTTTGGTAAAAAATTTACAATATATAGAAACCTTTTGGCATTCTTTTATTCTTTTATAGTTGCCTATATTATTGGAGTGGTATTTAGTCTATGAAAAATATTATAAAAAGATATCGTTTATTTATTATTGTATCCATAGTATTAGTAATTTTGACATTCTATAATAAAACCCTGGGAATGGAAGCATTAAGTATAACTGCTTACTCATTTAAAGAGATGCTTTTTGTCATTCCACCAATTTTTATACTATTAGGTCTTCTAGACATTTGGGTTCCCAGGGAAACCATGGTTAAATATATGGGTGAGGATTCTGGTTTAATAGGAATATTAATAGCTATATTCATTGGATCAGCTGCAGCCGGTCCTCTTTATGGCGCCTTCCCTGTAGCTGCTGTATTAATGAAAAAAGGAGTAAAGTTTAGCAATATACTAATATTTATAGGGGCATGGTCAACAACTAAGATTCCCATGTTTCTTTTTGAGGCGTCTTCCCTGGGATTGAAATTTGCACTAACTAGACTTTTTATAGCCATACCAGGAATTATTGTTATCGCCTTTATTTTATCTACAATGTTTTCCAAGGATGAAATTAAAGAAATATATAGAAATGCTGAGGAAATAGGCAATTAATAGCGATTATGTTAAATGCTATAAAAGGAGTGAAACTAGGTGGATTATATTAGAAAGATTAAGGATTACATACGCATAACCGGCTTAGAGGCAGAGCATTTGGAATTTGAGGAATCTTGTCATACTGTTGAGGAAGCTGCTGTAGCTGTAAATTGCACAGCAAATGAGATTGTAAAAAACATCTGTATGGTTGATACAGAGGGTAATTTTATTGTTGCTATCGTTATGGGCACGGACAGAGCGAGCTCAAAGAGGGTAGCCAAGGCACTAAAGATAGAACGACCTATTATGGCTAATGAAGAAGAGGTTTTAAAAAACACTGGTTTTCCAATAGGTGCAGTTCCATCCTTCGGATTTGAAGCGATTTTTTTAGTTGACCCAAAGGTATTAGAACTAGAATATGTATATACAGGTGGAGGTACAACAAATTCATTGATAAAGGTAAAAGTTTCGGAATTATTAAAAGTAAATAAAGGTAAGGTTGTTCGAATTAGGAAATAATATAAAAATAAAATATTAAGTTAGATGTCACTTGTTATTATGGAGAACCGAGGGGACTGTCCCTGCGGTTTCAATTGTCCCTCAAGATTTTAAACTCAACCTAAAAATATATGGGGGAATACAAAAAACTAGGGTATAAATTAATTAGAGTGATATAAGAGGAGATGTAAACAAATAAACATAGGTAAACTAAACTTTGCCTATGTTTTATCATTTCAAGTACATTATAAAAGGAGGGAATACATTGAGGTTTATTTCATGGAATATTGATTCGTTAAATGCAGCATTAACAAGTGATTCAGCACGAGCTTTATTAAGCCGGAAGGTCTTAGATAGGATTATAGAACATAATCCAGAAATTATAGCCCTGCAGGAAACTAAGTTAACAAGTAATGGCCCTACTAAAAAGCATATGGAAATCTTGAAGGAGAAGTTTTCAGATTATGAAATTGTTTGGAATAGTTCAGTAGAACCTGCCCGCAAGAGTTATGCAGGGACCATGTTTTTATACAAGAACCATTTAAAACCAAGCCCTAGTTTTCCAGTAATTGGTGCGCCAAGCACCATGGATGCTGAGGGTAGAATCATCACATTAGAATTTGATAATTTTTACTTAACACAGGTCTATACGCCTAATGCGGGGGATGGTTTGAAACGTTTAGAAGAGCGTCAAATCTGGGATGAAAAATATGCCGATTATCTAGCGGATTTGGATAAAGAAAAGTATGTAATTGCATCAGGTGATTTCAATGTAGCACATAAGGAAATAGATTTGGCTCATCCTGACAACAATCGTCGTTCAGCTGGATTTACAGATGAGGAACGTCAAGGTTTTACAAATCTTTTAGGTAGAGGGTTTACAGACACCTTTCGCTACATACACGGTGATGTTAAAGATATTTACACTTGGTGGGCCCAACGTGTTAAAACAAGTAAAATTAATAATTCAGGCTGGAGAATTGACTATTGGCTGGTGAGTGATCGGATTGCAGATAAGGTCCTTAAATCTGAAATAGTTGATTCAGGTCCAAGACAAGATCACACACCAATATTACTTGAAATTGATTTGTAATCCATTAAATATGAGGATAAAAGGGGAAACTATGAAAACTAAATTTAAAATTGTTATTATAATATTTTTATTAGTAATAGGTTTAAGTATATTTTCTATAGGGCAAAACAATGATATCGTAGTGACTAAGTTGGACTATAAAAATTCTAAGATTCCTGAGGATTTCCATGGCTACAAAATCCTTCATATTTCAGATCTTCACAATGATGAATTTGGGGAAGGGCAAGATAAATTACTGGAGGAGATATCATCTATTCAACATGATATTATTGTAATTACAGGGGATTTGGTAGATAGCAGACGTACAGATATTCAAACTGCAATGGAATTTATAAGTCGAGCAATTGAAATAGCCCCTATTTACTATGTACCAGGAAATCATGAAGCCCGATTAGAGAACTATCCTGAAATATCAGCCCAACTTTCCAAAGCTGGGGTTCATGTTTTAGAAAATGAAGCTCTGACATTAAAGGGGTTTACCTCCCAAATAACCTTAATGGGTATATCAGACCCCTCTTTTTATTTAGAAGAGGATGCTGTAGAACAGCATCTAGGCAAGCTAGCTGAGAATAATCAGGAGGAATTTAAGATATTACTTTCCCATAGACCAGAACTAATGGATTTATATGCAAAGAATAAAATAGATCTTGTATTTTCAGGCCATGCCCATGGTGGACAAATTCGACTACCCTTTATTGGTGGGTTAGTTGCTCCGGATCAAGGGTTTTTCCCTAAGTATACTGAAGGTATGTATAAAGAGGGAAATACTATTATGGTAGTAAGTAGGGGACTGGGGAATAGCATTTTTCCCATAAGGGTTTTTAATCAGCCTGAATTAGTTGTTGTTCGATTTGATGCTACTAATTTATGAAGGCGGTAGTGAATCCACAGGTGTGGATTGTATTTATGTCACTTATTTTAAGTGACAATTTTTGATAATAATGTTAAATAATTATCAAAAAAATTAATAATATAGGATGTTTTACTATCATTTTTTGTAATGTTGATTAAGAAAATCTTATACTATTAATTGTGTTATAAAGGGAGTTTGTTGATATATCAAGCTTTTGGTTTCTATAAACAAATCCGACTCTCCTTTAGATCTCATAATCACACTACCTTAAAATATAGTTTATGTTATAATTATTTAAGTATAATTAACAATAAATAAGGAGTCCTTTTCTATGAAAATTCCCTTTAATAAAATATATTTTACAGGTAATGAAATTGAATATATTACACAGGCACTTAAAATGGGCAGTATTTCCGGTGATGGATATTTTAATAATAAAGTGATTACACTGTTGGAAAAGAGACTGATGGATACGAAGGTATTTACAACCACCTCTGGAACTCACTCACTGGAATTAGCTATGTTACTTATAGATATTAAACCGGGAGATGAGGTAATAATGCCATCATATACTTTTACATCTACAGCAAATGCTGTAATGCTATATGGTGGGGTCCCGGTTTTTGTAGATATTTATGAAAATAGCTTGTCCATAGATGTTGAAGAAGTAGAGAAAAATATAAATGATCGTACAAAGGCAATTATTCCAGTTCATTATGGTGGTATAGGTTGTGAAATGGATGGGATTATGAAGCTGGCTGAAAAGCATAATCTCTATGTTGTAGAAGATGCTGCTCAAGCACTTGGATCTAAATATTTGGATAAATCACTGGGCACATGGGGTCATATAGGATGCTATAGCTTTCATAGCACAAAAAATTATATTTCAGGTGAAGGTGGAGCCCTAAGTATAAATATTAAAGATTCTAAGTTAATAGAAAGAGCAGAGATTATTCGGCAAAAGGGAACTAATCGGAATAGATTTCTAAAGGGTGAAATTGATAAGTATTCCTGGGTAGATATAGGGTCTAGCTATGCTCCTTCAGATGTGTTAATGGCAATGCTCTATTCTCAATTATTAGATATGGATGAGATAATTTTAAAACGGGAAAAATTAGTGAAAACATATATATATCATCTACAAAAGTTTGTAGATACAGGGATTATAACCTCTATGACAAACATACCAAAGGACTATAAATCTAATTATCATAACTTTTATATAATATTAAATAATGAAAAAACTAGAGATTACATTATGGATAGTTTAAAAGAAAATAATATTCAAGCATATATACATTTTGTTCCACTGCATAGCTCTCCAATGGGAGCATCTTTAGGTTACAATCCTTTAGATTTGCCTATAACAGAGAGAGTAGGGAATACCCTATTAAGACTCCCCTTATATACAGATATGAAGCAAGAGGAAATTGATTATGTAATTGAAAGATTATGTAAAGTTTTGGAGGGATATCATGGATAATGCCAGTGTTAGTGTGGTAATACCTGTATATAATAGTTATTATTCAATTGAAGAGGTTGTATGCAGGACTATTAAAAGCCTAGATAAAATTAATGTAGATTATGAAATAATTTTGGTAGATGATTTTTCTAAAGATGATAGCTTGAGAAAATTAAATGAATTAGAGGAAAGATTTAATGTAATAAATGTTATTTCACTTAATGATAATCTTGGTCAACAGACCGCTATTAAAATTGGGATGGGAATTGCTAAGGGAGATCTTATTGTAACTATGGATGATGATCTTGAGCATCAACCAGAGGATTTAATATTATTGATTAATGAAATGTATAAAGGATATGATGTGGTATATGGAGTTTATAATAATGAGAATTACCCACTCTATAGAAAATTAGGTTCTAAACTTGTGGACTTATTTTTCACATTGGGTCTAGATAAACCAAAAAAAATTAGGGTGGGAAGCTATAGAATTATAAATCGTAAAATTTTAGATGAGATAGTAATGGATGATACACCCTTTGTATATATTTCTGCTATTATTCTAAGGATTACTAAAAATATTGGGAATGTTTATGTAAATCATAGGGATAGAAAATATGGGAATTCTAATTATAATTTGATAAAATTGTTAAAACTTTTTATGAACTTATTTTATTATTATAAAATAGCAGGAAAATTCTCTGTTCAAAGCAGAAATCCTGCAAGTGACATTAATCATAATAGGAGGGCATAAATGAGATTACAAATTTTAGGAGGAGGAAATAATCAAATAAATGCTATTAAAAGGGCGAAGGAAAAAGGACATGAGGTTGTCTTAATAGATTATTTTGAAGATGCTCCTGGTAGAAAGTATGCTAAATACAATGAAGTAGTAAGTACCTTTGATGTAGAAGGCAATATAGCGGCAGCTAAAAAATATTCAGTAGATGGAATTATGACCTTGGGAACTGATCAGCCCATATATACAGCAGCAAGGGTTGCCTCTGAGTTAAATTTACCAAGTTTTCTAGATGTACCTACTGCAAAAGCTGTTACTAATAAAAAAATTATGAAGGATACCTTTGCCAAGTACAATATACCTAGTGTTAAATATAAGTTTGTAGATAAAGATTTTAAAAAAAGAGATTGCCAGGGAATGAAATTTCCAGTAGTTCTTAAACCTTTAGACAGCCAAGGGCAAAGAGGGGTTTTTAAATTAAATACTCCTAAAGAGGTGGAAAATAATATATTAAATACCCTAAGTTATTCTAGAGAGGAAGAAGCACTATTAGAAGAATTTTATGAAAGCGATGAAATAACTGTGAGTAGCTGGGTAATAGATGGTAAACCCTACATACTTACTATAACTGATAGAGGCATATTTCAAAGGGGTAAGCATATAGGCATTTGCTTTGCCCACGATTTTCCCACAAAGCACATTGATAAATATGAGGAAATCAAAAAGATCAATGATGATATTACAAAGGCATTTAAAATTCAGAATGGACCCCTATATGTACAATTACTTGTTGGTAGAGATGGGATCCTTGTCAATGAAATAGCCTGTAGAATTGGGGGAGCCTATGAGGATATTTTTATACCCTACTTAACAGGAATAGATATACTAGATCTAGTAATAGACCATTCCTTAGGACAAGGCAAAATATCAGATATACAATCTTCTCCTTTAGAAAGTAAATCAAATCTATCAGTCCAATTATTTTTTGCCAATGCAGGAAAAGTGAAGGAAATAACCCCTATAAAAACATTATTAAAACTTCCAGGAGTTATAAGTGCGGGTTATAATATTTCAAAAGGAATGGAAATTCAAACAATTAAAAATGCTACGGCTAGAGCAGGATATATAATTATAGTGGGTGCAGGAAGAGAAGAATTATATAGGAATATTAACAATACCTTTGATAATTTAAAAATATTAAATGAGAGTAATAATAATTTAGCAATTCAATCTAAATATTACGAGTAAAGGTGATGATAGTAATGAAAAAACTAATGATTATTTTGTTTATACTACTTTTATTAATAACCCAAGGCTGCACAACACAGGGTAGTGAAGATACTAAAGAAATAAGAATAGCTGAGCAATATGGTATTGCATATGCTCCTATACAGATTATGAGACACCAAGGCTTATTAGAAAAGGAAATACCTGAAGTAGAGGTCCTGTGGGAACAAATGATAAATACTGCAGCCATTAGAGAGGCAATGGTAGCAGATAAATTAGATGTTGGATTTATGGCTATTCCACCATTTTATATTGGATGGGATAAGGGAATGGATTGGAAGATTTTTACTGGATTATCCACAGTTCCTGTAGGCTTAGTTGCGTCCGAGGATATTTCATCCCTAAAGGATATTACAAGTGAACATCGGATTGCACTACCTCAGCCGGGCAGTGTACAGCATATACTTCTTTCCATGGCTTGTGATAGAGAATTCGATGATCCTCAAAAAATGGACAACCTTTTGGTTACATTATCCCATCCAGATGGAATGAATGCATTACTTTCTGGAAATGAAGTAAATGCACACTTCACCGCAACTCCATATTTAGAATCTGAACTAAAAAATGATGGTTATAATCAAATTCTAACAGGAAAGGAAGCCTTTGGAGGAGATTATAGTTTTATTATTGGTGTTACAACAAAAAATTTCCATGATGAAAGTCCTGAATTATACCAAGCTTTAAATGAAGCTGTGGCAGAAGCTATAGAGTTTATAAATAAAAATCCAGAGGAAGCAGCTAGTATTCTAACAGAATATTATGATATATCTGAAGAGGAAATTCTAGAATATATAACATCAGAAGACACTAGTTATAGTACAGTAGTTAAGGGCACTAAAAAGTTCTCAGATTTTATGTATAAGACAGATTATATATCAAAGACCTATAAGGACATAAATGAAATTATGTGGGATAATGTTGAATATGAAGAGTAAAAATGTATTTAAAAAATATAGATTAAAAATTATTTGGATAATATTGATTTTGATTATCTGGGAAGCAATTGCAAAGTTTTCTTCTATAAGTCCTTTAGCATTTCCTTCCCTTGAGCTTATCGGTAAGGCATTAGTACAATCTATTATAAGTGGTGAAATTATTAATCAGATG
This sequence comes from uncultured Eubacteriaceae bacterium, assembly GCA_964533275.1. Lineage (GTDB taxonomy): Bacteria > Bacillota > Clostridia > Eubacteriales > Garciellaceae > CAZHJK01. Next base: position 72,741 of record CAZHJK010000002.1, on the reverse strand, counting down.
ATATTTTCCTTAGGTTTAATACTCATGGGATTAATTTTAGCAGTAATATTATCTGTTATTTTGTCATCACTTTCAATAATAAACCCAATAATTGAAAATTTTGTTGATACCTGTGTTTCAATTTTTCACCCATTGCCAGGAATAGCCCTTTTACCCCTAATCATTCTTTGGATCGGGACAGGCAGTAAGGCTGTGGTCTTTATTATAATTCATTCTGTTTTATGGCCAATGATTCTTAATATGATAGCTGGTTTTAAATCAATACCCCAGGTCTATAAAAAAATAGGTCGTAATTATGAGTTTAATATACTTAAGATTATATTTAAAATATATATACCGGCATCCTTACCATATATTATTGCAGGGTTAAAAATAGGCTGGGCAAGAGCATGGAGAGCAGCTATTAGTGCAGAGATGATATTTGGAGCTTCCGGAGGAAGCGGAGGGATAGGATGGTATATATTTAATAAGAGAGTATTTATGGATACGCCAGGTCTTTTCGCAGGGCTTATAGTGATAATAATTATTGGAATTTTAATAGAGGATCTTGTGTTTGGTAAAGTTGAAAATAGTACAATTAAAAAATGGGGAATATCATAATGAGTAGTATTATTAAAATAGAAAATCTTTTAAAAACCTATGACCAAAGAGTTATTTTAGATAATATAAACCTGACCATACAAGAGGGAGAATTTGTTTGTTTTGTGGGTCCCTCAGGGGAAGGAAAGACAACCCTTTTAAACCTTATTGGGGGATTTATAAAAAAAGATTCAGGCAGTATTAAGTTTAAAGGTAATGAAGTTATAAAGCCTATGAAAGAGTGTGTTATGGTTTTTCAAGAGTTTGATCAGCTATTTACATGGAAAAATCTTAAGGATAATGTGGAATTTCCTTTGAAAAATGCAGTGGGGACGGTTCCTGCTGCACACAAAAAACTCTCTAAAAAGGAGATTAACCAGCTATCAGCCAAGTATATTAAAATGGTTAAGCTTGAAGGATTTGAAGACTTTTACCCTAATCAATTATCAGGGGGAATGAAGCAAAGAACGGCAATTGCTAGGTCATTAGTTACTTCACCAGAGGTTTTATTAATGGATGAACCCTTTGGTAGCTTAGATGCACAAACAAAAAAAGAATTACATATGACCCTATTAGATATTTGGAAGAAAACAAACACTACAATAATTTTTGTTACCCATGATGTTAGAGAAGCACTTACCTTAGCAGATAGAATTGTTGTATTGAAGGATGGAATTATAAATAAAATTATTGATAATCAAGATAAGGATATATCTGAAAACAGGGTAGATGAAATAACTAAATTATTATAAGTGCCAGGGAAAATATGTTTTTAGTCATTCTAAGCTTTAGCAAAGAATCTAAGATTTAGTTTACTGATAACTAATAACTTAATCCTAATTTTTTACCTTATAAATATGTATATACCAATCCCTGTCATCTATTAGGCGAACAATATTTGTACCGTAGGTGCTATTTTTGAAACTATGTACCCTATAACAGTCTGACTTTAGAAAAGATTGCATTTCATCATAAAAAATAGAGACATCTCCATAGACCCCATTATAAATGGGGTTTTTTTCATGTATATAATCAATTTCATCATAATAGATAATGTATTCTATTTTCTTTGAAGTAATATATTGTTCAAAGCCTATATCTTTATCCTGGATATGATGTAAATTTCTATAGTCAAGTAGATTTCCACTTTGGAAATAGTACTCTGTATTTAGATTAGATAGAACCTTTGCATCCTTATTTATATGTTTTGATAGTTCACTTATATATTCAGGATAAGAATTAAAATAAGTCTTTTCATTATTGATAGTAGTGTTAAATAATGTAATTAATAATAGTGATAATATTAAATATATTTGTTTTCTTTTTTCCAAATAGAAAAGTGTATACACTGCTAATATATACATAAAGGGAAATATAAATATAACACTTGTAACATTATATCTACCAATAATAATAATACCAAGATTAATAAAAATAATAGTAATACTAATGCCCTTTATTTCTATATCCTCTTGATGCCTTCTCTCTTTTATATAAATTAACAAGGAAAAAATAAAAAATATAGGGAATAAAAATAATTGAAATTTTATATTAGGAATATAATAGGTAACGCTTTTACTGTCATATATATTTTGATAAAAATCCCTAAACTTTAGTAGTTTCTCAGAAGGACTTTTATCTACACCAAATTGTTTTCCACTTTCTCTATAATTTTCTAAAAAATCCCCATCCATGTGTAAACTTACCCCAATAAAAATAAGGGCAAATATTGATACTATAAGGATTAATAGGAGTAAATTTTTTAAGCCTAGCTTTTTTTTATAAAACATATATAGATATATGCCACCTATTGTTAAGGCAATTAAAAAGCTATTTGGGTGAATTCCTATGCTAATACCAATAATTATACCTATCAATAGATCCCTATAGTAATTATGATTATTGATTGTAGAATAAAGAGTATAAGTGGATGCTAACATAAAAAACATTATAATTATTTCTTGGCGGGCAAAATGTGATGCATAAATATATTGTATATCAAAGGATAAAAGTATGGTTGAAATAAGTGCAACCTTATCTGATTTAAATATTGTTTTACATAATAGATTAAAAATATATAAACTTCCAACAGAAAAAATTAATGAAATTAGACGGAAGGAAAATATACTATAGCCAAAAGTTTTAATAAAAATAATTTGTATTATGTGAAATATTGTCTTTATTGCATGGGGGTTTCTCTCGTAAACGTCAAAGAAAGGCTCAGTAACAGATAAGTCTTTATTTACAAGCATAGCTCTAGATAGTCCACTTAGCCATGGTTCATCAGAATGCACAAAGGGGAAATCTACTAAAAAAATTATATTTATAATAAAGTAAAATAATAAATAATAATAAATAATATATTCAACTTTAAATCTGTATTTGTTTGTTAAAAACTTCATAAACTCTACTCCTTTTTAATTGTAACTTTATTATACATTATTTTCTATTATAAAAAAGTTTATCTTAATATTATATAATACACTATCTAAAACTCTAATATAGCATCACCTTTTCTTAGGGTAGATCTTGTTAAATTTTTGTTATAATGAAATTGTTAAGTAAATAACTAACATAATTTTAAGGGGGTAACATCATGTTAAAGGACAAAAGAATTTTAATGTTACTATTAGTTTTAATGCTTGTGGTATCCTTTACATTTACGGCTTGTAGTGGTGAAACAACAGAACCTGCAGATGCAAATGAGGAAACTAATGTTGTGGAAAATGAAGAATCTGATGATAATGAATTAGAAACAGCAGCCATGAATTATTTTGCAAACATGACAAGCAGTAATATGATGGGTGCAGAAGAATTTGTGGAAAAGGTTTTAGCTGGAGATGTTGATAGTTATATATTAGATATTAGAAGAACAGAGGATTATGAAGAAGGACATATTAAAGGTGCAGTTAATATTCCCTATGGAACAGATATTAGTGATAATCTTGAAAACATACCTAATGATAAACCATTATTAGTATACTGCTATAGCGGACAAACTGCTTCCCAAACCATTGCCTTATTAAATGTAGCAGGATTTGAAGCAATAAATATTACTTCTGGATGGAATGGAGCAATATCACAGGTTGAAGGTTTTGAAGAAGCTGTTGAAACCCAAGCTAATGAATTACCAGAAGCAACAACTGAAATAGCTGAAGATATTAAAGAAGCAATTGCTAAATTTTATGAAGGAGATACTATTCATAAAATCTCAGCAGAAGATACTTATACCTTTGTAGAAGAAGAGGATGAAAGTGTAGTTCTATTAGATATTAGGCGAGAAGAAGATTATGAAGAAGGTCATATAGATGGAGCTATAAATCTTCCCTATGGTAAAGGTATGGAAGAAGGATTTGGCAGCTTACCAAAGGATAAAACCATTGTAGTTATATGTTATTCAGGTCAAACTGCAGATCAAACAAATGCTATTTTACATTTATTAGGATTTGATGCCCTAGGAATGTCTGGTGGAATGAATGGTGGCTGGGCTAAGGCTGAACTTCCTGTAGTAAATGATTAAGGATTAATCTAAAACAATAAAGGACATGATTTGATACTATAACAAATCATGCCCTTTACTATCATTATTAAGGATAAAAGTATATAGATAAACATTAAGTCTATATAGTCAATATTCAACATTTAACTTCTAATGAAAGGAGCCAATAAAATGTCGTCAAAAGTAAAGGTTAATAAAACCCAACCAATTATTGCTCTAATTATTTCAATTTTTATTTTAGCTTTGGGTATTTATTTAGGTGGCAAATTGATAGTATTTCTTTTGAGTGGAGTAGCTCTAGGTTATATTTTGACACGCTCTAGATTTGGTTTTGCAGGAGGAATAAAAAGGATTTATATTACGGGTGAAGGAAGTCTTAGTAAGGCATTGCTTATTATGTTTGCTATTTCTATTATTTCATCTGCTGTAATCCATATGAATGCTGCAGCAAACGGAGCAGCAATACCTGGGATTACTTCTGTACACTTCTTAAATATTTCCACTATTTTAGGAGGATTTATATTTGGAATTGGAATGATGATTGCTGGAGGATGTGCATCAGGAACTCTCAGTGATTTAGGAGAAGGAGCCATGAGGGCAGCTATTGCTTTGATCTTTTATATAATAGGTACATTTCCTGGACTCGAAGCAAAATATTTTATTGATAATTCTTCAATAGGTAAAATAGGAACCCGTGTTTATCTTCCTGATGTTATGGGTTATATTGGAGCTGTAATTCTTTCTTTATTATTTCTTTTTGGATTATATTTACTTGTGAAAAAATATGAAGCATTTAGAAAAGAAGAAGGCTTTTACGAAGAAAATATCTATGAACAGGATGAATTGCCATTACCAAAGCAAGAAAAGTTTACTTTATTTAGCTATAATACCTACCATAAATTATTTATTCAAAGATGGAGTTTTCTAAAGGGTGGTATTTTATTAGCAATAATGTTTGCAATTATCCAATTGACCTCAGGTCATAGTTGGGGAATTACTGCAGCTTTTACAAACTGGGGAGTAGCATTTTTTCAACTCTTTGGGGTAGAGTTTACATCGCCTGCCTTCTCAACTACTGTTAATACAGTAAATAATGGTTTACTTAATGATACCGTAGGTTTAAGAAATTTAGGAATAATTTTAGGTGCTACTATAGCCTTCCTTTTAGCAGGTAGATTTAAGTTTGATTTAGATTTTAAGTTAAAAGACATTTTATACTATGTACTAGGTGGATTATTTATGGGATTTGGTGCCAGACTAGCTGGTGGATGTAATGTTGGGGCATTGTATTCTGGAATTGGAAATTTCTCATTGTCAGGGTGGGTATATTTTATAGCCCTTGCATTAGGAGGAATATTTGCACTGAAATTTTTTGCGGGTAAGGTTAATACAGTACCACCTGATAGACATGAAAAAGAGGTAGCATAACCTATATGGATTTATATAAATTTAAAAGGAGGAAAAATAATGGGTAAGAAAATCTTAATTATCGGAGGAGTGGCTGGAGGAGCTTCCGTTGCAGCTAGAGCTAGAAGATTAGATGAGTTTGCAGATATTATAATGTTTGAAAAAGGACCTCATGTATCTTTTTCAAATTGTTCACTACCCTTTCATTTAAGTGGAATGGTAAAAGAAAGCGAAGACTTGGTTCTTATGTGCCCAGAAAAGTTCCTAAGCCAATATAATATAGATGCAAGAGTTAATAATGAAGTTCTTAAAATTAATAGAGAAGATAAGTCAGTTACAGTTAAAAATTTAGTAACTGGAGAAACCTACGAGGAAAATTACGATGAATTAGTAATATCTACAGGTGCAAATCCAATAGTTCCTAATATTGAAGGGGCGCAGGATTCCCATGTGTTTATTGTTAGGAATGTAGTAGATATTGAAAAATTAAATAAATTTATTAAGAGCCCAGGAATTAAAGATGTTGCAGTTATTGGCGGCGGTTTTATTGGGGTAGAAGTAGTTGGAAATCTAAAGAAAGCAGGTTATAATGTTACTTTAGTAGAAGCTATGAACCAAATAATGGCTCCCTTTGATCATGATATGGCACAAATTCTTCATAAAGAAATGATGGATAATGGAGTTAATCTAATTCTAAATGATGGTGTACAAAAAATCGGGGATGATTTTATAGAATTAGCTTCTGGTAGAAAAGTAGAAGTTCAAGGTGTAATTATGGCAATCGGAGTTAGACCTGAGACTTCACTAGCAAGGGATGCAGGACTAGAAATAGGTGAAACCGGTGGTATTTTAGTAGACCATAGTTATAGAACAAATGACAAGCATATTCATGCTGTAGGTGATGCTATAGAAATATTTAACAGATTAACCCATTCAAAATCTAAGTTAGCACTTGCCGGACCAGCGCAAAGACAAGCAAGGGCTGCTGCAGATGATATCTATGGTAAATGTCATAGAAATACTGGGGTTATTGGATCTTCAGTTGTAGAGATTTTTAATATTAATGCTGCTTCCACAGGTCTTAATGAAAAAATAGCTCAAAAAGAAGGCTATAACTATGACTTTGTCTATATTATACCTGGAGATAAGGTTGGTCTAATGCCAAATGCAAATCCTATGCATTTTAAGCTTATTTATGAAGTTCCTACGGGAAGAGTCTTAGGAGCCCAAGGAATTGGTAAAGGAAATGTTGATAAAAGAATAGATGTTATCGCAACCTTAATTATGATGGATGGTACCTTAGAAGATCTTAAAGAATTAGAATTATGCTATGCTCCACTACACGGAACTGCAAAGGATGTTGTAAACCATGCAGCATTAGTAGCACTAAACATTTTAAATGGAGCTTATAGACAGGTTCCAGTAACAAAGGTTAGAGAATTAGTAGAAAGCAATGCTTTTATAATAGATGTAAGAGAAAAGGATGAGTATGAATTAAGTCATTTAATTAATTCTGTAAATATACCTCTAAGTGAATTAAGACAGAGAATTGATGAAATACCTTCCGATGTTCCAGTATATTTACATTGCCGTTCTAGTCAAAGAAGTTATAATGCATTAATGGCATTACAACATAGGGGTTTTAAAAATGTAATTAATATTTCAGGCTCCTATTTAGGAATTTGTAACTACGAATACTTTAATGATCAAGTGACTGGAAGAGAAAAAATAGTTACAGATTATAATTTTGAGTAGAGATTGATTTAATCAGTAAACATGGCCATCAGGTATATACTTGATGGCTTTAAATTCTTGTAGTAAATCTCATCATTATATATAATATGAAAAGGGATCTTATAAAAAGGTGGTGAAACTTCTGAAGATAAATAATAATAAAATAAAAATAAGTACAATACTAACTATAGGTACTTGGTTTGTAATTTTAAGTGGTTGGTATATAGTGACTAAACTAGAGTTATTTTCCACAACCTTAGTGCCATCACCCTATAAGGTCTGGACTACTTTTCTGTTGATTTTAAATGATGGATATAATGGAGTTTCTTTATTAATACATCTTGGAGCTAGTTTTGAAAGATTATTTGGAGCTTTGGGTCTTGCTATTATAACTGCTATTCCTTTAGGACTATTAAGCGGATATTCTAGTAAGGTTAGAGCAATTATAGATTCAATAGTTGAATTTTATCGTCCACTGCCACCACTTGCTTATTATACATTGCTTATATTGTGGTTTGGCATTGATAATACATCAAAAATAGTATTATTATATTTGGCAGGCTTTGCACCAATATATATTGCATGTGTATCAGCTGTTACAAAAATTAATATAGATTATATATTAAGTGCAAAATCATTAGGTGCAGACTCTAAAAGTGTATTTTTTAAAATAGTATTACCAGCATGCTTACCTGAAATTTTTACTGGTATAAGAACAGCAGTTGGTGTATCCTATACAACATTAGTTTCTGCTGAAATGATAGCTGCTACTTCAGGTATAGGCTGGATGGTCTTGGATGCATCTAATTTCTTAAAAAGTGATGTTATAGTAGTGGGTATATTAATAATGGGCTTCACAGGTATATTAATTGATTATGGATTACGATTTTTAGAGAAGAAGATTGTATATTGGAAAGGGCATGTATAATACGGAGGTGGAATATGAAAAAAACATATAAAAAAGTTTTATTAATTACGATAATTGGTATTTTATTGACCTCCCTTGTAGCTTGTGCTAGTAATTCACAAAATAATAAAACAGAAACAGAACAAGACCTACCAAAGGAGATTAATTTTGGTATTCTTCGAGTTCCTAATGAAGAAACTATAGCAAAGGCAGATGGATTATTTGATAAATACTTTAGTGAAAAGGGTATTAAAACTAATTTCATAGTATTTGATTCAGGAGTAGATGCTAATAAAGCTTTAGCATCAGGAAGTATTGATTTTGCTACCATGGGAAATACCAATGCGATTATCGCATTATCAAGGGAACTAAATGTAGAAATGATTTGGATACATGAAGTACTTGGGGAAATTGAAGCCCTGGCAGTTAAAAATGGTTCAGGTATTAATAGTATAGAAGATCTTAGGGGACATAGGATTGCTACACCCTTTGCTTCTACATCTCACTATATATTATTAAATGCACTTAGGGATGCTGGAATTCAAGATGAAGTACAACTATTAGATATGCAGACAGCGGAAATCGTCGCGGCTTGGGAAAGAGGAGATATACAAGCGGCTTATACTTGGCAACCCTCCCTTGGAAAACTTTTAGAAGATGGAGAAATACTTATTTCAAGTGAGGATATGATTGAAAAGGGCTATGTAACAGCAAATGTAGATGTAGTAAGAAAAGAATTTGCAAACAAATATCCAGATTTAGTAGCAACTTTTATTGCCTGTTTAACAGAGGCAGCTGATATATACAGACAAGATCCAGAAAAGGCTGCATCTATTGTAGCAGAAGAACTTCAAATAAGCAAAGAAGATGCACTTGCCCAGATGCAAGGTTCAATCTGGCTTACACCAGAACAATTATTAAGTAAGGATTATTTTGGAACAAAAGAATCAGCTGGTGCCTTTGCAACTATTATGAAGGATACCTCCGACTTTCTACTGGAACAAGGTTCAATAGATAATTCTCCATCACAAGATGACTATGATGATTTTGTTAGTTCCGTATATATAGAAAAGTCCTTAGAAATTGCTCCTAAATAAATTATTTAATAAATTCCTTTGAAATAAATTCACGCTGAATAGTTAATAATTTTAGAAAGGTGCTTAATGGAATGACCAATGAAAAAAAGCAAGAAATCCTAATAGATATAGAAGACCTACAATTAGAATATGGAACAAAGGGAAATTCGATCTTAGCACTAGATAACATAAATCTACAGATAAGACGAGGGGAATTTTTATGTGTTTTAGGACCATCTGGTTGTGGGAAAAGCACCCTATTAAAAATAATTGCTGGTTATATTAAACCTACAGGTGGAAGTTGTTCAATGCAGGGAGAAGCTATTACGGGACCAGATTGGCATAGAGGGGTTGTTTTTCAATCTCCTACTTTATATCCATGGATGAGTATAAAAGAGAATGTAGAATTTGGTCCTAAAATGAGAGGGCTTCCCGCTAATGAGATAGAAGAGATTAAAAATCACTTTTTGGAACAAGTAAAACTAACTGGATTTGGCGGTAAAGCAACCTTTGAACTATCAGGAGGTATGAAACAAAGAGTTGCCTTAGCAAGAGTTTTAGCTAACTATCCCCAGGTGATTCTTATGGATGAGCCATTAGGCGCATTGGATGCATTAACTAAATCAAATATGCAAATATTAATTCGTGATATATGGAAGGAAAATAATAGTACCATTTTATTAATTACTCATGATATTGATGAAGCTTTATCCCTTGGGACAAGAATTGTAGTAATGTCAAAACGACCTGGAAAAATATTAAAGGAATTTAATGTAGAATTTACCCATACATTATTTAAGAATCCCAATCATCAAATGCATAGCGAGGAGTATTTTAATATTAAGGAAGAAATATTAGACATTATAAATAGCCAGATTGAAGAATAAGAATTATTTTTAATAAGAGCTCAAAGTAGATATAACTTTGAACTCTTTTTTATTTATAGAAGAAATCTTACTATCAATTTGCTTCCTATGATTGTCCCTAAGAACATAAATACTCCAAAGATCCAACCCGATAATGAAAGAGAGGCTATGCCGCTGAAAAGCGCACCGATATTACAACCTAAAGCGATCCTTGAGCCATATCCCATCAATAATCCCCCCAAAATGGCTGCAAGTACCTGCCTATAGGATTTAATTTTTCTTATCTTATATTGTGATGCCATTAAGGAAGCCAATAATGCACCTACAATTATTCCGAGATTTCTTACGGATACTGGATTGGTGAAAAAACCAGTCTGCAGAGTAGCTTGTGCTTTTTCTGAAGCGAAAATCTGCCAACTGGATACATCTACACCAAATAGTTCAAATATCCAAGCAACCCAATATATAAAGACAGATGTTATTTTTAATGGTTCACCAGTTACAGCTAAAGTAATTATTTGTAATAAGGATAGTAGTACAGCACCTGTAACATATGTCCATGAGTTTTTAAACCATAAAAGGTAATATTTATTATTATTTAAGTTCAATTTTATACCTCCAATAATAAAAGTACTAAGCATTTATATATTTGTTAAAAATCCTCGAATTTTTTAGTTTCCCATTTATCTGCCATAACATAGAGAAAAGCAATAAAGATTAATTGTAATGTTAATGCACCAAACCAACCTAAAATATCAGGAAGGAATATACCCTCACTAAAGGTTGTAAAATTACTTTGCCACCATTTCAGATCATGCTCTCCCCAGAGGGAACCAATAATAAAAAATACAAGGGCTAGCATTTGCATTTGGAAACCTTCTCCTGTTCTCATAAAAGTCCCAGTCGCACACCCTCCAGCAATAACCATACCAATACCAAATATAAAGCCTCCTATTATGGTTGCAATACTTATGGGGGCTATGAAATTCTGACCCGGAATATTTTGACCATTTATAAAGGCACCATATTTAATTGCAGTAAAACCAATAGTAGTAATAGCAAAGGCAATAAGTACTGCCTTAGTTATAGATGTACCACCGATTAAATACGGATCTCTAAAGGCTGCAGTAAAGCAAAACCTTGATTTTTGGAGAATAAACCCTAAGGCTATGCCTGTTGCCCAAAAAAAACTAAGAGTTGTTGATATAGTAGAAAAAAACACACCTATTGCTATAATTAAAACTAAAGTAAAAATACCAAAGGATATTTGGCTCTTTGGTTTACCTGAAATCATATAAACACCCCGTCATTTATTAAGAGTTCATCACAATTATAACATAGAAAGATATATAGAAACTAAATTTTTTATTGGAATATGGTTTTAGTATAAATTGGTTTATTAGAGATTATTATAAGATTATGATATAATAAAAAATATTTAATAAAAGGAGCTGATTTGCAATGCATATAGAATACTTGGATTACTTCTATAAGGTAGCTATTGCAGGTAGCATTTCAAAAGTAGCAAATAGCGATCATATATCTCAATCGGCTTTAAGTCAACAGATTTCAAAGTTAGAGGATAATTTAGGCTATAAATTATTAGAAAGAAGTAATAAGGGTGTTGAATTAACCGATAAGGGAATGATTGTGTTTAAATATGCGGATAATATAATAAGAACATATAATACAATGATAGAGCAGCTATACTCAGATGAAGTAGGCATGCAAAATATTAAAATTGAAGCATGTTGGTCCATTGCCACCTATTCACTGCCCTGTGTTATATATATAATCAAGGATAAGTATCCTTCATATAGTTATGAATTAAATTCTAACGAATCGGACTTAATAGAGGAAAATGTTATGAATAATATATGTGATCTAGGAGTTATCTATAGCAAACCAAAAAATAAAAGCCTCTTATATCATAATATAGGTAGGGATAAGTTTGTATTAGTATCCTCACCTAATTTTAAAATTCCTGATGAAATCTCATTTAAAGAATTAAAGGATTATCCCTTTATATTATTAAATAATAAAACACATTTAATTAACACTATTTCTGAAAAGCTGGAGGAAATGGGGTCAAAGATTGATGACTTGCAAATTCTATTTAATAGTGATTCTGCAGAATCAGTAAAATCATCGGTTTTAAATGGACATGGAATTGGCTTTTTACCATATACATCTATAAAAAAGGATTTGTATAATAAACAATTAAAATTAATAAATATACAAGAATTTTCCATTGAATATGAAATGTATTTAATTAATAATATAAAATTAAATGATAATAAAAGGTTTAAAGATTTTATTGAGTACTTTAAGAAAATTGCCCATAAGAATCTTTGCTAGGACTTTTCAATAAAAATTTCCCAAACACCGTTGATTACTTCCTCATGGGTTATTTTATGTTTTTTAAAATTACTTATTATGGATTCCAAAACACAACTATGATCAGTAACTGCCTTAACCACTTCACCGGATTTCATTTTTTTCATTTCTCTTCTTATTTTTAAGATCGGAAGGGGACACATATCACCTAAGCAATCTATTGTTTTCATAAATATAACCACCTTGAATTTACCGTTTTAAATAAAGACTTTACTAAAAGATTATATCATAAAAGGATTAATGTATAAACGAATTAACACCACCAGCTTTAGTTGATGGTGTTAATTAAATTCCATGAAAAGTACATTCTAAATAATAGAACGCTTATCTTAATATTGAAATTATTTCATTATCATTATTGACAATTAATTATTTAACAAATACAATAAAGGTAATACATGTAAAGGATTTCAGTTATTGAATTGAGGAAACTTAAAAGGAGGGATTGATTGAAATGCTTGCATTTGAAATTTCGGAATACAAAAACAGATTGACAAGTGTAAAAAGAAGTATGCAAGAAGAAAATGTAGAGGTACTTTTGATAACAGATCCGGCTAATATGAACTATATTTCAGGCTATGATGCTATGAGTTACTATGTACCACAATGTGTAATTGTGGCAAATGAACTTGAGGAACCGGTAATTATTGTAAGATTACAGGATCACTATTCTGCAGACCAAACATGCTGGATGAAAAAGGAGAATTTAATTCCTTATCCAGACAAGTACTTATGGGAACCTAAAGTATTGCATGTTATGGATTTTGTTTCAGATTTTATTAAAGAAAAGAAATTAGATACCAAGAGAATTGGTTTAGAAATGGATGCATACTATTTTACGGCACATTGGCATGTAAAACTTCAAAATGCACTTCCTAATGCAAACTTTACAGATGCAACAAAACTTGTAAACTGGGTAAGAGGACCTAAGTCTACTAAAGAATTAGAATACATGAATATTGCTGCAAGAACAGTAGAAAAAACTATGTATAATGCTATAGAAAAGATACGCCCAGGAGTTAGGGAAAACTATGTTGCAGCAGGAGTTATGCATGATCAAATTATGGGACCAGGAGTTTTTGGTGGAGATTTCACTTCCTTGCCACCAGTTATGCCAGCTGGGGATAGAACAGCAGCTGCTCATTTCTCTTGGACAACAGAAGGGAAGTACAAAAATAATCAATTAGTTTATATGGAACTTGCAGGTTGTTACAAGAGGTACCATGCACCCTTAACTAGGACTATTTACATTGGAGAACCACCTGAGGTTGTTAGGAAAACAACTGAGGTATGTATAGAAGGATTGAACAAGGCTTTAGACTTTATTAAGCCCGGAGTAACTTGCGAAGAGGTTGAAAGAGTTTGGCAATCTAGTATCAATAAGCATGGCATTGAAAAAGAATCAAGAATGGGGTACACAGTGGGTCTTAGCTATCCTCCAGTTTGGGCAGAAGATACAGCTTATTTTAAACCCGGAGAAAAAACTGTCCTTAAACCAAATATGACATTCCATATTATGCCAGGGGTATGGCTTGAAGGTTATGGTGTAGCAATAACTGAAACCATTAGAATTACAGAAACCGGTTGTGAAACTATAACTAAGTTCCCAAGAAAACTTTTTATAAATGACTAATTAAAAAAAGCTTTTATTTAAAACCCATAAAAACCTTCAGACTGATAATCAGTTATGAAGGTTTTTTATTAGGGTGTTAATTACACGCTTTTAATTATATGTGTTCATTAATCTATTAATAGCTAATTCTATATTTAACAATGCCTCATCTAAATCTAGAATATTTACAACAGAAGATTCTATTGGACACATACCATTGCCTTCTCTATTTATAATATAGGGTACTATTTTGCTGGCTTGACATTTAACATTATAATGCTTAGCAGCGTCTAATGCCAAGGAACTTATGATTGGAGTATAAATTCTTTGTATTTTACATTTTACAGCTAATAATAAAGCTGCCTTCCCAATAATCTTATCAATTAAAACAAGTTGATCATATTCTCCTATATTAATTTTTTCCTTTAAAAATAGCAGTAGAGGTTTAACACCTATATTAGATGAAGTAAATACTATTTCATTGTTTTTTAGGATAATGCATGAACTTTTATGATCCTCTAATAAATTATTAGCTTGCTGAAGGTTCATCAAATTTATAACCTGCCCTTTCAATGGAGAATACAACTATAGGAATGAATACCAATTGTATGATTATACCGGGTATACCATTTGTCAATGCACCTAGTATATAGAGCTTTGGAGATAATTGTATACCAAGTAATGGCTGTAGTCCATATGCAGAAATAGCTAATGCGATTCTTCCAACTATCATAGCCAATATAAGTGAAATATAGACATTAAGTTTAAATTTCTTATAGGATAAACCAGCTACAAGACCATAAATTGTAACTTCAACTAACATAAAATATAGAATTGGTACCTGGGGCATACCTGTTATAGTTGAACTTAATAATACAGTTAAAAAACCGATGATAGCTCCATATTTTCCTCCTAGGAAAAATCCTGCCAATAAAACAGGTATATGCATTGGTAGAAAGATAGGACCTGTTCCCCCGAATAAATGGAACATTTGTGGAATTATCATTCCAAGTGCTAAAAATAGTGCTGAATGTGTAATTCGTTTTGCTTTTGAATTCAAATGTTTTACCCCCTTTAAAAAATAAACACCATGAGGGGTTAACCCTTCATGGTGTTATAATATGACAGTAATTCGTTTACTGCATAATCTAATAAATCATTCATATTTTCATTTTTAGTTCCTGCAATTTCAACATTGCATTTATTAATAGGTATAAGTATTTTTAAAGCGTCGCTATTTCCAACGGAATAGGCAACCTTAGGTGTTATTTCGCCCATAATAGAATTAGGAATTACAATAGCCATAGGACCCATAATAACATCAACTTTATCAGAGTTTATTACTATTGGATTTTCACCAGTAGCCCCCATGTTAGCCCCAGATTTTATCATACCTGAGGTAGCTAAAGAATTCGTTCCTAAAGCTATTAATTCAAACTGGGAATTAGTTTTCCTTATTTTCTCTATTAATCTTTTCCCGATACCTCCACCTTGACCGTCTATAATCGCTATTTTCACTAATAACACAACCAATCTAGGTAAATTAGAAGATATAGTATCATTATAATGAAGTATACATCTATATGTCAATATATAAAAAAAAAGGATATTTTCTTTACATATAGAATGTAATAGTATAAGTATAATAAGACTGATTAAATTAAAAAGGATGTGTAAGATTATGCAATTTGTTGTTATTGGTTATGACGGTAAAGATCAAGATGCACCTAAGAGGCGTCTTGAAGTTAGGGAAGAACATCTTAATAATGCTGATGCTATGAGAAAAGAAAAAAAGTTACTATATGCTGCGGCTATATTAGATGAGAATGAAAATATGATTGGATCAATTATGACCGTAGATTTTTCCTCAAGAAAAGACCTTGATAACTGGCTAGAAAATGAAGCATATGTAAAAAATGATGTATGGCAAGATATTGTAGTTCATCCATGTAAGATTCCTCCAATGTTTTTAGGATAGATAATACAAAAATTTATTTATACTATTTAAATGCGTGTATATTTTGCACGCATTTTTATGTTAATTAAATATATTGACACTGTAAAGAATATACTATATTATTAGCTATGACCGACCAGTCGGTCAGAAAGTGGGGAGGCTCATAGATGTTAGCAAAATATAGTGTAAAAAAACCCTTTACAGTTTTTGTAGCTGTAATATTAATACTAATTCTTGGAACCATTTCCTTTATGAATTTAAAAACAGACTTATTACCTAGTCTGGATTTACCCTATTTAGTGGTAATGACACCTTATCCAGGGGCGAGTCCTGAAGAGGTTGAAATGGTGGTTACAAAGCCTGTGGAACAACTTTTAGCAACCACCAGTAATATAGTGAATGTGAGTTCAGTATCTAATGAGAATTCTTCTGTAGTCATACTAGAATTTAGTAACGATGCAAATATGGATTCCACAATTATAGAGGTAAATGGAAATCTGGATTTAATTAAGCCTAATTGGGATGATTCTGTAGGAACTCCTACAATAATTAGAATGAACCCAGATATGATGCCCATAATGGTATCATCAATAGATATAAAAGGATTGAACGCATCTGAGGTTTCAAAAATGGTAAGGGATAGTATATTGCCTGAATTTGAAAGTGTAGAAGGTGTCGCTTCTGTTACTGGAGAGGGACTAGTTGAGGAGAAAATTGAGGTTCAGATAAGTTCAGAGAAAATAGATAATCTAAATAAAAAAATTCTAGATAATATTGATAGTGAACTTTCCAAAGCTGAGAACGAGTTATCAAAAGCAAAAAAAGAAATAAGTAGTGGTTTAAAACAAATAGAAACAGAAGAGAAAAAGCAAATTGAGAAACTAGCTGAAGGTGAAAAAGCCATAGCCTTAGCAAAAAGTGAAATGGAGGCTGCCCAAACACAATTAAATACTGCAGAGGAAGATCTAATAGAAAAAAAGAAACAAGCTGAAGCAATGATTTACGCAATAGACATGATTATAAAAGGAGAATTTGAGCTAGAAGATTTAAAAGACTATTTACCAGAAGAACAAATGAAAGAACTACAGGGTGCCATAGAGCAAGGAGTTACAGAATTAAAGGTTGAAAAGAATAAATTAGAAGCTGGTTTAAGTCAAATAAATAAAGGTTTAGATGAAATTGAGACACAAAAAACCACCCTAGCGTCCAAAATGGATGAGGTAAATACACAAGAAGAGCTACTAAAGCAGGGCAAGGATACTTTAGATACAGAAATGGGTAAAGCCAAGGCAGAATTAAAAGAAGGGCAAAATACTATAAATAAGAACATAGCAAAGTTAGAAAGTTCTAAAGAAGAAGCCTTTAAAAAAGCAGATTTAGAAGGTGTTATAACAGATACTATGATATCTGGAATTCTTACTGCCCAAAACTTTTCTATGCCTGCTGGTTATATTTCTGGTGATGAGGTTGAGTATTTAATAAAAGTTGGAGATAAGATAACTAGTGAAGAAGAAATAGGTAAACTTTTATTATTTGATACAGAAATTGATAGTGTAGGAAAGGTATATCTTAGTGATATCGCTGATATTAGTACCATAGATAATACAAAAGAGCTCTATGCTAAGGTTAATGGAAAGGATGCAGCAATCTTAACCTTCCAAAAACAAAGTAATTATTCAACTGCAGAGGTAAGTCAAAGCATCCGTAAAAAAATCGATGATATTACTGAAAAAAATCAGGATATTACAATAACTAATCTAATGGATCAAGGTATTTATATTGATATAGTAGTTAATTCAGTATTAGATAATTTGGTTTATGGCGGAATTTTGGCAATGTTAATACTCTTATTATTCCTAAGGAGCTTTAAACCAACACTTATTATAGCTCTATCAATACCAATAAGTTTAGTTTTTGCTATTGCAATGATGTATTTTACTGGTGTTACCATAAATATCATATCCCTAGGAGGATTGGCATTAGGGGTTGGTATGTTGGTTGATAACTCCATAGTAGTTATAGAAAATATATTTAGACTAAAAAATAATGGCTTATCATCCTTCCAAGCATCTATAGAGGGAGCTAAACAGGTTTCTGGGGCTTTACTAGCTTCTACATTAACTACCACTGCTGTATTTTTACCTGTGGTATTTACTGATGGAATATCCAGACAGATATTTACAGACATGGGTCTTACCATAGCCTACTCATTAATAGCTAGTCTTATTGTAGCTTTAACACTAGTTCCTGTATTATCATCTACTGTATTTAAGAAAATAGATGATAGGGAACATAAAGTATTTGATAGGATTGTGAATTTCTATGAAATTATCCTTAAAAAGGCATTAAACTATAAATTTGTTGTAGTAATTATAGTTATAGCTTTACTAGGAATCAGCGTATATTCAACATTTTCAATGGGAACCTCCTTTATACCAGAAATGGAGGGAACCGAAATGTCTGTCACTATCGAAATGGATAAGGATAGCACCTTTAAGGAAAAGACCGATATGACTGATAAAGTAGTGGATAGACTTATTAATATTGAGGGTATTGAAACCATTGGAGCATTTTCCAGTGCAGAAGGTGGAGGCGGAATGATGGGCTTTGGTGGCGGTTCAGGTAATATGTCTCTATATGTATTATTAGATGAAGAAAAAACCATTACAAATAATGAAATTGAAAAACAAATAATTGCTTCTACTGAAGATCTAGACACAAATGTTATAGTTAACTCAAGTATGGACATGGGTGCTTTAGCTGGAGAAGGGATACAGGTTAACATAAAGGGTAACGAGATTGATACATTGAGGGAAATATCCAATGATATAGCGGATATATTAGAGGATACAGAAGGAACTATTGAGGTTAAAACAGGTTTCGAAGAAAATGCTATTGAGTTAAGGTTAGTAGTAGATAAGGAAGAAGCAATGAAAGAAGGATTAACTGTTGCCCAAGTATATTCTCAGGTGAGTCAGCTAATTTCAGAAGGTAAAACTGCCACAACTATTAGTGTAGACAATAAGGAATATCCTGTTATTGTTATCAATAGTGAAAATAAAAGCATAACAAAAAATGATTTAGAAGATCTTGAAATAACTTCACAAAAAGACGAAGAAGAAAAACAGATTAAAATCAGGGACATTGCAAAGATGGAAGAAGCACAAGGTTTATCCTCTATTAGAAGAGATTCCCAAGAAAGATATGTTTCTGTTTCAGCAAAAATTGCTAGTGACTATAATATTGGTTTAGTAAGTAGAGATTTCGAAGGGAAACTTGAAAACTATGATGCACCTGAGGGTTACAAAGTTGAAATATCAGGTGAGAATGAGACTATTAATACCACATTAAAGGATCTAATGTATATGATAGCTTTAGCAATTGTATTTATTTACTTGATTATGGTAGCACAATTTCAATCTTTATTATCACCCTTTATCGTAATGTTTACCATACCCCTTGCCTTTACTGGGGGTCTGCTGGCATTAATGATAACAGGTAATGAGATTAGTATAATATCAATGCTTGGTTTTCTTGTATTAAGTGGTGTTGTAGTTAATAACGGAATAGTTTTTATTGATTATACCAATCAGCTTAGGAATGAAGGTTTAGAAAAAAGAGAAGCCCTTATAGAAGCAGGTAAAGTTAGACTAAGGCCTATATTAATGACAGCAATAACAACCATACTTGGACTATCAACATTATCCATTGGTGTTGGTATGGGAGCTGAGATGTTACAACCACTAGCAATAGTAGCAATAGGAGGACTTGCTTATGCAACCATACTAACCTTGCTCGTAGTACCAGCTATGTATGATATCTTAAATAGAAATAAAATAGGTAAAAATAATGGAGTTGAATAAGATGGCAGGAATTAAGTATTCAGAAAAAGAAACAGCTATTTTAAATGGAATGATTAGTCTTATAAAAGAGGGAGCAAATCCTTATAGGGTGAAGGTTTCTGATATAGCTGAGGCTGCAGGTGTAGGTAAAGGAACTATTTATGATTATTTTAAGACAAAAGAAGAGGTTATGACAAAGGCAATATTTTATAATATAAGAAATGAAATAGACTTATTAACAGAGAGAATTAAGAGTAAAGATGGATTCAAAGAAAAATATTATGAAATGTTAAATATTATTGTAGAAAACTTGTTAAACAAGTTTTCTACATTTAATATGCTTATTTCGGCAGGCAGATTACCAGATTTTAATATTGAACAATTACATGAGAACTGTGAGCATTATGTATTTAATCATGTTTCTATAATAGATGATAAAATTGACGATTTATTAGCTTTAGGTGTCAAAGAGGGTATTATAAAAGAAGTCGATAGCAGATACTATCAAAGGATGGTTATTAAAAGTTCTTTGTATGTCTTTGGAAATTATTTGACAATGAGAAATATTTATAAAAATATAAGTATGAAACAGGCTATGGATTATTCATATAAATTAGTTATTAAAGCTTTAAATTAAATCAAAAGAAGCACGGGGACGGTTCTCTTGCTTCCAAAAGGAAGCAAGAGAACCGTCCCCGTGCTTCCGAGTATACACTGTACAAGCGCGTGAGATTTTTGCGCTTTATTTTTTGACGATTTTTCTAACTACTACTTTGTGATATAATATATTATTAAGCATTATTTATTGATTTATTACGACTTTTCAAATTATATATACTGGAGTGGAGTAAATGTTTCAATTAACTGAAAGCGAAATAATATATTTATGTGGTGGCACCCACACATTCTTTAAAGGGAAAAAATACTACAATAGTTCTAGAGTTAGGTCCATAGAGTATAATCCAGATATTAATGGTTTTGTAGCCATAGTATCAGGAAATTTTAGATATAGAATAAAAATATATTTTGATGATACTGGAAACTTTGAGGATGCTTCTTGTACTTGTCCTGCTCAATTAAAATATCCTGGGTATTGTAAACATATAGTAGCGGTGCTTCTAAAGTTAAAGAATGAGAGGTCAATTATTTCAAAGCTTGTAGAAAATAAGAGAAGAGAAGGAATAAAAAGTGTAATAAACTATTTCTCTTATATTACTCCTCATAAAAAAAATCCTATTCCTATTAACTTGGAAATAAACTATGAATTTACTAGTGAATATAACGAGTATAACTCCAAAGTTAATTTTAAAATAGGAGAAGAAAAACTCTATGTATTAAAAAATCTAAAGAAATTTATAGATAGTATGAAAAAAAATGAACCTCTACAATTTGGTAAGTCATTTACATTTTTACCAGAAATACATTACTTTAGGAAGGAAGATCAACCTTTAATAGATATGATTGTAGAAAAGGTGGAACATGAAGAACAAGCATATAGGTCATCCTGGGGATATGGCAAGAGTAGTATATTTAATGGTAAAAATATGCTATTATCGCCAACTTCTTTAAAAAGGTTATTCAAGATTATGGGAAAGAAAGAGTTCAATGTCATAATCGATAGGGTAACCCATAAGGATATCAGTATTGTAGAGGAGGATCTACCCTTAGGATTTAAACTTATTAAGGATAAAAATAATATGCTACTAAAATTAGAGGGACATAAAGACATTATTGCTTTAGTGGAGGATGGATCTTATTTTTATTTTGACAACAAAATTTATAATGTGTCTAATGAACAGCAAAAATATTTTATTCCACTCTTTAATAGCTTAGGGAGTGAGGATACGCTATTTAT
Source organism: uncultured Eubacteriaceae bacterium (assembly GCA_964533275.1). Classification (GTDB taxonomy): domain Bacteria; phylum Bacillota; class Clostridia; order Eubacteriales; family Garciellaceae; genus CAZHJK01. The sequence goes on along the minus strand of CAZHJK010000002.1, from coordinate 51,010 downwards.
ACACAATGATTATAACGAAAGATTTGTAAGTGAAGTTCTTCCCTTTATTGTTAAAATAGGCAACCTCAGTATAGATAAAAAAGTAGAAGAGTTAATTTATAAACCAGAATTTAAATCAGAAATTTATTTAGATAAAAAGGGTGAAAATATTACTGCTGAAATAAAGTATATATATGGAGACATTTCTATAAATCCCTTTATAGATAATTATAATGATAAACAAGATAATAATTGGATATTAGTAAGGAACATGGAAAAAGAAGGACAAATAATATCTCTAATAGAAGACGCAGAATTTAAGGTTTCAAGTGAAAATATATATCTAGAGGGTGATGAAAAAACCTATAAATTTATAGTCGATATCATTCCCCAATTAAATCAATTAGCAGAGGTATATTATTCTGATGCCTTTAAAAATATTAAAATATATAACCAATCTTCACTATCAGCAAAAATAAGATTGAATGATGAAACAGATATATTAGAATTTAGCTTTAATATCGAAGAAATTGATAAAGTAGAGCTTGCAGATGTTTTTAGAGCCTTACAGGAAAGGAAAAAATTCTATAGGCTTAAGAAGGGGGGCTTTTTACCTCTAAGTCTAGGGGAATTAGACAGTTTTTCTAACTTAATGGATTACTTAAGAATTACTCCAGAAGATATTAGCAAGGATAAAACTCAAATACCAAAATATAGAGCATTATATTTGGATGAAGTACTTAAAGAAACTAAAATAAAAAATATAAATAGAAATATAGCCTTTAAACAACTAATTCAAAATATAAAAGAACCTTCAGACATAGATTATGATGTTCCTGAAAAATTTTCTAATGTATTAAGGGAGTATCAAGTTACGGGTTTTAAATGGTTAAAAACTCTTTCTAACTATAAAATGGGAGGGATTTTAGCAGATGATATGGGTCTTGGAAAAACTATTCAAGTTTTAACTCTGTTGACATCAGAAAAGATAGAAAAAGGCTTAAAACCTTCATTGGTAATAGCACCAACTTCGCTAGTATATAATTGGTTAGCAGAGGTGACTAAGTTCGCACCGGATTTAAAAACATTAGTAATATCAGGCACTAAGGATGAAAGACAGCAAAGTATAGATAATCTGTTAGATTATGACCTTATTATAACTTCCTATCCTTTAATCAGAAGGGATATAGAATTATACGATATTATATTTAGATACTGCATACTGGATGAGGCTCAGCATATCAAAAATCCAGTCTCTCAAAATGCATCATCAGTAAAGAAAATAAAGGCTGAAAATTATTTTGCATTAACTGGTACACCTATTGAAAATTCTTTAACAGAGCTTTGGTCAATATTTGATTTTATAATGCCTGGTTATTTGCTGAGCCATGGGAAGTTTGTAAAGAATTATGAAAAGACTATTATGAAGGATGATAACGAAGAGGCTTTAGAACAATTAAAAAAGCAGATTGCCCCTTTTATACTAAGAAGAATGAAAAAAGAGGTTTTAAAGGAGCTCCCTGATAAGATTGAAAACAAAATGATGGTGGAACTAACAAAGGAACAAAAATTGGTATATTTAAGTTATTTTAGTAAAATTAAGGGAGAAATAGATAATCAAATAAAAGAAAACGGCTTTGGTAGTAGCCATATAAAGATATTGGCAGGATTAACAAGGTTAAGACAAATATGTTGTCATCCAGCCCTATTTTTAGAAAATTACGATGGAGGAAGTGGAAAGCTTGAGCTTTTACAGGAGGTACTAGAAGAGTCTCTTCAAGGTGGACATAGAATTCTCTTGTTTTCTCAGTTTACCAGTATGCTTAAGATAATTAAAAATTATTTAGAACATCAGGCAATAGAATATTTTTATTTGGATGGCAGTACAGAAACTAAGCTTAGAGGTGAAATGGTAAATAGATATAATAAGGGAGAAAGAAGTATATTTTTAATATCGCTTAAGGCAGGAGGTACGGGTCTTAACCTTACAGGAGCGGATACTATAATACATTTTGATCCCTGGTGGAATCCAGCGGTTGAAGATCAAGCGACAGATAGAGCACATCGTATTGGACAAGAAAATATAGTGCATGTAATTAAACTATATACAAAGGGAACCATCGAAGAGAAAATATTTAATATTCAGGAAAAAAAGAAAAGAATGATAGAATCCATAGTAAAGCCCGGAGAAACAATGATTTCTAAACTTACTGAAGATGAAATTAGGGATCTATTTGAATAAAGGAAGCGCGGGGGCGGTTGTAATTGTTTCAAAAAGGAACAAAATAAAACGCCCCCCGCGTACAAAAATTAAAAAAATATTTTTTTTTTTAATTTAAAATAAA
>CAZHJK010000002.1:0-48676 GCA_964533275.1 uncultured Eubacteriaceae bacterium | reverse complement strand
ATATTAATTTTGGTATATATTTCAAAAACCCACGCGGGGGGCGGTTCCTCTTCCTCAAAAACCCACCAACTAAACCCGCCCCCCCGCTTCCTAAAGTTAATTAATTATTATTTTTTTCCTTTACAAGTAAGTAAAAATAGATGTCATTAATTTTTATGGTTCCTGATTCATCTTTTTGACCGCCAATATTATTAATAATAAATTTAAAACGATAATCTTCATTCTCATCTTCTAAGGTCAAATCAGCTTCTGAAACTTCATTACCCTTCTGTATAAAACCATATTTTTCATGGAGTTGTGTTACAAAGTCGCTAAGGTCTTTTTCATAGAGCTTATTATTGCCAAAGTCTATGGATACGATATTATGATTAATTGAAAGGGTGAAAAGCTCATTTTGAGCTTGGGTAGGACCATATAAATTTCTAGTGTCAATAAAATAATCAAAGTCGGCTATATCCAATATATTTGATTCCATATCTCTTACATAATAAAAATAATCATTATTTATATAATAGGGATTTTCGTAGGAAAAACCAAAGGTTTCTTCCATATCATTCATTGTAAATTCTTCTGGTAGGACATCTAAATTATTTAAGTTATGGTTATTTTCAAAATAGGTTAATATGCTACTTATGGATTGCCTATCTTCGATAGAGATATCTTCAGAAGAAGGTTGAATTTTACCATCCTTAAGCAAATTATTATTAATTAAAATACTTTCCAATCTATTACTTTGACTATATCGAGAAATAGAATAACTACTTATAGGTCCAAGTATTGATAGCAATATAATTATAGATAGACTAATAGGAATTAAAATATTTTTTCTTTCCTTTGCCAATGAAAGATAAATCATAGTACCAAAAATCCATAGCCCTAGTACAAAAACATAATATCTATTTTCTGTTATTCCATAGGCGTTGATCCTAATTCCCATGGATATAAACATCATTATTAGTATTGGCAGTATAATCCTTGGTGCCCATTTAGAGAATGCACAGGTCCATTTAATATCATCTTTTATAGGTGCAATAAAGAATAATACAAGGGTTAGTATTAATGAAAACCAAAGAACAAGATGAGAAACAAGCCCTATTGGCCATTCCATTGAAATTATTATTTTCCCAAAATATAAATATAAGATAAAAGTATATATAGTTAAAAGTGGCATTACAATATATGTTAGAAGTATTTTTAGGATTTTGGAATAGGCAAATTTCATGGAAACTTTGTTCTCTTTTGGAACATATGCAAGGAAATATGCTGGTGCAAAAAAAAGTGCAACTATAAGAAAGGTGTAAAAGTAAAAATTACTATTTATTTTTATACCCAATAGGTTATCTATTGCAAATAAGATTGCAGATAAGCCTGCATAAAGAACAGCAGAATAAACATAGGTTATTAAAAAACTAGTAAATATGTTTATTACATATAATTCAAAATTCTTTTTATTAAGCATATAGGGAATGAAGATAAAGCATAGATAAAATACTATATTTATACCGACAAATCTTGTAATTGTAACCATTGTTAATTCTCTTAATAAAAGCAAATAAAATAATAGCTGTATTATAGCTGAAAATATGTAATAAACAATAAGTTTAAAGGAGCTTTTTTCCTCCTTTCTTTCAAAGTAAACCCTAGAACTAAGAGAAAGTGGTATTCCCAATGCAAGAGTCATTGTAATTCTTGTTAACATTTCTTCGATTTCTGTACTAAGTGTGGATCCTAATTCTGTCATAATAATTATCATTATCGCTACCGAGGTTGAATAAAAAATAGTAATTGGGAATCTTTTAATACTGGAGGAGATACCTAGACTTAATTTTGTTAGTGACTTTATTATTTTCACTTTAAAACTTCCCTTCATAAAAATAAATTAAATAAGTGCAAAGGCTTTAATATTATGTAAAATTTATCTTGCATAAAACCAATTTAATATCATAGTAAGAAATATCCTCAGGTAGAATATTCTTTATAGGTTTTAAGAAATCTGATCCTACTTCATCAATAGCTTTAAGGATTAGTTGTTCCTTTTTTTTATCTAAATAATCATGCCAATTTATTTTTTTACCCTCCTTATGACACTTTAATAGATGAGATAAAATTGTGTCTTTTTTTATTTCCCGAAGTTCTGAAATTTCTTCAATAGTTTTTCCTTGAACATATAATTCATAACTTTCCATATGAGAAGGATTCTTTATTGACTTTTTTGACGGAAAAGCTGTTGGCCTCATATTCTCAATAGGAGATGCATTTGTTTTCTCTATAAACTCGTTAATCACGGATATAAAAACTTTTCCATAACTCTCGTACTTTTTCTGACCTACTCCCTTTATATTTAAAAAGAATTGTTTAGTATTAGGCAGATATGTAGCCATCTCTCTTAGGGAAGCATCTGTGAATATAATATATGGTGGTACTTTTTTCTCTAATGCTAGGTTTTTTCGAAGTATTTTTAAGTCTTCAAATAAGTCTTCATAGATTTTTGACTTATCAGATTTAATACTTTCAGTAGTATCTATAGCCATATATACCTTTTCTTTACCCTTAAGTATTGTAGCAGAAGAGGGTGTAAATCTAACTACAGGAAATTTACTTTCTGTTAATGATAGATAGCCCTGGGATACTAATATGGATATCATCAGTCTAATTTCTTTTTCAGTATAGTTTTCCATAATATTGTATGTTGAAATTCTATTTAGTCCTAATCTTAGCAACTTTTTATTTTTAGAACCCCTAAGAACCTGTGCAATTAAGGTACTACCATATTGTTGTTTCATTCTATATACACAGGATAGAATTTTTTGGGCTTCGGTAGTTATATCCTTAAGCTTTTTATCATCAAGGCAACTACTACAATTATCACAATTATCTTCTGTTTCTTTTTGTCCAAAGTAATTTAAAATTTTATGTCTAAGACAATCATGGGAATAGCAATAATCTACTAGATATTGAAGGTTTTTATAGGATATGGCTAATCTATCTGGATTTAGCTGGCTTTCCTGTATCAAGAACTTCTGTTTAATTACATCATGGGGAGAAAATAGTAAAATACAATCACTCTTCTCTCCATCTCGACCTGCTCTACCTGCCTCTTGATAATAGGATTCCATACTTTGGGGGATATTATAGTGTATAACATAACGAATATTTGGTTTATCGATACCCATACCAAAGGCATTGGTTGCCACCATTATAGAACACTCGTCATATATAAATGTTTCTTGCGCTTTTTCCCTATCTCCTTTATTCATACCACCATGATAGGAACTAGCGAGATAACCCTTGGTTATTAATAGGTTCTTAATAGATTCGACCTCTTTTCTAGTAGAACAATAAATTATTCCTGATTCCTCTGAATGGGTCTTTACATAATTCATTAAAAAGGTTTTTTTATCTATTTCCCTTTCTACTTGGAAATACAAATTAGGGCGATCAAAACTTGTGATAATCTCTTTAGGTTGCTGTAAATTTAATAGTAGCTTAATATCCTTTATAATTTCTTTTGTAGCAGTTGCAGTAAAGGCAGCCACTATAGGCCTATTTTCTAAGTTTTTTATAAATCTTGGAATCTCTTTATAGCTAGGTCTAAAATCATGTCCCCATTGACTTATACAATGAGCTTCATCTATTGCAACAAAGAGGATATTAATACTCATTGCTAAATCTAAAAAATCATAGGACTTTAGTCTTTCGGGTGCTACATATACTAATTTATATTTACCCTTTTTGATATTATTCAATATTGTTTTAATTTCATTGTTGTTCAAGGTACTATTTATGTATGTGGCAGGAATTCCAATCTCGTTTAATGTATCTACTTGATCCTTCATTAATGATATTAAAGGTGAAATAACAAGTGTTGTCCCCTCCATTAATATAGAAGGGATTTGATAACATAATGACTTTCCTCCACTAGTAGGCATAATTCCTAATACATCATAACCCTTTAAGATTCCATCAATTAACTCTTGTTGTCCGGTTTTGAAATTATCATATCCAAAGTATTTCTTTAATGCCTTAGTTGAATTCATAAGTATCCTCCAATCTATGGTTCTATTTTATAGGTTTATTAATGTAAATTCAATTGTCTACTCTTTTACTGTTTAAAAAAATTTAATTATGTTTATCAAAAAATTTTAAAGGTCATATAGTATAAGTGAAAGAGGATAAATAAAAGTCTTACATTGGAGAAAGGGAGGGTTTTTATGTCAAAATTTTATTTTACTGAAGAACAAGATGTAAGTGTTGATGAAGTATTAGAAAGTGATTTACCTGAAAATAAAGAAATACAAGAGAATTTTAAAGAAGAAGAAATGGCTATTGATAAAAAGGGGATAAGTAAAAATAATAAAGCTGAATATACTGTAGAAGATGAAGACTTAGAGATTAAATATTTCTGGGTAAGAACTTTATAATTTTTTGCAAATAAGAGTTAGGCATATAAGGTATGCCTAACTCTAAAATTTAGAACTTTGTTTAGAATCTATTATTAAATAACTTAGATAAATTTATTCTATATAAGCATAATTAATATAGTAATTTTGAGGATAATACCATCATTAATATTAAATAAAAGGGATAGAATAATAATATAAATAAAATTAAATAAAGTTTTATGGACATATGTTTAATTAATGGTTTAATTTTACCAAGGAATCCATTATAATGAAAATATAAGATTTAACAAATTTTATTACAGAATAAAAATATTTACTAAAATTTATAATTATATAAAAATTACTTAACACAGCTTATGCATGTAATTTAAATAGCAAATCTAATTTAAAACAAGGGGAGTTCAAAATGAATTATGAACCAAAATGGTTAGAATATGCTAAGAAGCTACAGGCAATAGCCCAAGCAGGAATAGAATATTCCAAAGATAAATATGATATTGAAAGATTTGAGGCAATAAGAAATATAAGCATTGATATAATAAATACCTATACAGATTTAGAGCATGAAAAGATTAGAGATCTATTTGCCTCTGAAACTGGATATCAAACTCCTAAAATAGATGTAAGAGCTGCTGTTTTTAATAATAATAAAATTTTATTAGTAAAGGAAAAAATTGATGAGAAATGGTCATTGCCTGGGGGCTGGGCAGATGTAGAATATTCCTTAAAAGAAAATATTATTAGGGAATGTTTGGAAGAAGCAGGTGCAGAGATCGTACCTAAAAAGTTGATTGCCATATTGGATAGAAAAAAAAATTATGTTTTACCTGCTCCCTATAGTATTTATAAGATATTTATTGAATGTGATTATGTGGACTGTTGTTTTGAGGAAAATATAGAAACCTCGAAAGTGAAGTTTTTTAATATGGAAAGCTTACCTCCTTTATCTCCCACAAGAATTACAGAACAACAAATTGAAATGTGTTTTAAGGCTAGAGAGAATAAATGTCATCAACCAATATTTGATTAATGATAATAGAGGAGATCATTTAAATGAAAATGACCTCCTTTCTTCTTTACTTATTTTTTTGCTAACATATCCTTTAAAATTTCCGCCATTTCATCATAGGCGTCTTCTTTTTCCTGTTGTGACATATTAGGATTATTCTTAATTTCACTATAGGTATCTTGTATAGATGGACTTTGATTCACATATTCTACGCTAATATCTAATCTCTCAGCAATCTCATTATTATTCATCTAAACACCTCTTTCCTGTATAATTTATAATTAGTATGTCTTTAAAGTAAAAATTTTAAACTTATGAATGTAGAATTTTTGAAACTAATGCATAAGCTTGGTAATATATAATAGTAAAGTGTAAACTAAAGAATATGAAACTCTAATATATAGTTTTGAACTCGAAAGGAAATGATTTTATGAAAAAGACTTTGGTACTTGCAGAAAAGCCTTCAGTAGGTAGGGATATATCTAAGGTATTAAAATGCAATCAAAAAGGAAATGGATATATGGAAGGAGAAAGATATATCGTAACATGGGCATTGGGGCATCTAGTTACTTTATTAGAGCCTGAGGGCTATGATGATAGGTATAAGACTTGGACATTAGATACTCTCCCTATATTACCATCTCAACTAAAAATAGATGTTATCAAACAAACAGGCAAACAATATAATAGTGTTAAAAAATTAATGTATAGAAAAGATGTAGGTGAAATAGTATTAGCTACCGACGCTGGTCGTGAAGGAGAATTGGTAGGCAGATGGATTATTGAAAAGGCCAATATTAGAAAGCCCATAAAAAGGCTTTGGATTTCCTCAGTTACAGATAAAGCCATAAAAGAAGGGTTTAATAGACTCCGAGATGGAAAGGACTTTGATAATCTATATCATTCAGCAGTTGCAAGGGCGGAATCCGATTGGTATGTGGGTATAAATGCTACCCGCGCACTAACCTGTAAATATAATGCACAGCTTTCCTGCGGAAGGGTACAGACCCCAACTTTAGCAATTATAGCTAAAAGACAAGAGGAAATAAAAAACTTTGTACCAAAGACTTTTTTTGGTATTACAGCTGAATCTAAAGGTTTAAAGTTTAATTGGCAAAGGGGAAATGTTTTTAATAAAAGTCTAGTGGAAGAAACAATAGCTAAACTCAAAAATAAAGATTTAGAAGTAATAGAAGTTGAAAGAAAACATAAAAAAAGCTTTGCACCTCAATTATATGATCTAACAGAGTTACAAAGAGATGCCAATAAAATCTTTGATTTTTCAGCCAAGGAAACCCTATCCACTATGCAAAGACTTTATGAGAATCATAAGATACTTACCTATCCAAGGACTGATTCAAGATATCTTACAAATGATATAGTAGGGACTTTAGCAGAAAGGGTTAAATCCAGTAGTGTAGGGCAATATTCAAAATGGGCAGTTAAAATAATGAAAAAATCTATAAGGGCAAATAAATCCTTTGTGGATAATAGTAAGGTATCTGATCACCATGCCATTATTCCCACAGAACAAAGAGTATTTTTAGATGCCCTTTCTGATAGGGAAAGAAAAATATATGATTTAGTGGTTAAAAGATTTTATGCTGTGCTTTACCCTCCCTATGAATATGAGCAGATTATTATAAAGGGAAAAATAGGAGAGGAAACCTTTACCACTAAGGATGAAAAGGTATTAGCATTGGGTTGGAAGGAAATCTATCAGGATGAAACAAGACAAAATGAACATGAAAAACAGGAGTTAAATATAAAAGCAGGAGATATTTTAAAAATATCCTCCATTAAACAAACCACTGGAGAGACAAAGCCACCAGCTCCCTTTAATGAAGGAACACTACTTTCAGCTATGGAGCATCCAGTAAAATTTATGGAGGATAAAAATAGTCAAATAGTTAAGACCATTGATGAAGCAGGAGGGTTAGGTACAGTAGCTACTAGAGCAGATATTATAGAAAAACTCTTTAATACCTTCCTAATTGAAAAAAGAGGGAAAGACATATTTATTACCTCAAAGGGCAAACAGCTTCTAGAGTTAGTGCCAGAGGATTTAAAATCTCCTGCTCTAACAGGCAAATGGGAACAAAAGCTGGATAAAATATCAAAGGGAAGACTAAAAAAGGATGCGTTTATAGGAGAAATAAAAAGTTATACTAAGGATATTGTACAGGAAATAAAGAATAGTGAAGAAAAATTTAAACACGATAATGTTACAGGTAATCGCTGTCCCGAATGCGGAAAGTTTATGTTAGAGGTTAAAAGTAAGAAGGGTAAAATGCTTGTTTGTCAGGATAGGGAATGTGGTTATAGAAAGGGGATAGCAAAGATCACCAATGCCAGATGTCCTAATTGCCATAAGAAGCTAGAGCTCAGAGGTCAAGGCGAAGGTCAAATTTTTACTTGTAAATGTGGTTATAAAGAAAAACTATCTAGCTTTAATGAGAGGAAGAAAAAAGAGAAAAGCGGGGTTTCAAAGAAGGAAGCCCAAAAATACATCAAAAAGCAAAAAAATGAGGCGAAGGCACCGATTAATTCCGCCTTAGCTGATGCATTATCTAAATTGAAATTAGATAAATAAATTTATTAGGATGTGGTGGCAAATATGAAAGAGGCTATGTATTACGAAAAAAAAGATGGATATATACATTGTTATCTTTGCCCTCATCATTGCATGCTAAAGGATGGACAGATAGGCCGTTGCGGAGTACGAAAAGTAATAGAGGGTAAGCTATATAGTATAAACTATGGGAAAATTTCTGCCATAAATATAGACCCTATTGAGAAAAAACCTATAGTGGGATGGATGCCTGGAAGTGAGATACTATCCATTGGAAGTTTTGGATGTAATTTGCATTGCCAATTTTGCCAGAACCATGATATAAGTATGGGAAAACCCTATACGATTGAGATGACTCCAAAGGAGATAATAAAGAAAGCATTAGATCATGGACTGCCTTCCATAGCCTATACCTATAATGAGCCAACAATATTTTATGAAATGATGTTTGATACAGCTAAATTAGCTCGTAAAAATGCTTTAAAAAGTGTTATAGTAACCAATGGATTTATCGAAGAAGACCCATTATTGAATATACTAGATTATTTAGATGCTATGAATATAGATTTAAAAACCTATAGTGACCATATTTATAAAAGACTAGGGGGCAGTACGGTAAATAGAATTCTAAGGACTATAGAAATAGCATCAGCAAAATGTCATGTGGAAATTTCCTTGTTGATCGTTCCGGGAATAAGCGATGATATTCATAAAATGGAGGAGCTATTTAAGAGATTAGCTAAGATTAATCAAGATTTAATATTGCATATCTCAAGATATTTCCCCATGTATAAGTATAATGAACTACCTACGGATATAAATGTTATGAAAAGAATTCAAGATAATGCCTTAAAGTATTTTAGTAGGGTAAATTTAGGAAATGTGAGGTGATTTCATGTCAAATTTAAAGGTTGTATTTATGCCCCATCCCCCAATTATTATTCCGGAAATAGGGGGAGGAAAAGAGTTAGAAGCCCAGAGGACCATAGAAGCTATGGAAAGCTTAGGACAACTGGTTAGAGATATTAAGCCGGATACAATAATATTTACAACACCCCACGGCAATAGCTTCAGTAATGGTACTTGTATTCTACAGGGGGAAACTCTTAAGGGAGATTTTTCTACCTTTGGATATCCAAAGATAACATTTGAAAAGAAGGTAAATAAAAGACTATCCCAGTCAATCTTTGATCTATTTGAGGAAAATGACTTTGTCTCAATTTTATTGGATGGTAAACTTGCAAATAGGTATGGAGTAGAAGCTACACTAGATAATGGCGTTATGGTTCCTATGTACTTTATTGATAAATACTATAAAGACTATGACATAGTACATATCACTCCAGGCTTTACTCCCCTTGAAGAGAACTATTCCTTAGGGAAAATAATACAGGATATTATTAAGCAGGAAAACCGTTCCATAATTTTAGTATGTAGTGGAGACCTTTCCCATGCTTTAAAGGATGAGGGACCATATAGTTTTCATCCATCGGGACCTTCATTTGATAAAAAGATGGAAAATGCCATTAGGGATAGGGATCCATTGCCACTAATAACCATGGATGATAATTTTGTTGAAGAAGCTGCACAATGTGGATTGAGATCGTTTTTAATAGGCTTTGGTCTGTTGGATGGTTATAAATATGACTCAAAAGTGCTCAGCTATGAGGGACCCTTTGGGGTAGGATATCTTACAGGTTGTTTTATGGTGCATAAAGATCAGAAGGAAGCATCCTTATTACCTAAGATCGGGGATTATATCATGGGAAACTATCAACAAAAAATTGCTGATGAGGACGATTATATAAAGCTGGCACGCATGGCTATAGAAGCCTATGCAAGATATGGAAGAAGATTAGTATTTGAAGAGGTAAAGGAAGTCTTTACAAAGGAATTTATTCAGAAGGCTAAAACCCAAAAAGCAGGAACCTTTGTATCAATACATAAAAATGGAGAATTAAGGGGATGTATTGGAACAATTTCTCCTACTAAGGATGATATAATCCAAGAGATTATTAATAATAGTATTAGCGCCAGTGGTCATGACCCTAGGTTTAATGCTGTAGAACCCAAAGAATTAATGGATTTAGATATTAAGGTGGATATATTAATGGATCCTGAGCTAATTAAATCAAAGTGTGAATTGGATGTAAATGAATATGGAGTAATCGTTGAAAAGGGTCACAAAAGAGGACTATTACTACCAAACTTAGATGGAGTAGATACCATAGAAGAACAAGTTAGAATAGCAATGGACAAGGCAGGTATTTCAAAGGAGGAAGGGATGAGGCTTTACCGTTTTAAAGTAATAAGACATGAGGCCTAATATGAAATAACACCATAAAATAGTAAATATTTAGTGTTAAATCACGATATATTTACTATTTTTTTATGGTTATATTTATACAAAAAGAATAAGATAATTAGACTGGAGGTATTAAATTATTAATAAATTTTTATATATAAGCATGGAAAATCAATAAAAAGCAGGAAATGAGAAAAATGTAGAAAAAAGTTGAGAAATATTAGAAAAAAGTTCTTGACTTTCCAATAAATATTTACTAAAATAAAATTGAAATGAAAACGCTTTCATAAAGCGAATAAAAAGGGGGAAATTGCACATGAAAAAGTTTCTAGTATTACTTTTGGTATTTGCATTACTCTTTACTTTAGTGGCATGTAGTGGTGGAGGAGAAGAAACTGGAACTGAAGAGCCTGAAGAGGGCGCTGAAGAAACTGAAGAAACTGGTGATCTTCCAGCTATAGGTGTAACTATTTATAAGTTTGATGACAACTTTATGTCCTTTGTACGTCGTGCTATAGAATCGAATGCAGATGGATTAGCTGAAATAGATATACAAGATTCTCAAAACGATCAAGGAAAGCAAAATGAGCATGTTGACATGATGATTTCCAGAGGGGTTAAATCCTTAGCGATTAATTTAGTTGACCCTCAAGCAGCAGCTACTATTATTGAAAAAGCAGAAGCAGCTGATTTGCCTGTTATCTTCTTTAATAAGGAGCCTGATCCAGCAGATATGGCTTCCTATGATAAAGCATGGTATGTAGGTACTAATTCTGCAGAGTCAGGTATTATGCAAGGACAATTAATCGTAGATGCCTGGAAAGCTAATCCTGATTGGGATACAAATGGAGACGGTAAAATTCAATATGTATTATTAAAGGGAGAGCCAGGACATCCAGATGCAGAAGCTCGTACGAAATATGCTGTAGATACAATAGTAGAAGCTGGTATAGAAGTAGAAGAATTAGAACTTCAAACAGGCATGTGGGATTCAGCCAAGGGTACTGAGTTAATGGATGCTTGGTTATCTAAGCACGGGGATAACATAGAATTTGTAATTGCTAATAATGATGCTATGGCTTTAGGGGCAATAAATTCATTAAGAGCCAATGATTATTTTGTAGGGGATAAATTTATGCCAGTTGTAGGTGTAGATGCAATTCCTGATGCACTTACTCAAATTGAAGAGGGTATTATGGTTGGTAGTGTTTTAAATGATGCGGCTAATCAAGGAAAAGCGACTGTTGAATTAGCATTAAATGTAGCTAATGGAAAAGATGTATTAGACGGTACATCTTGGGAGTTAGATGAAAACAAAGCAGTTCGTGTACCTTATCTAATAATTACCTTAGATAATATTGCAGAAGCACAGGCTGCATACGAATAAAAGTAGTTAACTTATATTCATTATTGGTTTAAGAATAATCTATAAAAATTACTTATAATAGGATGCATATGCATTTTGATGCATATGCATCTTTTAAATTAGAGATTAGATAGACCTAAGAAAGGAGGCTGCTTTATGGCTGATGCTCAAACAGAAAATAAAGGAAAAGATTATATATTAGAGATGACAGGTATATCTAAACAGTTTCCAGGAGTTAAAGCTTTAGACAATGTAAAATTCAATGTTCGTAGAGGTAGTGTGCATGCTTTAATGGGGGAAAATGGTGCAGGTAAGTCTACCCTAATGAAATGCTTATTTGGCATATATCACAAAGACGAAGGGAAAATAATTATAGATGGTAAAGAGGTAGATTTTGTATCTTCCCGTCAGGCTCTGGATAGTGGAGTTTCTATGGTACATCAGGAACTTAACCAAGTTCGTACCACAAGAATTATGGACAATATTTGGTTAGGACGGTTTCCTATCAACGGACTATTTATAAATGAAAAAAGGATGTATGAAGATACACTGGAAATTTTCAAGAATCTGGATATTAATTTAGATCCATATGCTAAAATAAAGGATCTAGCAGTTTCTCAAAATCAGATGGTGGAAATTGCAAAAGCTGTTTCTTATAACTCTAAAATAATTGTTATGGATGAGCCTACCTCATCTTTAACAGAAAAAGAAGTATCCCATTTATTTAAAATCATAAGATCACTTCGCGATAATGGTGTCGGAATAATTTATATATCCCATAAAATTGAAGAAATAAAAAAAATTGCAGATGATATAACAATTATGCGTGATGGACAGTGGATTGCTACCGAAACTGTTGCGGATATAACAACTGATCAAATTATCAACCTTATGGTAGGACGGGATCTTACAAATCGTTTTCCACCAAAAACAAATGAGCCGGGAGAAGTAATTTTAAGGGTGAAAAATTTGACATCAGTAGTTCAACCCTCTGTGAAGGATGTCTCCTTTGAACTAAAGAAGGGAGAAGTTCTAGGTGTAGCTGGGTTGGTAGGTGCAAGAAGAACAGAATTAGTAGAAACCATATTTGGAATTAGACAAATGGCAACAGGTGAAATATATTTGCATGATAAAAAATTAGATAACAAAAATGCAGAAACTGCTATACGAAATGGATTTGCTCTTATTACAGAAGAGAGACGATCTACTGGATTATTTTCTACTTTGGATGTTAGATTTAACTCCTTTATAGCAAATATTGGGAAATATGTTAAGAAAAATAAGATGTTAGATGAACATAAAATTAAAGAAGATGGGGATTGGGTTATTAAAAGTATGAGTGTAAAGACTCCTTCTCCAACAACTTTAATAAGCTCTCTATCTGGAGGAAATCAACAGAAGGTAATCGTTGGAAGGTGGCTATTAACCGAACCTGAAATACTATTAATGGATGAACCTACTAGAGGTATTGATGTAGGAGCTAAATTTGAAATTTATCAATTAATGATAGAACTAGCCAATAGAGGAAAGGCTGTTATAATGGTATCTTCAGAAATGCCGGAGTTATTAGGTATAACTGATCGAATATTAGTAATGAGTAACGGAAGAATAGCTGGTATTTTAAATACTAAGGAAACATCCCAGGAGGAAATCTTAAGGTTATCAGCTAAACACCTTTAGATAGGAGGAATAAAAATGGAAAAGAAATTTAATAGAGAAAATATATTAGATTGGGTTGTAAACAATGCTATTATAGTAGTTCTAATTGGTTTATTAATAGTAATTATAGCAGTATCACCAGATTTTGTATCTGTGAGGAACTTAGTTAATATCCTATCTCAGGCATCTACTAGGGTCATTTTTGCTCTTGGGGTAGGGGGAATAATCGTTGCTAAAGGAACAGACCTTTCCTTAGGAAGGCAAGTAGGATTAGCTGCGGTCATATCAGCATCACTTCTGCAGTCATCGGACTATGCATATAGAATGTATCCTGATTTGCAGGTATTACCAGTTATTGTACCAATACTATTGGTAATGGTAATAACATGTTGCTTTAGTTTGGCTAATGGGCTTGCTGTTTCTAAATTTAAGGTAGATCCATTTATTGCAACTTTAGGAATGCAGATAATTGTTTATGGTACTACATCCATTTATTTTGATAGACCTCCCTATGGTGCACAACCGGTTGGAGGATTAGATAAGAGATTTACTAATTTAGCGCAAGGAGCTATTAATATAGCTGGAGATTTCAAAATACCATATCTTGTAATTTATGCCACTATTACCATAATAGTTGTTTGGATATTATGGAATAAAACTAGATTTGGAAAAAACATTTTTGCAATTGGTGGGAATCAAGAAGCTGCTATAGTTTCTGGAGTAAATGTTTTTAAATATACCATGCTGGTCTTTGGGTTAGCAGGCCTACTTTATGGTTTTGGAGGTTCATTAGAAGCAGCTCGAATTGGAAGTGCTACAAATAATACCGGGAACATGTATGAATTAGATGCGATTTCAGCATGTATATTAGGAGGATTATCCTTTGATGGCGGGATTGGAACCATTAGAGGTATTGTGGTAGGGGTATTAATATTCCAAGTTATTGCCTATGGATTATCATTTATTGGAGTTAATCCATATCTACAATTTATTATTAAAGGTCTAATTATAGTTATCGCAGTTGCCATTGATTCAAGAAAATATACAAGGAAAAAATAACTATTAGTTATAGTATTTAAGAATTATTTTAGTTTAGTTAATAACCTATAAGATAGAGGTGGCAACTATGGATATAAATAATTTAACAAATGACTTTATAAAGTTATATGGAAACAGGAGTAATATCCAAACATTTTTTGCCCCAGGTCGTGTTAATATAATTGGGGAGCATACAGATTATAATGGTGGGCATGTATTTCCTTGTGCCTTGAGTTTTGGTACCTTTGCTATTGCATCAAAGAGAAATGATTCGAGTATCTATTTATATTCTAAAAATTTTCCTCTTTTTGGAGTGATTAAAACAGATATAAATAACCTTGTTTATGACAAAAATCATGATTGGGCTAATTATCCCAAGGGTGTAGTTAAAGTATTTAAAGATGAAGGATATGATATGCATAAAGGCTTTAATATCTTATATTTTGGTAATATACCTAACGGAGCAGGGTTATCCTCTAGTGCTTCTATAGAATTAGTTACAAGTATTACTTTGAAGCATTTATACAATCTTGAACTGGATATGATCGAAATGGTTAAATTGAGTCAAAGGGCTGAAAACGAGTTTGTTGGAGTCAATTGTGGGATAATGGATCAATTTGCCAGCGGTATGGGTAAATCAAATCATGGAATTTTAATTAATACAAGAACATTGAATTATCAATATGCTCCTATGAAGTTAGAAGGAATTACAATTGTAATAGCCAATACTAATAAAAGAAGAGGCTTAACGGATTCAAAATATAATGAAAGACGGGGTCAATGTGAAAGTGCTTTGAAAAAGTTAAGATATAAGTTGTCTATATCCTCTTTGTGTGATTTATCAGAGGAAGATTTTGAAGAACATAAATATCTAATAACTGATGAAGTACAAAAAAAGAGAGCTAGGCATGCAGTTTATGAAAACCAAAGAACCATTAAGGCATTTGCTGCCTTAAATAATAATGATATTAGATTATTTGGAGAGCTAATCAATCAATCCCATATCTCATTAAGAGATGATTATGAGGTATCTAGTGAAGAATTAAATACTCTTGTAGAGGCAGCATGGAGCTTTGGTGTTCTTGGAGCAAGGATGACAGGAGCTGGCTTTGGGGGTTGTACAGTAAACCTAGTAGAGGACAGAAAAGTTAATGAATTTATTGATAAGGTTGGGAAGGTATATCGAGAAAAAATTGGATACAATGCAGATTTTTATGTAGCATCTATTGGTGATGGTGCGAAAGAGGTTAAGAGGTGAATCTATGGATATCTATAGAGAAATTAAAAGACTTTTAAACTATGGACTAGAAAAGAATCTTATTGAAACAGAGGATGAAATATATGTAAGAAATAAAATTTTAAATATATTAGGTTTATATGAATATGAAGAAAGAGAAGTAAATAGGGAAGAATTAGATAATCCCCAAGATATCTTAAATAATATCCTTCATTATGCTTTTGGGAAGGGAATTTTAGTGGAGGATACTATTACATATAGGGATTTGTTGGACACAGAGATAATGGATTCTTTTATGCCTCGGCCTAGTGAAGTTGTAAAAAAATTTTATAAAGATTTCAAGATGTCACCAATGAGAGCTACAAAAAATTATTATGAAATGTCAAAGGCTTCTAATTATATTAGAAGTGATAGAATAAATAAAAATATAAGCTGGAGTACAAATTCAAATTATGGGGTATTAGATATTACTATTAATCTTTCAAAGCCAGAAAAGGATCCAAAGGTTATTGCAGCGGCAAAACTTATTAAAGATTCAAACTATCCAGAATGTTTACTTTGTAAGGAAAATGAAGGGTATTCAGGTAGAATTAATCATCCTGCAAGACAAAACCATAGGATTATACCTATAGAGCTGTCTAATGAACGATGGTACTTACAATACTCACCCTATGTATATTATAATGAGCATTGTATTGTCTTTAAAGATTCCCATGTTCCTATGAAAATTACAAAGGATACCTTTAAGAAATTATTGCAATTTATAAATATATTTCCCCATTACTTTATTGGATCAAATGCTGACTTACCTATAGTAGGGGGTTCTATTTTATCCCATGATCATTTCCAAGGAGGAAATTATGAATTTGCCATGGAAAGAGCTACTTTATTAAAACATTTTAGTATAAAAGGATTTCAAGATGTAGAGGTAGGCATTGTTAAATGGCCAATGTCAGTAATACGAATGAAAAGTGAAAACCAAGAGAGGCTAGTTGATTTAGGCAGTAAAATATTAAATGCCTGGAAGGCTTATAGTGATGAAAGTGTGAATATTATTGCCCGTACAGATAATGAATTCCATAATACAATAACACCCATTGCTCGTTATAAAAACAATAAGTATGAATTGGATTTAGTATTGAGGAATAATAGAACAAGTACGCTTTACCCCCATGGTATTTTTCATCCCCATAGTGATGTTCATAATATTAAAAAGGAAAATATAGGACTTATTGAAGTAATGGGTCTTGCGGTACTGCCTGCAAGATTAAAAAGGGAATTGGCGCTATTAGAGGACTGTCTTTTGGGTATTAAATTTATAGAGGACTATAAGGAAATCTATAAACATAAAAAATGGTTTTATTCTATGAAGGATAAATATAAGGACGAAAATTTAGATTGGAAATATATTTTTAAAAATGAGATAGGCAAAATCTTTGAAAGAATATTAGAGGATGCAGGTGTTTTTAAACAAAACCCACAGGGCTTAGATGCCTTTGAAAGATTTATCTTATCTATAGGTGAGTGACTATGTATCTGGTGAAAAAAGCTTTTACCCATAATAATAAGAATGTAGATTTAATTACCTTAATCAACAAAAATAGCTTAGAAGTAAAGCTACTAAGTTTTGGTGCTCTACTAGTAGAATTATCTGTCCCAGATAGAGATGGCATACTTGAAAATATAGTTTTAACCCATGAAAATACAGAGAATTACAAGACGAATCCATCCCTTTTTGGGGCAACTGTAGGTAGGTTTGCGGGACGTATTGCTAATGGCACCTTTATCTTAGATGGTTGTGAATATCATTTAAATAAAAATTTTGGAGAGAATCATGGGCATGGTGGATATTTAGGTTTTAGCTACCGATTATGGAATTATAATATAGAAGAAAAACAGGATAAGACTATAGTTGAATTTCAATATACCAGCAAGGATAGGGAGGAGTACTATCCTGGTAATTTAAATGTTAAGGTGTCATACACTTTAACTGATGATAATTTATTAATTGTCGAGTATAGGGCAAATACCGATGCAAAAACTCTTTGTAATTTAACAAATCACTCCTATTTTAACCTCTCAGGAAATAATAGAAGAAAAGTTACCGAGCAATATCTTATTGTTAATTCCGACAATTTTCTAGAATTAAATAACAATTTAATCCCAACAGGAAAGATAGTTAATGTACAAGGTACTCCAATGGATTTTAGAAAATGCAAGCTAATTGGTCAGGATATTCAAAGTGATTATTATCAATTAAACATAACAAAGGGATATGATCATACATGGATATTAAATGGAAATGAAGAACAAATCGAAATGATGGACAAAGACAGCGGAAGAAAGATGAGTGTTACTACTACTTATCCCAGTGTGGTTATTTATAGTTATAATTTTCCGAATAACGAATTACTAAAGGGTAACACCTTAGGAAATATTAATGACGGTATTTGTTTTGAGACGCAATATGAACCCGATGGAATAAATCATAATAATTTACATTCAGCTATTTTAACTCCCAATGAGGGTTATTACCACAAAACCCAGTATAAATTTTCCACAATATAGGAGGTTATAGTATTTGGGTTTTTATATAGGTGGTGGGGTTGACAATGAAATTTTAGATGATATTATAGAAGATATTTTAGTTAATCAGAATATTAAGACTAGGAGAACAAAGAAGGAGAACAAAGAAGAGTTTAGAAGTTTACTCAAGAGACTATAATAATATAGAATATTTATTTATAATTAACCATAGTAATGAAGAATTAGAGTTCGAAGATAATAATATAGAGCCCTATGGTGTAAAAATTATAAATGATGATTTTTGGCAAAGGGGAAAGAAAAAATGGCCACTATCAAAGATATAGCAAGAATAGCAGGGGTTTCACCAGCAACAGTATCTAGAGTATTAAATTATGATAAGAGTCTATCTGTTGCAGATGAAACAAGAAAGCGTGTTCTTGAAATAGCAGAGGACTTAGATTATAAAACTCCAAAACAAAGAAATAAAAATCTAGATATAGAAAGAGTTTTAAAGATTGGAATTTTGCACTGGTATTCCCAGGAGGAAGAGCTAGAGGATCCTTATTATTTATCCATTAGAAGAGGTATTGAAAAGGAATGTTTTGAAAAAAAAGTAGATATATTAACTTTGTTTAAACAGGATATTCCCTATACTGATAAATTAAAAAACTTAGATGGAATAATTGCAATAGGAAAGTTTAGCACTGAAGAAATTAATGAATTTTTAACATATTCTAAAAATATTGTTTTTGTAGACTTTTCTCCTGATGAAAAGAAGTTTGATTCTGTAGTAATTGATTTTAAAAAAATAGTTAATGAAGTATTAGAATACTTATATAATAGTGGACACCGTGAAATAGGTTATATTGGTGGAAGAGAATATATCGGACCGAATAATGAACAGGTTATAGATGAGCGGGAAAACACATATCTTCAGTTTGTAAAAGAAAAGGGTATTTATAATTCAGATATTGTATACTTTGAACAATTTAATTCATCAAGTGGATATAAGTTGATGAAGGAGGCAATAAAAAAAGGATCGTTACCTTCAGCGTTTTTTATAGCAAATGATTCTTTGGCAATAGGGGCGATGAAGGCTTTATATGAAGCAAATATTCAAATACCGGATGAAATTAGTCTCATTGGGTTTAATGATATACCTACAGCAAAATATTTAGTACCTCCATTAAGTACTATTAAAGTTCATACAGAATTTATGGGCGCTACAGCTGTTGGAATACTATTGGAACGAATTTTCGAGAGTAGGAGCAAATTGATACCTATAAAAGTAGTAATACCCTGCGAGTTAAAAATTAGAAAAAGCAGCAGGAATATTCAATCCTAACTGCTTATATTAAGATTTGTGTAATTTTTGATAGGGCAGTCTGTCCTATCAATTTATTTTGAACTTTAACTTGGGTTATACATTCCATTGCTTTGCATATAATTAAATATTTGTTCCCCGTGTTCCTGCTCTTCTTTTTGTATATGATTTAATGCATTTCTAATATTTGTATCTCTAAACTCAAATATTGCTGTATCATAGGTATTAGAAACATATTTTTCTGTAGTCAAAAGATCATTACATAGATAGGTATCATTACTATTATTATTGGGTGTGGGTGTACCACTAGCCATTGTATTTTGGTTACCTTGATTTTGCTGTTGGCTTTGTTGTTGCTGTTGTTGTCCTTGTTGTTGCTGTTGTTGCCCTTGCTGCTGGTTGTTCATATTAGGGACTTGTCCATTAAGTACTGCATTTACAGTGTTTAGATGCTGCTCTTCTTTCTGCGCAAGATCTTTACACATCTGTTTTAACTGTGGGTCCTGTGCAAGATTTGAATAATCATTGTATTTTTTAATACAAAGTTCTTCGTGACTTTTTTGATCCTCTAAAAGTAATCTTTCCTTATTAGTTAAGTTAACCATTTTTATACCTCCATTTTTAAAATTGTACGCTTTCTTGTAGTATTAGTAGAAATTATAAAAAAATACATTTTTCGTTTGTTTTATTTATTGTATGTATTTTTATTAAAGAAAAAAATTAATCTTGCTCATAATTGCACTTGTATGTTCTTATATTTATGTTAGTATTATTTTATGAAGGGAATAGTATTGACTAATTTATACAAAAATTAAAAAAGGATGATAATATGAAAAATAATATATATGTATCATATTTGGTTTCTCCATTAGATTATATAGAAATTCAAGCAATTAAGGATAAAATTATTAATATAGAATTTACAGAGGAAAAAAGATTTGAGGATAATACAAATGACATTATAGATTTAGCTAAAAAACAATTAATAGAATATTTTAAGGGTGAAAGAATGAAGTTTGATTTACCTTTACATATAGCGGGCACAAAATTCCAGGAGCGGGTATGGCTTGAATTAGTAAAAATTCCCTATGGACAGACTCTTTCCTATGGTGATATTGCTAAAAATATTGACAATCCCAAGGCAAGTAGAGCCGTGGGAAATGCTAATAATAAGAACAAAATTTCCATAGTAATTCCCTGCCATAGAGTAATCGGCTCTAATGGAAAACTTGTCGGCTTTGGAGGTGGAGTTTGGAGAAAAGAATGGCTGTTGGAACATGAAAATAAACATCACAAATAAAATTTTAATTATTTATATAAAAGTTAAGTTACGCTTTCTTATATTTAATAAGATGATATATCTAAAATAGTATTGTAGTAGTATAATAAGTATTAATTTGGATCGGCAGTAAAGAAAAGTTCATTATAGAAATATCCTTTCTTAAATTTTTTCACCCCTTGAATTTTGAATTCTTCCTTCTTAAAAAGTTCTAAATAATATTTATCTGAGCCAATATATTTCCCTCTATCAAATAAATTCATTAACCAATTGCTTATGGGTTTGTTATTAATAAAACATGGTTCTATTATAATCATCCTTCCTTTAGGTCTTAAAACCCTCCTAAACTCTTGTAAATAAATTCTTATTTGCTCTGGAGGTATATGATGTAATACAGCCATCAAAAAAATAAAATCAAAAGCTTTATTATTAAAGGGAAGAGAATTACCTTCTAGAGTATAGTAGTGGTAATTCTTATTTAATTTTTTGGCATAATTAATTCTATTTAAATTTATATCTATACCTTTATAATTATCAGATTCCCAAATATAACTATTTGAACCGATTCCACATCCAAAGTCTAATATCTTTTTTTCACTAAAATTAAAATCTTGAAGAAGTGACTTAAGGGTTTTTTCATTATATCTTCGAATTAGCCATGTAGGTCTTACAAACCAGTGATATGTAGCAGGTGTTAATTCCATATGTTTACACATCCTATTTATTTTTTCTCTATCTATAGTTTCTTCAATCTATTATTAGAAAGTAACATTAAATTTATTTATATAGATTAAAATTTGCACTTGTTAAATTTGGTATAACTTTAGAATTTTTTTTTAGGAATTGGAGAAAATATTACTTGAATGTGAGCTATTAGAAGATAGTTATATAAGCTATAAGAGAATTTATAAAAAATGAGGGTTGGATATGGCAAAAAAGAAAGAACAAACAAAAACTCAACAACAATATCAAGAATATGCTAAAACAAAGGAACCCAAAAGACCTGTATTTAAAAACTGTGTATGGGCATTTCTTATAGGAGGATTAATATGTACCTTGGGTCAAGGAATAATGTGGTTTTTTATGACATATTTTAATTTTACAGAGGAAACTGCAAGCAGTCCAACAGTAGCAGTTCTTATTATAATAGCAACTCTACTTACTAGTATTGGTGTATATGACCATATTGCTCAATATGCTGGTGCAGGTACAGTGGTACCTATCACTGGATTTGCTAATACTATGACCTCAGCAGCAATCGAACATAGATCTGAAGGATATGTATTAGGTGTGGGGGGGAATATGTTTAAATTGTCAGGGTCTGTCATAGTGTTTGGGGTATTCTCAGCCTTTATTGTAGCAACAATAAAAATTATATTAATGAAGCTGGGGGTAATATAAATGCTAAAGGGTAAACAAACCTGGATATTTGAATCAAAGCCTGTAATCCTTGCATCTGCGGCAGTAGGTGGACCCTTTGAAGCCCAGGGTGCCTTAGCGGAGGATTTTGATATTTTAAATGATGATATCTGGTTAGGGCAGGATAGTTTTGAGAAGGCAGAGAAAAAATTATTAGAACAAGCCTGTGATAAGGTTATAGAAAAAAGTGGATTGAGTAAGGAGGATGTTGAATTTTTTATAAGTGGAGATTTACTTAATCAAATTATTTCAAGTACCTTTGCAGCGCGCACCTTAGGTAAACCTTTTTTAGGAATATATGGTGCCTGCTCTTCCTCAATGGAAGGTTTAGCTCTAGCAGCTCTAATGGTTAACAGTAAGGCTGCAAATTATATGATAGCAGGTGCCTCTAGTCATAATGCGGCTGCAGAAAAACAATATCGCTATCCAACTGAATATGGAGGTCAAAAGCCACCAACTGCTCAGTGGACTGTTACAGGAGCGGGTACAGCATTATTAGGACAGAATGGAGAAGGTCCTAGGGTAACCTCAGCTACTATAGGTAAGATAGTTGATACTGGGATTACTGATCCATTTAATATGGGTGTTGCAATGGCTCCAGCAGCAGTAGATACAATTTTGGCACATTTTAAAGAGCTATCTATAGAACCATCTTACTATGATTTAATCGTAACAGGAGATTTAGGAGAAATAGGGCACTCAATTACAAGTGAATTATTACAAAAGGATGGATTAAACATGCCAGCTGATATATTTAATGATTGTGGACTGCTAATTTATAAAAAAGATCAACAGGTTTTTGCAGGAGCAAGTGGTTGTGCCTCCTCTGCCACAGTAACCTATGGGCATTTGCTTAATAGAATGCGAAGGGGTGAGCTTAAAAAACTATTAGTCATTGCTACAGGAGCTCTATTGTCTCCCCTTTCATATCAGCAAAAAGAGTCTATTCCCTGTATAGCGCATGCAGTGTCTATAGAGATGTAGGGAAAGGAGGAATTAATATGGAAAAATTTTTTTGGGCGTTTATTGTTGGCGGTGGAATTTGTGTTATTGGACAAATAATGATGGATGTCTTTAGACTTACACCTGCTCATACAACAGCAATTTTGGTTGTAAGTGGGGCAATACTAGGTGGACTTGGTTGGTATGATCCTATTATTAAATTTGCTGGTGCAGGTGCCAGTGTTCCTATAAGTAGTTTTGGTAATTCATTGTTAAAGGGTGCAATGAAGGAATACGAAGGAAGTGGGCTTGTGGGAGTGTTAACAGGAATTTTTGATATTACAAGTGCTGGAGTATCAGCAGCAATTATTTTTGCCTTTATTGCGTCTTTGTTTTTCCGACCCAAGGGTTAATAATAAGCATCTGATGATTTTAAAATCAGATGCTTATTTCTTGTGTTAAATTGATTTATTCTATAAAATAAAAAAAGAAGGAAAAAGAGTAATAAAAATAGAATGCTATTAATTGTAAAAATTTTATTAAAAGAGGGGAGAGGCTTGATGCTTTCATTAAAAAATATAAGTAAAAGCTATGATGGCAAGAAAAAAGCAGTTAATAATTTGAATTTAGATGTAAAAGAAGGAGAAATAATTGGGTTTATAGGGCCTAATGGCGCAGGTAAAACAACAACCATTAAGATGATTGCAGGTATACTATCACCTAGCCAGGGAGAAATAACAATTAATGGGGTAGATATTGAAAAAAATGCTATTAGAGCTAAGAAAAATTTCACCTTTGTTCCCGATCATCCTGCTATTTTTGATGCAATTAAGGGTATAGACTATTTAAACTTTATCGCAGATATGTATGATATATCAGTAGAGGATAGGAAACAAAGAATTGAAAGATACACGAAGGATTTCCAGATTTATTCAGCATTAGGGCAAACAATAAATTCATATTCCCATGGTATGAAGCAAAAGTTGTTGGTATCAGGTGCCCTAATACCTAACCCCAAGCTATTTATATTAGATGAACCTATGGTTGGATTGGACCCACAATCAGCTAAGATATTAAAGGATATAATGAAGGAGCATTGTGATAGGGGTGGAACCGTATTTTTTTCATCCCATGTTTTAGAGGTTGTAGAAAATTTATGCCATAGGGTTGCAATAATCAATAGAGGAAATTTAGTAGTATGTGATACACTAGAGAATATAAAGAGAAATACGGATTCTACATTGGAGCAAATTTTCTTGGAGATGACTAAAGATGAATAAATTTATATCATTAACAAAATTACAATTAAAGGATTTTATTAGTAGGTATGTGAGTGGGTTAAATCTTAGAGGCGGTAATATTGGAAAGATATTGTTGATCTTTGTCGCAGCCATGTTATTGTTGCCCTCTATTCAATTATCCCAAAGCTTATATACTCCTGTTGCTATGTTGGGCTATCCTCAGCTATTGATTACATTTATGTATATTGCAGCTGTGATGGCAATGTTATTTACGGCACTTCCCTTTATTATTTCTATATTTTTTTATTCGAAGGATATTACATTTTTATCATCATTACCAATTACAGAAAGTACTATTGTTTTTTCCAAATTATCAGCTATTTATATTTATCTCTTAGCTGTGAGTGGATTTATATTCGGACCAGCCTTAGCTATTTATATCATTAATAGCAATGGTAGTTTATTATTATTTATTCTAGGAATGATTACTTTTATTACCTCACCTATTTTACCCTTAGTAATAGCTACAATAATAATCCTTCCAATAATGAGATTTATATCTGGTAGTAAAAGAAGAAACTTATTTTCCATATTGGGAAGTATACTTCTATTAGCTGTAATAATTGGATTGCAATTAGCTTTAACTAGGTTTCAATCGGACCCTGAAGGTATACAGCAACTTTTAGCTCAATCAGATGGAATTCTAAATTTAGTAGGTAAGGGATTTCCACCTAGTATTTGGATAACAAACATGGTACAGGGATCAATGATTGATACCTTGCTATTTTTTGGACTAAACATACTATTGATTTTAATTCTTCAATTTTTATCTAAAGTTCTATACAGAAAGGCAATGTTGTCCTTTAATCAGCAGGGTAGCATAGGCATAAAGCAGGGAAGTATTTATTATAAAAAAAGAAGTATTGGCTATCAGCTTATTAGACGACATATTTTGATTATTATTTCTAATCCAACATTTTTCTTAAATACCTTTTTAATTATGATTGTCCCTATATTAATGTTCGGTATTATGTACTTTACAGGGGAAGTATCCCTACAGACCTTAAATTCACCACTGCTTGATCCATATAGGGTATTTATCTTTGCAGGCATTATATCTTCACCGGCAATTATAGGAAGTAATTCAGCTACGGCTATAACACGAGAGGGAAAAAGCTTTTGGGAAACAAAAATATTACCTATAAGCTTACAAGATAATATTAAATATAGAGTCATTACAACTATTATGATTTCTATATTAGGATCATTAATATTAGCAATTGTCAGTATAATATTATTAAATTTTTCATTAATACAGGTTTTATTGGGGATTATGGCATGTGTTTCTTTAACTTTATTCTTATCAACAATAGATATAATCATAAACATTTATCGTCCTATGCTTGATTGGACACATCCTACTGCTGCTGTAAAAAATAATATGAATGTGATGATTTCCTTGGCTATTAGGGTGGCATTAGGAGGTTTAGTATATTTAATAGCAATTATTGCTAAGGCTCTTGGTTCTAGTTCATTAATGATTTTATTTTCTTGTATATTTTTAGTTTTATTTTTCATATCAAGATACCTAGTATATAAGGTGTTTGTAAAAATGTTTAGAGATATCTCGATTTAGATACAATAGAAATATATAAAAAGTTTCTAGGAATTACTCCTAGAAACTTTTTTAAAATTATAATTTATGTAATAGAATCTTCACACCAAATTTTATGTATAACCATATTATGCTAATTAGTGATAAAGGTAATTTAAGAAGGTTTATTTAAGATTTTGTTTTAAAAGCTTCTCAAAAATTTGACTGGGTACAGGAGGGCTGTATAAATGGCCTTGCATCATATCACAATTATATTCTTTTAGAAATTTTAATTGACTATCCGTATCAACACCCTCTGCAACAACTTTTAAATTTAAGCATTTTGCCAGTGAAATAATTGCTGAAATAATTGTGATGTTATTTGGATCATCTATATTATTTATAAAACTTTGGTCTATCTTTAGTGCATCAATTTCTAAATTTGCTAATTTACTAAGACAAGAAAAGCCAGTACCAAAATCATCTATGGATATTCGTACACCCAATGAGTTTAAACCATCAAGATGTGGAAGCATATTTTTGATATCTTTCATAAAGAAGTTTTCAGTAATATCTAAAACAAGATATTCTGCATCCATTTCCACTTCCTTTAAAATATTTGAAAGCATATTAAGAAAATCTCTCTGTTGTAATTGTTTAATTGAAACATTAACTGAAATAAATAATGGAGGTAAACCTAATTTTATCCATTTAGCATTTTGTATACATGCTTCCCGTAATATCCATTCACCTATGGGTATTATTAAACCACATTTTTCTGCAATAGGTATAAATTTCTTAGGACAAACTATTCCTAGATTTGACTTGTTGTTCCATCTAAGTAATGCCTCAGCACCAATAATACTATTTGTTTTTATGTCAATAATGGGCTGATAATGTATTGTAAATTCTTTCTGGCGTAATGCATTACGCAAATTGTTTTCAATTAAAAATTCTTCCTGGGTTTTTTCACTCATAGAAGGAGAATAAAATATATATTGACTAGAACTTCCACTTTCCTTTGCCTTATACATAGCCAAATCTGCCTTGCAAATTAATGTATCACTGTCTATACCATGATCTGGATAAAGTGATATGCCAATACTAGTAGATAAATAAAATTTATAATTATCAAATATCCAAGGTGATACAAATGAGCGTTTAATTTTTTTAATAACCGTCACAATTTCATTCATATGGGTGTAATTATCTATTAATACTGTAAATTCATCTCCTCCAATACGTGCAATAATAATTTTTTCTCCTAGGATAAGGTTAAGATTATTTGCGATTACCTTTAATAAATTATCACCCATAGAATGGCCTAAATTATCATTAATTTTTTTAAAGCCATTTAAATCTAAAAATAATAAAGCCATTTTACTTTGATTTTTATTAGCTTTTTTTATTGATTCGGTTAGTATCTTATTAAAGCTTTCACGGTTATATAATCCAGTGAGACTATCCCGATAGGCTAATTCATAAATTTTTTCTTCTTTTTCCTTTTCTTTAGTAATATCAGTTATAATACCCACTATATTAGAAATATTATTTTCATTTCCTATTGAAAATATATTGATTTTTTGAGGATAAATTTTGTTATATTTATTCTTATTCCATATTTCTCCTTTCCAGTAACCCTTATTTATTATATTATTCCACATATTTTTATAAAAAGTTTTAGTATGAATTCCAGATTGAAGCAAACTCGGATTTTTACCCTCTATTTCCTCTAAGTTATAACCAGTGATGGTACTAAAAGCTTGATTAATCCAAGTAATTTTACCATTTTTATCAGTAATAATAACTCCCTCAGTATTATTTTCTAATACACTTGCAAATAATTTCAATTTTTCTTCATGCTGTTTTTTCTTTGTAATATCATCATATATTGCATATATACCGATTTGTAAATTTTCGCGTATTATAGGGTAAGCAAGAACAGAAAAATGTTTAAGTATATTATTTTTAGTTTTTCTGACTACTTCTTTTTTAATAAATTCTCCATTAGAAGCATTCTTTGTAATTTCAACTGCTTCTTTGTATAATTCCTTTGGCGCAATTAAGTCGTCTATATTCTTACCTATTATTTCCGACATTTCATATTTAAACAGTTTACAAAAGCCTTCATTAGCCATAATAATATTAAAGTTTTGTTCTAATATTACAATACCTTGGGGTGAATTATCGAAAAGTTGTTGAAAATAAGTTTTTTCAAGTGCTATTTGCTCTTGAATTTTTGCATATTTAGATAAACCTGTATTTTCCATAATATATCCCCCTTGTAGAAATAAAGATACCACTTAACTATAATATCGACCATATTTTTATATTTTGTATGCTTTTACGATTATTTATTAATGATAAATTAATATAAATTATAGGGATATATAAATATATTTAATAAAAAATAATAACAGAGTGAAAAAAACTTGTGTTTAAGAAAAAGATTTATTTATGCAATTTCCACAAATATTTGTAAATACTATGAAAAGGAGGTGATAAATATGAAAGCTAAAAAATTTCCTATATCTAACCCAGGTAATTCAAAAGAATTAAAAGATAGGGCACAATTTTATCAGTCTACCATAAATCAAATGGATGGAATTAATTCAATAAGGGTAGATCCATATGCTGAAAATATTACCGTTGATTATGACGAAACAAAGGTATCAGAAAAAGAAATTCAAAAAAAATTAGAAGAGAATAATCTAATGTAAAAGTACATTGTTGCAACTGGGAAAGCAAGTCCCTAGGGACTTGCTACACATTTATATACTGGAGGAATTTTATGGGTGATATTTGGCAATCTATTTGGTTAGTAATAATAGGAATGATATTAGTGCTTATTTCAGGACGCAAATATATAGATAAATGAATATTGATTAGGACTAAGTCTAATGATTAATAATTAATTTAAATTTAGAAGTGGAATGTTTTGAATTATATTTTTATAAATGAATACTATATAAAAAATTTAGAATTAAATTATGTTATAATTAACCATATAAAAGAAAGGATGATTGTTAATGAAGAAAAATCCTATAGTAACTATAGAAATGGAAAATGGAGGTTTAATTAAAATAGAACTATATCCTGAAGTAGCACCAAATACTGTAAATAATTTTATCAGTCTAGTGAAAAATAGCTTTTATGATGGGACTATTTTTCATAGAGTAATTGAAGGCTTTATGATTCAAGGAGGAGATCCAGATGGTACTGGCATGGGTGGTCCTGGTTATAGTATTAAGGGAGAATTCTTTTCTAATGGTTTTGAAAATAATCTTGCCCATGAAAGAGGTGTTATCTCTATGGCAAGATCCCAAGCACCAGATTCAGCAGGATCACAATTTTTTATTATGCATGAGGATTCTCCCCATTTAGATGGACAATATGCAGCCTTTGGAAGGGTTATACAAGGAATCGAGGAAGTGGATCGCATTGTTCATGTCGAAAAAAATTATCAAGATCGTCCTAAGGAAGAAGAGATGATGAAGCGAGTTACAATAGAATTATTTGATAAAGAATATCCGGAACCTGAAAAAATCTAATGTTTTTATATACAAGATGTAATATAATAAAAGAAAGTTATGTAAGGGGGAGTTATAATGGGTATTAAAGTAATTGCTGACAGTGGAGCTGATCTACCTAAGAAGTTAATAGAAGAATTTAATATTAAAGTGGTGCCTTTGTTTGTAAATATAGACGAGGAAGAATATTTAGACGGAGTAACCATAAATTCGATGGATTTATTTAATAATATGAGAAATGGAGCTGTTTATAAAACAGCGCAGGTTTCCATAAAAACCTTTAAGGAATTGTTTGTAGAATATGCTAAAAATAAGGAGAAATGTATCTATATAGCTTTTTCCTCTGAATTATCTGGTACATATCAAGCAGCCGTTATGGCAAAAAGAGAGGTGTTAGATGAGTATCCAGATTTTGATATTGATGTAATTGATACTAAGGCTGCTTCCTTTGGATGTGGACTAATTATAAACCACGCAATAAAATTAATTAATGATGGGAAAAATAAGTCTGAAGTTATAGAAGCTATAAATTTTTATATAGAACATATTGAGCATATTTTTACAGTTGACAATTTAGAATACCTCTATAGGGGAGGAAGAGTTAGCCGAACTACCGCATTTGTAGGAGGCTTGCTTAATATTAAGCCCATACTAAATGTTGAGGATGGGAAATTAGTACCATTAGAAAAAATTAGAGGAAGAAAAAAGGTTATAAAGAGAATGGTAGATATTATGGAGGAAAGAGGCATAGAACTAGCCAATCAAACAATAGGAATTAGTCACGGAGACGATTTAGAATCAGCAGAGATTTTAAAACAACAAATTGAGGAAAGGTTTGGCTGTAAGAATTTTGTTGTGACCATGATAGGAGCTGTTATAGGAGCACATGCAGGTCCAGGTACATTAGCCTTATTTTTCTTGAATAAGGAGATTCCTAGTCAATATCGATAAACTTAAAGGTCATGGGATTTTCCCATGACCTTTATATTTTCTTTATCATAAGTAGTTATCTATTTTTTTTAAAAAGCTACAATTACTCCGCCTTCGTATGCATATACAGTACTTATACCTGCTGTTTCTACTATGATGATATCTTTGAAATTATATCTTTTAAGGATTTCATCCTTTAGCTCTTTAGCCTTTTCAAGTGCATTACAATGAGCAATACCAATAATCTTTTCTTCGAATTTACCCTCTTGTTCACCTATTATTTCTGCTAATCGTCGGAATGCCTTTTTAGAACCTCGAATTTTTTCTACTTCTCGAATATTACCTACTCCATCCTCTCCCATTATAGGTTTAATATTTAATACAGAAGCAATTTTACCCTTAATTTTGCTAAGGCGTCCAGCCTTAATAAGATTGTCTAGTGATTCAAGTATAAAAAAGGTTTTCATTTCTTTTATATAATGATTTACCCTTTCAACAATGGTATTATTGTCTAAATTTTGTTCGATTAGCTCATGTAGTTTAATAGAGATAAGAGTTTCAGCTATAGAAGCACTTAGAGAATCAAAAACATGAATAAATTTGTTCTCTATCTGCTCAAGAAACATTTTTTTAGCTAACATTGCACTATTATAAGACCCACTAAGTGCTGAGGAAAGGGTAACTACAAATATATTTTCACCTTCTTCAAAGCTTTTCATATACTCCCCTGGGGATGGACAGGCTGTTTTTGGAGCTTTTGAACTATTTTTCATTAATTGTATAAGTTCTAGAGTATCTAATTTTTCATCATCCACAAGGGTGATGTCTCCTACTTCTATTGTTAAAGGCACTAAATCTACTTTAACTTTTTCTTTTAAATCATTATTTAAATCGCAACAGCTATCTGCTATTATTTTTGATTTCATATTTTCGCTCCTTTTTAGCACAATTTATAATTATACTTATCATAACATAATTGAAGGAAAAGATACTGATTTTTAAGAAAATTAAATAATTTATTTGGCAAACACAATGATTTATATCATGAATGTTCCATGTTATTTAAAAAAGTATGTTTTTTCTTCAAAATCTAAGTTAAAAATATTGAATTTTCTTTATAAGGCATACTAATTGAGTATAAATTGTAGAGATGATATAATTAAACAATATTAGATATTTGGGGGAGATAATAATTATGAAGTTTAAAAAAATATTTTTGACTATATTTATAATAGCATTATTATTAATTATTACAATAGGATGTTCAAAAGTTAATAATCCAGAAGATACCTTTGAAGCATATCTATTAAATTGGGAAAAACAGGAGTTTAATTCTATGTATGAAGCACTTTCAACAAATTCAAAAGAGTATATTTCCCAAGATGAATTTTTAAAAAGATATGAAAATATTTATGGAGGAATAGAAGCTAAAAATATTTCAATTAATATTAAAGATGATGATGAAGAACCCCAAGATAAAGAAGATAATGAAAGTATAGTTCCATTTACTCTATTGATGGATACTGTAGCTGGCAAGGTAGAGTTTAGTCATGAGGTTAAACTTATCCAAGAAGATGATGAAGACGGAAAGAAGTGGGCTATTGAGTGGAATGAAAGTATGATTTTTCCACAGATGGTTAAGGGAGATTCCGTAAGAGTTGAGACAATTGCTGCCCAAAGAGGTGAAATACATGATAGAAATGGAAGTTCTCTTGCAAAAAATGGGGAGATTCAAATTATTGGAATTCAACCTCAAGGTCTAGGAAATAGTGAGGATGTTGTAAAAGAACGACTGGCACAGGAATTTAAGATGAGTATTGAGAATGTAGATAATAAACTAAATGCAAGCTGGGTACAACCCGATCTATTTGTCCCAATTGGTTCCTTGCCCAGTGACGAAAAAATAAAATTACAAGAATTAACATCATTACCAGGAGTACTGACTCAAAAAAAAGCTGCTCGGGTATACCCCTTTAAGGAAGTTGCAGCTCATTTAATAGGCTATGTAGCAGCTATAAATAACGAAGAATTAGAGCAACTAGAAGGTAAGGGTTATAATCAAAATAGTATAATTGGTAAAACAGGATTAGAATCAATATATGAGGATCAATTAAAGGCAATAGATGGTAAAGTAATAAATATAATTAAAGAGGATAATTCAATAAAGGAAACCATAGCTAAGAGGGATGCAAAAGACGGTAAAGATATTCAATTAACTATAGACGCAAATCTGCAAAGAAAAATATATAATGAAATGAAAGAAGAACAAGGCACAACAGCTGCCATTAATCCAAAGACAGGAGAGGTTATTGCCCTGGTAAATAGCCCATCATATGATCCTAATGCTTTTGTATTAGGACTTTCTGAACAACAATGGGATAGTTGGAATAAGGATCCTAAAAGACCTTTATTAAATCGTTTTTCATTAACCTATTCGCCTGGATCTGTTTTTAAACCTATTACAGCAGCCATTGGCATAGAACAAGGGAAACTGGAACATAATAAATCTATCAATATTTCAGGTCTAAAATGGCAAAAGGATTCCTCATGGGGGGATTACAATGTTACTCGTGTAAAGGATTCAGGTAAACCCATAGATCTTAAGGATGCTCTTGTTTATTCTGACAATATATATTTTGCAATGGCAGCACTAGATATTGGAGAAAAACCATTAATAGAGGGAGGTGAATCCTTTGGGATAGGAGAAGAAATTCCCTTTAACTATTCTATTAAGGCTTCACAAATATCTAATGATGATAATTTCTCAGGAGATATTCAATTGGCAGATAGTGGTTATGGTCAAGGAGAGGTTGCATTAAGTCCACTACACCTATCTACTATATATACAGCTTTTTTAAATGAAGGAAATATTGTCAAACCCATTTTAAATATTGAAGATGTAGAGGGAACCTTCAATATATGGAAGGAAAATGTTATTTCTAAAGAGACAGCTAATCTATTAAAAGATTATATGGTTCAAGTAATTGAACATCCCCAGGGAACTGGAAGGGGAGGAAGGATAGATGGATTAACTCTTGGAGGTAAAACAGGTACTGCCGAATTAAAGGGAAGCAGTGAGGAAGAAGGGCAGGAAAACGGATGGTTTATTGCATTTGATGATTCTAATATTGTAATCACAATGATGCTGGAAGATGTTGGAGAACAGGGTGGTAGCGCTTATGTAGTTCCCAAGGTGAAAAGAGTATTAGAAGGATATTTAAAATAATAATAAAAGTTCCTAGAAGTAATAAGGAGATTTTAAAATGTTTGTAACTATTAATTTTGTAAAATCCAATAAAAAAGTACAGGTATTTCCTGGGCAAACCCTATTAAATATTGCAAGGGACAATAACATATATATAATTTGACCCTGTGGAGGAAACGCCCTGTGTGGTGCTTGCAAAGTAAAAATTATAGCAGGAAATGATAAAGTAGATGTTAGTGCGGAAGAGTATAACCTTCTAACTGAAGAAGAAATTAAAGACAATTGGAGATTATCCTGTGCTTGTATTGTTAGATGTGATATAAGTGTGGATTTATAAGACATAAAGTAAGTTGCTTTATGTCTTTTTTTAAAAAGGAGTGAGTTGCATGTAGAAAATTGGTGATGGATGATATAGAGAAGTTAAGGCAAAATCCAATAGTACAAGAAGTCAATATTAAATATATTATTAAAAGGTAGCATTAATACAAGGAGGAATAGTAATGGAAAATTTAAAATTCAGTTATACTCATGCACTAATAGATCAGCATGAGATAGAACAAATTAGGTCCCAGGTTGAAAGTGCACACCACACTCTACATAATAAAACAGGAGCAGGAAATGACTTTACAGGTTGGGTGGATTATCCTAATTCTTTCAACCAAGAGGAACTTAGAAGAATAAAAAGGGCGGCAAAACAAATAAATGCTGATTCAGAGGTACTTATCGTAATAGGTATAGGAGGATCATATCTTGGTGCCCGTGCAATTATAGAAGCATTGAGTCATTCCTTTTATAATTTGCTGCCAAAGCAAAAGAGAAAAGCAGTGTCAATTATTTTTGCGGGTAATAACATAAGTGGTACATATTTGAAGGAATTAATAGAATACATTGAAGAAAAGGATTTTAGTTTAAATGTAATATCAAAATCTGGTACAACTACTGAACCAGCTATTGCCTTCCGCATTTTAAGAAAAATACTAGAAGATAAATATGGGGTAGAGCAGGCTAAAGAAAGAATTTATGTTACTACAGACAAAGAAAAGGGTTCGCTGCTTAAGCTAGCTCAAAGGGAAGGATATAAATCATTTATAATTCCTGATGACATAGGAGGAAGATATTCAGTTTTAACCCCAGTGGGATTATTACCCATTGCAGCAGCTGGTATTAATGTTGATTTGCTTTTGGATGGTGCAAAAAGTGGTATGGAGGAATATAGTAGCCAAAATATTCAAGATAATATATGTTATCAATATGCAGCATTAAGAAATATCCTTAATAAAAAGGGTAAGGATATTGAGATTTTAGTAAATTATGAACCTTCCTGGCATTACTTCTCTGAGTGGTGGAAGCAACTTTTTGGAGAAAGCGAAGGCAAGGATAATAAGGGGATTTTTCCTGTTTCTGTGGATTTTTCCACTGATCTTCATTCACTAGGACAAATGATCCAGGATGGCAAAGAAAATAAATTTGAAACAATAATACAAATTAAAGAACTTAATAATGATGTAAGAATTATAGATGATCCTGAAAATAATGATGGATTAAATTTCATTAGTGGGAAAACTTTGAATTACATAAATAAGATATCTTTTCAGGGGACACTCTTAGCTCATAAGGATGGAAATGTGCCCAATATTATTATAGAAATTCCTAAGCTCAATGAATATTACATGGGCAAGCTAATTTATTTTTTCGAAAAGGCATGTGCTATAAGTGGCTATTTACTAGGAGTAAACCCATTTGATCAACCAGGAGTAGAAGAGTATAAAAAAAATATGTATGCATTACTTGGCAAACCTGGTTATGAAGAATTACAGGTTGAGCTAGATAATAAATTACAAAATGAATAAATTAATCTTATAATTGAAGCAGCTCAGGAATTTATTCTGGGCTGTTTGAGTTTAGAAAGGGGGTTATTACGGTGAATTGGGATGAAATAACAGATGTTATAGTGATAGGAAGTGGAATTGCTGGGCTTACTGCTGCAATAGAAGCAAGAAATTGTGGAAAGTCTGTAATAATATTTGAAAAAATGAAAGCTATTGGAGGTAATTCAATTATTAGTGATGGCGGAATTGCAGCTCCAGGAACTTCAATCCAGAGAAATAACAATATAGATGATTCTCCAGACAAAATGTATGAAGACATGATTAATTCTGGCCTTGGAATGAATAATCCTAATCTTTTAAGGATTGTGGTGGACAACGCAAAAGAAGCCTTTGAGTGGTCATGTGATTACCTCGGTGTAGAATATCTTAATAGAGTAGATCAGTTTGCAGGACATTCTATTCCGCGATGTTATCTTCCTAAGAACATTTCTGGGGCAACTATTATTAAAAAACTGATAGAGAAAATACAAGAGCTAGGAATAGAAATTAGATTGAAGATGTATTTTGAAAGTTTTATTCAGGATTTAGACGGAGGGGTAATTGGTGTTACTATAAGGGATAACTACGACTATAAAAAACCAGGCAAAGGGAGAAAAAGATATATAAAAGCCGAAAAAGGAGTTATTCTTGCAACAGGTGGGTTTAGTAGTGATGTTAATTTTAGAAGTATACATGATCCAAGGCTCACAGAAGAAATTGATACTACTAATAAGCCCTTTGCAACGGCGGAAGCTCTTAAGGAGGCACTAAAAATAGGAGCTGTACCGGTACAATTATCTCATATACAGCTTGCACCTTGGACTTCACCTGACGAAAAGGGATTTGGAGATGCACCAGAATTTGCTGAATATATACTATTTCAATATGGTATTATTATTAATCCTATGACAGGTGAACGTTTTATTAGTGAACTGGTAGATCGAAAAACACTTTCAGATAAAATTCTCTCAATTGGTCATCCATGTGTAGGTATTGCAGATTCAAAGGCGGTAAAAAATTCTGGTTGGAATATAGATAAGTGTCTTAAAAAGGGTATTGTAAAAAAATTTGATACAATAAGTGAATATGCACACTTTTATAATATTCCTGTTGAAAACTTTAAAGAATCCATCAGGCGTTTCAATGATTGTATTGTAGAAGGAAAGGATAAATACTTTGCTAAACAAATTATTGAAACAGCTGAACAAATTAAAAATCCACCTTATTATGGAGTTCGATTATGGCCAAAAGTACATTTTACTATGGGTGGCATCGGGATAAATACAAAGGGAGAGGTTATTAATTATGAAGGGAGATCCATTAAGGGTATATATGCAGCTGGAGAGGTTACAGGTGGAATCCATGGAGCATGTCGTCTTGCAAATTGTGCAATTACCGAATGTATAGTGTTTGGAAGAATAGCAGGAAAGAATGCGGCTAAATAAAATAAAAAAAGGATGTTTTTTTATAAATTAAAAGGGTAGTATTAACAGAGGATGAATAATAAATATCATACTATATTACAAAATAAAAAATTTTATAATATTTGTAACATTTGTCAATTTTTTAAAAGCAAGAAGGAGTTTTCTTCTATTAATAGAAATATTATAGGAGATATTTTAAATATTATAAGGGGGAAAGTATTATGTCAAGAAAGTTGTTAGCATTACTATTAGCATTAACTCTTATTGTAACTTTATTTGCTGGCTGTGCTGGGGAAACAGATACAGAAGAGCCTGAAGAAGGTGTAGAACAAGAAGAACAAGAAGAAGTTGATGAAGAACCAGTTAAAATAGCTATGGTTACAGATGTAGGCGGAGTGAACGATAACTCCTTCAACCAATCTGCATGGGAAGGCTTACAAAGAGCAGAGCAAGAGCTAGGAATTGAAATTTCCTATGCGGAATCTAAGGATGGCAGTGATTATGAGCCAAATTTAGAGACAATGGTTGACGCAGGTAATGATTTAATCTGGGGTATTGGATTTATGATGGGCGATAGTATTTTTGATGCAGCTGAGCAAAATCCAGATCAAAAATATGCCATTATTGATATGGCATATGGTGACGATACACCAGATAATGCAGTAGGAGTAGTATTCCAAGCAGAACAACCTTCATTTTTAGTAGGATATATTGCAGCTAAAATGACAGAAACAGGCACAGTAGGATTTGTCGGTGGTGTTGAAAGTGATGTAATTGATGGTTTTGACTATGGCTTTCATGCCGGAGTTAAATATGCAGATCCTGATGTAAAGGTAATAAGACAATATGCAGGGGCCTTTGATGATGTAGCAAAGGGTAAGGCAATTGCAACTAAAATGTATCAAGATGGAGCAGATATTGTATTCCATGCTGCTGGTTTAACTGGTGATGGTGTTATCGAAGCAGCTAAGGAGCAAGACAAATGGGCTATTGGTGTAGATAGAGATCAAAGTGATTTAGCACCAGAGAATGTTTTAACTTCTGCACTAAAGCGTGTTGATAATGCTATGTTTAATATTGCTGAGGATTTGAAGGCAGGTAATTTCCAAGGTGGAGGAACTGTAGTTTATGGTTTGAAAGAAGGTGGGGTTGATATTGCCCCAACATCCGACAAGTTTGTTCCTGCAGAAATCTTAGATGAAGTGGAAGAACTAAAACAAATGATGATTGATGGAGAAATTGTTGTTCCATTTAATAGCGAAACATTTGATGAATTTGAAGTTGAATAGTTAAAACATAAAATGATTAAACAGCTCAGGCATTTGGTCTGGGCTGTTTGACCTTGTAAGCAGGAGGTTTGACTATGGAGAATATTGATTTTAATGAAATAGTAGTTGAAATGAAAAATATAGTCAAGAAATTTGGAGATTTTACTGCTAATGAAAATATTAATCTTACAGTACATAAGGGTGAAGTACATGCACTTTTAGGAGAAAATGGGGCAGGAAAGACTACTCTAATGAATATATTATATGGACTTTACCATGCTACAGAGGGTGAAATATTTATTAGGGGTAAAAAAGTCAATATTTTGGACTCCAATGTAGCAATTAAATTAGGAATTGGCATGGTGCATCAGCACTTCATGCTAATAGATCCCTTTACTGTTGTAGAGAATATCATTTTAGGAAGTGAGATAACCAAACCCTTGGGAGTTTTGAATATGGTAGAAGCCACTAAAAGGGTGAAGGATTTATCTAAAAAGTATGCACTTTATGTAGATCCAGAATCCAAGATTGAAGATATTACTGTTGGAATGCAGCAAAGAGTAGAAATACTTAAGGCATTATACCGTGGAGCAGATATATTAATATTAGATGAACCAACTGCAGTACTAACTCCACAAGAAATTCATGAACTAATGGGAATTATTAGAAATTTAACTAAAGAAGGTAAAACCATTATCATTATCACCCATAAATTAAAGGAAATTAAGGAAATTGCTGATTTTTGTACCATTATAAGAAGAGGCAAACATATTGACACTGTAAAGGTAGAGGATACTACTGAAGCTAAATTAGCTTCTATGATGGTGGGAAGAGAAATTAGTTTTATAGTAGATAAAAAAGAAAAAAAACCCGGGGAAAGAATATTGGAAATTAAAGATATTTTTGTAAGGGATAATCGTAATATAAAGGCAGTAAAGAATTTATCCCTTGAAATAAATGCAGGTGAAATTTTAGGCATAGCAGGGGTGGACGGAAATGGTCAGAGTGAATTAATAGAAGCAATAACAGGTCTAAGAAAAATAGAGTCAGGTAGTATAAAGGTAAGTGGAAGAGATATTACAAATAAAACTCCAAAAGAGATTATTAATAGCGGTATTGCTAATATTCCCCAAGATCGACAAAAAAGAGGTTTGGTAATGGACTTTAATGTATCTGAAAACATGGTATTAGAGAATTATGACAGGGAACCATTTTCTATAAAGGGAAGGCTAAATTACGATAACATAAAAGGATACTCAAGGAAGCTAATAAATAAGTTTGATGTGCGTCCTACTGATGAAAACATTAAAGCTAAATCCTTATCAGGTGGAAATCAACAAAAAGTAATTATTGCTAGGGAAGTTTCTAATGATCCAGATCTTCTAATAGCTGCTCAGCCTACTCGAGGTTTAGATGTAGGAGCTATTGAGTTTGTTCATAAATCCTTAATAGAGCAAAGGGATAAGAATAAGGCTGTTTTGTTGGTATCTTTAGAATTGGATGAGATAATGAATGTGGCAGATAGGATAGCGGTAATGTATGAAGGAGAGATTGTAGGTTTTATGGATGCAAAGGATGCTGATGAAGATACATTAGGGATTATGATGGCTGGAGGTGATCCAGATAGTGAATAAGAACAGCAAGCTAAAATCTTTCAGTAAAAAATTATTTAAGGGAAGCTTTGGCTTTACATTAATATCAATAGTAATTGGTTTTATAATTGGAGCAATTATACTAGCCTTGGTAGGTTTTAATCCAATAGAAGCCTATGGAATTATTTTTAGGGGTGCATTTAGCAGGGGGAAATATATAGGCTGGGTGATTATAAGAGCTACCCCCTTAATTATGACTGGCTTATCAGTTGCCTTTGCCTTTAGGACAGGTCTTTTTAATATTGGAGCTGAGGGGCAATTTATTGTAGGAGCATTGACAGCAACAGCAGCAGGTTATTTCCTTCGTCTTCCTCCAATTATTCATCCAATTGTAGTATTCTTTTTGGCTATAATGGCAGCTGGAATGTGGGGTGGAATTGCTGGGTTTCTAAAATCAAGATTTGGGGTACATGAGGTTATTGCAACTATTATGCTAAATTGGATTGCATTTTATAGTAGCAACTTTTTTATAGGTCTGCCTGGATTTAAAAGAGCAAATAGTGAAGCATCGGAAAAAATCCTAAGCACAGCTGAGGTGACAATATTAGGACAGTGGAAGAAAAGTGATGCAGGGAAGGAATTTTTAAATAACATACCCTTTATAAAGGATTTATTTGATGCACCTATTAACTGGGGTATATTTATAGCAATACTTTTAGCATTAGGATTTTGGTATATATTAAATAAAACTACATTGGGATATGAATTAAGAGCAGTAGGATTTAATCCTCATGCTGCAGAGTATGGAGGTATTAATGTAAAAAAAAGCATGGTAATATCAATGACAATCGCAGGAGTATTTGCTGGAGCAGCAGGTGCCTTGCATGTTATGGGATTGACAAGCTCAGTAACCATTCTTTCAGCTATTGAAGGTTATGGTTTTAATGGTATAGCGGTAGCATTGATTGGAGGAAATACAGCTATTGGTTCTGTACTTTCTGGACTACTCTTTGGCTTTTTACAATATGGGGGGCCAAAAATACAACCGGCACTACAGGCACCCTCTGAAGTTATAGATATTATGATAGGGACTATTGTTTTCTTTATTGCAATTCCTAATTTTATAAGATTGTTTTATATTAGAAAAAGGAATAGGGGTGAAAAAAATGTTGAATAACATAGGGTTCTTAATAGGTACAACATTGATGTATTCTTCACCCTTAATATATACAGCTTTAGGAGGAGTTATTACAGAAAATTCAGGTGTAGTAAACATTGGATTAGAAGGTATGATGACAATAGGTGCATTTGCTGGTGCAGCGGTAGGGTTTTATACAAATAATCCATGGTTGGGATTTTTAGCAGCTGGCATGGCAGGTGGTTTGTTAGCTCTTTTACATGCAATAGCATCCGTTACCTTTGCTGCAGATCAGGTGGTATCTGGAATTGCTATAAACTTTTTAGGTCCTGGGTTAGCGCTTTTCTTAAGTAGAATATTTTTTGAAGGTGCTACACAAACAAAGGCTATACCATTAGATTTTAAAATACCAAGACCTTTAAATGGAGTTTTCCCTCAAAATTCGTTTTTAGATATGATATTTAATCAATATGCTACTGTGTACATGGCATTTGTATTTGTAGTAATTATTTGGTTCGTTTTATATAAGACTAAATTAGGTCTTCGTATTAGAGCTATTGGCGAATATCCAAAGGCTGCAGATACCTTAGGTATTAATGTTTTTAAATTAAGATATTTTGCAGTTATAATGTCTGGAGTATTCGCAGGTTTTGGAGGTGCTGCAATGAGCATGGCAGTAGTATCTAGTTTTCGTCCGGCTTTAATTTCCGGTCATGGGTTTATTGCCTTAGCAGCAATGATTTTTGGAAAATGGAGGCCCCAAGGTGCTATGTGGGCATGTTTACTCTTTGGGGCTACTCAAGGGCTTGTAGTATATCTAGGTAGTACAGCAATAGAGATTTCTACACATTTATTATCACTATTACCCTATGTGATCACATTATTAATATTAATGGGTTTTGTAGGAAAATCTTCAGCTCCAGCAGCCAGTGGAACAGCTTATGAGAAAAATCTTTAAAAATTAGTATTCTCTAAATTTAAAAAGAGTCAAGAAAGAATCCTTAAATTGAGGATTCTTTTTTTGCAGAAACATGAAAAGGTAAAAGTGCAAAAGGATAAAACACTAAAAGGTGGATAAACTAAAAAAAACCC
Source organism: uncultured Eubacteriaceae bacterium (assembly GCA_964533275.1). Classification (GTDB taxonomy): domain Bacteria; phylum Bacillota; class Clostridia; order Eubacteriales; family Garciellaceae; genus CAZHJK01. The sequence goes on along the minus strand of CAZHJK010000002.1, from coordinate 6,715 downwards.
CATGGGAAAGGATTGAATTTTCATGTGTGCAAAACAAATTGCCATTGATATTGGCACCTCAAATACATTAATTTTTGTTAAGGGACAAGGGATTGTACTTCAAGAACCAACAGTTGTATCCATCAATATAAATAATAATAAAATATTAGCAGTTGGATATGAGGCACAAAAAATGATTGGGAAAACACCTATGAATATTGAGGTAATAAAACCATTAAAATTTGGTAGTATTGATCAATTTGACATAGCAAAGGCAATGCTTGAAAAGTTTATTGAAAGAGTGGGAGAAGGAAAAAAATTTTTTAATACTTTTTCTAGAGCTAAGGTTTTAGTCGGAGTACCAAGTGGTGTAACCCAAGTGGAACGAAAGGGGATAGAGGAAGTAATAAGAGAAGCAGGTGCCAAGCAAGTAATGGTAGTAAAGAGTGTTGTAGCTGCCGCTATTGGATCGGGAGCATCTATAAATAAACCAAAGATTACATTTATTGTGGATATAGGAGGTGGTACTACAGATATAGCTGCTATAACCTTAGGAGGAATTCTGGTAGAAAACTCCATAAAAGTAGGTGGGAATAATTTTGATACTGCTATTATTCAATATTTAAAAAAGCAATACAATGTTAATATTGGAGATATGACAGCGGAAAATATCAAGATAAAAATTGGGGATGCATTAGGCGTAGAGGATTTGGAAATAGAGGCGACGGGTCAAAATTTAACAACTGGATTGCCGGTACCTGTTAATATTACTAGCAAAGAAATTTTAAAGGCTATTGAACAACCATTATCAAAAATAATATTAGCTATTAAAAAGGTTATAGAACAATGTCCACCAGAGAGTGCCGCAGATATATTAGAAAATGGTGTTCTCTTAACAGGTGGGAGCTCATTACTTAAGAATTTTGATATTTTATTACAGAGGGAATTAAAAATTCAAGTAACAAGGGTTCAGGATCCTTTACTAATAGTAATACAGGGATTAGGTATTACCTTGGATCATCTAGATTTATTAAATAGTATGATGCTGGAGTATAATGCAAGAGACATACAGGATATAAATAATAATAGAAAAGAAAGTAAACCCAAGGAATAAAATTTAAAAATGACCATATTTATATTAATAATACCTTTATTCTAATCTAAGAATAAGGGTTATCTTTTTTTTGTGAAAAAGGAAGGGTCTATTTTATTACATATTCTACCTAAATTTTACTTTGATAAGAAAAAGAAGGAATTTTATGAATAAATAGAGAAATAATACAATACGAGAGGTGATAAAATGATCTTAGGTACAGGGATTGATATAATTGAGATTTATCGAATAGAAAGAGTTGTAAATAAAAGAGATAATTTTTTAGATAGATTCTTTACCTTAGGAGAAAAGGAATACTTTAGTACTAATGGAAAAGTTAAAATGGAAAGTGTAGCCGGATATTTTGCTGCAAAGGAGGCAGTGACTAAATCTATTGGAACAGGCTTTACTGGAATCCTGTGGAAGGATGTTGAAATTCAAAAATCATCTCTTGGACAACCACAAGTTGTTCTAAAGGGAAAAGCCAAGGAAGAAGCTGAAAAATTAGGAGTAAAGGACATACTACTTTCCATTTCCCATTGCAGGGAATATGCTATAGCACAAGCTATTGCTATTGGAAGGGATACAATTAAAGATGTATAACTTATATTATATTTATTGAAACATAAATATTGGGAGGAGGGGAACTATGTTAGCAAAGGATATTATGGAAAAGAATGTAGTTACGATTAATGAGGACGAAAGTGTTGAAGATGTAGCTAGATTATTAATAGAAAAGGGAATTAGTGGGGTTCCAGTTGTAGATGCAGATAATAATTTAAAAGGAATTATAAGTGATGGAGATTTAATTTATAGGGATAAACAAATCCATATACCTGCAGTAGTACAAATTTTAGACAGTACCATATTTGTGGAAAGCTTAAAAAAATTTCAAGAGGAATTAAAAAAGATAACAGCTTATAAAGTAAAGGATATGATGACCACAAAGGTTATTACTGTGGATGTGAATACACCTATAGAAGAGATAGCCACCCTTATGATTGAAAAAAGGATTAATCGTGTTCCTGTACTAGAAAAAGGAAAGGTAGTAGGAATAATAACTAGACAAAATGTATTGAAAAGCATGATTGGAAAGTAAAGGAGAGATGAATAAGTGAGGTCAAGATTACTATTGGTTATTATTGGGGCGATTGTCTTAATTACTGGTTGTAGTGACCTTACAAAGGAAAAAGTTCTTGTGAAAACCCAGGAAAAAATAAACAATATAAAAACTTACCAATGCAGGGTTGAAGTAGAGGTTTTTGGGAATAAGGGTTCCCAATTATATGAGCTAAAACAAGCTTACAAAGAAGGGTCCTTTAGAATAGATACTATGAGTCCTAAACACTTAGAAGGGAAGATAGTTATTATAAAGGATAATAGGGCTAAGATTTATCATCCTAATATAGAGCAAAACATTATAATAGATAATTTTACACAAAAACGCGAAGAGTGTATTTTTTTAGGCGATTTCCTAACATGGAATTTCCAAGAGGTTTTGGAAGTGATTAAAATTACAGAACAAGATAAAGACTATTTTGTTTTAAAAGAAGAGATTGATCAGGGCAATTTTTATCATAATACTCAATGCTTATGGATAGAAAAGAAAACATTACTGCCTAGGTATATAAAAATTTACGATAAGGAGGGTAATATTAGAGTAGACATTAGTATATTTGACCTGGAAATAAACAAAAACTTAGAAGATGGGTTATTTACAATAGATTAAGGGGGAGAAGAGATGAAAGAAAAGTGGCAACATAGACCTACTTGGGTGGAAATAGACCTAGATGCAATTGCTCATAATATAGATCAAATAATAAAGCTAACAGGTAAGGAAAGAAAGGTAATGGGAATTGTAAAGGCAGATGCCTATGGACATGGAGCTGTGGAGGTTGCTAATGTATTAATAGAGCATGGAGTTAGATACTTAGCTGTTGCGATTCTAGATGAAGCAATTGCCCTTAGAAAGGCAGGAATAAAACTTCCTATTTTAATACTTGGATATACTCCTGGGGAGCAATCAGAGGATATTATTAAGTGGGATATTATGCAGACTATTTATAATAAGGATATGGCATATCAACTTTCTAAAGAAGCCGAAAAACACAATAAGCAGGCAAAAATCCATATAAAACTGGATACTGGAATGGGAAGAATAGGGTTCAGAGATAAAAATGAAACTATTGAAGCAGTTAAGACAATAAGTCAAATGCCTTTTATTGAAATAGAAGGTATATTTACTCATTATTCTGTTGCTGATCAAAAGGATAAGGAATATACAATAAGTCAATTGGAAAAATTTGAAGATATATGTGAAGCATTAGAGGATATAGATATACACATACCTATAAAGCATACAGCGAATAGTGCAGCTACCATTGATTTTGAAAAGGCGCATTTAAATTTAATACGCCCAGGAATAATACTTTATGGACTTTATCCTTCAGAGGAAGTATTAAAGGAAAGAATTATATTAAAACCTGCAATGACCTTTAAAACAAGGATTGCCAATATAAAAAATGTTTCCCCAAATAGCAGTATAAGTTATGGTAGAAAACATGTAACAACAAAGAAAAGTATAATTGCAACATTACCTGTAGGTTATGCTGATGGATATTCCAGGATGCTCTCCGGTAGTGCTGAAGTATTGGTTAAGGGTATAAAAGCACCAGTTGTGGGCACTATCTGTATGGATCAATGCATGATCGATATAACTGATATACCCGATGTTAAAATTGGGGATGAAGTTGTTTTATTTGGACAAGGTTTATCTATTGAGGAGTTAGCAGAGAAATTAGGTACTATAAACTATGAGATTATATGTATGGTTAGTAAAAGGGTTCCAAGGGTTTATATGCATAATGGCGAGATAAAGTGTATTAAAAATATTCTATTGGATTAAAACTTTTTAATAATAAATTTATAATATAGAGATTGTTGATTTTTGCATATTGACACAATCTTACAGCATAATATATAGTATATACTATAGTATATATTAATAAGCCATCAAAATAGGATAAAATTGATTAAAGTAGAACTTTTGTCGCTAAAGAATGTAGGAGGTGCTATTGTGGGGGAGTCAAAAAGAATTATAATTAGTCTGCCTGATACTCTATTAAAGGAAGTAGATGATATTGTCTGTATAGAGAAAAGAAATAGGAGTGAGTTTATCCGAGAGGCAATGAAGGTGTATATTAGGGAAAAAAGAAAAGTTGAAATGAGAGAAACCTTAAAAAAAGGTTATACTGAAATGGCAAATATAAATTTAGCTTTGGCTGAGTCTGCTTTTAGCGCAGATTTTCGTTCCTTAGATTTGTATGAAGCTATACTATCGGAGAGTGAATAGGGTGATCGTAAAAAGAGGAGATGTATTTTATGCGGATTTGAGTCCTGTCATAGGATCCGAGCAAGGTGGAGTCCGCCCAGTACTTGTTGTTCAAAATGATGTTGGGAATAAATACAGCCCTACCATTATTATTTCAGCGATTACTTCTCAAATTAATAAGGCAAAATTACCAACCCACATTGAAATTAGCGCCACAGAATTTGGTTTAAACAAAGATTCAGTTGTATTATTGGAACAAATACGAACTGTTGATAAAAGAAGACTTAGGGATAAGATTGGTCATTTTGATGATGAATTAATGGAAAAAGTCAACGAAGGACTCCTAATTAGTTTCGGATTGGTTGATTTTTAGATAAAGTGGAGAGAATATAAGAATAATCTTATTCTTATATTCTCTTTTATATTTCTACATTTAATATAGTAATTATAGAAGGATTACTTTATAATAAAGAACATATTGTTTTAAAGAGGTGTTAAAATGAATTATAAATTACCAGCTAAAAAGAAATACAAGATCATAATAGAATACTTAGGGATAACATTTGGTTGTGCTTTAATGGCAATGTCTTTAAATGCTTTTACCGTGCCAAATAAAATTGCTCCCGGTGGTGTTAGCGGTTTAGCTACAGTTATTTTTTATATGACAAAAATTCCAGTGGGAATTACTATGCTGGTATTTAATATCCCATTATTTATTTTGGGGATAAAGATTTTGGGAAAGGGAGTCGGTGTAAAGACTCTTTATGGAACGATAATGATATCAATTTTCATTGATTATATATTTATTATTCCAACCTTTACTACGGATTTATTATTAGCCTCAGTTTTTGGAGGAATTATATTAGGAATAGGTCTAGGAATTGTGTTTCGCTTTGGTGGAACTACTGGAGGTACAGACTTAGCCGCAGCTATTTTTAATAAATACTTTCCCGGTTTTACTGTAGGGACCATTTTAATGATTATTGATTTTTTTGTTGTTTTAGCTGCAGGTTTAGTTTTTAAGCAGCCTGAAATATCATTATATTCACTGATAAGTTTATTTACCTCTATAAAGGTGATGGATTTTATACAAGAAGGATTGGGATATGCAAAGGCTTTCTTTATTATATCTAACTATTCTGAAGAAATATCTAAAATTGTAATTAAGGAGTTAGATAGAAGTGTAACTTCTTTATCAGGTCAAGGAATGTACACAAGGGAAGAACGACAAGTATTACTCTGTGTTGTTAACCGTGCACAGGTTAATAGATTAAAAGAATTAGTACATGCAGTAGATCCAAAAGCCTTTGTAATTTTAACTGAAGTACGGGAAGTTTTGGGAGAAGGGTTTAAGAATTATTTAAATGAATAAATAGGTGATTTAGGCTAAAAATTTTGCATATACTATATAATTATTTTATAGGCTATGATAATATATTATATAACAATAAAGCAGAATTATTGACAATTGATAATAAAGGGGAGATAGTTTTGAATATGCAAACAATAAAACATATTATAGTATATTTTTTAGTGTTTATTATCATTATTGGGTTAACCTCTACCTTTACAGCAAAGGAATTTATAGGACAGGCTAGAGAAATTGGATTAAATGGTGAAGAAATGCTTAAAATGCAAGTAGCTCTAAATGATGCAAATTTATCTAAGGAACAGGATAAGTTAGAAAATAATTCTCAAAAAGAGCAGGACATAATAATAGAAAACCCCAATGATGATAAATTAGATGATGCTGATAGAGAGATTTTCCAAAAAGGTGATTCTAATGAAAAAATTAAGGAATACCAAGAGATACTATTTAAATTGGAGTATTTAAAGGCTAATCCCGATGGTAAGTTTGGACCAATGACTGAAGAAGCAATAATTAACTTTCAAGCTGAAGAAAACATAGAGAAAACAGGTAAGTTAGATATAGAAACACAAAAAGCTTTGGAAAAGTCGGAAGAGCTGTTAGATCAGGATGAAGAAGAGGAAGAAGAACAAGAGGAAGAACAAGAAAATGAAGAACAAGAAGAACAACAAGAAGAACAACAAGAAAGTCCGGATTCAACAAATCAAGACACAAATATAGAGCACATTGTAAAAGCAAATGAAACACTATCACAGATTAGTGAAAAATATAGTGTACCCCTTAGAAATATTTATCAAGCTAATAATCTTTCAGAAGCATCAACAATTAATATAGGTCAAAAAATAATAATTCCAAAGAACTAATAAAAAATGAAGCATTAATGCTTCATTTTTTTTATATTATAGGAGCGTGTCCAGCGAAGCTGTCCCTTCGCTTGTCGGTG
>CAZHJK010000001.1:0-233319 GCA_964533275.1 uncultured Eubacteriaceae bacterium | reverse complement strand
AAAACAAAAAACCGCCTCGAATAAGCTTCTCGGCGGTTAGACAATCATGATATATGGCTAAATACTCCATATATTTTAGATTCACAACTTTGCGGCCCCAGGGTTTCCCATGGTTTGCCTTTATCATTAAAAGGTATGCAAATTGAAAATCATTAGTACTTTTTATTGTGATTATTATTGTTATTTTATCCAAAAAATCATTTTTAAACCATTATTTCAATATTTTTACTATTAAGTATTATTATACAATAAACATTTAAAATATTCCATATTTTTATAATATATATATTCATATTAATTCTTATATTTTTATTATTTCTACCCTATTTTTATATATATTAAATCTAGAAATAATTTTTATTTATCCTAAAGCAAAAACCGCCTAGATTAAAATCTGGCGGTTAAACAACTATAATATAAGGTTTTTAAAAAGTTAATCAATTTGTTATTTCCTATTTACAACTTTTTTTCTTTTTGTAGTATCTAAAATTCTTTTTCTAATTCGAATACTTTCTGGAGTTATTTCTACAAGTTCATCATCATCAATAAATTCCAATGCCTCTTCCAGGCTAAAAATAGTAGGTGTTGATAGTTTAAGGGCATCATCTGATCCCGAAGCCCTAACATTGGTAAGCTGCTTCTTCTTACAAACATTTACTTCTATGTCTCCTGATCTTGCGTTTTCACCAACTACCATACCTTCATATACCTTAGTGCCTGCATGGATAAATAATGTACCTCTTTCTTGAGCATTAAACATTCCATAGGCTATAGATTCCCCAGTTTCAGATGCTACCAATGACCCCTGAGATCTTGTGGGAATTTCTCCTTTATATAATGCATATCCATCAAATATAGAATTTAATATCCCATTTCCCTTTGTATCTGTCATAAACTCAGAACGATAACCAATTAAACCTCGAGCAGGAATAGAAAATTCTAATCTAGAATATCCACCCTTAGATTGAACCATATTTAAAAGTTCTCCCTTTCTGCTTCCTAGCTTTTGAATAATTGATCCCATAAAATCCTCTGGTACATCAATAGTAACAATTTCCATAGGTTCATTTTTCTTACCATCAACAATCTTATATAATACCTCTGGTTTGGAAACCTGAAATTCATATCCTTCTCTTCTCATATTTTCAATTAATATAGAAAGATGTAACTCTCCTCTACCTGAAACCTTAAAGGTGTCTGCAGTATCTGTTTCCTCTATTTTTATACTAACATCGGTTTGTAATTCTCTAAATAATCTATCCCTTAGTTGTCTCGAGGTTACAAATTTTCCTTCCTGTCCTGCAAAGGGACTGTCATTCACTGAAAAATTCATTGCAATAGTTGGTTGTGAAATCTTTACAAAGGGTAGTGTTTCTGGATTTTCAACATCACACACTGTATCACCAATATGAATACCCTCTATACCCATAACTGCCACTATGCTACCTACTGTTGCTTCGGTAACATCTACTCTATTTAGACCTTCAAATTCAAATAGTTTTGTTATTCTAACTTTTTTATGAAGATCAGGGTTTTGTTCATTTACAATAACAGCTTCCTGATTGGTATTAATAACCCCTCTCTCTACTTTACCAACACCGATACGACCAACATACTTATCATAATCAATGGTGGAAACTAATACTTGTGTAGGTCCGTTAAAATCACCTACCGGAGCAGGAATATGTTTTATAATGGTTTCAAACAATGGTTCCATATCATCATTTTGTTTATTCATATCAAAGGAAGCTGTACCATCCTTAGCAGAAGCATAAACGAATGGGCATTCCAATTGTTTTTCATCCGCATCTAATTCTATAAAGAGGTCTAATACTTCGTCTATTACCTCATTTGGTCTTGCTTCAGGTCTATCTATTTTATTGATACATACAATAACCGGTAATTCTAGTTCTAATGCTTTTTTTAATACAAATTTTGTTTGAGGCATTGGGCCTTCAAAAGCATCCACTAATAAAACTACGCCATCTACCATTTTTAATACTCGCTCTACTTCCCCACCAAAATCTGCATGACCAGGCGTATCTATAATATTTATTTTAATGTGTTTATATCGAATAGCCGTATTTTTAGAAAGTATGGTAATACCTCTTTCCCTTTCTATATCATTAGAATCCATTACCCTTTCCTGGACAACCTGATTTTCCCTAAAGGTACCACTTTGTCTTAATAATTGATCCACTAATGTAGTTTTACCGTGATCAACATGGGCAATAATTGCTATATTTCTAATATCCTCTCTTACTTGTTCCATAGCTTTTTCCTACTTTCTTTTAATAGATTGTCTATCATAAATTTCCCTAATTATATATAATACCACTTTTTTAATATTTAGGGAAAATTTATTAATAATTAATCAATAATCGCTAATTAATCAATAATTATATTAGTCTCTACATTATATTTTTTATAATTTTAATTAATATATACTAAATTTTACTATTAGGTCTCTTTTACTATATAATATAGATAAATACATAAAAAGAAGGTAATAGCTAGCTTCAAGAAAAACAACAGGAATCCTAAAATATTTAAATACAACATCTTTATTTTAGTATCTTCCTCAGGAACACCAAGCCAGATAAACTTTACTTCCAAAATTTTCACCCTTCATAAAATCACCTTTACACTAATTTTTCATAATATATATTGAAAATTAATTTTTAAAGGTGGTGTTTTAAATTTATAATTTATATTGTGATCCTCACGCAATAGCATATATAAAAGGAGGTCCATTAGCTCCTGATATTCATGGAATAGTTACCTTTCAAGATGTAGTTGATGGTGTAATGGTATGTGCAAATATTACCAATCTTCCAAAATATAAACCTGCTACAGGTAATCAAAACCCTATAGGACCTCACGGTTTCCATATACATGAGAATGGTACCTGTGAAATTGGTAATCCACAAGATCCATTTCAAGCTGCAGGTGGGCATTGGAATCCAACAAATCAACCCCATGGAAATCATGCAGGTGACTTTCCGGTTCTTTTCTCTAATAAGGGTAGTTCTAGTATGTGTTTTTTCACAAATAAATTTACTAGTGGTGAAGTAGTTGGAAAATCAATAATTATTCATCAAAATCCTGATGATTATCGTACACAACCTGCAGGAGATGCTGGGAAACGACTTGCTTGCGGCATAATTAAATCATTGTATTAGATATATATAAACAGCACAAGTAGGAGACCTTATTATCAAGGGTCTCCTTTTCCTATTACTACCTCAAAATAGATATAAAAATATTTAGAAATTTTAAAACTTTTTATAAAATTATTGATAAATAATGATTTTTTGGTAAAAATAACAAGCATATAGTAATACCAAAGGGGAGAATAAATTTGAATTTTGTGGAATCTATATATGGTAGCGCACTTAATTATACCTTTGCAGTATTAAATCCTTTTAAAAAAATGGTTATTCATACACAATGTGAAGTCCATAAGTACATTAACCATCAAGCCTTAGAAATATTAGAAAATGATTATTACATTAATGAGTATAATTTTTTTAATAATTTCATTGGGGATATTAATGAAGGAGCAGTTTGGGCTGACCAAGATTTTAAAAGTAGTAATCATTTCTATAATCCACGAACAGATAAAGGATTATATGGAAGAAGTAACGCAATGGATTTATCAATAAAATATTATGATAAATGTCTAAATCTAATTAAAATTGGTGACTATCATCGTGCAATGTTTTATTTTGGTGCAATAGTTCACCTTATTCAAGATATGACCATTCCACAACACGCTAATATACGCCTACTAGACGATCATAAACAATATGAAAGCTTTGTAAAAAGCTCTTATATACATGTAAAAGAATTTAAAGCAGAAACAGGCGCATATAAATTAAACTCTCTGGAGAATTATATTAAATTTAATGCTAGGGTTGCCATGAAGATTTATAGAAAATTTAAAAAAATTAAAAACGATGAAACTAGATTCCATAAAACAACTGCATGTACACTCCCTTTAGCAGAGCGTACCACAGCTGGATTTATGGTTTTGTTCTTTAGTAGGGTGTTCCAATAAATCATTGCCCTTTATATTTATTTTCATCCATTAATTGTAATATATCTCCAACTTCCCATTTTCCCTTATTAACTATACTAGATTGCATTTCTACTACACTTTTTGCATTTCTAATAATGGGAGAGGTTTTACGGGGTTTTAAATTCTCCAAAATATTAATGATTTTAAATTTTTCATCTAAAAATAATACATCTATACTAAATTTCATTCCAAAGGTATGAATGCTATTACAGGGAACAATCATCATACAGGTATCATCACTTAGGGAAGTTCTTCCCAATAACCCTTTTAACCTCAAGGGCATTGTATCTGCCATAATCACCTTTTCAGCAATAAATACTTTCCTGGTATTATTATAAAGCATCATTTTATAATACCCCAAATAAACTATTCTTAATTTGAATAAATGCGGGTCCCAAAATTACTACAAAGATACTGGGGAAAATAAATAACACCATAGGCAATAGCATTTTAACTGGGGCTTTCATTGCCTGTTCTTGGGCTCTTTGTCTTCTTTTTATTCTCATTTGATCTGCTTGTACCCTTAGCACCTTACCAATACTTACTCCCATTTTCTCTGCTTGTATTACTGAAGAGATAAATACAGTCACATCATCAACCTGACAGCGATTAGACATAGATCTAAGTGCCTCTCTTCGGGTTTTCCCCAATTGAATTTCGTTAAGAACCTTTGAAAATTCAGCTGAAAGCGGACCTCTTTTTTTCTCCACAACCTTAGATAATGCCCCATCAAAACCCAATCCTGCTTCTACGCTTACTGTTAATAAGTCCAGTACATCAGGAAGCTCCATGGAAATTTTATTTTTCCTAATACTAATTCTACTATTTAAAACAACATTTGGAAAAATATTGCATATAAGAGCAAAAATTGCTATCCATAAGATTTTAACTAAAATAGGAAAGGAACCAAACCAAATAAATATGGCAAACACTAATGGTAGTATATAGGAAAAGGCGAATCTAAAACCTAACCATCCAGCTATAGTAAGACCATAGGGATAATCAGCTAAGGACAGTTTTTGCCCAACAGAAAATCGAATACCTTCGGGTGTAGCTCTTCTAACCAAAGTCCTGATTTTTTCAAATATAGGTTCTATTATTCTAGTTTTAAAGGGTAGCTGCCTTCTATCCTCTATATCTATGTTCTCCTCATAAAGTTCATTAATCCTATTAATTCGTTGCTGCATTTTCCCACTTCTCCAAAAACTTCCCCTAATAATAATCATAAATAGTAATGCACTACTGATTAAAACCAATAAATACACCAAATACTCCATATACTACACCTCCTAATACTGTATATCAATTATTCGTCGAATCATAAAGATTCCTAATATCTGACCAATTATTGCTAGAATAACCATAAGCCAACCTATAGGATCCTGGAACAAAGTCAAAATATATTCGGGATTTAATAGTAAAATAATAATTGAGAAAGCAATAGGCAGTATTGAAATAATCAAGCCTGACATTCTTCCCTGAGCTGTTAGGGTCTTTACCTCACCCTTTAAATTAATCCTTTGTCTGATGGTGCTAGAAATATTATCTAATATCTCTGCTAAATTCCCTCCGATTTGCCGTTGAATTAAAATAGCAGTTACCAATAATTCTAAGTCATCAGTGCTTATACGATCTAATAGATTATATAGGGATTTCTCTAGGGAAACTCCAACAGATAATTCCTTAACCACCTTTTTAAACTCCTTAGCAATAGGATCAGGCATTTCTTCTGAGACAGTTTCTATAGATTGAGGTAGACTAAACCCAGCACGCAAAGTGCCTGACATCATTTCCAAGGCATCACCTAATTGTTCATTAAAAATAGTTGTCCTTTTACGAATCCTTGAGGTTAATCGTGTACGTAAAATAAAAATGCATAAAACACTTATAACTATTCCTATAATTACATTTCCAGTTAATACCCCCACAGCATAAAATACACCTAAGAAAACAATTAATACAAAGGTAATATATTCTTCTACCTTTAACATACTATCTGCTTGCTCAAGTCGTTTATCTAATTTCTCTTTAAAGTTTGGGAAAATTAATACTCTCATAAGTTGCTTGCCTATTTTCCCTAAGACCTCTTTGTGATTAGCTCTTATATTGGACTTTTCTTCTTTATCACCTTCGTTTTTTTTCTTCTCTTCCCGGTTTTCAAAATAAAACTCTAATCTATTCATGGATTTCCTACTATAAAATTTACTGTACACTAAAATAATAATCAAAATGCTTTCTATAAAAACCAAAGTCAATATCAAATATAGCACTTTACCCCCTCCTATTTATACCAACCGTCGGGCAGCTGTACTCCATAGTCCTCTAGTTTATCTAAAATTTTAGGTTTTACACCACTATATATAAACTCCCCTAATACTCTTCCCCGCTCATCCTTTCCCCTTTGTTTATAAGAGAATATCTCCTGCATTGTAATAACATCACCCTCCATACCTTGAATCTCAGTGATATTAGTTATTTTTCTACTTCCATCCTTAAATCTAGCCTGATATACCATTAAATCTAGTGCTGAAGATATCTGCTCTCTTATTGCCTTAACGGGTATTTCCATACCAGCCATTAGAACCATAGTTTCTAGTCTTGCCAGCATATCTCTAGGTGAGTTAGCATGTCCAGTGGTTAATGAACCATCATGTCCTGTATTCATTGCCTGTAACATGTCCAACGCCTCTCCCGAACGTACTTCTCCTACTATAATTCTATCAGGGCGCATACGCAGGGTGTTTCGTACTAAATCCCTTATGGTAACCTCACCTTCCCCTTCAATATTAGGTGGGCGGGATTCTAACCGTACTATATGATCTTGGTGTAATTGTAATTCTGCATCATCCTCAATAGTAACAATGCGTTCATCACTGGGGATGAATGAGGATAGAACATTTAGTGTTGTGGTCTTACCACTCCCTGTTCCACCGGAAATAAGGATATTTATTCTTGCTTGAACACATGCCCTTAAAAAAAGTGCCATCTGAGGTGTTAAAGTACCAAAATTTATTAAATCATCTATAGTATATGGATCCTCTGCAAATTTTCTAATAGTCAGATTTGGTCCGTCTAAAGCTAGGGGATGAATAATAGCATTAACACGGGAACCATCAGGTAAACGAGCATCTACCATGGGTGAGGATTCATCAATTCTTCTTCCTAAGGGCGTTACAATTCTTTCAATAATATGCATTACATGATTCTCATCTCTGAATGTTATATTTGTTCTTTCAATTCTTCCTTCCTTTTCTACATACACTTGGTTAGGTCCATTAACCATAACCTCAGTGATTTCTTGGTTACGAATAAGAGGTGTAATAGGACCATAACCAAGAATTTCATCAGTCATCATTGAAATAATATCTTCCCTTTCACTGCGGGAAAGTACTATATCTTGATCTCTTTTTACCTCCTCAACAATAATAGAGATTTTCTCTCTGATTTCTTCCTCTTGAATATCCTCCTCCTCCATTTGCTGTAAAAGCCTGCTTTGTATTAAATCCCTTAGAACCAATAAGGACTTTTCCTCCATAAAAAATCTTGACCTATCACTGGGAATAATCTTATTAGATTTATTTTTATCTTGTTCCTGATTTTCTAATCTTTTTAACAAAGACAATATATCTCCTCCTTTAATTCATCAGTGTTTAAAAAGTGGACTTTGCTATCATATAAAAAAATCTACTAGTCCCATAAAATTTTTAACTATAGGCATTTTCGGATTCTTTAGAATGAAGGGTTCTCCCTTATTAATAGCATGAATAGATGTTTCATAATCCTCTGGAATTTTAGCTAATAATTTTTTACCAGAAGTTTTCTCCATATTTCGTATGCTAATTCCTAAATCCCTTTGATTTCTATTAAGCACTAGATGAATTTTTTCCTTTGGATAATCTAATTTATCCATTATCTGGAGTCCTGCTTTAACATTTTTCATACTCGGTAAATCTAAGGTAGTAACAAAAATTACTTTATGGGACATGTCCAGGGCTGTTAGATTTACATCTGAAAAGGAAGGAGCTGTATCAATAATAATATAATCATAAACCTTAGTTAGTACCTTTATGATTTTTTCTATATATATTGAATTAATGTATTCTGAAGCTTCAGGACTAATAGGAGCAGGGAGCACTCTTACTCCTGTTGAATGTACACTCATATATTCTTCAATTATTTCTTCATCTAATAAGTGCATATCTTTTGATAAATCTGTAATGGTTCGTCTAGGGAATAAATTCATCATAAGAGAAATATCCCCAGCCTGTAAATCTAAATCTACTATAGCTATTCTCTTTGAGGTTTTCCGCGCTAGACCCACAGCTAGATTCACTGCAATAGTACTTTTCCCCACTCCTCCCTTTAAGCCAAAAATAGAAATAACCTTACTTTCTATATCATCTTGTTTCTTATTTTCCTCTTCCTCCTTGATTTTCTCTTTCTCTATTGACCCATCTGTATTACCCTCATTTAAGTCATAAAAATTTATTAATGTACGAATCATTTGATGTCCAGTAAAGGGTTTTATAATATATTCCCTTACACCTGCTTCCATCGCTTGTTTAATATAATACTTAGAAGCTGTACTAAATACCATAACTATCAATAAATCCGGATCAATAGATAATAAATTGCCAATTAATTCTATTGCATTAAAACTAGGCATATCAGAATTCATAACTACCATATGGGGTTGATATTCCCTGGTCATTCGGAGGGCTTCTGATTCATTTTGACACTCTCCTAAAATCTGCAATCTAGGTTCTTTAAGCAGAATAGTTTTAAGCTTCTCTTGTAGATAAAGAACTTCATCAACAATGAGAATATCTATAGTTTCTGTCATTAAAATCCCTCCTTTACTATTTCCTTCTATCAGGTACTAAATCTGTATAAATGCTACCCTTGGTATCGGTAATTTTGTCATCCTCTGGATTCCTAAGGGCAAGTCTAATACTTCCTATCTCATCACCATAAACCAGCTTTTCTGCATCTGAATTA
Source organism: uncultured Eubacteriaceae bacterium (assembly GCA_964533275.1). GTDB lineage: Bacteria > Bacillota > Clostridia > Eubacteriales > Garciellaceae > CAZHJK01. Next base: position 224,240 of record CAZHJK010000001.1, on the reverse strand, counting down.
CTAAGGGCAAATGTAATATTCCTATTGCCCTGTGGATTTTCCTCTTCCCCATTATTTTGTGCTTGCCCAATGGAAAGAACCTCTATATTTTGCAGAATTATTTTTGTAATATCGGGATAGGGATCAGAATCCGAATCTTCATCTTCACTCACAATTTCTTCCCTTTGGCTAAAGAATACAACTACATCTACAAAATCCCCTGGCTCTACAAGATGGTCTACCCCTGCTACTTCCCCTACATTTAAGGTAATAGCTCGCATATCCTTAGGAATTTTATAGGAAAATTTTATCTGTTCTGATTTTGATACCCTATCTGATAGGATTTGCTCCCCTTGTATTACAGACTCCTTTGAATACAGACCCACTGGGCTACTGGACTCCCGTAGTGCATTATCTAAAACATTAGATTCGGGCATAGATGCCAGCTGTATCATTTCTTTTTCTATCTCTGTTTCCGGAGGTATATTCTCCTTTGCAACCCAAACATCTATATAGTTTGTAGTTGCATACTCACCCTTTATCTGCTGAATGTAAAAATAAATTGCTCCTGTGGTTATGACGGCAAGTATAATTGCAAAGATTATCATTGTTTTACTTAGTTTCATATTCCACTCTCCTATTCAACCAGTTTGACAGTATAAACACCTGTATCTATAATGTTTTCATCTCCAATACCAGGAGTTACATAATGCATAAATCTACCTGTAATTTCTATATGACCATTATTTCCTTGACCAATCTCTTCTACCTTATTAATGTAAAAAGCGGCGAATCGAACAATCTCAACAACACTACTTCCATTTGGTTCACCACTAACATATCTAATTATAGGTATTATAGAAATGGCACCCTCTATTTTTTCAATATTCTCTTTCGTCTTATTCCCCATATTTCCAGGCTCTGATAATACCTGCTCCCCTACTTCATATGGGACATAACTACCATGTTCTATCATATGGTAATAAAAATTAGCACCACTACTAATTATATTGTTAGGTATTCCATATTCATCCTGTAATTCTTCGTGCTTTTCTTTAAAGTCTAAAGCTCCTCGATTACCTTGTTGAGAATCCTGAGCTCCAAATTTTAATACTGTATCCTCACCTACTACTAGTTCTACATCTTCATCCACTCCAAAGGGTCTTAGCCCGCTGTTGATGACCTTTGCCGGTACTACTTGTGCAGCAGCTTTTACTTGGATATCCCCCTTTTCCATACCTAAAACCCTTGCAAAAATATAATTCACCTCATTATTTGCTACTACAGTAATCTTTTTATCTTCTTCATCAAAGTTAATACTTTCAACTTCCCCTCCATAGACATTTTTTACATTTACATAATCTCGAGCAGTAGAATCAGCATTTAAAGTACTATCTGGCAGTTCCTGTGCTCCTGCTAGGGCTGCTGCATCTACTGCATTTTGCAGTCTACTTTTTTCTATAGTCATCATACCGATATCAGTTACTAGTGCAGCACATCCCATAAGCATCACCATGCCTGCTGCCACTAGCACAACTACACTTCCTCTTTGACTTTTTAAAAATCCTCTCAATTTTTCACCTCCTATTCCATTCTCATAGTGGTTATAGATTCTATATTTAATGAATTATCTTCTGATATTAAAGGTCCTACTATGGGGGTTATTAAGGATAAGCTATAACTAACCTTTATATCCACATCTTCCCCATTAGTTCTAGCACTTTTATCCTCTGGACTAATAAATATATCCACTGAGCCTAAAGTAGATGTCTTTGCCTCAATTGCATCTATAATCTCTCCATTTTCTGCCCCAACTACTGCATAGCGTGCCCCCTCCCGGGAGGCATTGGAGACTATTAGATAGGTATTAAAGGCACGACCAAACTCTACAATCCCAAAAACAAGGAGTAGCAAAATAGGGAGTATTAATGCGAACTCCACCAAGCTTTGCCCCTTTTCACTTTTAAATATTTTTTTGATTTTAAACATTTCCATCATCCTCTTAATGGAATTTTTAAATAAGCCCTGCCTAGATAAGGCAAGGCTTATTTAAATCTTAATTTTGCAAAATTAACTACTTGGTGCTGTTCCACCAAATCCATCTATTATACTCTGAAATACACTTGCAAGTGCATCTTTAAATACAAGTATAGATGCTATTAATAGTACTGCAACTAATGCAATAATTAACCCATACTCCGCCATTGCCTGCCCATCCTCTTCACCAAACTTACACTTCATCCAAGTCATTAAATAATTTAACATTTTACTACCTCCTAGTTTAATTTTTTTTAATCCTTTCCCCTTATAAAACACCTACCGTTCTCTCCCCTTCAACCTCCCTTTTCAATATATGTATAATTATGTTATATAGATTAAATGTATGTCTATTTTTAAACCTGCTATATCCTATGCCTTGAAAATTTATTTGTTAACCATTAACAACAAAAAACTGCCGCAAAAAATTTACGGCAGTCGGTCGGTCATGGTAGTTTTTATTGTCATCTCTAAATTGTGCCTACTTTAGACACCTGACTTTGCGTCCCATTGTTTACAATGGTTTGCTTTTATACAAATCTATACAATAATATATTAAATTATTTTGAAAGCAGGTGTTTTCATACATAATACAAATTTTAATTAAAAAATATTAATTTCATTATACAAAATTATTTATGTATTATTTTGTATAATCCTAGGAAGAATTCTTAGAGATTTTCTGCTATTTTTTACATTATTTTCAATTTTCTTATCTTTTAATCATTATTCTAACATTTTATCTTTTTAATCTATATTTTTTCCCTTCACTGCAAAATTAATAAAAGCAAAAGTTCATATTAATACAGTAGAGTTCTTAATAGATTTATAGAATTCTATTCTCTTTTCTAATAGAACTTCATTTGTAAATTCCTTAGCCTTCTCTAAATTTTCCTCTGATGCCTTAGATGTCTTTAAGGGACTGTACAAGGTTTCCTCAATCTTTAATGCCAGAGCTCTTGCATCATTAGGTGGTACTAAAAATTCAGGAGAAATAAGCTCAGGAATACCCCCTATATTTGTTCCAATACAGGGCAAGCCTCTTGCCATAGCTTCTATTATTGAACGGGGAAGTGCTTCAGCTCTAGATGGTAAGACGAATAAATCACATTGGTCTAATACCTCTTGAACTTCCTTTACATCTGCTAGCTGTCCTAAAAAAATAACTCTATCCTGTAGCTGTAAATCCTGGACCTTTCTTTCCATTAATTTTCTGTTCTTCCCATCTCCAACAAGATATAAGTAAATATCCAATCCATTTTTTATACATAGGTCTAATGCATCTATTAGTACATCTTGACCCTTGTATAATTGTTCAAAGGAGCCTACATTAACTATTTTAAGTGAAGAAAAAAAAGGCAAGTAAATCCTCGGTTCCAATATAAAATCCTCCTTTGTTAGTTGTACATCTGATACTCCTATAGAATAATTTGGACAGGGATACTTCCTTTGCAGATATTCCTGAGTAACATAGGATACAGCTACGGCGTTTTCACTTTGTCTTTTAGCATGCCTAATAAAAATCCATCTGAATAATGGTCTTAATAAATGTTTCATAGTACCAGGACTAAATCCCAAGTCCGGATCCCCTACAAATTCAACTCCATAGGGATAACCCCTTTTTCTTAATATCGACTCTAATTGTGATGCGATATTGGAACTTATGCGTAAAATAAAAGCATCTTCTTTATTCACTGATTTTTTAATAATTCTTCTTATTTTCCAAAAATTAAGCAGAAAACGAAGGGGCCCAATATAACAGGGTAAAGGGATAAAGCTGACATTTTTCCCATTTGCTTGAATCATACCCGATGGTAATCTTTCTACATCAAGAACTCGGGCTATCACAGAAACCTTTTTAAACACCTTTAGATATTGTAAGTAAAAGGAATATGGAAATTGGCCTTGGGTCCATATCCTACCATCAGGTGTTCGTATAAATCTTTGTTCTAAGGTAATAACAACCTTCATAAGTTTTTCCCTCCCTTTTTAATTTCCTATAAGTTTTCTAAAGATTTCCTCTAGAATCAGCCATCCCTTAATCCTTGCTATAAATAGATATTTTCCATCGCTTTTTAGTATGGGAATTCTTTTTAGCCTTGCCTTATACCTTATATCTAAGGAAGGGGTTATTTCTACTCCATTAAAGATCAATACCCCTGTATCATATATATTATTAATAATCTCTTCTGCATCTTTGTTATACAATCCCCTAGGATATGAGAAATGACCTACCCTTCTATTTAACTTCTCTTCAATTATTGCCTTAGACTTTTGTATTTCAAAGGTCAATTGACTTTTTTGTAAAGTATCAAGATCATAATGATGCAGAGTATGGGACCCAAATTCTATAAGGGGGCTTTCCTTTAATTTTAATATTTGCTGCCAGCTTAGTAGATCACTTTTCCCTAAATCCTTATCCCACCAAAAAACTTGATTTTGTTCAATATACCCTGGTACTAAATATAGAATAGAGGGAAAATTATACTGATTTAAGATTGGAAAGGCATTGGTAAGAAAATCCTTATAACCATCATCAAAGGTCAAAACGATATATCTTCCCCCTATATTATTATTTTTTATTTTTCTAAAAGCTTGGTCCATGGATAATACTGTGTAGTTTTTTCTTTTAAGATAATCCATATGCCATTGAAAGTTTTTTTCTTTAATAGAAAGTTCTTTTTTTACTTCATAATTTACCCTATGATACATGAGTATAATAATTTCATTTTTATTCCTATGAAATAATCTATAGAGCATTCCAAAGGGTAATATGAGATATTTAATTATTTTTCTTATAACAAATTTCATATTTCTTTCCCCCTATTTATACCTATAGCCATCCTTCCATAGGTGAAAAAATTTAATAATTACTTAGTACTCTTCGGTTTTTTTAATACATTTACCTAAACGCCATTTAATAGAAATTTTCTCCTTCATTTTAAAACCTTTACCCTTAGACCTCTGGGATAATTCTTTTTGCTTTCTATTAAAAACAATATATAGGTCTTGAAAATCCGCATTATAAAAATGTATTTTTAATTCTTCTATTAAATCGTCCCATATTTCCAATACCTCATCTGGTTTTATTAAATCAATATCATAAATCATTGCTTCATTTTTCTTGATTTTCCTTCTTTGTTTCACTTGTTCAATATTAATAGTATTAACCCCAGACCAGAAGTGACATATAATTATATCCTCCTTCTTAACTATGAAGAATTTGTGTTCCATTGATAGTCTTCTTACTATACTGCTAGCCCATTCTCCTGAGATATTTGATATTAGTTCTAAATCGTTAATGGTAAGATTCTCTATATAATAGGGCGGTTTTAAATTTTGCCTTTTACCTCTCTTTTTCAATCTATTGTGTAGTATAAAACATTCTTCCTGACTATATAAAGGATTAATAATGTGTACAAGGTAGGCTATTCCTTTTCTTTGCCATTTCCTTAAATATTGTTGTCTATAATCCTTAGAGAATTTATATTTAATTCTTCCCAGTGTATATTTTTTAAAATTTAAAACTCGATTGTTTTTCTTCAATATTGCTTTTATTTCTTTTATGGCTTTCATTTTTCTAAAGATCAGATATGGTATTAATGTATTATTATAAAAAAATATTGTATCTACATTTATCCAATTGTCTGACCAATCTGCTTTATAGGGCTCATAACCTGCTCCAAAATCAAATATCTTAATATCATTTTCAGTACACTGCTTAATTTTTTCCCTTAGAACAAGTTCTCCCGGGCTAAATAAATAGAAATCATCATCATGGGCAATACGATAGAAAGTATATCTTCCTCTACAGGTAAATCCATAAATAAAGGCTATTACTTTACTATTTAGGGTTATTACATCAATTGTTGATTTAAAGGAAGAATCCTCAGTATTTAAGTGCAAATCTTTAAAAAACTGCTCTGACCTTCCCTCCGAAAACTTACTATTGCCTACTTTCCTTTGCCACCTTTTATCATGGATCCTAAATGCTTGCTCTAAATTTTTTGGACTTGATTTTTCAAATTTCACCTCGCCTAGTTTATTTAATCTATTTTCTTTTCTTCTCATGGTTTGCCGAGTTTTGCTGCTAAAATGTTTATTAAGATAGTTTTCAAAATCCCCATTAATTTCTTGATAATAAAAGGGTAGCTCATGGATAAAGAAGGGTATATTCCTTTGTTGTAAATACTGTACAATTACTTTGTAGCTTAAACTGTCCTCAAATATCCCGTGTAAATTAAATAGATATTTTCCCTTTACTTTTAATAGAAAGTCCATAATATAAGAAATAGCTTTTTCTTTATATTTATCTTCTATAATAAAATCCATATAGCTTGCTTCAGGTTTCCCTATAAAACTTAATTCCTTGTACCCACCTTTTTTAGTTATCATAAATGGGAAAAATCCTAATATTTTTACATCTTCCTTCAGCATAATAATAAATAATTCATATTGTTCTCCAAAGTAATCCCACCAGGATATAATCCAATCCAGTTCAATAAATGTAATCCCATTAGCCTGTACTTGAAGAATTTCCAGCCATTTATCTTCATACTTCTTTACTATTTCAATATCCCTAATTATTTCTATTTTCAAAGAACCCCTCCTCTCTTATGGCACTTCCTTTTCTTTCATTAATCAAGGAAAGACTTACTCCCATAAACAACCAAAGATGCCGCCAATGTAGGGTATCAATTACTAGACTATTAACCATAATTCCGGCTAATATAGAAATTAAAAGGGAGCTTGTAATAAAAATGTTTTTATCTTCTTTGTGGTGAAGTTTATATAAATTAAATATGATATATAAAAATGCAACCATAAAAAGGATAAATCCAATTATTCCGTTTTCTAAAATTAGTCTTATATAAAGACTATGTGCCGAAAACTCAACACCCATTTCTTCCAATGCTACCAATTCATACTGACCTGGACCATATCCAAAAACTTTTTTGGCAGCTAATGACAGACCAATTTTCTGTGATGTAAATCGTCCTGTGTCATAGCTTTGCAAAGAACTTCTGCTATAAAAAAATTCCCGTAGACCATTATCAAAAATATAAAACCAAATAAAGTAAATACAAAGACTGAGGATTAAAAGGGTAATAATTATTTTTTTCATGGAATATTTTTTAATATTTAATAAATAATAGACCAGGATACTAACTAGTAAACTAATCCATGCACCCCTTGAAAAGCTAAATATGGTACCTAGGATAATAAGTCCAATGGAAAAAATATATAGGCTTATATGATTACCAAGAACTTTTCTGCTCTTTAAATCATCGATTAGTATAATAACACTGGGTATAAGGAAAGGACCGAATACATTAGGATCCTTAAATAGGGCTTGCATTCTAAATTCGTCATACATTAGAATATGAGAGTAAAAACCCATATACCCTAAAAATCCTAAAAGGGCAGATATTATTGTACTAAGAAAATAGGCACGCATTATATATATAACATTTTCCTTATTTGTATATAAGAAAAAAAATAATGCTAAAACTAATAGATAAAAGGTAATCATAAAGTATCTAATACCCCAATAGGGATCTATCATATTAAACAGTCCTATAAGATTTATAATCAGAAAACCAGAAAATAATGCACAAAAAAATATTTGTTCCTCTATTTTTTCAAATCTCATCTTACCATTTATAAATCCAAACAATAGAAGGATAAAAAACAAAATTTCTGAAGGGGATGGATCAAACATCACTATAGCTTGAAGTACTATATTTAACATAACAATATAGTCGTATCGTATATTTAATACCATGATAGAGAATATTGATATAATGCCTGCCACAATTACAAATAAGAATATCATATTCCATAGGGGGAAAAGCCCGATAATAGCTCCGATTATTATACATATAAGCAAAATCAATAGGTCTTTTTTTTGCATCTCACTAGAGTTGTTCATAATATACACCTTCATATATCCTTTGATACTCTTTGATCATTCTTTCCTTTGTAAAAAACCTATAGGCAATTTTTTGTCCTTTTTCTCCTAAAGTCTTCATAGTCTCTTTATTTTCTAAAAGGTTATTTATGATTTTCACTGCTTTATTAACATCTAAATCATCTAATAAATAACCTATTTCTCCATCAGCTATTAATTCTGAAATTCCCCCTACATTTGAAGCAACAATTGGTTTTCCTCCAAACATTGCTTCCATTAATACTAAGGGTAAGCCCTCCCATTTTGTAAATAGGGTAAAAATATCTATATCATTAAGCAATTCCCTTGCATCCATACGGGTCCCCATTAAATATACATCCTGCCTTAGATCTAATTCTTCTATTAATTTTTCGCTGTTTGATCTTAGCGGTCCCTCTCCGATTATTACTAACTTCATCTTAAAATCATACTTTTTCAATCTATAAAAAACCCGAATGGTAAAAAGAGGATCCTTTGGATCTCTCAGTCTCATAATAGTGCCTATTATAGTAATGTCTTTATCAATTTTTAATTCCCTTCTAAGTTTTTCTTTAGTATCAGGAGGGAGTGATAGCCCATTATAAACAACAGATGTTTTTTGGGGATTAATCCATTTATTTTGGATACCTATATCTTGATGCTGCTTTGATACACAAATAATGTGATTGCACACCCTTCCTGTTATCCTCTCTATAAAACCTAGAATCTTCTGTAAAAACCAAGGTTGATACTCATTAATCCCCCACCCATGAACCGTAAATAAAATTTTTGGTGTTTTTGCCATCCATGCAGCCCATCTTCCTAAAATGCCCATCTTTGAGCTATGAAAGTGGGTAATATCATATTTCCCCTTTTTTATCACCCTATATAGAAGAAATAGGGTTTTAAGGTCATACCAGGGTGATATTTCTCTTCTTAAAGAATCTAGAGGAATTATCTGTATTTTTTCCTTGCTCTGTTTATTAAGATCCTTAACCCATTGAATTAACTCACCACCAGGGTAAGTCACCAAGGTTATTTTATAAAACTCCTGGGGCAAGGATTCTATGATATCAAATACTACCTTTTGTGCACCTCCCATTTCAGAAAGGGTAATACCTAAAAGTATTCTAATCTTATTTTTTGGCATTGTATCTCCCCCCCAAAAATACACCGCTTTTAACAATGGTAAAAATGGCAAATAGAAACACTATGACCATTCCAGCTACATAAGCCCTTAATAAATATATGATAGACCCTATTAATACGGCTATGAGTGAAAAAAAATTGATGTGTAAAAGGGTTAAACTATGACTTAATCTCCTCTCCATCAATCGATGATGAATATGACTTTTATCTGCAATAAATATAGATTTTTTGTCTTTTATTCTTTTTAATACTACAAACAACATATCAAAGAGTGGTACTCCTATGAATAATATAGGAATACTAATAGCCATAGGATGTTGTAATTGTTGATAGGTTAAAATAGACAATATGCTTAATATAAATCCTAAAAAAGTACTACCTGCATCCCCCATAAAAATCCTTGCGGGATAAGTATTATAAGGGAAAAATCCTAATATAGATCCTATTACTGATAAAGATATATTAATTATGCTTATATTTCTTTCTATTGTTCCTAATAATAAAAATCCTGCTGCGGACCAAAAGACAATGTTAACGCTTAAACTATCTAACCCATCTATAAAATTAATGGCATTTATTACGCCCACTATCCACACTAAGGTAATTAACCCGTCTATGATAAAAATCAAAGAAGAGTTTTGAGTTATGCTTGAACCTACCATTATCTTTATATCAAAACTTATTAATATCATTGCCACTAATACTTCAATGGCTAATCTCCATGATACCTTTAAATTCCAAACATCATCATATAATCCCATAATCATAATCAATGTTGAAGTTATCAAGATAATATGGGTTTTATATTCCATAGGTATACAAAATATTAAACATACAATAAAACCTAAAAAAATACTAACTCCACCTAATAATGGAATAGGGGCATTATGAATTTTTCTCTTATTTGGAATATCAACAATCCCTAACTTTTTTGCCCATACCCTTATAATAGGTGTAAGAATTAATGTTATTAGAAATGAAAAAATCAAGGACAATTATTACACCCCCTAGCATTGTTTTAATACATTATGTTTAAAACACTATAACTTACATCTTTCTATAGCACGGGGGTCAGTATGCTTTATACATATTATGTTTTATCCTTAGTTCTGTTACATAGGAAATAAAAAAAGCAGCTTGGCTGCTTGAACTATTGTATGTGTATTTTTAGAAAGACCTAAACCACTTAGATTCTTTCAACTCAATAGATGGAACCTGGTTAATTACAAAACCTTTTATTTTTCTACTATTGTTTCCTAATTTTTCTATTACTCTTTCTATCCTATTAAAGTTCGATTCTCTATAGCTTTCAATAAAAATGATTTCATCAGTCAATTGGGCGAGTACTAATGATTCTATTTGATATGAGATGGAGCCACCATTTACTAGAACCATATCATAATCCATCTTTAGTATCTCCAATAAATTGTCCATTTTTTTAGATAATAATAGTTTATGATCATCTCTGCTTACAATTCCTGCAGGGATTATATCAAGGTTTGGTGTTTCAGTATTTTGAACATAGTTCTTATAATAACAGATATTATCCATATTTCTTTGATACATTGTATAACCTTTAATATTCACTTGATATTTTTGACAGTCTCCTAAGAAATCTATTAAACCTTTAGTGTTATCAACATCGAAACTTTTATATAATTCTGGATTATTAAAGTCACAATCTAACACCATAACATTTTTCCCTAATTGAGCAATTACAATAGATAATGCCTTTAAAAATTCATTATCCCTTTGTAAAGACATAGAACTTGTTATTAACATTGTTTTATTATATTTATCTAATTCCCCATTAAAATAATTTGTTATAAATTCAATGTATGGCTGATCACCTATTTTTTCTCCCTTGGGAATTTTTGTTAGTATAGGTAGTTTAAATTTATTCTCTAATTTCTTTAAACTTCCTATAGTATTGTCTATATAGTTTATGAAATAAATTATAATTAAACCACTTATAAATCCTGCAAAAAAAGAAATTAGTACATTTAAAATAACATTGGGGCTGGTAGGATTCAAAGGAAATTTTGGCGAATTAATAATCTGCACATTATTTACATTTAAAATATCTTGAATTTCCCAAAGGAATACATCAAGAAAAACATTTGCCTTATCCAAAGCTCTTTGTGGGTCATTATCCTGTATGGTAATTTCAATTAATCTTTTTTCCGCTTGATTTCTAATAATTATCTGTTCACTAAGCTCTTTAACTGAAATATCTAGATCTAATTCTGTAATAATCATTTCTAAAACAGGGTCGCTTTTTGCAATAATACTATAGGTGTCTACTAATTTTTCACCTAATATAATATCATCATAATCAATACTAATATTTTCTTCTTCACTTTTTTGGTTACTTATCATTAGGGTTATAGTGGATGTATATACTTTATCTAATATAAATAAATTTAAAATACCACTTGTTATTACGGCAACAAGGGTTAATGTCAAAAGAATTCTTGATTTCCTTTGTAATAAAGAAATAATATCTATTACATTCAATCTCCTACACCACCTTAAGTGTAATTACAATAAAGCCAACATTTACGATTGTAATTCTATAATTATCATTTATATAGTTTATGATTTTGATAAAAATAAGTTTACAATGCAATACGAACTTTCATACAAAATAAAAAAGCAAAGAGATGAGTTTCTACCCATTCTTTGCTTTATTTTTATATCGCTTCTCCCAAATATGCTTTACGCACCTTGTCATCAGTTAATAATTTATAACCCTCACCTTCTAAAACTATGCTCCCTGTTTCTAAAACATATCCATAATCAGATATTTCCAGGGCAGCCTTAGCATTTTGTTCAATTAGTAAAATAGTTACCCCTTGTCGATATATCTCTTTTATAATATCGAAAATATCCTTAACTATAAGAGGTGCTAGTCCTAAGGAAGGCTCATCCATCATCATAAGCTTTGGTTTGGTCATTAAAGCTCGACCAACAGCTAGCATTTGTTGTTCTCCTCCAGACATGGTTCCGGCTTTTTGCCATTCCCTCTCTTTTAATATCGGAAATAAATCAAAAACCCATTTCATATCCTTTTGAATTTCTTGTCTATCCTTCCTCCAATATGCACCTAAATTAAGATTTTCCTTAACTGTTAGATCAGGAAAAATTCTTCTTCCTTCGGGAACTAAAGCCAATCCCTGTTCCACTATGTTCCTAGTATTATTCTTGCATATATCTTTATCATTATATAAAATTTTTCCGCTGGTACTTTTTACTAATCCCATAATACTACGAAGAGTAGTACTCTTCCCTGCTCCATTTGCTCCTATAAGAGATACTATTTTATTTTCTGGAACATTAATATTTATTCCACGTAAAGCATGTATTCCTCCATAATGTACATTTAAATCATTTATTTTTAGCATTATTCCACCCCTAAATATGCTTCAATAACCCTGGAATCATTTTGTATCTCATGGGGGCTACCCTGAGCTATGGTTATCCCATGGTCTAGCACATATATTTTTTCGCAAACACCCATAACTACCTGCATATGATGCTCTATCATAAAAATAGATAAATCAAACTTATCTCTAATGTTTTTTATAAAGTCCATTAATAAATTTGATTCTTGAGGATTCATACCAGCCGCAGGTTCGTCTAGTAATAATACCTTAGGGTCAGTTGCTAAAGCTCGAGCTATCTCTAATCGTCTTTGTTTCCCATAGGGCAAGGAAAATGACTTTTCATCCTTAACATCGATAAGGTCTACATCTTCTAATAGGGCTAAAGATTTTTCCATCATATTTTTTTCCTGTTTTACATAACTTGGTGCATTTACTACAGCTGCAAACGGATTAGATTTTAATCGTAAGTGATTAGCAATTAATACATTTTCCAAAACAGATAATTCTTTAAAAAGACGTATGTTTTGGAAAGTCCTTGCTATTCCAAATTTTGTAATATTATGAGGCTTAATGCCTGTTATATTCTTATTATCATATATTATATTTCCTTCAGTTGGTTTATAAACTCCTGTTATAATATTAAAGGCTGTTGTCTTCCCTGCACCATTAGGTCCAATCAATCCTACAATTTGATTTTTTTCAAGTTCCATGGTGAAATCAGAAACAGCAGTTATTCCTCCAAACTTCATTGTTATATTCTCAGTTTGTAATATGGCCATCCTTTCACATCCTTTCTTTTATCTAATTCTTAAGCTGTTTTCTTTCTTTTTTTGAAAAACCTATTGTTTAAAAACCAATCCCAATTAAATTCATTTGTGCCCATGATTCCTCTTCTAAAGAAAAGAATTACAACCATTAAAAGAACTGAAAAAATAACCATTCTCATACCAGGTATACCTTGTATTTTAATAAAGCCTAAATCTATATTACCATCTAATACTCTCAAAGCTTCCATTGCTACAGTAACTATAATGGCACCAATAACACTACCAGTAATGCTTCCAATACCACCAACTACCACAATTAATAATATATTATAGGTTAGTAAAAACCTGAACATTAAAGGATCAATCGTACCCATTAAATGTCCTAGCAAAGCTCCTCCAACTCCTGCCATAAAGGAACTTACAATAAATGCAAATAGCTTGTTTCTAAATAAATTGATTCCCATTGCTTCAGCAGCTATCTCATCCTCTCTAATAGCTTTTAAGGCTCTACCATAACTGCTTTTAATGAGTAATGCCATAAAAATAATGAATACCACTGCAACTCCCCAGCTCCACCATATGTTTGTGTAGCTAGGTAATCCTTTTAACCCTAGGGAACCATTAGTAACATTTTGTAGATTAGTTATAACAACACGAATAATCTCACTAAAACCTAAGGTAGCTATAGCTAAATAATCATCTCTTAATCTTAACACTGGTGCTCCTATAAGAAAACCAAATAGTGCTGATATAAGACCCGCAATTATTATAGCCGGTAAGAAACCTATTTCAACCTCTGCCAACCAGGGTACAATTGGTTCTAAATAAAAGGTTGCAGCCTTTTTTGCTGGTGACATTGTTAGTATAGCCGAGACATACGCACCTATCGCCATAAAGCCTGCAGTACCCAGTGAAAATTGTCCGGTAAAACCATTAATGAGATTTAAACTCAAGGCTAACACTATATAAATCCCACATAATTTTAATATCCTTGTTTGATAGGAATTAAATATTGAATTTAAAAATGCTAACAAACAAAAAAGTAATATAATCGCTACTATTGTTAATATTAATTTATTTTTCTTCATATCTACACCTTCTCTGCCAGATTTTTTCCCATTAAGCCCGTTGGTTTGACTAATAGAATGAAAATTAGAAGTATAAAGGCAAAGGCATCCCTATAACCAGAAAGAGCAGGCATAGAAGCTACAAGCATTATTTCTCCTAAACCTAGAATAAAACCTCCTATTACTGCTCCCTTTATATTACCGATCCCACCTACAACTGCAGCAATAAAACATTTTATTCCTGGCATAACCCCCATTAATGGGATTAGGCTAGGATATTTCATTCCCCACATAATGCCCCCAACAGCCGCTAGAGTTGACCCTACAGCAAAGGTAATGGTAATAATTTTATTAACATCAATTGCCATTAATCTTGATGCCTCATAATCTGTAGATACGGCACGCATAGCCATTCCTGTTTTTGTATTATGTACAATATGCATAAGTGCTGTCAAAATAATAATGGTAATAACAGGAATAACAAAGCTTAAAAATGGTATGGTTACGCCTCCAATTGAGATGGATTTAGCAAACATCTCTGGAATAGGAAAAGTTTTTGGTCTTCCTCCAAATACTACAATAGATAGATTTTCTATTAAATAGGACATTCCTATGGATGAGATAAGGAGAGAAATTCTAGGTGAATCCCTCAAAGGTCTATAGGCTGCACGTTCAACAACTATACCTAAAATGCATGTTAATAGAATAGCCAGTAAAAACGCTGTCCACCATGGCATTATGGCTGAAGACATTAAGTAAAATCCTGCATAAGTACTTATCATAAAAATATCCCCATGGGCAAAATTGATCAATCTTAGAATTCCATACACTAATGTGTATCCAATTGCCAATAGAGCATAAAGACTCCCAAGGGAAATACCATTTACCAGATGCTGTAAAAATTCTTGTATATCCATATTGTTTCCCCCAATATTTTGATAAATTAGTTTATTAAGAATGGTTAAATATAGTCTTCTACTCAAGTTACAATACTTTCATATACTATCAAATAAGAAACAGTAGGCAAACTTTAGTGCCTACTGATCCTATTCACTTTGTTATAGAAAAGTTTGAATTACTAAGTTCGAAACTTTCCATCTTCACAAGCTTACAAGTGCGTGTGATTTTGCACGCTTTCTATTTATTCTGGTTCTACTGTTGCCAGATATTCGAATTGACCGTTCTTTACTTGCTTAATGATTGCATTCTTAGTTGCATCACCATTTTCGTCTAAAGTTACCACACCTGCAGCACCTTCAAATCCACTTGTCTTAGCTATCTCCTCTTTTATTGCAACAGGATCGGTCGTACCAGCTCTTTCAATGGCTTCTAGAATAACTAAATAAGCGTCAAATCCTAGTGCTGTTACAGCAGCAGGCTCTTTATCATATTTTTCTCTATAGGCATCTAAGAAGGTTTCTGACATACTGGTAATAGGAACCTCTGTTGTATAGAATGTAGAAAGTACAACACCCTCTGCGTCATCCTTAGCGATATCTATAAATTCTGGTGTTTCCCAAGTATCTCCACCTAAAATAGGAATATCGATACCTAAATCTCTTGCTTGTTTAGTCAGTAAGGCAGATTCAGTATAGTTTCCTGGAGCAAAGATAACATCAGGATTTTGCTCCTTAATACTTGTAAGCTGAGCTGTAAAATCTGTATCCTGTGTATTATAGCTTACGGTATCTAAAATAGCATTATCATCTCCGGTTAATTCTTTAAAGGAATCTGTAAAAAACTTTGCTAAACCTACTGAATAATCATTAGAAACCTCTTGAACGATGGCAGCTGTTTTTGCTCCTAATTCTTTATAAGCATAATTAGCCATTACCTTCCCTTGGAAAGGATCGATAAAGCAAACTCTAAAATACCAGTCGTTACCCTCTGTAACCAGTGGGTTTGTTGCCGATGGAGCAACTACCGGAATCTGATTATCTTCAGCAATTGGTCCAGCAGCCATGGATAAGGAACTTCCCCAGCTACCTATAATTGCTAAAACATTTTCCTTATCGATTAAGTATGTAGCAGCATTAGCAGCTTCTACCTTTTCTGATTTATTATCCGCCTTTACTAATTCTACCTTTTTCCCTAATACTTCAGGAAACATTTCATTAGCTAACTCTATACCCTCTACTTCCATCTCTCCACCAGCTGCATTAGCCCCTGTCAAAGGTTCAAATACGCCGATTTTAATTACATCTGACTCTTCTTCTGATGAGGCTCCCTCTGAACTACAGCCCACAATCAGAGAGCTTAATAGCAATACAACAATTAATATACTAAAAAACTTTTTCATTAACCTTCCCCCTTATTTTTCACTATTAACATATTTATACAAATATATCAATACAAATATTTTAATTAATTTTAATATGTTTGTCAATAGAAAATATTTGTTTATCACATAAACACATTTTTTTGTAAAAAAGCGTCAAAAAAGCTCAAAAAACACCTAGTAGATAATATTATTTACTGGGTGTTTATATAGGGTCCTTATTTTCTATTTATACCTCTTATACAGCTCATTTTTTATTGATTCTATACTTATTCCCATTTCATTTAATAAAACTAAAATATGATATGTTAGATCAGCAGTTTCATAAATAACTTCATCTTGACTATTATTTTTAGCACCGATAATAACTTCGCTAGTCTCTTCTCCTACCTTTTTTAGAATTTTATCCTTTCCCTTATCAAAGAGATAATTGGTATATGATCCTTCCTGTGGGTTAAGTTTTCTGTTTTGGATTCTTTGATATAATAGTTCTAGAACATCTTTATCTTCCTGATGTTCTTCTTTATATATTTTATTAAAAAAACAGCTCCTTTCACCTGTATGGCAAGCGTTTCCTTCTTGAATAACCTTTATAAGAAGTGTATCTCCATCACAATCATAGAAAAGCTCTAATACTTTTTGATAATGCCCTGAGGTTTCCCCCTTATTCCATAGTCTTTTTCTACTCCTACTATAAAACCAAGTTGTTTTAGTTTCTATGGTTTTCTCTAAGGATTCCCTATTCATATATGCCAACATTAATACATCTTTAGAATATATATCTTGTATAATCGTTGGAACTAATCCATCTTTATTAAATTTTATTTCTTTCCATATCTTATCCATTTTAAAAGTACCACCCTTATATGGTTTTTAATTCCTTATTAGTAAACCGTTATTTAAAAGATATTCCTTTAAATATCCTATAGGAATTTCTCCATAATGAAAAACGGAAGCAGCTAAAGCAGCATCAGCCTTTCCTTCCTTTAGAACCTCTAAGAAATCTTCCTTCTTCCCTGCTCCTCCTGAAGCAATAATTGGAATATTAACAGCCTCCGCAATAGAACGAGTTATATCAATATCATATCCATCCTTAACTCCATCGGTATCAATACTATTGATTACTAATTCACCGGCTCCAAGTTTTTCGCCTTCTATTGCCCAAGCAATAGCTTCCTTCTCAGTATTTACCCTGCCTCCATTAATATAGACATTATACTCACCGTATTGATTTATTTTTATATCCATTGATAGAACTACACATTGTCTTCCAAATTTTAACGCTCCTTGACTTATTAAATCTGGGTTTTTAACTGCCGACGAGTTTATAGAAACCTTGTCGGCACCTGCTCTAAGTACAGCGGTGAAATCATCTATACTTCTAATTCCACCCCCAACAGTAAAGGGTATATTCACCTCTTGTGCCGTTCTTTCTACAACATTAAGAAATATATTTCTTTCTTCATTAGAAGCAGTTATATCATAAAAAACTAATTCATCTGCTCCCGCTTCGCTATAATACTTAGCAAGCTGAACTGGATCATCCACATCTACTAGATTTTGAAATTTTTTACCCTTGACTACCCTACCCTTATTTACATCTAAACAGGGAATTATCCTTTTGGTAATCATAATTATACCTCCCAAAGCTCAGATAAATTAATATTTCCAGTATATAATGCTTTTCCAATAATAGCACCTGAAACATCTAATTTTCTTAATTGTGCAACATCTTTGTTAGAAGTAATACCACCAGATGCAATTATATTTATAGATAGGTTATCCTTTATTATCTTAAGCTCCTTAAAGTTAGGGCCAGATAACATTCCATCCTTTGCTATATCCGTATATACTAATGTTTTAACCCCAATTTCTTCCAACTGCCTAGCAGAATCTAAGGCTTTTTTATTACTAATCTCAGTCCAACCCTTTAATGCAACAAAGCCATCCTTTGCATCTATTGATACAACAATTTTGTCTCTATAGGTTTTTAATGCTTGAACTAAGAAATCCCTTTCAGTAATAGCTGAAGTTCCAATAATTACCCTATCCACTCCTATTTTAATCATCTTTTCAATACTCTCCATGGAACGGATTCCTCCACCTACTTGCACTTGTATATTTACCGAATTAATTATATCCTTTATAACACTGCTATTTTGAGATTTTCCTGTAAGTGCTGCATCTAAATCTACTAGGTGAAGATATTTTGCTCCCTGGGCAGCCCATTTTTTTGCAACCTCTACCGGATTATCTCCATAAATAATCTCCTTATCAAATTGTCCTTGGGTTAAACGAACACATTTACCATTTCTTAAATCTATAGCCGGTATTATAATCATGGTATCATCCTTCCGAAATTTTCTAATAGCTTCATGCCTGCTTTACCGCTTTTTTCTGGATGAAACTGCATACCCATAATATTGTTTTTCCTTATAACAGCAGGCACCATAATTCCATATTCTGTCCAAAAAGCAACTTCCTCTTTATGCTGGGGCTTTAAATAATATGAGTGAACAAAGTAAACATACGATTCCTCTTCTAAATTCTTCCCGATATCATCCTTAACACCTGGAATCAATTTATTCCAGCCCATATGGGGTACCTTTAGATTATTATTAAATCTTACAATCTCTCCCTCTAATAAGCCTAATCCTTCCCACTCTCCATCCTCAAAGCTCTTTTCATACAGAACTTGCATACCAAGACATATTCCTAAAATAGGTTTACCTTTTGCTGCAAAATTTTTAATACAATCCACTAGATTTTCATTTTTTAATTGGTCCATTGCATCTTTAAATGCACCTACACCCGGTAGAATAATTGCTTTGCTTCTATTGATTTCTTCAATATTATTGGTAATAACATTTTTTAACCCTAGATTATCTAATGCCTTAGATACACTTTTTAAATTACCTACTTTATAATCAATGATTGAAATCATAGTCTTCCTCCTATAAACCTATAAAGTCCCTTTAGTTGATAATACACCTTTTACTTTTGGCGATATTGTTATAGCTTCATCTATAGCCCTTCCTAGACCTTTAAATATTGATTCTATAATATGGTGATTGTTTTTCCCATGAATAAGCTTTATATGTAATGTTATTCCAGCATTGTAGGCAAAGGATCTTAAGAATTCTTCTAATAATTCTGTCTCAAAGCTCCCAACATATTCTCTTTCCATAGGAACATCAAAATATAGGTATGGTCGTCCACTTATATCTAAGGATACCATGCTAAGAGCTTCATCCATGGGTGTAAATTTAGTTGAATAACGCACAATCCCTTCCTTATTATTCAAGGCTTGTTTTAAAGCTTGCCCTAATACTATCCCTATATCCTCTATAGTATGATGACCATCTACATCTAAATCACCCTTGCATTTTAAGTCCAAATCCAAGAACCCATGCTTAGAGAATAGAACCAACATATGGTTTAAAAAACCTATTCCACTTTCTATCCTTGCCAGTCCATTACCATCAAGTTTTAAGAAAAGTTCAATATCTGTTTCATTAGTTTTTCTTACCAATTTAGCTTCTCTCACTAATCAGCACCCCTTTTATTACTTTTATTATTTCATTGTTTTCATTCTCACTGCCTATTGATATACGGATACAATTCTTCAAAGATTGCTCATTAAATGGGCGTATAGCAATGCTTTGTTTTTTACTTTGCTCTACCACATCCTGAGACTTCTTACTTCTTATAAGTATAAAGTTTGTCTTGCTGGGAAATACCTCTATGTCTTTTATATTCCTTAATTCTTCTATTACTCTATTTCTTTCCTTTACTATCTTATATATAGCTTTTTTTACTATGTTTTGATTCTCCAAAATAATTAGTCCAATAAGTTGTGAAAATACATTTAAATTATATGGAGGCTTTACCCTTTTTAAAATATCAATTGTATCTCTATGGGCAATAGCATAACCTAGCCTAGATCCGGCTATGCCAAAGGCTTTAGAGAAGGTATGCAAGACAATTACCCTATTGTTTTTTATTTGATCTATATTAGATTCATCACAAAATTCTCCATATGCCTCATCTAGAACAACAATTGAAGAAGTTTCATTAATAATTTTTAAAATGGATTGCCTAGATACAAGATTACCTGTAGGATTATTTGGACTGCATAAAAAAATAATCTTTGCTTTATTCTTGATTGCCTGTTTAATGATTTCTTCTACATCAACATTAAAATCTTCCTTTGAAGGTACCTCAATGACCTTTCCTCCTACAATAGATGAAAAAATTTTATACATAGAGAAGGTTGGATTTGGAATTACAACTGCATCATCTTTTTCTATATATGTATTAATAATTATCTGAATGACTTCATCAGATCCATTTCCACAAAGGATATTTTCTGGCTGCACCCCCATATACTTAGAAATTGCCTTACACAAATCTCTACTATCCGTATCCGGATACCTATTTAAATATAATTGCTCTAATCTTTTATAAAAATCATTCTTTAATTCTCCAAAAATATCATATGGATTTTCATTAGCATCAAGCTTTATGTTGATTGGATCGCTATCAACAATATAGGGTTTTAACACTCTAATATTCTTTTTTATTAATTTTTCCATCTTAAAACCTCACTTTTATTGAATTACCATGACCTTCAAGACCTTCTTTTTCTGCAAAGGTAATAATTTGATCCTTAACTTTACCTAATGCCTCTTTCCCATAATAAATAATACTGCTCTTCTTTATGAAATCATCTACCCCAAGGGGAGAGGAGAACTTTGCTGTTCCACTAGTCGGTAATGTATGGTTAGGACCGGCAAAATAGTCCCCTAAGGGTTCAGGTGAATATGCTCCTAAAAAGATAGCTCCTGCGTTTTTTACCTTAGATAAGTATTTAAAGGGATTATCCAACATTATTTCTAGATGCTCAGGTGCTATTTCATTAGATAATTCAAATGCTTGTTCTATAGAGTCTAAAACAAATATCACTCCATATTTTTCCATAGATTTTTGTGCTATATCTTTCCTTTTCAATTCACTTAGTTGCATTTCAACCTCCTTACTCACCTCTTTAGCAAAAGTAAGAGATGTTGTTATGAGCATTGAAGAAGCTAGTTCGTCATGTTCTGCTTGGGATAAAAGATCTGCAGCTACTAATCTAGATTCAGCATTACTATCAGCAATAATGCAAATTTCACTAGGCCCTGCCACCATATCTATATCTACATTGCCGAAAACCTTTCGTTTTGCTCTGGCCACATAGGTATTACCTGGTCCAACAATTTTATTTACTGGTTTTATTGTTTCTGTTCCGTAAGCAAGAGCTGCTATTGATTGAGCACCTCCTACCTTATAAATCTCATCAATTCCAGATATCTTTGCTGCAGCTAATATATATGGATTTACTTTCCCATATTTGCTAGGTGGAGTTACCATTGCAATGGATTCAACTCCTGCTACCCTTGCAGGAATAGAATTCATTAAAACCGTAGAAGGATAAGCCGCCTTTCCTCCTGGTACATATATTCCTACCCTATCAATGGAAGAAACCTTCTGACCAAGGGTAATATCAACCCCCTTATTAACAAACCATGATTGCTGCAATTGTATCTCATGAAACTGCCAGATATTTTTTTTTGCTTCCTCCAATATATCCAAAAAATTCTTTTCCACTTGTTTGATTGATTGATTTATCTCATCATTAGTAACTTTTATATCCTTAAGTAAAACCTTATCAAATTTATTAGTTAGTGAAATAAGTCCTATATCCCCTTTATCCCGTACTTCTTTAATAATCTTTTCTACCTTAGAATCAATTGATTCTACTTGTTCAAATTTATTTCTATTAATGAAGGGCTTTAGAACTTCTTCTTTAGATTCCATATTTCCTAATCTAATTATTCTCATAAACTTTCCCTCCATTTTGTCCTTCAAATTGTAATCCCTTTATAAGTTTCTTAATACTTGTAGATTTTGCTTTAAAACTTACCCTATTTGCTATTACTCTTGCACTAACTGGAGAAATTTCTTCAATTACATCTAATCCATTTTCCCTTAAAGTAGTACCCGTTTCTACTATATCAACAATAACATCAGAAAGACCCATGAGAGGGGCTAATTCCACCGAACCACTTAAATATATTATCTCTGCGTCTTCTCCCTTTTTATTATAATAATCTCGGGTAACATTTGGATATTTTGTTGCCACCCTAATTATTCTATCTTCTACTGGTTTTGTATTTTTTAGGGAAGCTATAGAAAATTTGCATTTACCAAATCCTAAATCCATAATTTCATACACATTTGGCTTTTTTTCTAGTAAATTATCCTTTCCAACTATACCTATATCTGCAGACCCCTGTTCTACATAGGTTGTAACATCTCCAGATTTTACTAATACAATCTTTATTTTATGCTCATCATTAATAAAAATTAACTTCCTGCTTTTAGGTGAATAATCTGTAAAAACCAAACCCATTCTAGCAAATTTTTCAAGGGTTATTTCAGCTAATCTCCCCTTTGATAATGCTATAATCAAATATTCCATCTTATTCCTCCTGCTCATCATTGATGACTATTATAATATATTATTTAAAATATCTTCTAAACTGGTTATATAATTATTCTTTGATCTGATATTTGTTCCCTTAAACTCTTTTTCAGTAATTTCTATAATTTCTTTAATGTTTCTACTTTTAGCATCTTTTATATATGGTAGGCTATCTCCTTTATAAGTATCAGTTTCCACTATATATCCCTTCTTTCTTAACTCATCTGCTATGTACAATCCCTTCCTCCTATATTTTATTGGATAAAGTATTAAATAATCAGAATAACATTTAAAATCTTCATTATTATTTTCTTTATAAATAGCCTTTAATAGCTCATCTATATTCATTCCATATCCTGTAGCTGATAGTTGATATCCATATTGCTGAGTTAAGTTATCATAGCGACCACCGCTTAGAATTTCTTTTCCATGATGTAAGGAATATCCCTTAAAAACAATTCCTGTGTAATAATCTAATTGATTAACCAGTCCTAAATCTATATCAAAATAATCCTCATAGCCATAGTCTAGTAAGACATTACAAAGCTCAGATAAATTCTGAATAGCTTCAGAAATTCGGTCATTAAAAATAAATTCCTTTGCCACTTTCAAAACATCTTTAGGTTTTCCATAAAGAAAGGGCATTTTTAGTAATGCTTCTTTGACCTCTTGCTTTGCTTTTATACCTTTAATCAGTTTTTCAAGTTCAGGATAATTTTTTCTTTCAACCAATTTTCTAATAATTTTTTCCTCTTGGGAACAAATATTTAATTCCTTTAAAAGTCCTTTAAAGAAACATATTTGACCAATATCGATTTTAATATCTTTTACACCACAATTTAACAAACTTCTAATTGCCAGTGTAATAACTTCACCATCTGCTTCTACCTTATTATTACCGAGATATTCCACCCCAGCCTGTGTAAACTCACGCTTTCCTCCATTATTGCCATCATTCATTCTAAAAACATTAGTAATATAAGAGAACTTTAAATTTTCTGAAGAAGACCTATAATTCGTTGCTACCATCCTTGCAATAGGAGTGGTGACATCAGGTCTTAATACTAGTATTTTTCCATTTTCATCAATCATTTTTATCATTTCGTCTAGATCAATGGTTCCTTCTATCCCATAGAACAAATCATAGTATTCAAATGTCGGAGTTTGAATTTGCCTATAGCCAAAGCTTTTGTATAAATTTTTAATAATTGTAATTATATGCTCTTTCCGATGATATTCATTAGAATGAATATCTTCTACCCCATTGGGAATAAGTTGTTTGGAATTCATAATTTATCCTCCGCTTTATTAGTTTATCAATTTATTTGTTTATTACTTTATTGCACTAAATCAATAAATTAATTTTAATATATAAGTTTTATTCTGTCAACATAAAAGTAAGTAATTCTTTATTTTAGATATATTTGACCTCTCTTTTATTATCAATTACAATATTTACATATATGTTATAGGAGGAAATCAAATGTTTGACTATCATGTGCATAGTAATTTTTCTGCTGATTGTTCTATTGAAATGGAAACGATGATTAAAAGTGCAATCCAGAATGGACTAAAGGAAATTTGTTTTACTGATCATAATGATCAGGATTATAAAGATTCTTCCATTAGTTTTGATCTTGATGTAGAAAATTACTGCAAAGAAATGGATTATTATCAGAAGAAATATGAAAATGCTATTAAAATAAAGAAAGGAATTGAATTAGGTATTCAACCACACATTATTGATAATTATGAAAAACTCATCCGCGATAATGAATTTGACTTTGTAATTACATCAATTCATACCTGTGGTAAAAAGGATATACATAAGGGCGATTTCTTTATAGGAAAAACACCAAAAGAATGTTATAGACAATATTTTGAAGAACTATACTTTTGTGCTAAAGAATTTAATAATTTTAATATAATAGGTCATTTAGACCTACTTAAAAGATATGCTAATCATGTTCTGCCTCAAAATACTATACAATTTTTTGATATTATAGAAGCCTTATTTAAAGATATTATATATAGAGGAAAAGGTATAGAGGTTAATACATCTGGATTACGCTCGTCCTTAAAGGAAACCTTACCATCAATAGATATTTTAAAGCTATATAAATCTCTAGGGGGCGAAATTATTACTATAGGATCAGATTCTCATTTTACTGAACATTTAGGTTATAGATTTCCAGAAATCTTGGATAATCTTAAAAATATTGGCTTTAATTATATAACTACCTTTGAAAATCAAAAACCTATTTTTATTAAAATATAAATTCAGTATATAAAAAATATAATTGGCGACCTCAGGGTCGCCATTTATATTTTAATCTTATTCTATTTTTCTATACCAACTCTAGCTTGTACCCCTTGGGTATAATAATGCTTTATCTCTTTCATTTCTGTTACCAAATCGGCTAAGTCTACTAATTCCTTAGGAGCATAACGACCTGTACATATTACCTCTACATGTTGTGCTCGTCCATTTATGACTTCTATAACTTCTTGAGTACCAAACAATTTATAATATAGTGCAACATTTATCTCATCCAATACAACTAAATCGTATTCTCCTTTAGATAAAATCTCTCTAATCTTTTGCAAACCTTCTCTAGCAATAGCTATATCCTCTTCAGATGGCTGGTTAAATATAAAACAATCCCTTCCAAATTGTTGTATTTTTAGATTAGGAAGTAGTTCTACGGCTTTTAATTCACTATAATCCATTCCCTTTATAAACTGTCCGAAAAAAACTTTTTTGTCAGCACAAATAGCCCTTAGAGTAAGACCTAAGGCAGCTGTAGTTTTACCTTTCCCATTACCTGTATATATCTGAAAATATCCCTTTTCCATAAATATCCTCCTAAAACTTTTTATTTATAAGAAAGTATATCATAAAAACACTTCTTTTTTCCTATTTCAATATAGGCTATAGTTTTTGTATAATTTCCTAGAAGAGTATAAAATAATTATATAGGTATGAAACTAATATAATGTTAGTGTTGCCTTTATTGACTTTTCAATGCTTATTGTTTATTCTTGTTAGTATAATTAGTAGAAACTATACTTGTTTTTATCTATAGAGATAGGAGTGAAAATATAATATGAAAACACCCTCACATGAAAATAGACTAGGAGTAGAACCTATTATTCCTCTTCTTATTAAACTTTCTATTCCATCTATTATATCAATGACAGTACAAGCATTATACAATATAGTTGATAGTATCTATGTGGGCCGTCTAAGCACAGATGCTCTTTCTGCACTTTCTCTTGCTTTCCCTTTACAAATGATTCTTATAGCAATTGCAGTGGGTACAGGTACTGGTGCAAGTTCTTTAATCTCAAGACTTTTAGGTAGAGGTAACAAAAAACGTGCTTCTAATTCTGCAGAGCATGTTTTACTATTATCTCTAGTTTATGGATTAATAATTGGCTTAATTGGCTTTTTCTTCTCAGAAAATTTAATCGGATTATTTACTAATAATGAGGTACTTATTGATTTAGGAACAAGATATATACGAATTATTATGGTTGGATCTATTTTCTTATTTATACCTATGCTTTCTAATAATATATTAAGAGGTGAAGGTAATACCTTTGTACCAATGATTTCTATGCTTATTGGCTCTATTATAAATATTATATTAGACCCCCTATTAATTTTTGGCATAGGATTTTTCCCTAAGATGGGAGTTGAAGGGGCCGCTCTTGCAACTATTATAGCTAGAGCAATTAGTGGTTCATATATTGTATATATGGTTTTTACCAATGATAAAGATATTAGAATTAATTTGAAAGATTTTAAATTGGACCTTTCAATTATAGGTGCTATATATCAAGTAGGTCTTCCAGCCATGATTATGCAATTTTTGGCATCCTTTATGATTGGTGGTTTAAATATCATTGTAGGATCTTATAATGAATATGCTATTGCAGTAGTGGGTATATATTTTCGACTTCAATCCTTTGTTTTTATGCCTGTGTTTGGTCTAAATCAGGGATACATGCCCATAGTAGGCTATAATTATGGATTTAATAAACCTAATCGGATGAAGGAAACAATAAAATATGGTCTAATTATTGGATTTTCTTTTACTACCCTTGGATTTATTTTATTTCAATTATTCCCAGAAGGGCTTATTAAAATGTTTAATAGTGATCCAGAGTTGATTGAAATAGGAGTTCATGCTTTAAAAAACATAAGCTTAGCTTTCCCCATTATAGGACTTGCTATTGTTGGTTCCACTACCTTTCAAGCTGTAGGAAAAGGATTTGCCAGTATGATATTATCCTTTCTTAGACAAATCATATTATTACTTCCTATTGCCTACTTTCTAGCAAAAATAGGTCAGCTTAATTTAATATGGTATGCGTTTCCTATCTCTGAAGTTGTATCTTTTATGATATTGATTATATGGTCTAAGAAAATATTTACAAGAATCTTTGATGATATGAGAACACGACAACAATAAATAAAAGGATAGGTTTTTAAAGTTGCTCTACTAGCTTATCCATTAAATCCATTAAAATAACAATATCCTCAAAGGTAGTTCTATGATTTGAGAAATTTGCTCTTAAAACGATCTTCTCACCAATATTAGCTGGAGCTAAAAATGCTACTCCACTCTGTTCTATTAGTTCTAATAATTGAAGCTGTAATTTATTATGTTCTTTTATATCTAATTTCTTTTTAGGAATATATTGAAAACATACTGCTGATAGCATTATAGGTGATGATACTTCAAAATTAGGATTATTATCTAATTTTTCCTTAAAATATTTTGTTAATTCCAAATTTTGTTCTATAATACGGCTTAATTTTTCCAACCCATAATAGCGAAAAGCAAACCATATTTTAAATGCCCTAGACATACGCGTTGATTGTATTCCATAATTTATATAGTCATATCTTTTTTCTGGATCAAATAATTCAGGTGTTGTTTTAAATGTATTATAAATATGTTTCCTATCTTTCACTAAAACACATCCTGCTTCAACAGGGATAAAAAACCATTTATGGGGATCAGTTGAAATAGAATCGGCTCTCTCAATTCCATTCATAAGTGCTTTACCTTGTTCTGTTAGTATTGCTCCCCCTCCAAATGCCGCATCAACATGAAACCATAATTCATTATCATAGCAGAAATCTGCCAGTTGATCTAATGAATCTACTGCACCTGTGATTGAAGTTCCCACTTGACCAACTACACAAAAAGGCTTTAGTCCATCTTTTATATCCTTTTCTACCTGTTGGGATAATAAATCTATCCTTATTCTATAATTACTGTCTGTTGGAATTTTTCTTAAATTTTGTGAACCAATTCCTATTACCCCTACTGCCTTATCCACTGAAACATGAGCAATATCTGAGGTGTAAACCACTAAAGGCTTCTCTAGATTTTGAATACCCTCCTCCATCGCATCTTCAACAAATGCTTGTCTTGCTATTGTCAATGCTGTCAATGTCCCCATTGTTCCACCACTGACTAGAACACCTCCACCATCCTTTGAATACCCAAACATTTCATTAAACCAAGTTATTATAATGTCTTCTAATATAGTGGCAACAGGTCCTGCTTTATATAGAAAAGGGGCTTGGCTTAGTACCAAATTAATAATTTCACCAATAGTACCTGCAGGACTTGGACTTGTAACAATCCATGATAAAAATCTAGGATGCCCAATCTTAGTGCAATAGGGAATTACATTTCTTTCAATATCAGTAAAAAGACTATCCATATCTGTCCCCTGTATTGGTAGTTTATATTCAAATAAATCATTCAATGAATCTCGTTCTATATTTGCATATACTGGATCATTTGAAATTCCCTGTATATAATCCTTTACTATACTTAGGGTCTTTTCTAAATATAAATCTAAATTCTTTATATCTAAGGATTCTGTTTTCATAAATTATTCCTTTCTTATTAAAATCTAATTTTCATCTATATAAATAAAGCCAACAATGACACTGCATTGTTGGCTTAGCATTCTAATAAACTCTTCTTCCTCCTCTGAATTTCCCTGACCAATGACTAGATGATAAATAATCCACTTGAACTGGTTTTCCTGTTCTAGGTGCATGAACAAATTTATTACCACCAATATATATACCTACATGGCCTGGAAAAATTACTAAATCACCTGGTCTTAGATTACTACGGGAAACATAACCACTTAATCCTGCCTGACCTCCTGAAGTTCTAGGAATACTAATACCATATTGTCTGTAAACATAACTAGTAAGTCCAGAACAATCAAAACCAGTAGAAGGAGAACTACCACCTCTTCTATAGGGAATACCACGATAACCCATTGCAGTTTTTGCTATTGCTGAACCTATTTCTCCTTTATAAGTGGGTGCTGGTTTTCTAGAAACCTTAGGTCTTGCTTTTGTACCTACTTTTACTACTCTGGTTTGTGGCTCTTCTAAGATTTTTTCTTCTATGATATCCCTTTTATCTTCTGCTCCATTTAGGAAAGTGATTTCCATAGTTACTTCTTTTTTCCCTTTTTTCCCCTCTTCAATTACCTTCTTTTGTCCTACATATAATGAAGAATCCTTTTTCTCTTCAACTTTGCATTTAATATCTTCTACTATTATGTGTTTTTCTACGGTTTTTACATCAATAAAAGGTTGTTCAACAAATAGATTTATTTTTTCACCTGGCATTAATTTTTCAATGTCTTTCCCTGGATTTGCTTCTTCTAATGTTCTAATACCCATATTAAATGCCCTAGAAATATTCCAAGCAGAATCCCCTTTTGCAACCTGATAGGTTTGCACTCCTTCACTACTTTGTGACACCTTTTCCATGGCTTTCTCTTTGGTTAATATTTCATCTGGTGGAACATCTTTAGATATTATATTTACTTTTTGACCAAAGGAAACCTCCAGTAATTCTTGGTTATCCTTTTCCTCGACTCTTTCCATATAGGGTCTTTTTATTTCATCTAATACTTGTTGTGCAATTTCTGTTGATTCAACAATTAATTTATTTTCACCTTCCATTACTATAATGGCTGCAGGCTTTAAAATCTCTGCTCTTTTTGAGATGAAGTCAACTATTTGCTTTTTTTCTAATAGTTGGTCTTTTTTTACCCGGACTTTTTCATATACTATTTCATTTTCAAAGTGAGCTTTATCGCCATATTGTTCTAATACTTCTTTTTCTACTTCTTTTAATGCATTTTCTACAATAGTAATTTCTTTAACTGCACCTACCTCTTCTCCGTTTAAAACTACCTGGTAGGAAAAACCGCTTTGATAAACAAAGAAACTTATAATAGATATGGCAATAACCATAGAAGAGATTATTAGAGTTTTCTTCCAGTGTTTAAAATTTTTTATACTATTCTTTAGATAATCAGGAAAATCCTTAACCCATGCTATCACTTTCATTCCCTCTCCCCATATTAATTTTAAAGCAAAGAAAATAAAGTTATTATTTTACATTTATATTTTTATTGTAACATTTTTATTAATACTATACAAACTTTTGTTACAAATAATTTGAAAGTTTTTACAATATTTATTTAACCTTTACTAGTATATTATTATTCAATGTGCAAAATGTTATAATAGAATTTAATAATACAATAATCTAATACTGCATGGGGAGTGATTTTGTGTATTTTCTAATTCTTCTATTTCCAATTAGTCTGTTTTTAACCTTTTTCGCAACAAATAATAATATTCTTATAGAAAAATATTACTCCCAGGGAATCTACTTAATAATAAACAAACTACTATACTTACCTTCAAATCTATTTCACTTCTCCCTTGGGGAAATTTTATTATATTTATTTATATTTTTATCTGTATTATTTACAATAAGATTTATATATAGAAATTATTGGAAAAGATCTTACAGAAAAGCAATTAAAAATCCAGGCACTTTTAGTAAAAAAACAGCCCTAATAAGGGGGCTACTAAATATAGTTATATGTTTTAGCATTCTTTATTTTATATTTATTATTAACTGGGGATTAAATTATCATAGGCTTCCCTTTGCTAGTATTGTAAATTTAGAGATAAAACCTACCTCTGTTGATGATTTACAATCTTTATGCGAGAATTTAATATCCCGTACAAATACTTTGCGGGAAAACATAAATGAAGATAATAATGGTGTAACCTATATACCAAACGGTTTTAAAAGTGTAGTTAAAAGATCACAATTAGGTTATGATATTATTATTAATCAATACCCTATATTAGATCTAAAAACCAGCAAACCTAAGGGTATTATGTTCTCAAAGGGTATGTCATATGCCGGTATTGCAGGTATTTATTCCCCATTTACCGGGGAAGCCAATGTCAATACCATGGTTCCTCATGCTATGCTTCCCAATACAACTGCTCACGAAATGGCACATCAACGTGGATTTGCAAGAGAGGATGAAGCTAATTACATCGCTTATTTGGCTTGTACCTCACATCCTGATATAGATTTTCAATATTCTGGGGTTTTATTAGCTTTAATTCATTCTATGAATGCCCTTAATAAAAATGATATTGAAAGCTATCAACAATTAACCCTAGAATATAGTGATGGAGTCAAACGAGACCTCGCTGCAATAAATAATTTTTGGAATTCCTATAAAGGTACTATTGAAAAAACCTCAAGAAAAATCAACAATACCTATTTAAAATCAAATTTGCAAGAGGATGGCATAAAAAGCTATGGAAGAATGGTTGATTTGCTTATTGCCGAATACAAAGCTACCCTTTAATAATTAAATCTTTTACGACCTCGGAAGCAATAATAAGACCAGCCACCGATGGTACAAATGAAACACTACCTGGAAGTTGCCTTCTATTCTCATTATTTTCAAGTTTAAGCGGTGTTATAGGTTTTTCTTTAGAATACACTACCTTTAATTCTGGTATATTTCTTTTTCTAAGTTCTGTTCTCATTACCCTTGCTAAGGGGCATACTGATGTTTTAAAAATATCTTCAACCTCTAGCATTGTAGGATTTAATTTATTTCCCGCCCCCATGCTACTAATAATAGGAATGCCCATTTTGTGACACCTCTCCACTAAATCTAATTTTGAGGAAACCATGTCAATAGCATCTACAACATAAGAATAACCTAAAGATAGCATTTGTTCTGCGTTTTCAGGTTTATACAACTCCTGGATGGTTTTAATTTCAGTATCCGGATTTATATCTAATATCCTTTGTTTCATTATCTCAACCTTTGATTTGCCTACAGTATTCATGTTGGCATGTAATTGTCTATTAATATTAGTTATATCTATAACATCATGGTCCACTAGAACAAATGAGCCTATCCCTGATCGAGCCAATGCTTCTACTACAAATGTTCCCACTCCTCCGATTCCAAATATTGCAATCTTACTATTTTTTAATTTTTTTAAATTTTCTGTGCCTATTATCATTTCTGTTCTAGAAAATGCATGTAGCATAGTTTACACCCTTTGTATTTTATGAATTTTATTTCCTATTATAATATATCTCATTTTATCACATATTATCTATCTATGATTTATTCTTTAATTTTGATAAATATTTATCAAAAATCTATTTTTATGTTATTATTATAGTACAACTCCTTCGAGATATGTTTAAAGTTTTCTACATCATAATTTTTACACCAAACATTGAGGAGTTATTTTATTTGCAAACACAAAACCTAATTATTTGGATAGCTGTGTTTCCAAAAGACTAAAAACTTTACTTTTAAGGGGGCTATTAACATAATGATTTTAAGAAACGAAGAACAAATGTCCAGGATTGCTATTGAAGAAATTCAGCTTACTAGACTAAAAAGTGTTGTAAATCGAGTATATGAAAAAATTCCACATTATCGTGCTAAAATGGAAGAGTTAGATATAAAACCTAAGGATATAAGAACATTAGATGATTTGAAACTTTTACCATTTACTAATAAACAGGATTTAAGGGAAAATTATCCTTTTGGCTTATTTGCTGTTCCAAAAAGTGAATTAGTGAGGATTCATGCCTCATCTGGTACAACCGGAAAATCTACTGTAGTTGGTTATACTAAGAATGATATAAAAATATGGTCAGAATTAGCAGGCAGAATTGCAGCTGCAGGTGGAGCTAAAAAAGAAGATATAGCTCAGATTTGTTTTAGTTACGGAATGTTTACTGGAGGATTAGGATTACATTATGGATTAGAGCATTTGGGAGTAACTGTTTGTCCATCTTCCGCTGGTAATACCGAAAAACAAATTATGTTTATGAAAGACTTTAAAACTACAATATTAGTTTCAACTCCCTCTTATGCATTACGAATTGCTGAAGTAGCTAAAACTATGGGCATTGATCCTAGTAAAGATTTAAATATTAGAATTGGCTTATTCGGAGGAGAGGGTATGTCTGAAGCAATGCGTAGTGAAATTTATAGGTTATGGGGAAATCATATAAAAGTAACCCAAAATTATGGTATGAGCGAGTTAATTGGCCCAGGAGTATCTGGAGAATGTTTAAAGCTAAGTGGCATGCATATTCAGGAAGATCATTTTATTCCAGAGATTATTGATCCAAATACAGGTGAAGTATTACCACCAGGTTCTACAGGTGAATTGGTTATTACTTGTATGACAAAAGAAGCTCTACCTTTGATACGATATAGAACTAGAGATATTTCCAGTCTTACATATGCACCATGTGAGTGTGGTAGGACTAATGCCAGAATGCAGAATATATCTAGCCGTATAGACGATATGCTGATAATTAGAGGTGTCAACGTTTTTCCATCACAAATCGAAGAAGTACTTTTTAAATTTCCAGAAATTAGTCCCCATTATCAAATTGTTTTAGATAGAAAAAACTATTTAGATACTATTGAAATTAATGTTGAATTAACTGAAGGGCTACAACTATACTCTAGTGATGTTCTAAAAAACTTGAGAGCTGCAATTAAAAGAAATTTAAGAATTGTCTTAGGTATAAATACCACTATTAATATTTTAGAACCTAATAGTTTGCCTAGATTCGAAGGTAAAGCTAAAAGAATTATAGATAAGAAAAAAAATGCCTAATTATTAATAAATTTTGCAATTTTTATATTTAAACCAATTGCTAAAAGTTCATGAAAATGTCTTGTCTTATTTAAATTCCTATTTTGTTTTTTAATAATTATTTCCATTGTAACCACTATTTATAATGGTTAATAATTTTTTAAGTGCATAAACTATAATTGCAAAACCAAAATAGGAGGTGAATATCAATGGCAAATAGAAGTAATAGAACTGTAGTTCCTGAAGCTAGAAATGCACTTGATAAGTTTAAACTTGAGGTAGCTAATGAACTTGGGATTACTAACTATGATCAAATTGATAAAGGTAACTTAACTTCCAGAGAAAATGGTTATGTAGGTGGTAACATGGTTAAAAAAATGGTAGAAAGTTATGAGCGAAGTATAGCAGGTAAGTAATGTATATAAATATTTTAAGGGAGAAACTACCTAGGTAGTTTCTCCCTTAGCTTTTATTACTAATTTTATTAGTTTTATCTTTGAGCCCTTTGTACTATTATCCTTTTCCCTTTTATTGTTGACTTTGGAAGTTCCCTTAGAACTATATTACCCTTTCCATTAAGTATATCTACATAGGATATATTATCTTGTATATCTATTATACCTATATCCTCAGCAAGTATTCCCTTTATATTTATTATAGCCCCTACAATATCTCCAGGCCTAATTTTTTTGTTTTTTCCTGCTTTAATATAAACTTTTGTAACCTCCCTTTCTAATTGCGAACTTTTTTCAACCTTTAAATTAACTTTACCCTTCTGTTTTTCATCAAACTTTTTCTTTCCTAATTCAATCTCTTGTTCAGAGGGAATTTCCCCCATGGGTATATTAAAATCTAAATATTTTTCGATTTGATTGAGTAATTTTAATTCTCTTTGTGTAACAAGGGTAATAGCAATTCCTTCTTTCCCGGCACGCCCTGTTCTTCCGATTCTATGAACATAGCTTTCCTTTTCTACAGGAACATCATAATTAACCACCAGACTTATGTCCTCTATATCAATTCCCCTAGCCGCTACATCAGTTGCAATAAGAAATTGTAAGGCGCCTCTTTTAAAGTTATTCATAACCTCTAATCGATCTTTTTGCTCCATTCCTCCATGAAGTTTACTACAATCATAATTTATACTATCCATCTTTTGAAAAAGCCAATTAACCGTGTCTTTTGTGTTACAAAATATAATACAACTATCCGGTCTATTAGTATATATTAGTTTAGTTAAAAAATTAAACTTTTCCCTTTCATCTATCTCATAATAATATTGATAGGTCTTTTCAACTGTAAGCATCTCAGCATTTGTTTCAATTAGTTTTGGGTTTTTCATATATTTATCACAAAGATTTAATATTTTTTCTGGTATAGTTGCTGAAAATAACATGGTAACCCTATTTATGGGAAGTTTTTCTATAACTGCCTCCACCTGTTCAATAAATCCCATGTTTAGCATTTTGTCAGCTTCATCAATCACAAGATATTTAATATCATTTAATATAATATTCCCTTTATTAATATGATCCAGTGTCCTTCCTGGTGTTCCTACAATAATATGGACCCTCTGCTTCAACTCTCTTGTTTGTCGCTCTATTGGTTGTTTCCCAAATATAGCTTCACTTCTTATTCTTTTAAATCTACCTATGTATGTAATTTCTTCCTTCACTTGTACTGCCAATTCCCTTGTGGGTGTTAATACTAAAGCTTGAGGATTGTTTTCCTCTACATCTATACTCTCACATAGGGGAATAGCAAAAGCTGCCGTTTTCCCACTTCCTGTTTGTGATTTTGCTATAATATCAATTTTTTCTAAGGCAAGGGGTATAACTTCTTTTTGTATTTTTGTTGGGCTTATATACTTCAACTTTTCTAAAGCACTTAAAATCTTATTATCTAAATCTAAATATTTAAATCCGCTATTATTCATATATACTAACCTCTCAAGATATTATATTCTATTATTTATTCTACCCTATTTCCTTTTCACCATTTTTATTTCTATCAAAATCTGTAAATTGAGTATTATAAAGCTCTGCATAGAAACCTTTTTTATTTAGTAACTCTTCGTGGTTCCCCTGTTCTATAATCCTACCTTCATTCATTACTAATATTAAATCAGCATTTCTAATTGTAGATAATCTATGGGCAATAACAAAGCTTGTTCTCCCCTTCATTAAAGCTACCATTGCTCTTTGTATAAACACCTCAGTTCTTGTATCCACACTACTTGTAGCCTCATCAAGTATAAGTATTGAAGGGTCTGCCAATATTGCCCTGGCAATAGTTAAAAGCTGCTTTTGCCCATGGGAAATATTCGTTGCTTCCTCATTTATAACTGTATCATATCCCTTAGGCAATGTTCTAACAAAGTGATCAACATGAGCGGTTTTGGCTGCCTGAATTATTTTTTCTTCTGTTGCATCTTCACAAGCGTATGCAATATTATCCCTTATGCTTCCATTAAAAAGCCAGGTATCTTGAAGAACCATTCCAAACATGCTTCGTAAATATCCTCGTTTTATTTTTCTTATATCTATTCCATCTATAGTAATTCTTCCTTGATCGATTTCATAAAAGCACATTAATAAATTTACAAGGGTTGTTTTCCCAGCTCCTGTAGGTCCTACGATAGCAATTGTCTGACCCTTCTTTACATCAATATTCATATTTTGTATTATTGGAATATCCTTTTCATAACCAAAACTTACATTTTCGAATCTTACTTCTCCCTTAGGAAACTCTATCAATTGTGCATTTTTTTGTTCGGGAACCTCTTCTTCTTCATCAAGAATTTCAAATACCCTTTCCGCTGATGCTATAGTAGATTGAATAATATTTGAAATGTTAGCAGTTTGGGAAATAGGATGAGTAAATTGTCTTGCATACTGAATAAATGCCTGCACATCACCTATACTTATAGCACCCCTAGTTACTAATATGCCTCCAATAACACAAACCAATACATAGGCGATATTTCCTATGAAAATCATAAGAGGCATAATCACCCCAGACATAAATTGAGCCCTGTGACTTGATTTAAAAAGTTCATCATTTATTTTTTCAAAGGTTCCCAATGAATTCTCTTCCCTGTTAAACGACTTTATAATTTCATGTCCTGTATACATTTCTTCAACATGACCATTAAGTTCTCCTAATGTCTTTTGTTGAGCTGTAAAGTATTTTTGAGAGCGGACTACAATAAATTTTGTTACTATAAAATATAGAGGTAATGTTAGTATAATCATCAAAGTCAAAATAGGGCTTATAGTTAACATCATTATAACTACCCCTATTAAGGTCACAATAGAAGTAATAAATTGGGTAATACTTTGCTGTAGTGTACTGCTTATATTGTCAACATCATTAGTAACACGGCTTAGAATTTCACCATGGGTACGACCATCAAAATATTTTAGGGGAAGACGAGAAAGCTTTTGATTAACATCCTCCCTCATTTCAAAAACAGTATTTTGAGCAATACTTGCCATAATGTATTGTTGTAGATAATTAAATACTGAACTAATAATATATAATCCAGCTAAAATAAATATAATATTACTTATATATACAAAATCAACTTGGGCATTAGGTACCCCTTGTAATTTCAACATAACACCGTCGAATATCTTAGTTATAGCAAGTCCCAATACCTTAGGGCTTATTATTGTAAAGGTTGTACTTAGAATTGCAGCAACAAATACTAATACTATTTTATACCTATGGGGCTTTAAATATCCAATTAGCCTTTTAAAAGTACCCTTAAAGTCCTTTGCTTTTTCTACCGGTCTTGACATTGCAGGTCCATGTCCTCTCCCCATAGGAGGTCTATTTCTTTTAGGTTCTTCTTTCATGCTAATTCCTCCTCTGAAAGTTGGGATGAAACAATTTCTTTATAGACTTCACAGCTTTTTATAAGTTCACTATGCTTACCAATCCCTGCAATCTTGCCTTCATCTAGAACTATTATACGATCTGCATTTATTATTGTAGTAACTCTTTGTGCAACTATTATAAATGTTGAATCCTTTATCTCCCTCTTTAGAGCTATTCGGAGTTTTGCATCTGTATTAAAATCCAATGCTGAGAAACTATCATCGAAGATGTATATTTCAGGTCTTCTAACAAGGGCACGGGCTATAGCTAAGCGTTGCTTTTGCCCTCCCGAAAGATTTGAACCTCCTTGGGCAATAACTGAATCTAATCCCTCTTCCATATTAGAAATGAATTCTGTTGCTTGGGCTATCTCAGCTGCATGTTTAATTTCTTCCTCTGTAGCATCTTCCTTACCATATCTTATATTATCTGCAATTGTACCTGAAAAAAGTACAGCTTTTTGAGGTATTATGCCTATTTTTGACCGCAACTCCTTTTGGGTCATATTCCGAATATCTATACCATTTACTAAAATACTTCCCTTGGTAATCTCGTAAAGGCGAGGAATTAATTTTATAAGAGTTGATTTTCCAGAGCCAGTTCCACCAATAATTGCTGTAATTTCACCAGGACCAGCACCAAATGAGATGTTTTTAATCACTGGCTGCTCTGCATCTGCGTAATTAAAGCTGACATTCTTAAATTCTAAATATCCCTTATTGCTCTTCTGCTTCTTATCTATGTTTTTATCTATGTCCTTATCTTTTTCAATATCTTCAATATTGGGAATGATATCTAATACTTCATTTATCCTATCTGCAGAAGCACTTGCGCGAGGCAACATTACGAATATCATTGACACCATAATAAGAGAAAATAAAATTTGCATAATATATTGTATAAATGCCATTAAGTCGCCTACTTGCATATTACCATTATCTATGCGTATGCTACCAAACCATAATATTGCAATAACACTCATATTCATAATAAGCATCATAAGAGGCATTGTAGAAGCCATTATCTTATTAACCCTTATAGATGTATTTCTTAACTCTATGTTAGCTTCATTAAAACGATAATCTTCATGTTTTTTTCGATTAAAAGCTCTTATTACACGAATTCCTGTAAGTCCTTCTCTGACTACAAGGTTGATTTTATCAAGTTTTTTTTGTACTGATTTAAAAAGTGGCATAGCTTTTTTTGATATAATTAAAATCATAATTAATAATATTGGAATTATAAAAACAATAAGTAATGATAATCTTGCATCTCTGGTTACAGCCATAATGATACCTCCAACAAGCAACATTGGAGCCCTAAGCATCATTCTAAGCATCATAATTGTAACCCTTTCAATCTGAGTAATATCATTAGTTGTTCTTGTAATAAGTGAAGCGGTTCCTACTTGATCAAATTCTGACAAGGAGAAACTTTCCACTCTTTTAAAAACCTTGCTCCTAAGATCTTTACTATAGGATGATGCTATTTTTGCTGATAAATAGCTTGATATAATTAAGCTAGTAGTAGCCAACAAAGCAACTAGTAACATCAAACCTCCTATTTGTAAAATATAATTAGTATCTCCATTAACTATTCCTATATCAACAATCCCAGCCATTAAAGTTGGTAAAAATAGTTCAGATATAGCTTGAATAAAAGTAAATATAATCACCAATAGTATTGAAATTTTATAGGGAACTAAAAGTCGAAACAATCTAACCAAAAATATCATCTCCAATAATTTTTACTAGCTTAAATATGTTTTTTTTAAATAATATAGATAATAATACCATACAATGTGTATTTTTCTTAATTCGTAATATAAAAAAATGCCACCCAATATGAAAGTGGCATTTTACTATTTTCTAACCTCAAATGAACTTAAAGTATAATATTCTTTTCTTCACCCTTTATCCATGAATAAATATTATCAAATACAATATTTGCTCTTTTAATCATTGATTCTTCAGTAGCAAAGGCTATGTGCGGAGTTACTATAATATTCTTAGCGTTTAATAAAGGATGTTTTGATGGAATAGGAGGTTCACTTTCAAACACATCTATGCCAGCTCCTGCTATGATCCCTTGGTTTAATGCTTGGGCAAGGGAAGTACTATCTAATACTGGTCCCCTGGCTGTATTAATTAAAATAGCATTTTTCTTCATTAGTGCTATTTTACCCTTTGAGATTAATCCCTTAGTTTGTTCATTTAATGGAAGATGTAATGAAACAATATCACTTCTTCTTAATAGTTCATCTAATTCTACATATTCTATTCCTAAATCTAATGCTCTTTGAGATTCTGACCTACTATAACCAAGAAGCTTACAATTAAATACTTTTAATAATTCAGCTGTTCTAAGACCAATTGCGCCTGTCCCCACAATACCAACTATCTTTGAGTTTAACTCGTTACCAACTAAACCTACCTTGGTACCTTCTTTCTTTACTACTTCATTACAAGGAATTATATTTCTTAACAATGATATAATCAATGATAGAGTAAGCTCGGCTACTGCCTCGGTAGCATATCCCTGAGCATTTGAAACTCTAATACCCATTTCTTTACATACTTCTAAATCAATATGATCATATCCAGTAAATGCAATTGCAATGTACTTCAGGTTATGTGCAGCTCTTATAACCTCTCCACCTAAAGGATTATTAGCAATAATAAGTATATCCGCATCCTTAACTCTTTCCTTAAGAATTTCAACATCCTTTTCCACTCTGTTATAGGCTATAAATTCGTGTCCCATATCTAGAAGATTTTTGGATAATTCATCTAATACCTCTTGACCTATTACTAGAGGTTCTAATAATACAATTTTCATTATTATCTCCCTCCTATTCTATATATTCTTTAGCTTTTTCTTCACCCCTAAGTACTCTTAAAGTTCCTAGAGCTAGCGATTCCATTTCATTTTCTCCAGGCATAATTTCTATAGGCGCAATAAATTTGACTCTTTTTTCTATCCAGTTTGTAAACATCTTTGAATAGGCTATTCCACCTGTAATAATTATATAATCTATATCACCTTCTAATACAGTAGATAATTCTCCTATACCCTTAGCTACTTGATAAGCCATTGCCTCATATATTAGCTTTGCTTTCTTATCGCCATTTTTAACCATTTTTTCTATTTCTCTTGCATCTGCAGTATTAAGATAAGCTTTAAGTCCACCATTTCCCCTTATCATCTTTTGTACGGTTCTATTATCATATTTCCCAGAAAAACAAAGCTTAACCAAACTCTTGCAAGGAACTCTTCCTGATGCTTCTGGAGAGAAAGGACCTTCATCATCGGATATAATATCAATTAGTTTTCCTTTTTTATGTACACCTAGGGAAATTCCTCCTCCTAAATGTGCCACAATAAAATTACAATCCTCATATTTTCTAATATAATTTTGGGCAACCTTCATTGCCATTGCTCTTTGATTTAAAACATGAGAAGTACTTGTCCTTGGTATTTCAGGCATTCCAGAAATTCTTGAGATCTCATCAAACTCATCTACCCTTACACTATCATATATATATGCATTTACACTAATCGTCTTAGCAATTTCATAGGCTAATATTGCTCCTAGATTAGAAGCATGTTCCATAACTGGATTATTCTTTAGTCTATCTACCATTACATCATTTACTATGTAGGCACCTGACTTACACTTAGGTACCATACCACCCCTGCCAGTGACCGCAGTAAAATCCTTTATAGTATATCCATTTTCTTTTAAATAGTTTAATATGGTTTCTTCCCGCATCTTGTATTGAGAAATGGTATCAGAAAATTTATTTATAACTTCTACAGGATGCTCAATATTTGTTACCATTTCTTGAACATGGTCATTATATACTGCTATTTTTGTTGAAGTAGAGCCGGGATTAATGACCAGTATCTTATTCAATAATATCACTTCCTTCCTATTATATTTAAATTGAGGAAATTGTTTTAAAAACAATTTCCTCATCTTTTTATATTAAAGGAAAGATCTACTTTCCTTTAATATAAAAATAAGGGGTTGTAGGGGAAGATCCCCTGCCGTATTAAGAAGGGTGCTCAGATGGCTGGTTTTGCCATCGCCAAAGGGAAACTAGGTTTCCCTATAAGCAGGTAGCCAATTTAGCTTGCTAAATTTCGCTAATCGCTTAGTTGTTTCACCTAGTGGAAGCAGCTTTGCTGCTTTTTTTATACTAAGTCCATACCTAACCTTAATGCTTTTTTATTTATTTCAACAAATTTAGGTTTAACATTTTCTTCTATTATATTA
The DNA here is from genome assembly GCA_964533275.1 of uncultured Eubacteriaceae bacterium. Taxonomy (GTDB): domain Bacteria; phylum Bacillota; class Clostridia; order Eubacteriales; family Garciellaceae; genus CAZHJK01. The sequence goes on along the minus strand of CAZHJK010000001.1, from coordinate 181,938 downwards.
TCCCAATCAATATTGGCTAAATCCATTAATTTTACAATAGATCCTAAAAGAATTACATTCATAACCTTTTCATTGCCAAGTTCTTTAGCTTTTTCTCCAGCATCAACAACAATTGTATCAGCCTTATTTTTTAATTCATCAAGGATATTTTTATTATAATCCACTTTCCCTGATAAAACTGACATAGGCTTAATCTGATAGTTATTTACTACCACTTTACCCTCTAGCTTTAGATATTCTAGCCATCTTAAAGCCTCCATTTTTTCAAAGGAAACTAAGATATCTGCTCCCCCTATTTCAATAACTGGAGAATCAACTTTATCTCCAAAGCGTACTTGTGAAGAAACCGAGCCTCCTCTTTGACTCATACCATGTATTTCACTCATTTTCACATCATAACCTGCTTCCATTAGACCAGTTGTAAGAAGTTTACTTGCTAGTATTGTTCCTTGTCCCCCTACACCTACCAACAATATGCTCTTAGTCATCTATCTTACCACCTTTCCAATTGCTCCAGTTGGGCAAACCTGATAACAAACACTACAACCTACACATTGATTATAGTCTATATAGGATTTCTTTGTCTCATTATTAAAGGCTATTGCTGGGCAGCCGGTTTTTGTACACTTTTTACAGCCAATACATACATCTTGATTTACTTCATATTTTTCTGTAAATGCTCCAGCAAATTCTTCCTTGTCTTCCTTAGAGAACTTCTTAAGGGCGCAAGGCCATCTAGTAATAATAACAGATGGTTCATCAATGGCAAGTGCCCAATTAAAAGCGTTTCTCATTTCTTCAAGGTTATTGGGATTAACCTTTAGGACATGTCTAATTCCGCAGGCTCTAGCTATTGCCTCAATATCTAAGGCTTCTGTAACATCTCCTTGAGCAGTATATCCTGAACCAGGATTTTCTTGATGACCAGTCATACCAGTAATTCTATTATCTAAAATAACATTTATTGTATTACCCTTATTATAAACAGTGTTAATTAAACCATTTATACCAGTATGGAAAAATGTAGAGTCCCCTTGTACTGCAATAACTCTTCGTTCATTACCCTCAAGCATATTAAAGATTGTTTGTGCTCCGTGACCTGCTGCAAGAGCACTACCCATATCAATGGTAAAATCTAATCCATTATAGGGCTCATCCATGCCTAAGGTATAGCATCCAATATCACCAGCAACAACTGCGTTTTTCTTGGCAATTATCTTTCTTAATTCATAGAAGAATCCTCTATGGGGACAACCTGCGCATAGGGCTGGAGGTCTAGGTACTACCATATCTTTGTCATATTCAACCGATGGATTGGTTTTTCCTTCTATTGATTTTCTAATAACATCTGGTGTTAATTCACCATAGGTTGGAAAAACATCCTTACCATAACATTTAAATCCAAGTATTTTTACTCTTTCTTCTATAATTGGATCATTTTCCTCTAAAATATATAACTTATCAACTTGGGATGCAAATTCCTTTATCTTTTCATCTGGCATAGGGTAGGTAAATCCTAGCTTTAAATAAGAAGCAGTTTCACCGAATACCTCTTTTGCATAGTTAAAGCACATTCCCGATGCAATAACTCCAATTTTCTTATCATTCCATTCTATATAATTTAGGTCTGTTTTATTTGAATACTCTTGTAGTCTTTTAGTTCTCTCTTCTACCTTTACTCTTAACTTTCTGGCAAATGCAGGTACTGTAACATACTTTTGTTTATTTTTTTGATACTCAATTATTGGTGTTTCTTCTCTATCATAACAATCTACTATACTCTTAGAATGGCAGACTCTGGTAGTTAACCTAAATAATACTGGTGTATCAAAATCTTCACTTATTTCAATTGCTGTTTTAATCATGTCTTTTGATTCCTGACTGTCACTTGGCTCTAACATAGGAACTTTAGCAAAGGGTGCAAAGTTTCTATTATCTTGCTCATTTTGAGAAGAATGCTGTCCAGGTTCGTCGGCTGTTATAAGTACCAATCCACCTGTTACACCTGTGTATGCAAATGACATTAGTGCATCACTAGCCACATTAAGCCCAACATGTTTCATAGAAGCTAATGTCCTTCCTCCAGCAATAGATGCTCCTATTGCAGACTCTAAAGCTACCTTTTCATTTGATGTCCATTCAGCTTTTATTTCCTTAAATTTGGCTATGTTTTCTAAGATTTCTGTACTAGGAGTACCTGGATATGCTGTTGCATATCTAATTCCTGCTTCAAATGCACCTCTGGCAACAGCTTCATTTCCTGTTAGTAATTTTTTCATTTATGTTCCCCCTTTTAATTTTATTTACTATTGTTACAAGCACTTGCAGATATAACTATAGATAAAAATTTCTCCTCGGAGGTAGAACCCCTAGAAGTAAGAACAATAGGTACCTTTGACCCAAGGATAATACCTGCCATTTTTGCTCCAGCAGAAAACATAAGAGCTTTCCCCAATATATTCCCTGTTGCAATATTGGGGACTAATACTATATCGGTATTTCCTATAACTGGACTTTCAAATCCCTTTATAGTAGCAGACTCTTTACTCATCATTAAATCATAGGATATTGGTCCTTCGATAATACAATTATCAATTTCTTTATTTTTTGCCATTAACTTAAGATCTCTTGCATCTATGGTTTCCTGCATCTTTGGATTTACAGTTTCCACTGCACAAAGTACAGAAACATTTGGCTTTTCATAACCCATAGACTGCAGTGCAGCCACAGAATTTTGTACTATTTGTTTCTTTTCATCAAGGGATGGATTAATATTCATCCCCCCATCTGTAACGAATAAAAGCTTATGGTATGAAGGAATCTCGAAAATTGCCATATGTGACATTATATTGCCTGTTCTTAAACCCTTTTCTTTATCAACAACAGCCTTTAATAAATCACTTGTTTGAATTTTGCCCTTCATAATGAAGTTTGCTTTTTTTTCATGAACTAGCTCCACTGCTTTTTGTGCTGCTAGCTTATCATCTCTTTTATCTATAATATTAAATCCGTCTTTAATTTCCCCTAAGTTTAATAAAATCTTTTTAATCTTTTCTTTGTCCCCTATTAAAATCGGTTCAACTACTCCCAATCTTTTAGCCTTAATAACTGCCTCTAAAGTATGCTCATCGGCTGCTGAAACTACAGCAACATTATTTTTTATAGTATTACTTTTCATCTTGTTAATTAGATGATCGAAGCTTTTTATATCATCCATTAAATCCCCCCTTAGTGTTTTGATATATACTCTATTAATTATATAGTAAATTAAATAAAAATTCAAAAAATAGGATATTTTACAGATTTAGTATATTTTGTTTAATATTTAACAGTAGGTTATTCTGTGATGAAAAAAGAGAAAAATCATCCTAGACAAAGTATCTAGGATGATTTATATAATATCAATTAATTTAAATTATTTATTTTTAAAAATGAAACCTTATTCATCAACCTTCATGTTCTCCACAATAATACCTTCATTGATTCGTTTCAAGGGATAGCTACCGGAGAGCAGCGCAACGATGGTTGCACCTAAACACGCAATCGCAACATTCCCCCAAGGTACTGCCCATTGAAAATCGCTGATTCCAGTTACTATACCAAAGAGTCCATAGGATAGTCCGATACCGATCGCACCTCCGATAATAGCGGCAAAGATCCCATAGAAAAGACTTTCTAGTGCTACCATCCGTTTGATTGATCCCTGGGTCATTCCCACTGCCTTGATCATTGAAATCTCCTTGGTTCTTAGTATGATATTTGTGCTAATGGTGTTAATGATATTAATACTGCTGATTAATGTGATCAATGTTACAAATCCATATAGGAAAATGCTCATTATAACATTGGTCATCCTATTTGCCTCGGCCCATTGGGCATAGTCCATATAGTTAAAAAAGGGATTCCCTTCCTGTTTCTCTTCTAAATATGCCTTTATTGGTGTAGGGTCGGAGTTTTCGATCATTTCAATCATCATTCTATTGTTATGGGCAGAATCCTCTCCCAGGATCCTTTTAAAGTTATCCTCTGTGGTTATGATAATTAATCCGGCATTTATATTGTACCCTTCATCGATGATGCTTTGATCCAGAACGCCAACAACCTCTAATTCCTTATATTCTACATCCTCTCCCCCATAGTTTCCAAAGGGGATGGTATCCCCTGTATTCACATGGAAGCCTTCCATTAATTTTCTGCTTCCATGTTCCTTCCATACATAGGTGTTATTGACTACTAGAACTCCATATTCCTTGTCCAATGCCTCCAAGCTTCCCTGCTCTAAATGCTCCTCCAATAGCTCTAGATTTTCATCCCCCAGGGTATAGAGGTTGTTATTGTGAATCCTGATGAAATCATCCTTCTTATCACTTAATATATACGAAACCTCTTCCTTTAAATCCTTGCTAATCTTATTCTCCTCTAATAGTGCTTCACCATTAACCCCGCTGATCTTAAAGATCCTGTCTATATCCTTGATTCCCTTTAGTTCCCAATATACTTTTTCAAATTCTTCTTGATCATTCATATTAATCGAATAATTTCCACTAAAGGTACTATCAATTGCTCCTGCCTTAAACATATAGTCCGAAAAGCTGGAAAAGGTGATATATAGGGATATGCTGATCACCATGGAAAAAACCGTAATGTAAAATCTCTTCCGATTCCTTCTTAGATTCTTATAGGCAATCTCTCCTTCAATCCCAAGGAGCCTTCTCACAATAAAGGAATTCTTCACCCTTTTAAAACTTTCCTTCTTTATACTCCCTGCATTTCTCACCGCTTCAAGGGGAGATACCTTAGCAGCCTTTCTTGCAGGACCAATGGCAGATAAAAACACGGTAATGATACCGATTATCGTACTGATTAATAGGACTGTCCAGGAGAGATTCGCCTCCATTTCCCTAAAAAAATTGGCATCAAAATTGAATCGCCCAATGATATAAAAAACAATCTTCATAGATCCGATACCAGATAGTATCCCTATAGGAATACCGATAACACTTAGGCTAAATGCCTCCCGCAGTACAATCCCCCTTATCTGAGTGGGTGTAGCACCAATGGACCGTAGAAGACCAAATTGGGATACTCTCTCTAGCACCGATATATTAAAGGAATTATAGATCACAGCTATTGTGGAGATGATAATGATACCTACGATAAATAGTACTAATGTCCATAATCTGTTATTTAGAAGTTGGTCGGTGCTTTCAGCAGAAAGTCGAAGCACCCTATCATTGTACTCTATTTCTTGGATATCATACCCGATATTCTCGGCGATTCCTTCCAGCTTCTCCTGGGCATTCTTTATATCAGCTAACTTAACATAGGCATTAAAGCTACCCTGAGTTTCTTCACCGAGACCAGTTATTCCATGGGTGACAAGATTCCCACTCCACATGATCCTTGGTTGAATGAAACCTACAATATTATATTCCTTCCCCTGCATAAAATCAAAGGAGATCTCATTATCAGACTCATCAACCCTTCTATGACCCATATTAAGGTTGATTTGATCCCCTATTTTTATGTCCTCCCCAAGATACTTTGTAATCCATTTCTCAATGACGATTTCTTTGTTAGTCTGAGGAAAACGACCCTCTATTAGATTGAAGGGAAGAAGCTCTAATGAACTTCCATCATATCCCTCCACTTAGATGTAACGATAGGAACTATTTACCCCATACATCTCCTTCTCTTCCTCTGTAAGCTCGACAACCCTTGCAGCTCCTTTTGTCTTGCCTATACCGGTCTCCTCAACATCCACATGATTTCGAATATTTTCAAGATCCCCTTGCTCTAGATCACTAAATATTGCATGATGACTACCGTACTGTTTAATGGCATCCTTAATCATAGAATTCCTAGCACTTTCGATGATGGTACCTATGGATGAGATCATGGCAACCGAAATGATAATGCCTAAAATGGTTAGCAGTGTCCTGTTTCGCTGCTTGTTTAAAAATTTAAAGGTGATTTGTTTATAGCTGTTCACTATCATTCACCTCATCTTTTACAATAAAACCATCTTCCAGGGTAATAATTCTATCTGCTTGACTAGCAATATTTAAATCATGTGTAATTAGTACCAAAGTTTGGTTATATTTTCTAACAGAAATCTTAAGCAAATCGATGATCTCTTTACTATTTTTACTGTCTAGATTACCCGTAGGTTCATCTGCTAGTACTATAGAAGGCTTATAGGCAAGTGCCCTCCCTATGGATGCCCTTTGCTGCTGTCCGCCAGAGAGCTCACTGGGCAGATGATGTTTTCGATCCTCCAACCCCAGGATATGAATTAATTCTTCAAAATCTTTTTGATCTACCCTCTTTTGATCCAGAAGCAATGGGAGCTTCATATTTTCCTCTACCGTAAGTACCGGAACTAAGTTATAGAATTGGAAGATAAAGCCCACCTTTCTTCGTCGAAAGATGGCAATTTCCTCTTCTGATAAACTGTAGAGATCCACTCCATCTACCATTACCTTACCCGATGATGGCCTATCCACCCCTCCTAGAAGATGAAGCAGGGTACTTTTTCCCGAGCCACTAGCACCTACCACTGCAACAAATTCTCCTTGATTTATGCTTAAGCTTATATTTCTTAAGGCTTCTACCTTGGTATTTCCCTCACCATAGCTTTTACAAAGATCTATTATTTTTACTACTTCCATTTCTATTACCCTCCTATTATAGACTTCTCATTTATTATAAAGTACTCATCTTACAAGGAGGTGAAGGTTCTATTACAATTTTGTAAGATTCAATTTTATGTATGCAAAAAACTAATTGTAAAGGTTGTTCCTTCTTTTTTACTCATAACTGATATGGTCCCCTCTTGGGACTCAACAATGAGCTTTGCCAAGTTTAGTCCAATACCAATACTGTCAGATTTAGCATCTGAACTCCCTCTATAAAATCTTTTAAATATATATGGAAGATCCTTTTGTTGGATTCCCTTCCCATAATCCTTCACTGTAATAGTACTAAATAGTGGTGTCTCTTGTATATATATATCTATCCTCTTATCCTCACCTGAATGTTCTAAAGCATTTTTTAAAATATTTATTATGGCTTCTATAGTCCATTCCTTATCTCCATAAAATAAGCCTTTTATATTTTTTGATGTTTCTATGGATATATTCATTACTGGAAATTTCGATTTTAGTGCAGATATAGATGTCTGAACAACTTCTTTTAAGGAAACTTTTTCTTTTTTAAAATCTATTGCCCCAGCCTCAATTCTTGCTACCTTTAATAAATTAATTATAAGCCATTCCATTCTTTCTAATTGTTCTTGAGAGCGTTCTATGAAGTTTTGTTTAACTTCCTGTTCCATATTTTTATCCTCTAACATAATATCATTCAACATAATAAGAGAAGACAGTGGAGTTTTTAATTGATGGGAAATATCAGATATGGTGTTTTTTAGGAATACCTTTTCATTCTCTAAGGTTTCCAAGGTATTTTTTAGTCGATTTGCCATTTGATTAAATTGATGATTTAAAATATTAAATTCACCTTCCCCTTCATCTTGAAGCTGAACATTAAAGTCTCCCTCCACCACCTGCTCCGCAGAACGATAGACCTTTCGCACCTTACAATAAATCTTATTATATTCCCCCATCACCAGAAAAATAAGGGGGATAATCAGCAGAATTATGCTCAAAAAAATTATCATTAGAAATGAAGGATATGTATTTTTGAAGACTGCTTGGGAGGATGTTTTGATGTCATCAGTGTATCCATACTTCTTTAAGGTCTCTATCCCTATGCTAATCTTTTCTTCACTTACTTCCTTTGTAATATACGGGATTACATCTTTTTCTAGTTCAGGATAACTAGCAAGGATATTTCCGACTAATGCTTGATTATAATCTACTATGGATGTGTTCAAATAATTCATATAATAACTTACTATCAGAACTGCTACTATTGCTATCAATATTTGAAAAAAAATTAACTTTAAAATTATGGATTGTAATTCTTTATTTCTAAGCATCTACTTTCCACCTACCTCTTTATCCCATTTATAGCCTATTCCTCTAATGGTTTTAATATAAGACGGTATGGAAGAATTCTCTTCAATCTTTTCCCGTAGCCTTTTTATATATACCGAAAGGGTATTATCATCTATAAAATCCCCCTCAATGTCCCATAGTTCCTCTAATATTGCATTTCGTGATAATACCATATTGGGATGGCTCATAAGATAAACCAAAAGCTTATATTCTGATGGAGTCATAGGAATTTCTTGTTGATGTACTAAAACTTTTCCTTCTATTATATGTAAGATGATATCACCTGATTTTAAAATGCCTTCAAATTTTTTATTGGAATATCTTCTTAGAACTGCCTTTATTCGTGAAAGCAGCTCTCTGATCTTAAATGGTTTTGTAATATAGTCATCTCCTCCAATATCTAAGCCCATAACTATATTAACTTCTTCATCTATAGCAGTTAAGAAAATGACCGGAGTATCTTTATTTTTTCTTACATATTTGCATAAATCATAACCACTTCCATCGGGAAGTGTAATATCTAAAATAATTAATTGGTAGTCATTTTTATCTATTAATTTTTTACCTTGCGCTGCAGACTTTGCTGAGTCCACATAATAACCTTCATTTTTTAAGGAATATTCAATGCCCATTGCCAATGTAGAATCATCTTCCACCAAAAGTATTCTTTCCATCTTTCCACCACTTTCGTTCAATTATCAAAGTACTCTTTTTTCTTTATATATTATCATACCGTATTACTATTTAATAATAATTCCTAGTCTTCTACCATAAAAAAAAGCGACCATCAATTAGATTGGTCGCTTGTTTATGCTCTGATAATAATAAAACCCTATAAAGCATATTATAAAACAAAAAAGTATAAATATTGGTACATATAACGGATTTGAAGCAATTCCACCAAATAATATAATAGCTGAACCCAACAAACCGAAAATAGGACAGATAGTCCCCTTAAAGTTACTTTTAATAATCCTATTTTTCTTCATTAATATAACCTTAACATATAATAATGTATAACATACATAACTAAACACTATGGAAATTTCACTGATATCACTTCCACCTAAAATGCCGCTTTTCTGTGTAATATAATGTATAAACATCCAAAAACAAGATACTATAAAGGAAATCAAACAAGATGCTAGAGATAATTGAAATCTGGGATTTATATTTGCAATCCATTTACTGCCTGGTATCATATTTTTACTGGCAAGTGCCTGAGGCATTCTTATATTCCCAAGGGTTAGACCATTTACAACTCCTAATATAGCTATAATAACAAAAACCATAATAATTGTATTACCATAGTTCCCCAATAAAATTTTTCCAACATAATTGATGGCATTATCTCCCGTTGATAAAATAAATTCTGCACCTAATATATTATTAATTCCTATAAAGTATAGAAGATACACCCCTAGAATTACTAGAGGCCCTATAATTAATGCTAGTGGCATATTTTTCTTAGGGTCCTTAACTTCATTAGTAATACTTGTAGCAACAATCCATCCATCGAAGGAAAAGGCAATTGGTGCAAGAGCAGCAATCCATCCAAACCCAACATTACCTTTTGAGATCACTTCAATTCCTTTGGGTATTTCTGCATTTTGTCCTCCCCAAAAAAATCCTATGATAGCTATTCCCAATAGGGGAATCAACTTAATAAAGGTGGATAGGTTTTGAAAAGCACCACCTAAGCGTAAAGAAAAAATATTTATTCCATATATAATAGTCATAAAAAGAAATCCAAGTAAAATCTGTGCTTCAAGGGTAGCGTCCAATCCAAGCAAAGAAAATGTATATATACCTGCAACCCAGGATACCACTGCATTGATGGTTGGTAAATAAATAAAGGTTTGAAACCATCCAAAGGCACTTGCTATCTTACTGGAAATGAAATCCTCATAGTATCCAACGACTCCCCCATTTTTCTTTGTTCTAATGGAAAGTTCAGTTAAAGTTAAGCTTCCAAATATAATACTGAATGCTCCTATACAAAACACTAATATGCCTAACCAGACACTTCCACCTGTATATTTTAAAACATCATCTGCCTTAAAAAAGATCCCTGATCCAATTACGATACCTATAATCATTGTAGTAGCTGTTAGTACTCCGTAATGCTCTTTTGTATTTGTCATATTCTTCTCTCCGATTTCACCATATAAATGCCCAGTACTTAAAAGTATTGGGCATTTATATTATAATTGTTATTTTACTCTATTTTGTCAAATTCTCATTTATCGCTTTAGCTGCTGTTTTACCAGCACCCATTGCTAGAATAACTGTTGCAGCTCCAGTAACTGCATCACCACCAGCATATACGCCTGATATGCTAGTAGCACCAGTTTCTTCATCAACGATTATGCCGCCCCAGCTGTGGGTTTTTAAGCCTTCTGTAGTTGATTTTATTAATGGATTAGGTGATTGCCCTATGGCTACAACTATTGTTTCTACCTTTATTTCTTTCTCAGAACCTTTTATTGGTATTGGCCTTCTTCTTCCTGAAGCATCAGGTTCTCCTAGCTCCATATCAACACATTCTATTGCCTCAACCCAGCCTTTTTCGGTTCCTATTATTTTAGTTGGGTTAGTAAGGAGTTTAAAGATTATTCCTTCCTCTTTAGCATGATGAACTTCCTCTACTCTTGCCGGCATTTCCTCTTCTGATCTACGGTATATAATATAAACTTCCTCTGCCCCTAATCTCTTAGCGCTACGAGCTGCATCCATAGCAACATTACCGCCACCTATTACAGCAACTTTTTTACCAACATTAACAGGCGTATCAGATTCTGGAAACTTATATGCTTTCATTAAATTAATTCGTGTCAGAAATTCGTTAGCTGTATATACTCCATTATAATTTTCCCCAGGTATTCTCATAAAGCTCGGCAACCCAGCTCCTGTACCAACGAAAACTGCTTCAAATCCTTTTTCTTTTAGTTCATCAATGGAAAATATTCTGCCTATTACCATATTGGTATCTATTTTTACTCCCATATCTTTTAAACTAACTATTTCTTTTTGTACAATTTCCTTAGGCAATCTAAATTCTGGTATCCCATACATTAAAACTCCACCTGCTACATGAAAGGCTTCAAATATTGTTACTTCATAACCTAATTTAGCTAGATCTCCTGCACAACTTAGACCTGCAGGTCCAGATCCGATTACTGCTACTTTTTTACCATTAGATTTAATTGGTAACTTTTCATCTTCAACATTTTTCATATGCCAATCAGCAACAAATCTTTCTAGTCTACCTATAGCTACAGGTTCACCTTTTTTCCCTCTTACACAAAGTTCTTCGCATTGAGTTTCTTGAGGACATACTCTACCACAAACTGCTGGAAGAGAGTTTGTTTCCCTTATTTTTTGATAAGCACCCTCAAAATCTCCCTCAGATACTAACTTAATAAAATCTGGAATCTTTACATTAACAGGGCAGCCTTGTATACAGGGTTTATGTTTACATTGCAAACACCTTTCTGCCTCTTCCTTTGCCTGTTCCTCTGTATAGCCTAGCACTACTTCTTGAAAATCTTTATTTCTTTCCTTTGGATCTCGTGTATTTATTTCAACTTTTTTTAAGGTCATATTAGGCATTTGATTTACCCCCTAATCCAATTCTGCATTCATGCTCATCTACTTTTAATTTTTCTTGTTCCTTATACATTTGTTGTCTTCTCATAGCTTCATCGAAATCTATCAAATGTCCATCAAAATCTGGACCATCAACACAAGCAAATTTTGTTTCTCCACCTACAGTTACTCGACAGCCACCACACATTCCTGTTCCATCAATCATTATTGGATTCATACTAACTAAGGTTTTAATACCATATTCCCGTGTTAAATCACAAACCACCTTCATCATTATTAATGGTCCAATGGCGATGACTAAATCATATTCATTTCCCTCTTCAATCAATTTTTTTAACATATCTGTTACAAAACCTTTATTTCCATTAGAACCATCATCTGTTGCAACAATGCTCCTATCACTTATTGCCTTCATTTCTTCTTCTAAAATGATAATATCTTTATTTCTAAAACCAGTAATTGTATGAACCTCTCCTCCAAGGCTATGTATCTTCTTTGCCTGTGGATATGCAATTGCGGCTCCTAAACCTCCACCAATTACTGCAACCTTCTTGTATCCTTCTAAATGAGATGCTACCCCTAGTGGTCCTACAAAATCAAGTAAACTGTCTCCTTCTTCTAAGCTACCAAGAAGTTTAGTAGTTTTCCCCACCTCTTGAAAGGTTATGGTAACAGTACCCCGTTCTCTATCATAATCGGCTATTGTTAATGGTATCCTTTCTCCATCTTCTTGCACTCTTAGGATGATAAATTGACCAGGCTCTGCTTTTTTTGCAATTGCTGGGGCAAGTATATCCATTGTTTTTACTGCAGAATTTAGTACTCTTTTTCCTACTATTTTATACATCTATTTCCCCCCTAATTTTAATTATATTTTTAGTGGTATTTAATCATTATGACTATTATACAACTCTATTAGAAATATTTCATGTTTATTATTTAAAAACATGTTTATTTATTAACAATGTTATTTTATTAACAATATTCATTGTAGCATATTAAATTGTAACTGTATACAATATTAAAATTATAAGTATATTCTGTAAATTCAGACTAGTTGAATACTATATACTTTCTAATTATAAATCTACAAAATAAAACTATAATTATCTATTTAAAATAATGTAATTTATGGTATTTACCATAATAGGTTTACATAATGCAGTTGTTTATATATAATATCCTTTGTTGTACTTTAAGTTCAAGTGCTGAATCCTATATTTATAGGTGCGGAGGAACCATCTTAGGGGTTAATCCATCATATGATGGTAGGGAGCCTTCTATCCCGAACCCGTCAGCTAACTTCGGAAGCAAATTAGGAAGGAGATAAACAATGAATAATAAAAAAATTGTTTCTATATTATTAATATTGTTAATGCTAACAGTATTAACCACAGAGGTATTTGCAAGTGAATTTAGAACTTTAAAGTTTGGCAGTCGAGGTAACGATGTTACAAATCTTCAACAAGAATTACAAAATAAGGGTTATTATAGCTATACTGTAGATGGTATCTATGGAAAGATTACAGAAAGAGCAGTAATTAATTTTCAAATTGATAGTAAAATCAGAATTGATGGCATTGCGGGTAAGGAAACTCAATCAACATTATATGGAGCTTCTACTTTATCCTCACGAGGGACAAGCTCTACTACAAATTATAATTCCGATGATCTTTACTGGTTAGCAAGAATTATTCATGCTGAAGCCGGTGGAGAGCCTTATAAAGGAAAGGTTGCCGTTGGAAATGTTATTTTAAACAGGGTTAAATCCAATGAATTTCCTAATACCGTCTATAATGTAATCTTTGAGTATTATAAGCATATTCCCCAGTTCAGCCCTGTTGCTGACGGTACTATTTACAACACTCCTTCATCAGAGAGCATACAAGCAGCTAGGGATTCTGTAAATGGTGTTAGACCAGTGGGAAACTCAACTTATTTCTTTAATCCATCTAAAGCTTCAGGTAGCTGGATCGTACAAAACAAAAATTATGTAATGAGAATTGGTGGTCACACATTTTATCAATAAATCTAATAAAAGTAGTCAGCATATCAAAAATGATATGCTGACTATTTTTTATATAACTGCACACCCAACAAAGCAACTTTTAGCATAATCCTTAACCCAAGTTCTTCTCCAAGAATGTCTGTGCGTTTTTATACATAATCCCTTCCGCCTGCTCCTTAGTTAGACCTCGGGAAATAAAATATTCGTATAATCCAGCAGCATCTGCCGGAGTGCTAAGGGACTCAGGTAGAACTGCACCATCAAAATCAGAACCCAAAGCCAAATTCTTTTCTGCCCCCAGTATGAAAAAATGCTCAACATGGCGGTAGAGATCGTCTAGGCTCTTAACCTCACCATCGTCCTTAATAAAATTAACGAAGTAATTCAAACCTATTAGACAGTCTCGATGAACCATCTCTTGAATCATATTATCAGTAAGATTGCGCTTATGACTACACACCGCTCTAGCATTTGAATGGGTCGCCATAAATGGTTTTCTAGCTACCTTTAAAAAGTCAGTGAAGCCAGAATCGTTGAGGTGGGAGATATCCGCAATAATTCCCTGCTTTTCCAACTCAGGCACCATAGCCTTCCCAAGGTCAGATAGACCATGGTCAGTGGCATGCCCGGAGCCCAGATCATTTTCCCCATTCCATACCAGGGTCAAAGCTTTTACGCCTTCATCAGCCAGTACCTTTGCCCTGCTTAAATCACCTGCTAGCGCAGTACCATTCTCAATAGTGAGAAAAGCAGCTGTCTTTCCTTCCGCCCAAGCTACTTCCATTTCAGAAACAGTGCGACAAGGCATCACCCGATCTTTAAACTGTTCCATCTGACGATAGAAGCTATCGCGATTAAACGCAAAATAATTGATGGCCTCCTGCCCTTGTATCTCATCTGGAATGAACACAGCATAAAACTGTGCCCAGTGCATACCTTCCGGCATGGAAGTAAGAGACAGAACCCGTTTCGGATCGTCCAATGTATCCAGATTTCCAGTACTAGTATATTTCCAGTCTGTTAGCGTATCACAATGTAGGTCAATTAGTGCATAAGGCTTCATCATTGTATCAGGTATCATCATATCTCTCCTTAACTTACTAATACTTAGAGCAAAATTACAGTTCCTCAAATTTAATTATCTCTTTAGATCTGTCAAACTCAAAATAGCGTAATCCTCGGTGGTCATTTTCAATTTCGCCCACCTGATTATCATATGGATCTGCCCTCCAAAATTCCTTTGGCACCGTAAAATCACCCTGGAATTGACTGTTAGCAACCATTCGGAAAGGATCCAAATTGCCAAAATAGAATTGGCGTCGCTCTTCATTTTGCTCCCGAACTGCACCCGCTCCAAAGGATGGATCAGCATATAACCAACCATAAGGAGCAACATAGAACATGGTCCAATCATGTGCTCCGCAAAAATCAGGGCGTGTAACCAGTCCGCTTTGCCAACATGCCGGTATCCCGGCATAACGGCACAGTGTAATAAACAACAATGCCATAACTCCACAGTCACCTCGCTGATTGCGCGCACCTGTTTCTGGAATACTCTCCAAACAGAAATATGACCGCATAAAGCTGTATTTAACATTCAATGTCACAAAGTCGTAAATCGATCTAGCCTTTTCCAAGGGAGACTTCAGTCCCTGTGTCAATGACTTAGCAAGCTCCCGAATATATGGTGTAAACATAATATGGGGAGGCTGTTCATGGATGTCAAAAGAAGGTTGCTTTTCATCAGGAACAATCGAATCTACATCGTGGTACTGAGCGGTATAAACATATGAATATTCTACCATAAAAGTATGATTCTCCGTCATCCGTTCTTCCCAGCATATAGTACGCTGAAGCGCATCCTCAGGTGCAACCTGTCCGTCAGGCGGTTCCATTCGTTCAATACGGATTTCACCTTGTTGTGGACAGTCACATGGAATTGGTAAATGGACTCGAACCAACTCACCCTTCTTAAAGTATTCGTCCTTAATCCGCACACTGGCTCGAACACAAATTCGATTGGAGATACTTCCCTTATCTCGCATTTTACGCGCAATCCGATCCAGCGGATCTTCTAGCATATCTCTACCTATGGTGCCGCCGTCACTAACCATATTTTTTACTCCGGCTCTTGCAGCAAAGGCAGCATCGGTTTTAATCAAACTTTCATAAAACCGGTCAAAGTAGTAGGGAATGCCCTGAATGTAAATCCATTCAATCTCTCCATTCAGTTCTCTCTCATCAAACTCAGCTTCTGTAAAGTCCGGAATATACTTCTGTACACGGGCGATAGCCTGTTCTTTTGTATAAGGATAGTTTTCAGGTAAGCGAACCATCATCTCTCGCTGGACAATCAGGCAGTTGCGAAATGCCTGAGACTGATCTCCTGCTTTTAGCTTTCTGTCTATAAGCTGAATCGCCCCTTCGAAATCTCCATACACCTTACGACGCAAAATATCATCGGACAGGCCAATCTGTAAATATTCAAAATTGCGGTTCAAATCCATACTATCCTCCTCCTTACTTTAGGTGATGGACTGAAATTAAATAAACAATTGCATAATTCTTGCAATTCCCAGCCCCATAATATTACCCACAGCTGCACCTAATACACCCATCAATACACCGATACCTGTATAGGAAGGATTATAAGCCGATGCAACGATAGGAGCCGATGCCGAACCACCTAGGTTTGCCAAGGATGCTGTTGATACCATGCACAAATCCCAGTGGAACAGCTTTGACAATAGGAACATTACGATAACATGAATGATCAATACAAATAAACCAGCTGCCAACCACATAGGTGCGTCTAATAACTCGTTTAATCCTGCTCGAGAAGCCAGCAAAGCAATTACTACATATAAATAAATATTTGACATTTCTGTTACACCAGACATCTTTCCAATCGGAGACATAGCTGCTGCAAGACCTATTACGGTTACTAACAACACTGTAACAGTTCCCTTATCAAGCATACCGTAAGCTAAAACTCCACCCAGATTTTGAGTGATTGCAGAAACAATCAGGGATAGACCTAATAGAGTAAGCAAAGAAGTAAAGTCAACCGAGTTGCTTTCTTTTTCGATTTCAGCATTGGCTGCAGATGCAATAGAATCTAATTTAGAAGTATCAGCTTTCACTGCCTTGTTCCATTTGGATGCAAATGGAATTACAACCAGCAATAGTGCAATCCATACTGAATAGAAAATTGTGTCAACGATGAGTGCAGCGCCGAAATCGGCTTCAGGCACAGCCAGTGCATCCTGTACCGCTGCCATGTTTCCGGATCCACCAATCCAGGAAGCAGCCAAAGCAGCCATACCACGCCAAGACTCTACTCCAAGCGAGCCCTTAAATAGCAGGAATGCAATGACAAAGCCCACAGCGATAGAAATAGCACCACCCATGAATATGGCAGTCATGCGGCCACCTAATTTTGCCAATTTTCGGAAGTCACAACGCAGTAGCATAACAAAAATCATTGCGTATAAAAGATTGTTTTTTGTTGCGGAATAGGCCACAGAGGTTGCCTCCATATCCCACAGATTAATGGTACAGAAAATCATGTTGAACAGATAGACCATAACGATTGGAGGTACAAAATTAAAAATTTTCCAGTTGGTCGCCTTTTTTACGGCAACTAACATTGCAGCAAAGAATATTAAAAATGCGATGTACGTAAAGCCATTATTAATCAATGATATCTCTCCCTTTTTTTATATTTTATAAACGGGTCTCCCTTCCCGATTTATAACGAAAATACTTTAACATAAGTAAATCATCTTTTCTAATATAAAAAACCCAACAAAAGTCAAACGTGATATCACGCTTGATTCTGTTGGGTTTCATCTGCGACGATATGGTGGTAGCCATATCTAGCATTGACAAAGCAACATTATGTATTTAATTTTACTTACTCATTCATTTTTGGTCATGATCCTCCAGCGTTTCAGAGCTTCTCGATAAGCTACGGCAACCGCTTTGCGAGAAGAAGCACCATACCGCTGTTCCAACTCTTCTTCCAACCAGTTCTCAATATCTGGGAATCGTTTACCTAAAAACAACTTGGCTAAATACCGTTCGGTAGCATCAATCGTATGGGTACAACTGAAATCAATCACCTCAAAACTAGTATCATCCACCTCAAAAGCCATATAGAATGATCCATATATCTTCGTGATGGCATTGTCTGCATTGGTGCGAGATTCTCCGATGACAAATACTGAATGCATATCGTTCAAGTAGAAGCCTCCTTCCCATCGAAGCAAAATAGCTATGATTATAGTTTAAATATTCCAACAACTTTTGTCAAGTATTTTCTCTATTCTATTTTTTATTCTATTTTTTATATATATTTTTTATAATAAATTGTTTTTATTAATCCAAACCTAGATAGGAATATTTATCTCCATCTTTTCCCCAACCTAAATATTAGTAGTCAGAATACCAAGGTTCTGACTACTTTTTACTTAATCTTATTTGGTGCGGGAAACAGGACTTGAACCTGCACAGTGTTCCCACCACTAGAACCTGAATCTAGCGTGTCTGCCTATTCCACCATTCCCGCATTTAATTATATATTTATTATAAATAAGAATTTTTACAATATCAATATTTTATTCTTTTTGTATTATTAAGTATTATCTAATTATTAATAAAAATCTAGATAGGAGTATTTTACCCCATCTTTTTTCCATCCTAATATAGTGTCCATATTTACATTCTTTGCGGCATTAAAAATAGATTTATCCGCACCTTCTATGTTTTTATTTAATTCCTCAATCATTTTTTTTATTTCTAGCCGCTTACCACCTATCTTTTTAGCTGCTACCATACAGGCACAATTTAGTGCCCATATTCCGCTATCCTGGATAAATTTCTCTATGCTTTTTTCTTCAATATTATAGAGAGGTCTTATTAATTCTATCCCTTCAAAATTTGTTGATCTTAATTTAGGTAACATGGTTTTAAAATTGCCTGTATAAAGCATGTTTAATAATGTGGTTTCAATTACATCATTAAAGTGGTGTCCTAGGGCTAGCTTATTACAGCCTAATTCCTTAGTCTTAGTATAAAGAGCACCCCTTCTCATTTTAGCACACATAAAGCATGGATAATCCTTGGCTATATCATCTACTATCTTAAAAATTCCTGACTCAAAAATCTGTATTGGTATATTTAGATAATTACAATTCTCTATTAGTAGTTTTTTTATATCTGGATGATATCCAGGATCCGCAACAATAAATTCTAATTCAAAGCTAGCTTGCTTATTATGGTTTTTCAATTCTTGAAAGAGCTTAGCCATTAACAAGCTGTCCTTACCACCAGATATAGCAACAGCTATTCTATCTCCTTCTTCCACTAAGCTATATTCCTTTAAAGCCTTGGTAAATTTAGACCAAATATCCTTTCGATATTTTTTTATTATGTTTCGTTCAATTTCTTTAAGGGGTTTTCTTTCATTAAATGGTACTAGTATCTCACAGCCTTCTCCAGCTACATTAGACATTTTTACACCTCAATTTAATTATTTTATATGAATATATGTTAATTAACTTATCTTAATATTATAGTTTAATGATTTTTTATTATCATTATCAAATGTTAATAAATCTTTACTTTATTGACAAAATCTTTCATCGAAAAATATGTCCAACTATACTATAATGGACAAAAGGAGGTTTTTCTAAATGGCGAAAAAATATTCATACATTAAACTATTACTTTATATTATATTCTCTCTAATTTATATGGAATTTATTTTAAACCTATCTACATTTAGTAATTTCACCTTTATAAATGTATTTTTATTAATTATATTTTCTACAACATTAGGGATAATTTTTTCTATACTTTCTAGCATGTTTGGATACAAATTAAACTATATAGTCTCATTAATCTTAATTGGATTAACAGGATTTATTTTTTCCTCTCAGCTTATTTATGTAAAAATTTTTAAGGTATTTTATACTATGTATTCCGCTAAAAATGCATCTCAGGTCATGGAATTTTGGCGAGAAATCTTAACTGCAATTTCAGAAAACTACCTATGGATCACACTTTTATTTATTCCATTTATAGTACTTATAATTTTCGGGAGAAGATTTATATCCTTTAGTAATATAAAAATGCGAGGAAGAGTAGTACTAGCCCTTTGTATTGTTCTATCCCACTTATTAGCCATTGGTATAATTAATATAATTGACAGAGTACCTAATTCCTTCTATGATTTATATTATAATACTAATTACCCTAAACTTTCCATGGAAAAATTGGGGTTAATTACTACCATGAGATTGGATATACAAAGACTTGCTTTAGGTTGGTCACCTTCATTAGACACCATATCTCCAGAAATAGAGGAACCAACTAACCCATCAACCGAAGGAAATGAAGAGGAAGTAGTAGAAATAGAGTATAATACATTAGAAATAGATTTTGAACAACTCATTGCTAATGAAGAAGACGATGAAATAATAGAAATGCATAAGTATTTTAATAATGTGCAACCAACTTCTAAAAATAACTATACTGGAAAATATGAAGGCTATAATCTAATCTTGATTACAGCTGAAGGCTTTTCTCCTTATGCTATACATGAAGAAGCCACTCCCACTCTATATAAAATGGTCCATGAGGGGTATAATTTTACAAATTTTTATAATCCTATTTGGGAGGTAAGTACTTCTGATGGTGAATATGTAGCATGTACAGGACTTATTCCTAAAAGTGGTGTGTGGAGCTTTTTTGAATCTGGCAGTAATGATATGCCCTTTGTAATGGGTAACCAACTAAATGAACTTGGTTATAAGTCTATGGCATATCACAACCATACTTATTCTTATTATAAAAGACATATTTCCCATCCAAATATGGGTTATGATTATAAAGGAGTAGGTAATGGTTTAAAGGTTAAGAAGGTTTGGCCTGCTTCTGACTTGGAGATGTTAGAACAAACTATACCGGAATATATTGATAACCAGCCCTTTCATAGTTACTATATGACAGTCAGTGGACATCTGCGATATAGCTTTTCAGGAAATAGTATGGCTAATAAGAATAAAGATACAGTAAAAGATCTTCCATATTCTGAAACGGGAAAAGCATATATTGCTACCCAGGTAGAACTTGATAGGGCAATGGAGCATCTTCTAGAAAAGCTTGAAGATGCTGGCATAGCTGATAAAACCCTTATAGCTATAAGTGCTGACCATTATCCATATGGACTTGAGGATGAAGAAATAGATGAGCTTGCTGGTCATAATGTGGAAAAAAACTTTGAATTATACAAAAGTCCCTTTATTTTATACACAAAGGGAATGGAACCTGAAATAATTGAAAAACCTAGTTCAAGCTTAGATATTATACCAACCCTATCTAACTTACTTGGGTTAGAATATGATTCTAGATTATTGATGGGAAGAGATATCTTTTCAGACTCTGAACCACTTGTTATTTTCTCAAATAGAAGCTATATAACTGATAAAGGAAAATATAATTCAGAATTAGAAAAGTTTATATCGAAGGATAACATTGAAGTTGATGATAGTTATATAAACAAACTATCTAATATCATAAATGCTAAGTTCCACTATTCTGCTAGAATTTTAGATCTTGATTATTATAGTAAAGTAATAGAATAACAATTATTAAAAAGGCTAAGATAAAGAATTTATCTTAGCCTTTTTAAATCTACTTAATGGAGTTTTTTATGAATTGTAGTATAGATTTCCTGTAGAATATTGTGGATCACTAGTAATATCAATTCCTAGTTTTCTAAAAATCTGTTCATCATTCCTTCTTAATATAGTAGTTGAATGTGATTGACATCCATTTAGTGCTGTTAACTTATTTAAAGCTACCTGCGCTGTAGGATTAGTCGCAGCACATATACTTAGGGCAATTAATATTTCTTCACAATCCAAAGCTGGATGATTACTACCCAATGTTTGATATTTCAGAGCTCTTATTGGTTCAAGAATAACTGGAGAAATCAGATGAATTTCATCAGAAATATTTGCCAAATATTTTATGGAATTTAAGATTGCAGCTGCAGAGGCATCCATTACATCAGAAGCCTTACCTGTTTGAATTGTTCCATCATTAAGCTCTATTGCAACTGCTGAGCAAATTTCGTTTTTATTAGAAGAATTCTCCTTTAATCTTGCTGCTCGCTCTCTGGCTGGTATAACAACCTTTCTGTCCTCTTGCTTTAATTCGAGTTCTTCCATTATAATCATCATTCTATCTAAGGTTTCCTTATCTACATAACCCTTTTTATAATCACACTCAGTTTTAAAATATCTTCTAATAATTTCTTGTTTTGATGCCTCTATTATTACCTCATCATTTATAATGCCACAGGATACCCTATTTACTCCCATATCTGTAGGAGATTTATAATTAGATTCTTCTCCAGTAATTTTCTCTATTATTCTCTTCAAAAGAGGAAAGGATTCCATATCCCTATTATAATTTACGGTTATCTTATTATAGGCTTCAACATGGAAGTAATCAATAACATTTACATCCTTTAAATCTACCGTAGCTGCCTCATATGCTATATTAAGAGGATGCTTCAAAGGTATATTCCATACCGGAAATGTTTCGAATTTTGAATATCCAGCAACGCGACCCTGCTTATATTCATGATATAGCTGGCTTAAACAGGTAGCGAGCTTGCCACTTCCAGGACCAGGTGCAGTAACTACTACAATAGGCTTAGATGTTTTAATATAGGAATTTTTACCGTATCCTTCATCGCTAACAATGGTATCTATATCTGTTGGATATCCCTTTGTAGCTCTATGTTTGTAAACCTTAATCCCCCGGCGCTCAAGCTTATTAATAAATACATTTACTGCTGGCTGACTATCATATCTTGTAATAACCACACTATTTACATCTAAATCATAGGATCTTAAATCATCAATTAATCTTAAGGTATCCATGTCATATGTAATTCCAAAATCTCCCCTAATTTTGTTTCGTTCAATATCACCTGCATATAAGCAAATAACAACTTCTACCTTTTCCTTTAATTTATGTAAAACCTTTATTTTCGCATTTTCATTAAACCCAGGTAATACTCTTTTTGCATGGAGATCAAATAATAATTTTCCTCCAAATTCTAGATAAAGTTTATCATAATTGTTTACCCGTTCTAAAATATATTTTGACTGTTCTTCTAAATATTTCTTATGATCAAACCCTGCTTTCATCCATATACCTCACTTTATAAGTTAATTATAATATAGTGTTTTGAAATAAATCATTACTTATACAACTATTAATTATCACACAATTTTACTTCAAAGTAAATGATAAGATTTACTCCATTAAAATGGGAGGATCAGACATAAATTGTCTCCACCTCCCTTGTTTCTTATTATATATTTTCAATTTGCCAATCTATGGGTTTTTTACCTATAGATTTAATAAATTTATTAGCCTTAGAAAAAGGTTTGCTTCCGAAAAATCCTCGATAGGCGGATAATGGACTTGGATGAACAGATTTTATTATATAGTGCTTTCTATTATTTATTAATTTTATTTTTGATTGGGCATTCTTACCCCATAAAATAAAAACTATAGGATCTTCTCTATCATTTAATAAGCTAATTATTCTATCCGTAAAATATTCCCACCCTATATCTTTATGTGAGTTAGCTTGTCCTGCTCTAACTGTTAATACAGCATTTAGAAGTAGAATTCCTTGATCTGCCCATTTCTTTAAATAACCATTATTAGGAATATAACAGCCTAAATCATTTTGAAGTTCCTTATAAATATTTAAAAGAGATGGAGGTATAGTAACCTTTGGTTTTACAGAAAAGCTCAATCCATGGGCTTGGTTAGGACCATGATAAGGATCCTGACCTAAAATTACTACTTTCACTTCATTATAGGGAGTATAGTGAAGAGCATTAAATATATCGTACATATCTGGATAAATAGTTTTTGTACCATATTCCTTCTTTAAGAATCTTCTAATTTTTAAATAATAATCACAATTAAATTCATCATCAAGAAAATATCGCCAATCATTTTTAAGGATTTCCATTAAATCACCCTAATTTATTATAACATAATATTGCGTACAAATATTATATTATTTCCTCCCCATTATATCTTTCTCCACCACCATCTGGTAGGACCCCATATCTTTCAGACCATAGGGTTTTATATTTTAATGCTTGGGCATGAATATTATCCAATTTTTCTGGAAGAGTTTTAATTATTTTTGCAGGCACTCCCACAACCATTGAATATGGAGGAATAATATGTCCTTCTTTTATAACAGCTCCTGCAGCTATAATACTTCCTCTTCCTATCTCTACTCCATTTAATACCGTAGCTCCCATCCCTATCAGGCAATGATCTTCAATAGAGCAACCATGAAGTATGACACCATGGCCTACAGTTACAAAGTCGCCAACTATTGTAGGATAATCATCAGCTACATGAACAACACAATTGTCCTGAATATTTGTATATTTACCTATTTCTATTCTATTTACATCTCCCCTTACAACAGTATTATGCCATATGCTACAATATTCATTTAACCTTACCTTCCCTACTATTTGAGCGCCTTCAGCAATATATGTTTTTGCATCAATATCAGGTATTACCCCTTCAAATTTTTTAATAATATTAATCCCCTCCCTTTATTTATCCTCGTAATAATTTAAAATCCTACTCATATTATTATTAATTTTGTCAATATCAACTTCCTCTATAATAACATCCTGCAATTCATATTTTTCCTTTATTTTTAATATTCTATATAAACTTTCATCTATTCTGTTTTCCTGAATTATTCCATTTTCTACAGCATCTTTTAAGGATTCTAAAGCCTGTATCATGTTTTCATATCCATGACATACTAAAACAATGTCACTCCCAGCATCTATGGACTTTACAACAGCATCTCCTATATCATAATTTTCCATAATAGCTCCCATAGTCATGTCATCCGTTAAAACCAGTCCTTCATAATTTAATTTTCCTCTTAGCAGTTCTTCTATTATTTTACTTGAAAGTGTAGCAGGATTATGTGGATCTATATTATTAAAAAGTATATGTGCAATCATTATTCCATCTACATTGTTTTCTATAGAATCCTTAAATGGTATAAGTTCAAATTCCATTAGACTGTTGACATCTTTATCAACTTTGGGTAATCCTACATGGGAATCTACTGAAGTATCTCCATGTCCCGGAAAGTGTTTTACAATAGATATAACGCCCTTTGACTGAATACCCTTCATGGTTTGAATACCCAAATCACTCACAATCTTTTCATTAGAACCATAGGACCTATCACCAATTACAGGATTATTAGGATTACTATCTATGTCTAAAACAGGAGCAAAATTTATATTAAATCCGAATGATTTTATTTCTTCTGCAATTATACTTCCTATGTTGTAGGAAAATTCTTTGTCATTTTTCTGTCCTATAATTCTATTAGTAGGGATTTTTTTTAATTCATCAGGCATTCTACTTATCTTGCCTCCCTCTTCATCTACTGAAATAAACAATGGAATTTTATTTTTTTTATTGGTACTTTTTAGTTCATTTATAATATGTAAAAGTTGCATTGAATTATCTATGTTTTCCCCAAGTAGAATAAATCCACCCACTTTATATTTTTCTAACATTTCTATTGCACTATCGTCCATGGTATGTCCTTCAAGACCAATAATAAACATTTGCCCTATTTTCTCATCCAAGCTCATCTTTCCAATTTCTTCGAATATAGGATCAACTTCCTCTTCTTTTTCAAGTTCATCCACATTCCCTTTTGGTTTAATATTTCTATCCTGTTGTTCATTTTTTTTATCAAATGAACACCCTATGAATGTATTTAAAATTATTGTTAAAGAAATAACTAGTATCATCATCTTTTTATTCATATTTAGCACCTCTTCTTTATCCAACAATTATATATTTATTTATTGATGTTTTCTTTTATTATATACAATAATTAGACTATCTTAAAGTTTTATAATGCTCACTTTTTAAATTAAAGAACAGCCTCTAGTTTTTAAGAGACTGCTCTTTCAAATATCATTACCTAATTTTTAGAATCATATCCAGCTACTGACCATATTCCAGTTGCATCTTTTCTTATAAAATGTTTTAAATTTCGAGGCTAGTTGAACATATTTCTTCAATTGTCCTTATGTCATTTTTCTCTAATTTGATATGCTTTTCACCTCCATCAAAACTTAATCATTTTCTATCTAGATGACTATATTAATAAAGACATTTTAGATATCTTAAATGTTACATCCTTTTAAAAAAAGAGATCAGAAATTTATCTGATCTTACAAGCTATATAACTATTAAGTTTATTATTTCTAAAAAACCAGATTTATAAACTGAGTGGCTAATACAATACATATTAATGCGATGGGATAAGTTGCTGCATAAGATGCCGCTACATTTTCTGTTTTAGCAACTGTAATAAGTGCACCAAGAGCTGGAGTGCTAGTCATTCCTCCACATATAGAGCCTAGGTTATTAAATAATGATAGTTTGAGTATCTTATTTGCAATAAAGTAGCCTATAAATAATGGTGCTAATGTAATTAAACCACCAAATAGGAATAATCCTGAACCATATTGACCTAAAACTTCAACGAACCCCTTTCCAGCATTTGTACCCGCACCCATCAAAAATAGCATAAGACCAAGTTCCCTAAGTGTTTGTAGAGTTTTTTCAGGAACTTCTATTGAAATGGAACCAATCTTACCAAAATGCCCAAAAATTAATCCTGATAACAGGGGACCACCTGACATTCCTAAATTAAAACCAGCACCTCCTGGTAATGGAACAGTAAGGGGTGAGATCAGTAACCCTAATGTCATAGATGCTGCAAAAGGTAACATACCTAAGGGATCTAATTTTATAATTTTATCATTATTATCTTCTAATGTACTACAATTAGTATTACTAGCCTCATTTAACAAATCAACTTCCTTTGCAATGTCTGCTTTTATTAACTTTGGGATTAATTGTACAAATAATACTACCCCTAACACACCAAATGGATAAGCAATTCCATATCCTATGGAGGCTAAATCACTACCGGTTGCTTCAATAGCAGCAGCAAGACCAGGTGTGCTAGTTAATGCTCCTGTAAATATTCCTATAGCCAAAGGTTTTGGTATATTTAGATATTTTATTGAAATAGCAGTTAGTATTGTTCCTACAATTATTATAAAAACCCCTAAAAATATGTATGATAAAGCTTTGCTTTTGAAATTATTAAAAAAAATAGGTCCTGCGATAAAACCAACGGATGCTACAAAACAAATAAGTCCAAAATTTTTTACAACTGTAGCTACTTCAAACCCAAAATGACCAAAAATAAGAGCCACAAGTAGTATCCCCGATGTTCCTAATTGCAATCCTTTGAATTTAACACTACCTAAAATATAACCTAAAAATGCTATTAGAAATATAATCAATATATCATTCATAACAAACACCCCTTGTTGCATTTATTTTGTTGTGCATTACAAATAAAATTATATATCATCTTCCAAATTATAACAAAGAAAGTTATAACTTAAATAAAGATATACCTATAAATTATTATTGTAAGCTATGTATTTAAAAGATTTAATTTTTGGAGTATAATGTAAGTTAAGAGGGGTGATGTTTTGGATAAAAATAAAAGAAAAGAAATATACGAAAACATTAAATTATTTATTTCTGCTGTATTTGACTTTCAAGATATGTCATCGAAACGCGTAAAAAAGAACGCCATGGATGAGTTTGATAACTTTATGCTATTATGTTACGGAGATCTTATTGGCATTCCACTACCTACTACATACTACACCCTTGAGCTCCTTCCCTATCTTGCAGAGGATTTACATGGTTGGGAACATAGAATAATGGCAAGAAAAAGTGTTTATCAAGATAGATGGGGTGATTTTGACAATTAACAATGAGGGGGTACCTTGATGAAAAAATTAATTTTTTTTGGTGGTAAAGGAGGAGTTGGAAAAACAACTTCATCTGCAGCTTTTGCTTTTTTATGTGCTAATAATGGAGAAAAAACACTATTAGTATCCACAGATCCAGCACATTCCTTATGTGATATTTTTGAAAAAGAAATAGGTTCAAAAATTACCGAACTTAATAAAAATTTATTTGCTTTAGAAATTGATCCTGAAGAAGAAACCCAAAACTATATCAATGGAATTAAGGGGAAAATGAAAGATGTTGTAAGCCCTATTATTATAAAAGAGATAGAAAAGCAACTTGATGCAGCTAGCGTGTCTCCAGGTTCTGATGAATCAGCAGTTTTTGATAAACTAATGGAGATTATAATTGACTATAGAGATAAATATGACAGGATAGTTATTGACACAGCCCCTACAGGCCATACCCTTAGACTATTGACTCTACCCGAGTTACTTGGTGGGTGGATGGATAGACTTATCGAAAAAAGAATACAAGCTATGGAATTATATGAAATGTCAAAAAGGTATGATTCAAAATTAAAGGTTATTATTGAAGATGATCCTGTGATTTCTACCCTAAAAGCAAGAAAAGAAAAAATGGAAAAAACTAGAGAAATATTAACTAATGATAAACTTGTTTCCTTCGTTTTTGTACTAAATGCAGAAAAGCTTCCTATTGAAGAAACAAAAAAAGCTATACATGTGCTTACAAAATATAATTTTGTCGTAAATGACATAGTTGTTAATAGAATATTACCCGAAGAAATTACCAATGCTTTTTGGCAGAAAAGAAAGGCTCTTGAAAAAACATATTTAGAGGAAATAGAAGAATACTTCCATGATAAAAATATTATAAAAGTACCCCTTATTGACACTGATGTTAAATCAGAGAATATTAACATTCTAAGCAGTTATTTTAGCTCAATTTAAGCTCAATCAGTGAAACCACTGGCTAACCAGTGGTTTCTCATATGTTAATATTGCCCCAATTGTACTTATGGTCACTACCACAAATGGCAACTGCTGTCGCTCCTAAAATCCCCCCATTATATCCAAATTGAGATGCCTGTATCTTTAGATTTTGATTTGCTCCTCTATAGAGAAAGCGCTTTATAGATTTCCATAGTGCCTGCTCATACAATGAAAATGCAAGTGACACTCCCCCACCAATAATGACTTTTTGGGGATTAAGAACATTACATATTAAAGCAATTACCTTACCAACATAATAACCTTCCAGTTCAAATGTCTTATGAGCAACATCATCGCCTTTATATGCAAGCTCTGCAATGATTTTCGAATCTACTGGTACACCGTAATACATCTCATTGCCACCTAATTTTATATAGTTTCTTGCAATGGCAGGTCCTGCAGCATGTACCTCAAGGCAGCCTTTATTACCACATTTACACTGTAATCCATTCTCCACTACAACACAATGGCCAATTTCACCTGCATTCCCATACCCACCATAATAAAGCATATCATTTACAAATACAGCACCACCAATTCCATTTGATACCGTCATATAAATAAAATCGCTTGTTTCCTTGCAAGCACCAAATAGCTTTTCTGCTAGAGCACAAGCTTGTCCGTCATTATCAATATATACGGGTATCCCGAATTCCTTCTTAAGTATCTGTCCAATATTTATGTTTCGTATTCCCGAAAAACTCGACTCTATCCAAATACCATGTTTAGGATCAGCCAGTCCTGGTATAGTGATGCCTATTGACACAGGGGAAATATCTATATGTTTATCAAGCAACTTCCTAGCAGATTTTATTATACATTCAATAACACTTTCCGTAGTTAATGTTTTCCATTTATAATGTCTTGAGTCAATGATCTTTCCTTGAGTATCCACAAGACCTACCATATATTTTGAACCGCCAATATCTATTGCTAATATAATATCTTTCATAAATAATTTCCTTTATATAAGTTATTTTAATATAAGTAGACATAAGCTTTGTAATCTGTATCTTACTCCTTACTCTATCTTGAGCGTAGAATCAAAACTAATACTTGATGGCTCAAAGTTGAACTTCTTTGTATAATTAAAGGCTTCCTTAACACCAAATATACGATCCATACCACTGTCTTCCCATTCTATTGAAAGTGGGCCATTATACCCCATTTGATTGAGTTCCCTTATAATACCATCAAAATCTACATTTCCATGACCAAGTGATACAAAATTCCAGCCACGGCGTGTATCTCCAAATTCAATATGACTGCCCAAAATTCCAGCACGACCATCCAGTGTCACCTTAACATCCTTCATATGAACATGAAAAATCCTGTCTGAAAAATCACGCAGGAATATACATGGATTAATACCCTGCCATACTAAATGTGAAGGGTCAAAGTTAAGTCCCAGAGTTGCTCTATTTTCAAATACCTCGAAAAGTTTTTTTGTTGTATAGTAATCAAAAGCAATTTCCGTTGGATGTACCTCTAAGGCAAATTTTACATCACATTCGTCAAATATATCAAATATAGGTGACCAAAGATCCTTAATTTTACGAAAACCTTCATCAACCATTACTTGTGTTGTCTGTGGAAAGGAATACCAATAATACCAAATAGGTGACCCAAGAAAACCTGTCACAATGTGTATTCCTAACTTCTCTGCAGCACGCGCAACCACCTTCATCTCATCAATAGCCCATATACGAATCTCATCAGGTTTACCTGATAATGAGTATGGTGCAAAGTTATCCAAACGGCTATCCCAATTATCACCCACACATTGTCCAATCAAGTGTGCTCCTAATGCCCACACCTTTAAATTATACTTGTTCAATATAGATTTAAACCATTCCACATATTCATCATCTTCTAATACTCTATGCACATCCACATGTGCATGACATGCGACCTCTATGCCCTCATATCCTATACTACTTACCAGCTTACAAAGCTCCTCTAATGATAGGTCGCCAAACTGCCCTGTCGTAATCGTTATAGGTCGTTTCATATCAATCTCCTTCCTATTCAATATTTACACTTGAAGAAATTTCTGCGGAATGCTCATTTGCAAATATAACTTTCATAGCATCCATCACACTCTCTCCACTTATTGAAGGAGGTGAATTTGTCATTATACTATTAATAAACTCATCGATAATACCTGTGGATGTACGACCACCGCTTGTCTGTTCTTTATTTGAAGTAAGCATATCTAACGCAAATTTATTAACTGTCCCATCTGCCTTCTCTACAATGAGTGAATATTTTTCATCATCGTAACATCGTATGGTTCCACCCTCCATATAAATTTTCGTTGAATTGTCTTCATTGCCATAATTAGTCCAGCTTACATGCATGGTGCCTGTCGCGCCGTTCTCTAATGTATAGATTGCGAAAGCATTATCATCAACTGTAATAGGTGTACCATTGGGATATTTTTTATCAATAGTTGCAAGTAGCGCAGAAGTTCTAATGATTCTTTGTCCTGTTAGATAATGAATAAGGTCAGTCTTATGCACTCCTAGATCTGCCATAACCCCGAAGGATGCTACTTTCTTATCAAAAAACCATGAATCTTTTTTCCCAGTCCAGCCTTCAGGACCAGGGTGGCAGAATTTTGTCTGGAAAGATATTACTTTTCCAAGTTCACTACTTTCTATAATTTCTCTAGCTTTGACATGAGCCTTTGCAAGTCTCTGATTTTGTCCTATCATAAGAAATTTTCCTGTATCCTTTGCGGTTTTTACCATTTCCTTACAATCTTCTAGGGTAGTTGCCATAGGTTTCTCACATAGGACATGTTTGCCTGCTTTGAGTGCCTGAATAGAAACAGAAGCGTGATATGCATTTGCAACGCATACGCTCACTGCATCAACATCAGAACTAAGTAAATCCTCAATAGAAGTATATGCTTTCCCACCATACTGCGTTGCACACATCTTTGCCTTATCATAAGTCCTATTATAAAAGGCTACAATTTGGCAATTAGGATTATATTCATACTCAGGAGCATGTCGTACTTTAGTTATTTTTCCACAACCGATAATACCTATTTTTAACATGACTTACATCCTTTCATTATAGATATTAAAAAAACTAACTAAACTTCTTTCTGTTCTGGAAGTTCTGCATTAATACGGCAATAACAATAATAGCACCACTTATTGCACCGTTTAGGAAAGTTGAAACATCTGCTGCTGTCAATATATTACTTATCATTTTAAACATTAATACACCCATAAATGTACCAATTATTTTCCCACGGCCACCACTCATAGCTGTCCCACCAATAGCAACAGCAGCTATGGTTTCCATTTCATATCCAACTGCCGCACTGGCTGCAGCAACAGCAGTCATTCTGGATGCATATATAACAGCAGCCAAACCACACATTAAACCTGTAATTGAAAATGCTAATGTTTTGATTAAATCTACATTAACACCAGACAATCTAGCAGAAGTCTCATTGCTTCCGACAGCATATATATGCTTACCTAGCTTAGTTTGTTTCATTATCATATCAAAAATTATCGCAGCAAAAATGAAAATAAACATTAGATAAGGAATTGTAATACTTTCAGTTATCTTTATACCACCAACCGCTAAAAGTCTAAATGTACCAAACTGCTCAGAATCTACAGTGAATGGACCACCCGAACCAAAATGATTTATAATAGAACGACATGCCCCCATCATTGCCATTGTGGCTACCATTGCAGGCATACCTCCCTTGGTTATCAGCAGACCGTTTATAGTACCTATAAACAATCCAAAAACACAACAGAAAAGTAACATTATCAATGGGCTCTGTGTAGCATTAAGAACTAATATTCCAAATCCTCCAATTATGGCTACCTGTGAACCTACTGAAATATCTATTTGGCCAGCAGATATGACCATACTCATTCCCATTGCTATTAGCCCTATCATGGAGCTCTGAACAAATATATTGGAAATATTGGTCCATGTGAAAAAATTCTTATTGACGATAGCTGCTATTGTAATTAATAGAATAAATGATAGTACAAAGCTGTATTCAGATACTAATTTCTTAAATAACTCCTTTGGAGATATTTTTTTTACTTTTACGCTATTAAGCATTTTTCTCACCCTCCATATTTGCACCTGTAGAATAATACATGATGTTTTTCTCTGTAAGTTCTTCACGATCAAGCACAGCATTAATATTACCTTTATATAACACGATACAAGAATCTGCTATCTTATATATTTCAGGAAATTCGGCGCTAAATACAATGATTGATTTTCCTTGTTCTGCTAGCTTTAGTATTAGATGATAAATCTCGAACTTAGTTCCAACATCTATCCCTTGTGTAGGATTGTCAAATAATAGAACATCCGCATCGGTCTCTAACCACCTACCTAGTATTACCTTTTGTTGATTACCACCTGATAAAGATGTAATCGCATTTTGAGGATTTGTTGATCTAATATCCAAAGCCTTTTTTTGACGCGTATACCTCTTATGTACACCCTTATTAGATATTAATAACCTTTTAAATTTAGTATTGAGATATCCCATATTAAGGTTGTCATAGATAGATAGGTCATTATGTATACCTCGTTCCTTACGCATACGCGGCACAAGTGCAATTCCCCTTTTCATGAATGAGCGTATACGAGAGCCAGAACGAATGGGTTTACCATTCACCTCTATGGTGCCGACAAATGCTTCCTCTCCAAACAGTGCATCAACAAGAGATTCACGCCCACTACCCTGCAAACCTGTTATAGCTAATATTTCTCCCTTATAAACATCAAAACTTATATTATAAAACCCTTTTCCATTCAGATTTTTTACTGAAATTCCTACTTCTTCTCTTGAATTATTTATATGTTTTGAAAAATCTTCATCGATAAGATACCGACCAATCATCATTTCAGTAAGATCATCTTCATCAATGTCCTTAAATTCACCTTTGGAAACCAGTTTCCCATCACGAAGGACATAATATTTTTCACATATTTGGAAAAGTTCAGGCATTTTATGAGATATATAGATAAAACTTACCCCTTCCCTTTGAAACTGACGAATGATATTGAAAAGATTGATAATCTCATTCGTTGACAAAGCAGTTGTCGGTTCATCCATTATTATTAACTCACACTCAAATAGTAGCGCTTTCCCTATCTCCACTAATTGCTTTTCCGCTGCTTGAAGATCTCTCATTAAAGCTGTAGAGTCTATATGCACGTTCATGCGTTCAAACACATTATCACAGCGTCTAATCATATCCTTTTTATTTAATAGACCAAATTTAGTAATAATCTCTTCAGCAAGAAACATATTTTCAAATACTCTTAAATCATTACAAAGATTAAGTTCTTGATGTATAAAACGAATACCATATTGATTTGCTACCCTAATATTTGCTATATTCACTTTTATCCCGTTAATAAAAATTTCTCCTCTTGTTGCACTATATGTTCCTGCTAAAATATTCATTAGCGTAGATTTTCCTGCCCCATTCTCACCAACAAGACCTACTATATCTCCAGTGTCGACTTTAAAGTCTACATTATCTAAGGCACGCACAGGACCAAATTCCTTTACAATCTTTTTCATTTCTACGAGCATATATACCCTCCCTTCTTATATTAAAAATACCATATAGTATAAGACTTAATCGTATATAAAATTAACAATGAACCGACCGATCATCATTCGATCGGTTCATTGTAATTTAAAAAATTCTATTTATTAAATGTTGTTAAAAATTACCAATTGAATAACGTTCTTCATATATGTCGCTCGCTCTGTAAGTATCAAAATCATGGTCAGCTTCACCAGCATTACTTATTGAGAAAGATGGAATTAGATACTGGCCATCTATAAGATCTGCTCCATCGTAATCTTCACCATAAAGATGAGTGACAGAAAGTCTTAAAGCTTCACGTATAAATGCTGGGGCAAAGTAAAATGTAGTGAACTTAACATCAGTTTTAGTGTTTTCAAACTTAGCCATTGTATCCTCACGCCCGCCAACTGAAGTAATCATTTTAATATTAATCTGTGCATCACCAGAATACGCCTCTAATGCATTCATTAGACCATCAACAATTTCATCATCATGGGTTACTATCAAATCAATTTCCTCAACCTCTTGAGTAGACTTGGAGTTTATCCAGTTCTCCATTTGTTGTTGTGCAGTCTCAGTGGACCAATCGGTAACAAAAGTGTTTGCCACCTGTTCAAACTTATCATCTAAAACCTCATCCATTCCATCACTACGCTGTGATGTAACTGTAGAGCTATCTCCTACAAAGCGAAGATATTGAACAGACTCTTCCTCTGAATAGAAGCTATTAAGGTATTCACCCATCATGTTTCCAATACCCACATTATCACCCATAATTTCTCCTACTAGACCATCAAAGTTTTCTATTAGACGATCATAAACAACCAATTCAATCCCTGAATCTATGATACTTTGCGCTGCACTACGAAGGGCTTCACCTTCCATTGGCCATAGCATAATAAGATCCACATCTCCTCCAGCTATTAAATTCTCAATAGAGGTAATCTGGTCAGAAGCCTCAAGACCATCTTTTACAAGGATCTCAAGCCCATCATACTGTTCCATAAGTGCTTCTGCTTCCATCTTTGCGTGGGCAACACTTTCACCAGTAAAACCATGATCACCAGAAGGGATAACTACACCAATTTTAAAAGTTTCCCCGCCTTCTGTTTCCTCTGGTGTGCCTTCCTCATCACCAGGTGCTTCTGCAGGCGCTGAACAAGCACTTAATGAGATTACCATTATTACTACAAGAAACAATGCTAATACTTTCTTCACTTTTATTCCTCCTTTATTTTATATATATGATAATCGGTAAAAACCGTATTATCCTTAGAATACAGCAGAATCCTCCGATAGGGACAAGGACTGGGTGTGTTCATTCTACTTTTACTAATTACTAAATTTCAACCACCTATTCTATACATATTTATATATTCATCTGCTTAGTACATCAATAACATCATCAAACTGAGCAGTTCCTGTTTCACCAATCTTTTTAATAACAATTGAAGATGCTGCATTTCCAACAAAAGCAGCTTGTTCATAGTTTGCACCCTTTGTAAGTGCAAAAATAATACCTGCACTACAGGCATCACCCGCTCCCACAATATCTACTTTCCCTTGAACAGAAAAAGCAGGTATTTTATGATCGGCTCCATCATAAACTGTTGTTCCGTTTTTACCCAGTGTTATATAAACAGGCTTACAATTAGCTGCATAAAGTTCTTTTGAATACATTAATGCAGCATCAGAATTTACAGTGTTAGCGTTTACATTAAAGATGCGAGCAATCTCTTTGTGATTACATTTTATAATCATATTTCTAAATTTGTGTATATTGCTACGGGAATCTGCATACCAGATAATATTAGTAAATTGTTTGGCTAAACTTGAAAGATTATTTCGAACATTTTCTGTAACTGCTGCACAATTATTTTCATTGTATTGATCGCAAACAATAATTGCATTGCTAATATTTACCACTTTTTTAAGGTTATCAATCAATTTTTTTTGGATATGAATTGGAGTATAAGTGAAATTCTTAAGATCAAAGCGATTCATCTCAGTTAACTGTCCATTTTCATTACGCATTGGCTTAATATAAGTTCCTGTATATCGCTCATCTGTATGAACCATTAGAGAAACATCTGCTCCCACATCTTTAAGACAGTTAATAAGCTCAAAACCCTCTCCGTCATTACCCACAATCCCAATGCAATACACCTTTGCACCCAGTGCCAGCAAATTATTTGTTATAGTTCCACCCGCACCCGCGAAAAGTTTCCTATGTGAAATTTGATAGGCTGTCAAATTGGTTTCTAAAGATAATTCATCCTTTTCAGCATCTACATACATATACTTATCCAGACAAAAATCTCCAAACACCGTAATTACTGGTTTTTTTTCATTTCCCAATATATCAATGACTTCTTTATAATTCATAGATTTCACATCCTATTTATTATTGATATGTTCCAAATTAATTGCACATTTAGCAACGCTTGGTAGTGTTTGGTTATGTAGTCCTTGTACATAATAGCTCTTGCCTCCATCAGCGACCGTACGCGCAAGTATAGTCTTCCAAGGTCGAAAGTAGTATCTAGTATCGGTCTTAGGTGGTGTTATATCATATCCTTCATCGGGGATAGGCTGAATATCAAACACTGCTGTGGTAAAATGTGCTATCCTTTTTCCTTTTTGGTGAGCAACATTTCTAGCCATGGCAAGTGCTTTTAGATAAACCTCAGGACCTGTTACTGCAGATCCGAAATTTAGAAAAACTCCACCTTCAAGTTTTGTTATAGTTTGTGTATATATTAAAAAATCCCTGTAAGATGCCTCTCCTAATACAGCACCGCTTGCATTAAAATGCTCATGTATTATATCGCTTCCTATACCGATATGTATTGTACATGGAACTCCTAGATGATACGCATTTGCTAGTACACTGTATTTCTTATATGGGAAATCATTTTCCCATATATATCTTCCTATAGACTCACCAGCACCAAGTCCATCCTTAACTCCATCTTTAAGAATATCATTAATAAGACCTGTTTCATGCCAAAGTCCAAACTGCCCCTCACTTACATATTTCGCTACAGACTCACAGCTTTGCCCAATAAGAGAAAACTCAAAATCATGTATACTTCCTGATCCGTTAGTGGCAAATTGATTAACTAAACCTCTCTTCATAAGCTCAATCATATAAGATGAGCAACCTGTACGAATAACATGCCCACCATACATTAGTATTGATGCCGCTCCATTTTGTTTAGCTTGAAACATAGCTTTAGCAATAGCATCTATTTTGGGATTATCCAAAGGTGCCTTTGAATCATCAACAGGCACTAACACCTTAAGCAAATTTGTATCATGAATACGTTCGCTAAGTGGTTTTACTATTAACTTACTTGTATCAAACTTTTTAAATGGCATTTTCTTCCCCCCAAATGAAATTCAAAAGACGCCTTGTATCTTTGAAGTCAGGAATAACACAGTCAGCACCTGCTTTAAGCAACCTATTACGTTTCCAGTGATTAACAGAATTATTCTTTTTTTCCTCGTTAGTAGCCACTGCTACTGCATAACCACCAACATTCTTTGCAAGTTCTATCTCAACAAAGCCATCACCAAAAGTAATTAACTCTGATCCCTTAATTGATTTATTATTAATTAATTCATTTAAAACTTCTTCTTTAGAACAAACAGTATTATTTGTATCTGTCGCTCCATGAATACTTTTGAAATAATCGGTTATTTTTAATAATTCTGCTTCTTCTTTAACATCTATCTCATCCGTACCACTAGTAAGATAACAATCTATACCCATTTCTTTAAGTTTCTCTAAAACATCCTTAACCCCTGGTACTAAATAAGGTAAAGGGTCTCCCCCTTTTCTCAAACTCTCTTTGCGCTGCTTTATATGCTCTAATAATCGTCTAAGATATTCAGATTTATATTCTAAAGGATCCTTCGGATTTCCTCCATATCTTAATATCTCTTCACTAAGACGCATACATTGAAATATAGTTTGTTTTCCTGTAAGAAAATCAACAAAATCTACTACGGTTTTTTTCACCTGCCCTTTATCCGTTGCATTTGGACATTTTAGTATTTCTTCAATAAAATATTCGTACATAATAGGTTGCCAGCCTTCACGAATTAGACTAATTGTTCCATCAAAATCAAATATGGCATATTTAGGATTATTCCTCTGGGGATAATTAATAATTTCAATATCCCATATATATTTCAATTTTTCACGCAAACCACAAATTAAAGAATGGATATAGATCATATGGAGATCCTCTATTTGTTCCATACTATCTGTAGGAGCCAAAAGAAAATAATCACATAGGGCTTTCATTTTTCCTCCATCACGTCCACCAAAGCCAATAACCGTTATTCCCATCATCTTTGCCGTTTCGCAAGCAAGTAATATATTAGGTGAATTACCGCTACCACTGAAAACTATAAGCAAATCTCCTGGCTTTGCTAAAGTGCGAAGGGTTATACTATATATTTCTTTATAACTAAAATCATTAGCAAGACAGGTAACTAATGCTGTTGAATCGTTAAGACAAATAGCTCGAAATCCTTCACGTCCCTCTACTCGACAACCTTTTACTAAATCATTGATCATATGACTTGCAGTAGCAGAACTTCCACCATTACCTGCCGTAAATATTGTACGATCTATCTTTTTACTGATAAGTATCTCATCATTTATTTCATTGAAAATTTTAAAATTAGTTTTTAATAATGCTTCACTTACTTCTTTAGAATATAATTCTGGTTCATTAGACCCTTTATAATAAGAACTTAGCATTATAATCATATCCCCCCATCTTGTAATAACTAACTTAATAAATTTGAGTTTATATTTTGTATATTATTACAATATATCCAGTTTTTTCATGCCAAAACAATAATAACACGACATGAAATTATATTTTTTTTAAATATAAATAGAATTGCATATTAAAAGAATATGACGTAGAATAGAGATAATTTAATTTATGATGAAAAGGAGTTATGCTAATGGAAAAATTTTTGGCAAAATCTATGAAATATTTAGGAACAGAAACTGCTTTCGAAGTATTAGCAAAAGCTAAAAAATTAGAAGCTCAAGGAAAAGATATAATACACTTAGAAATCGGTGAGCCAGATTTTGATACCCCAAAAAATGTTATTAATGCTGGTATTAATGCATTAAGTAGTGGACATACACACTATACACCCGCTTCAGGTATCCCAGAATTACGCGAAGCAATAGCAACCCATGTTAGGTCCTATAAAAATGTTCCAGCTACTGTCGAAGATATAGTTGTTGTTCCAGGTGGAAAACCTATTATGTTCTTTACAATATTGGCAATGATTAATCCAGGTGATGAGGTTATTTATCCTAATCCTGGTTTTCCTATATATGAATCTGTTATTAAATATTCAGGTGGAAAAGCTGTACCTATACCATTAAGAGAAGAAAATCAATTCCGTTTGGATGTAAAGGAATTAGCAAGTTTGATTACCCCAAAAACAAAAATGCTTATACTGAATTCACCTCAAAACCCTACAGGAGGTTATTTAAACAAAGAAGATATAGAAGCAGTAGCTGATATAGTAAGAGATAAGAATATTTTTGTTCTATCTGATGAAATTTATGATCGAATGATTTATAGTGACGAGAAACCATTATCTATAGCTTCACTTCCCGGTATGAAGGATTGGACTATTATTTTAGATGGTTTTTCTAAAGCATATGCTATGACTGGATGGAGAATAGGATATGGTGTAATGCATAAGGAACTTGCAGCTAGAATAACTCAGTTAATGATAAATTCTAATTCTTGCACTGCAGCATTTACTCAAATGGCAGCACTTGAAGCACTAACAGGTCCACAGGATGAAGTTATTAATATGGTTGCTGAATTCAAAAAGCGTCGTGATATTATGGTTAACGGATTAAATTCAATAGAAGGAATTAGTTGTCTATCCCCTGCAGGTGCTTTTTATGTTTTTCCAAATATACAATCCTTTGGTAAATCAAGTAAAGAAATTGCAGATTATCTGTTAAATGAAGCTGGAGTAGCATGTCTAGGAGGAACTGCCTTTGGTTCTTACGGAGAAGGATATTTGCGTCTCTCCTATGCTAATTCTATAGATAATATAAAACAGGCATTAGATAGAATTGATAAAGCACTAAAGAATTTTAAATAATAGTAAAGCAAATACCCCCTAAATCTTAGGGGGTATTTGCTTTTAATTCTTATTTTTAGCTATAGCTAAAGCTACTTTTTCAGGTGTTAAAGGCAACTCATAAAAATTTATACCTAAAGCATCATAAAGGGCATTCCCAATAGCAGATGGTATAGAAATCATAGGATGCTCTCCAACACCACGTGCCCCAAAGGGACCATTTGTTTGAGGGTTTTCTATATATATAGGCACGATTTCTTTAGGAATATCTTTTATAGTGGGAATTTTATTATCAGTAAATGATGGATTCAATAATTTACCTTCATGATTAAATTTATAACCCTCAAGAATAGCAGAACCAATCCCTTGTAAGATGCCCCCCAATACTTGACCATCAATTAATTTTTTATTTATTACTTGTCCAACATCAAATGCTGATGCTACCTTAAGAATATTTATATCTCCAGTTTCTACATCTACTTCTAACTCTACTCCATGGGCACCAAAGGTCCAAACTAAAGCGGGCATTCCCTGACCCGTATCCGGAGTAAGATTCGTTAAGTTGTCTGCCATATAAACTCCATGGGATATTAATGGACCACCAATACCATTTCCATTTTCATATACATACCCTCTGGAAAATTTTTCATAAGGGATATATTTATGCTTGTGATGAACATGATAAATATATCCATCTCTATGAGCCAATTGATTAACATGACATCTTAAGGCATGTGATGCAATTTCCTTCATTTGTTTTAACATGTTCTCAGCAGCATTTTTAACAGCATTACCACTCATAAAAGTACATTTTGATGCTACCGTATTCCAATCATATGGATGCTTACTAGTATTAACATCCCATTCTACATCGACATTTTCAATAGGAATATCTAAAACCTCCGCAGCTATTTGAGCAAGTACAGTATTTGCACCTTGCCCCATGTCGATAGCACCAATCATTACCTTCACATGTCCATCCTCATCCATTTGTAAGATTGCAGCTGTTGAAGTATAACTTGGCATAGCAGGAGCTTTTTGCAAAGAAGCAAATCCTTTTCCACGAACTTTACCTGATTTTAATTGAGCTTGTCGCTCTTTATCAGATTGATATCCTGTCCAGCCGATTTCCTTAATAACAGCATTTAGACAATCAGAGGGGCTACCTGAAGATTCATACATTAACTCACCACTTATAGTACGGGATCCAGGTTTCAATATATTTTTCATTCGTAACTCATAGGGATCCATTCCGATTTCTTGTGCAATAAGATCCATTTGGCGTTCTATTACCCAATGGGTCTCCAAATGTCCAAAACCACGATAAGCAGTACTAAAAACTTTATTTGTGTAGAAGGTGCGAGAATGTAGCTCTAGGTTATCAACTGCATAACAGCCCACTCCAGAATATACTGCTGTCTTCCCCACATTTACTGCATAATCTGCATACGCACCACTGTCCCAATCATAATAAACTTCTACTGCTGTAATAGTCCCTTCTTTTTTTACCCCAGTTTTAATTCTTCCTCTCATAGAGGTACGACTAGGTAATTGATTAAACTCTTCTTCTCTGGTAGCTCTTAACTTTACTGGCCGTCCTCTTGCAGCCCTAGACAAAAGTACAACAAGTAATTCTAAGTGTAGACCAGCTTTCCCTCCAAAGCCGCCACCCACATAGGGTACAATAATCTCTACATCTGATTTAGGAATCCCTAGTGCACTAGCTAACATTTGCCTAGTAGCAAAGGGAGATTGAACAGAGGACCAGAGTTTGATTTTGTTTGAATAGGGATCTGCTTGAGCCACACTAACATGGGTTTCAATAGGAGCATGAGCTACTGGGGGTAAGGAAATCTCATTTTTTATAATATAATCTGCCTCCTCAAATCCTTTATTAACATCACCTTTTTTAGCCCTATTCCAACTGGCAATATTTGAATCAGATTGTGGAAAAAATATACCCTTCATATGATCTAATTCATTAATATCCTCGTGTACTAAAATTTCTCCTTTTTCAGACTCATCAATGGTTAGAACTGCAGGTAAGATTTCATATTCTACATCTATTAGAGAAACAGCTCTTTCTGCAGTTTCTTCATCTATTGCTGCTACTGCAGCTATAACCTCTCCCTGATATCTAGTCTCCCCATAGGCTATAACTCGTTTATCTATCATATATAAACCTACTAAATAGGGAGCATCTTCTCCTATTATTACAGCCTTCACCCCTGGAAGAGCCTTTGCTTTGCTTGTATCTATAGATAGGATTTTCGCTCTTGCATGGGGAGAATGTAAGCATCTTGCATAGAGCATTCCAGGTAATCCTAAATCATGGGTATAAACTGCTTGACCTGTCACCTTTTCTTTTGCTTCTTTCCGATTATATGGCTTACCAATGTGTTTATATTTATTACCCATTATTTATCTAACTCCTTTCTTTCCCTCTCAGCAGCAGACATAACCGCATCAATAATTGGAATATATCCAGTACATCGGCAGAAATTCCCTGCTAATGCTTCTTTTACCTCTTCAATGGTGGGATTAGGCTGTCTATTAAGTAAGGCACGAGCTGACATCAACATTCCTGGAGTGCAGAAACCACATTGTAATGCATCTTTTTCTATAAATTCCTCTTGAAGAATTGAGATTTTATTACCCTCAGCTAGTCCTTCAACTGTGAGAATATCAGCATCATTAGCTTCCGCTGCTAGTACTAGGCAAGAGTTTACAGCTTCACCATTCATTATAATAGTACAAGCCCCACACTCACCTTCACCACAGCCTTCCTTTGCTCCAAAAAGCCTTAGATCATTCCGTAAAAAGTTTAATAATGTCATTGTAGGATCCACCATTGCATGAATTTTTTCCCCATTTACAATACATTTCAATGCTACCTTTGGCATTCCAGAATCAACATATTCAAAGCAGTTGTTATTACTATTATGATTTTCACACATTAGACAACCCTCTCTTCTATAAGTTTTGTCAAACCTTGCTTTGCCAACACACTAGCTGCATGTAAACGATATTGTGCAGAAGAACGAACATCAGAAATAGGCTTGATATAATTAGGAACCTCTTTTTCAATCCATTGCGCTGTTTCTGAATTTAAACCCTTTGTTTTTATTGCTTCTTCCAGTTTTAGTAGTCTGATAGGGGTTGGAGCAACAGCTGCCATAGCAATATAAATATTATTATCTGAATCCACTCTAATTGCTACCCCTACTGTAGCTAAATCATGACCCTTTAAGCGGGACTGTTTAAGATATGTACTTTTATCTTTCTTTTGTACCTCTGGAAGCAACACCCCAAGTACAATCTCATCCTTCTGAAGAATAGTCTTTTTTACACCAGTAAAAAACTCATTAATATTTATTTCACGATTCCCATTAGGAGAAGCAACACTGACAATAGAATCATATAATAAAAGAGACGGTGCTAAATCTGCGCCAGGGGAGGCATTACAAATATTACCAACTAATGTAGCTCGATTTCTTAATTGGTACGAAGCTAAGAAATCTGAACCTTCTACTAATGCAGGATATTTTTCCTTAATAATTTTAGACTGGGCTATTTGATTTACTGTGATCGAGGCACCAATAAAAACACCCTCCCCAGGAGTATGCTTCATAATTTTAGTTTCAGGAATGTCTTTAATGTCTATGATATGTTTTACATCAACAACATTATGACGTAATGAAATCATTAAATCCGTCCCACCAGCAAGAAGCTTTACTCCATCTTTATCTTTAATATATCTTAGTGCTTCTTCAAGA
This sequence comes from uncultured Eubacteriaceae bacterium, assembly GCA_964533275.1. GTDB lineage: Bacteria > Bacillota > Clostridia > Eubacteriales > Garciellaceae > CAZHJK01. Next base: position 137,820 of record CAZHJK010000001.1, on the reverse strand, counting down.
CTTGTGGGTTTTACATAATCAAATTTACTTAACATTGTGAACCTCCTTAATGGAATAATTTACTTATATTTACAATTGAATAATTCCCAATTTAGTATAACCTATCCAAAAATCTTTATACTTTATTACCAATTATGTCCATAATTCTTATTAAAAAAATGATTACTCTTTTAATAAGTAATCATTTCAAAATTTAAATTTTAATTTTCTTAATACTAGTCTTTATTTTATCCACATTCTTAACAACAGTACACAATTTTGTGCTAATGTATCTATCATTTTTTTGTTTAATTAGTTTTTTCTTTTCAATAAATTCTTTATACCTTCAATATATCTACCATTAGCTATTTGTATTAGACCTTCAGCAATATTTCGCTGTAACTTTCCACCGCTTAGCATACTTAGATTTTTTATTGGTACTTCTGTAGATGATGACAAAATCATCTTAAGGGTAGGATCACTATTATCAATAATGCCACTTTTTTTCTTTATATATTTTCTAATTAGCAAATAAATTATTCTAAAAAAATATGAACCCTGCATATCCATTATAGAATGCTCTGTTGTATAATTCTTTCTCGTTATTGACTTTTGTTCATTAATTTTCCAACCTAATAACTTATCAAATTCTTCTTTTTCAGGCTTTCCACATAGATGCTCATACCAAGTACCTTTCAGATGTACTTGCTCTGCTGGAGTAATAGTCCCTTCTAGTGTAATTCTTTTCCGTAGACGAATATCACGGCTAGAAGCTGCAATCAGAATATCATAATCCCCTTTTTGTATCTGCCAATCTTTTGATTCCACATCATAAAATGCAAAGGATCTTTTTTCTAAATAAAATGTAATCCTTTTATATTCTCCTGCTTCTAGATAGATCTTACTAAAACCTTTTAACTCTTTTTCTGGGCGGTGTACACCTTTCTGTAGATCACTAATATATAATTGAACAACTTCTGCACCAGCTACTTCCCCTATGTTTTTTAGCAGAATAGAAACCTTAATTTCTTCTTTATCCATATCTATTTTAATATCTGAATACTCAAAGGTGGTATAGCTTAGTCCAAAACCAAAGGGGAAACTTACATTTATACCAGCTCTATCATAATATCTATAACCAACATAAATCCCCTCTCTATATTGTGCCTGCTTTCCTCCTTTTTCGTAAAATCCTGCACTTGGAACATCTATATAGGATAGCGGGTAAGTTTCTGAAAGCTTTCCACTTGGATTTACTGCTCCATATAAAAGGTCAACTATAGCTTCTCCTCCAGCCTGACCAGGCAAATACATATGTAATACCGCCTTTACTTCTTCAAGCCATGGCATTGTAATAACAGCGCCTCCCATTAAAACTACTACAATATTTGAATTTGTTTTTGATACTTCCTGAATTAATCTATTATGCCCATTTGGCATTGACAAAGTTTCTCTATCAAATCCTTCTGATTCTAACTGTTTTGTAAGTCCGGCAAATACTATTACTTTATCACATTGCATAGCTCCCTCCATAGCCTCCCTAAGTAATATATCATCGGTCTCACCATTCTCTTTATAGCCTTCGTAATAGGTATAATCAATCCCTTCCCCTTGAAATACCTCATAAACATTAGTTAATTTTGTTGGATTTATATGTGAACTACCACTACCTTGATATCGAATTGTTTTTGCAAAGTTCCCTATTAAGGCAATCTTTTGGGATTTATGTAAGGGTAATATTTTTTCATCATTTTTTAGTAAAATCGCTGAATTTGTCGCTGCCTTCCTAGCCAGAAGGTGATGTTCTTGTTTATTATAGGAATATTTCCTATTCCTATTGTAGTAACTCCTAAAGATGAGTGCTAATAGCCGTTCAACAGTTTCATCAACCAGCTTTTCTGATAGCTTACCGCATTTCACTGCCTTTATTATTTCATTATCAAAGTAGCTGGATCCACCTGGCATTTCTAAATCAGTTCCCGCTTCAAAGGCCTTTATCCTATTATTCATTGCTCCCCAATCAGTTATAATCACTCCTTCATAACCCCAATCATCTCTCAAAATCTTCCTTAGAAGATAATTATTATCACTGCAATATGTTCCATTAAGCTTGTTATAAGCACACATCACAGTTGAAGGTTTTCCATTCTTTACCGCTTTCTCAAACCCATACAAATATATCTCACGCAGGGTTCTTTCATCTATAATGCTATTACTAGAATAACGATTATTTTCTTGACTATTAGCCGCAAAGTGTTTAAGAGATGTACCAACACCTAGTTCTTCCACTCCTTGAATAAATGCAGTAGCTAATTCTCCAGTCACATAAGGATCTTCAGAAAAATATTCAAAATTTCTACCGCAAAGAGGATTTCTTTTGATATTTATCCCTGGTCCTAATAAAACTGAAATCTCTTCCTGCAATGCTTCTTTAGCTATTGCCCTACCAATTTCTTTTACTAAATCTCTGTCCCATGAGCTTCCGGTAGCACACGCAGCAGGGAAACAAGTAGCTTGTTTACTTTCATTAATGTTAAATATATCACCATCAACTTCCTGCTTTCTTAATCCATGAGGTCCATCACACAACATAATAGAAGGTATATCGTATTTTTCCATTAATTTAGTTCGCCAAAAATTTGCCCCTGAACAAAGTGCTACCTTATCCACTAAGGTCATTTTTTTTATTATCTGTTTATGTTTCATGAATTTTACCTCTTTCTTTAACTATTTATTAATGGTCATATTCAATATTAATATCTATTTTCCTTCAATTTCCATAAATATATAGTAATACCTAGCCAGTATTTATACAACTATACAAATATTTTTGTTAGTTATAGGTGCTTTAGATTTAAGATAAGTAGAAGAAATAAACAAGAAATGTCTCTAGTAATATCCACTATTTTTACATATACTAATACTATTTATAAAGTAATTTAAATTCAGATAGATTATTTTTTACATTTTTTTAATAACTAGCAAATTACATTTTACATATACCACTATAATAAGGTATAGTATAGTAGGATTTAAATTTAGTACATATTATAAAAGTAAACTCTTATTAAAGGAGAGATAATATTGGAAAGAGTAGTTGGAACAGTAGTACGCGGACTTCGCGCACCAATCATTAACAAAGGCGATAATATTGAACAAATAGTTGTTAATACTGTATTAAATGCTGCAAACATTGAAGGTTTTTCTATTGAAGATAACGATATTGTTACTATCACTGAATCAATCGTTGCTCGAGCACAAGGAAACTACGCCACCATTGATGATATTTCAATAGATATAAAGGCAAAATTCGGAGAGGAAACAATTGGAGTTATTTTCCCAATTCTTAGTCGTAACCGATTTGCAAATTGCTTAAGGGGAATTGCTAGAGGTGCAAAGAATGTAGTTTTAATGTTGAGTTATCCATCTGATGAAGTTGGTAACCACCTTGTAGATATCGACAAGCTAGATGCTAAAGGTATCAATCCATGGACAGATGTATTAACAGAAGCAGAATTCCGCGAACATTTCGGTTATATAAAACATCCTTTCACAGGTGTTGACTATATCGAATACTATAAAAATTTAATCCAAGCTGAAGGTACAACTTGTAAAGTTATCTTCTCAAACAATCCAAAAACAATCTTAGATCATACAAATAATGTCTTGGCATGCGATATTCACTCACGTTTTCGCACAAAGCGCATATTAAAAAATAATGGAGTGCAAAAAATATACGGATTAGATGATATACTTACTGAAGCTATTAATGGTAGCGGTTATAACGAAGCCTATGGTCTACTCGGTTCAAATAAATCTACTGAAGACAGTTTAAAACTATTTCCAAATAACTGCCAACCAATAGTGGATGATATTCAAGTAAAGCTAAAAGAATTAACCGGAAAAACAATAGAAGTAATGGTTTATGGCGATGGTGCATTCAAAGACCCTTCCGGGAAAATTTGGGAACTCGCTGATCCAGTTGTTTCTCCTGCATACACTAGTGGTCTTAGTGGTACACCTAATGAAGTAAAATTAAAATACTTGGCAGATAACAATTTTTCCCACCTTAGTGGTGAGGCACAAAAGCAAGCTATTTATCAATTTATTCAGAATAAAAATGAAGACTTGGTTGGCAAGATGGAAGCCCAAGGCACTACACCTCGTAAGCTGACAGACCTAATCGGTTCATTATCTGATCTAACCTCAGGTAGCGGTGATAAAGGTACCCCAATAATCTATATTAAGGGTTACTTCGATAACTATACAAAATAACTTTCTAAATAATAAAAGGGTGTTTTTTAAGAGACATCCTTTTATTATTATTAAAGTAGCTCTGTATTATGTAGCTACTGAAAAGGAGGGAGGTAATTTTAAAGGAATTAAATGATGTGTGCTCATTTATCTTTTCTATCTAAATGTCTATTTCATCCCATTTCAAATTTGAAATAAAATTTTTAAATTTTTCCTCAATAGGTGAGAGACATCTATTTTTACAATAAACTAGGCTAAAGCTCCTCTTAAGGTCTAAATCCCCTATTTCATATTTTCTTAGTTGACCGGAAGCGACTTCTTGTTTTACCGAAATATAAGGTACCATACTAATCCCAACACCCAGTGCCACCATATTTTTAATTGCTTCTAAGCTATCATTCAATGTTTGTGACCCAAACATTGACACATCCAACTTATTTTCTTTTAAGGCTTTCTCAAAAAGAAGCCTTGTACCGGAACCTTCTTCCCGAAGTAGGATATCTTCTCCCACTAGGCTACTAATTTTAATTGGATCTATAGAAAATTCTTTTTCGGGTGAGGTGATAAGTACTAATCGGTCATCATAGAAATCAATATATTCAAGAACATCTGAATAACACTTCGCCCCAACAAAACCAAAATTAATACTACCTGAGAGGATTTCCTCTAATACTTCCCCTGAAGCTTTATGACGAATAGTAAACCCAATTAAAGGATACTCTTCTTTAAATGCCTTAACAATGTAAGGAAGAAGATACTGATTCGGTATGGTACTCGCATATATTTCTAGTGTTCCTTCAATGTTCTTTTTGTATCCACTAAGGGAGAACTCAGCTTTAGCATAAAGATTCATCAATTCTACTGCATATCGATAAAAAAGTTGTCCTCCTTCAGTTAATGAGATGTTTTTGCTTTTTCGGTTAAATAATGTAACCCCAAGTTCATCTTCAAGTTTTTTAACATTGCTTGTGACAGCTGGCTGTGAGATAAATAACATGTCTGCAGCCTTTGAAAAACTCTTCTTTTGTGCAACGGCAACAAAAATTTTGACCTGATTAAATTCCATTTTATCCCCTTCAATTACTTCAAATTATTTATTTTGTCTACTGCATATAAGATATCTGCTTCCTCGAGGAAATGACTCAATCCAAAACGCACAGTACCATTAGGAAAAGTACCCAAGGTTTTATGTGCATAAGGTGCACAGTGCATTCCACTTCGAGTCAAGATTCCGAATTCTGATGAGAGACGGTGTGCCATCTCCGCATTGTCCTTAGTCTTAAATTTAATGGATACAATTCCTGTTCTTCCCTCTATACCCTTCTTCCCTATTAATTCAATATGATTCATATTCTTTAGTTTCTCAAGAAATAGTTCCATAAGTCCCATCTCTTTCTCGTATATCGCCCTAATTCCTACTTTTTGTATGTATTTAAGTGAAGAGTTAAGCCCATAAATACCAGGCACATTTAGCGTTCCAGCTTCAAACTTATCTGGCATATAGGAAGGCTGCATTTCTTCATCAGACAGACTACCCGTACCTCCTTCGATAAATGTAGAAAGCTCACTCGACAGTCCATTCCCCACAAGAAAACCGCCAATCCCCTGAGGTCCCAGTAATGATTTGTGTCCTGTGAAGGCAAGGGCATCCGCATTTAATTCATTAAAATCAACTCTTAGAGTTCCCGCTGTCTGGGCAGTATCTATGATAAACCATAGCCCTCTTTCTTTGCATATTTTCCCAACCTCTACCAGGTTTAATATGGTTCCACTAACATTAGAAGCGTGGGTCATAACTACACCTTTAGTATTAGAAAGTATTAATGGCTGGATATCCTTCACATCAAGGCTACCATCTTTTTTACATAAGACCCTTGAATATGTAACTCCTCTACCTTTAAGAGCATTTAACGGTCTCATCACTGCATTATGTTCCATAGAAGAAACTAATACATGATCTCCGCTTTTAAAAAGTCCCTTTATCAATACATTAAGACTTTCTGTAATATTTTTTGTAAATATAACATTTTCTGGCATGTTGAAACCAAAAAGTGTGCATAGCAATTCCCTAGTCTCATAAATCACATTTTCAGCCTCAAAAGAGCTTGAATATGCACCCCGATTTACATTTACACCAATATAAGTCAGATAATTATACATGCTTTCAGCTACTTCCGGAGCCTTGGGAAAGGATGTCGCCCCACTATCCATATAAATAATATTCATAAATTCACCACTATTCCTTTTCCAATATTATACACTGTTATGAATTTATATAGCAATTCCTATTACTATTTATAATATCATAGTACTGTATTATTTGTTTTTGTTATTTTACTATGTGTATAAACATTGTTAAAATTATCATAAAGTTGGAAAATTTTATCAAAGGAGATATTATCGCATGAAGGCAAAATCAGGAATTATTATTACAGGTAGTGTTGTTGGCTTTATGGGTGTTCTTTTGGTCTACTTCGGTAATCCGGCAAACATGGGATTTTGTATCGCATGTTTTATCCGTGACATAGCAGGAGGCCTCGGATTTCAGCGTGCTGAAGTAGTTCAATACATACGACCAGAGGTTATAGGTCTTGTTTTAGGTTCATTCTTTTTAGCTACCAAAAACAAAGAATTTTCATCTCGCGGAGGGTCTTCACCCTTTACCAGATTTGTACTTTCGATTATCGTAATGATTGGGGCTCTTGTTTTTCTTGGTTGTCCGCTACGAATGGTTCTTAGAATTGCAGGAGGCGATTTAAATGCTATAGTAGGATTAGTTGGATTTGTTGCAGGTATCTATGTTGGAGTTTTCTATCTTAATAAAGGATTTAATCTTAAAAGAAGCTATAAGCTTACTAGTTTTGAGGGATATTTATTTCCAGCCGTTAATGTTGGACTGCTGATCCTGCTTATCGTAGCACCAGCATTTCTGTTTTTCAGTCAAACTGGTCCTGGAGCTTCTGCTGCACCAATATGGATTGCACTTACCTCCGGCTTAATTGTTGGAATACTTGGGCAAAAATCAAGATTATGTACTGTCGGCGGTATAAGAGACATGATACTATTTCGGGACTCATATCTTCTATTAGGGATATTGTCAATTTTGGTGATCAGTTTTATAGGAAATTTATTGTTAGGATACTTTAATCCTGGCTTTACAGGACAACCTATTGCTCATACAGACGGACTATGGAATTTCTTAGGTATGGCATTGGTTGGATGGGCTTCTGTTCTTCTAGGAGGCTGCCCTATGCGTCAGCTAATTCTAGCTGGTGAAGGAAATACCGATTCAGTAATTAGTGTCATAGGGCTATTTGTTGGAGCAGGTATCAGCCACAACTTTGGCTTAGCATCTAGTGCGGAGGGTGCTACTCTAAACGGACAGATCTCCATTGTCATTAGCATTTTGATTCTTTTAACAATCTCTTTGGCTAATTCAGAGTTTCTAATAAAAAATAAAACTTTAATAGGGGGAAAAATAAATGAAGATAATTGATACCTGTGGTATGAGCTGTCCACAACCGGTTCTAATGACTAAAAAAGCACTAGATTTAGAAAAAGATGGTGTAAATGTCATTGTAGATAATAATACTGCAAAAGAAAATGTTCATAGATTTATGCAAAAATACGGATATACAGTTGTAATCGATGAAATAGACAATACTTTCGTACTAAAGGCTAGAAGATGAGCAATGAATATCAAGTGCTTTTTTTTACCCATACCGGTGCAATTAAATTTAGCAAGATTATGAAAAAAAATAATATTAGCTGTGAGTTAATGCCTGTACCAAGGACTCTAAGCTCAAGTTGCGGTGTAAGTGCTTGTATTCACTATAATAAGCAAGTAGAAGAATTAATTAGCGACCAAACAGAAAAAATATTTCAAAAAATTAAGGGAAATTACAGTCTAATTTATACTGCAGAGGATTAAAAATCTTTATTTAGACACATCCTTTAAATAAGTCTCTATTATATTTGGTGTTGGTAATAACCAGCACCTTTTTATATGAGCTGAAGATTTATAACTTTATATATGGGAAAGTGTTCCCCAAGGTTCTCATTTAAATATCTAATATCTTAACTTTTTTTAGGATTAATCATGTTTATTAATATGGTTTAATAGATGTTTTTATTTAGAATAATTTCTCTATTATTTACTTTAATTAGTCCTTCTTCTTTTAACTTCTTAAAGACTCTAAAAAGTGAAGGTCGTTGAACACCAAAATAATCAGCAAGCTGTTTTTTTGTTAAAGGAAGCATGACTGTATTTGATTGTTGCTCTATGGATAAAGCCATAAGATAATCAAGTATATTATCTCGCAAGGATTTTTGTGTAAACATAACGATTTTTTGATTCATTCCCTGAGAATTCTGTGAAAGCGATCGAATAAACTGCTTAACAAAGCTATAGTCCTTGAGTAGCTCACAAATTGCCGACTTGGTTAAATGTATAAGGTAGCAATCCGCCATACTATAGATGTTAAAGGGATAACGATTATTTTCACCAAAAAGTAAGTTCGCAGCAATGATGCTTTTGGTCTTAAATTCAAACAATATATTTTCAGAACCATTTTGTGCCAAAGAATATGATACAAGTTTACCCGATAAAACAACATCCAACATAGTACAGCTTTCTCCACGGGAATGAACAGTTGTATCTTTCTTATATTGTCTTTCATATATCTCATTCTCTTGGATCAATTTTAATATAATCTTTTCATCAACATCACTAAAAAGTGGTATTTGCCTAAGCTCTCTGATATTCATATATAATCCTCCTGAAATTATTATATCAAAAAGAAACATATGTGTCTATCAACCAAAATAAGCAATTGATAAAATATAATAGTAAATTTATAACGAGGAGGATGTATATGGATATATTCACAGCAGCTGTTTGGGTTTTGACAGCAGGATTTCTCGTCTTTTCACTGGTTAAAGACAAAAACAAAACCAAGGAAGCAGTTAAAAAAGCATTTGGAATGGGAAAAGGAATGCTGTCTTCTATTTTATCAATAATTTTTGCCATTGGATTATTGCTTGCAATATTTACACCAGAGTCAATTGCAGCATTTGTTGAAAAACAAAATGTGTTTATCGCAACCGTTTCTGCTGCATTTGTGGGAACAATAACCCTCGTTCCTGCATTTATAGCATTTCCTCTTGTTGGAACACTTATGAATGGAGGAGTAGGTATTGTACCATCTGTTTCTTTTTTAACCACACTAACAATGGTCGGAGTTGTTACCATTCCACTGGAAATTAAAGCCTTTGGAAGGAAATTTACAATTATTAGAAATGGTCTAAGTTTTTTCTTTGCCATTATCATCGCGTTTAGTATGGGGGTCATTATATGACAGGAATACTTAATAAATTAAAAGAAAATCTTTTTCTAACTTTTATTGTTGCCACATATACATTAATTTTCCTTTTAAGACCACAAACAGGAACCCAAGCGATTCATAATACTGGATATTTTATAAAGGAAATGTTATTGATAATGCCTGTTATCTTTATCTTAACCGCATTGCTTGACACATGGGTTCCAAAGCAGACCATCATGAAATATCTTGGTCAAGAATCTAAATTAAAAGGAATTGTTCTTTCATTCGCTTTAGGCTCCGTTTCTGCTGGACCAATTTATGCAGCCTTTCCTATTTGTGTTATGCTTTATAAAAAAGGTGCGACAATAAGAAACATAGTAATTTTATTAAGTTCATGGGCTGTTATAAAAATCCCTATGCTTATAAATGAGATGAAATTCTTAGGACCGAAATTTATGATTGTTCGCTGGGTATTAACTGTTATTGCAATTATTATATTCTCTTGGATTACCTCGAAAATTCTTAAGAATGAGGATTTAGAAATAGAAAATGATGAGGATAAAGTTGGGTTGAACATTAATCAAGATACTTGTATGGGATGTTCTTTATGTGTACAAGAATACAAAGAAATCTTTGGGATAAATAATAAGAAAGCATTTATAAAGGAACACAACTTTGAACCCGATGAAGAAAAACTAAAAAAAGCAATAGAACATTGTCCAGTAAACGCAATAGAATGGTTTGATAAAGAAAGTGCTTAATGTAATTGAACCTCCTAAAGTAGATCAAAAAAAACGAACAATCTACCTTAGGAGGCATAATAAGATATATTAAAGTTCGTCTTTCATGTGTCTCATACAGAAATTTAAACATAATTAACATATAGAATAATCCTAGGATTACCCCGGAGATAGGGATATAATACAACAGAATCTACACCAATTGCTTTGCAATGGGCCATTAATACTGCGGCTCCTCTATCCTTAAAGGATAAAGTAGGCATGAAATAATCCATTCGTGCTTTTATTCCATTTAAGCCTATTGAATAAATTTTTTATATCGTTATAATAAAGATAGGTTTTGTAATGACTTAATCCTACATATTGTATTTTGGGTTCTGTGAGGCATAGAGATGAAAGGGGCTTTATCGTGAGAAAAATATTTAACAGACAATTATTTACCCGTGTTATAAGATTAATGTGGGGGCTTATACTCTATGCATTAGGCGTTGCAGTAACTCTAAATGCACAAATAGGATACGCTCCATGGGAAGTTTTTCATGTTGGACTTTCAAAAACTATAGGGGTAAGCATAGGAGCTGCCTCAATAATGGTTGGAGTAATTATTATAATAGCAACGACATTATTGGGAGAAAAACTAGGTATAGGAACCATATTAAATATGATACTTATTGGGGTATTTCTTGATATCATCCTAATTTTGGAAATAATACCACTAGCAAGTAACTTTCTTTTCGGAGTAATAATGTTGACTATTGGATTATTAATAATCGCCTTAGGCTCATACTTTTATATTGGGTCAGCCTTTGGCACAGGACCAAGAGATAGTTTAATGGTTGCTCTTACTAGAAAAACCAAATTACCAATAGGCCTTTGTCGTGGATTAACTGAATTTCTGGCGGTACTTTCTGGGTGGAAGCTCGGTGGTATGGTGGGTGCAGGAACAATTATATCTGTTTTTTTAATTGGATTTTTTGTTCAGATGGTATTTAAAATATTTAAATTCGATGCAACAAAAATCCAACATGAAACTTTAGGGCAAACATATAAAATACACTTTAGAAATAAAAAGGAACAACTTCATGTTGAAAAGATATCTGAAGATCAATAGTAATTTATAATTATACGAATGATGAAAATGAAAATCCTACAGTAGCTAGTAATAGTTATTGTAGGATTTTTTTAGATTTATTTACTTATTTAAAAAATATTCCCCCTACATTCATTTGCACTATATAGAGTTATAAAAACAATATATTAATTTCCTGTTCTATTTACTCCCATAGAAATTTAGTTTTGCCATTTATCACCCTAGGCTTATTGTATAAATTATAAATAAAAATATTTAAAATACAGATACTATTTTTTATATACTTAAACTGTTTGTAGATTATAAAAGGTAAATATGAATGATTTAGGTTTCCAGTAAAACATTTCTAAACAAAGGAGATTTGCTATTATGAAAGTTACTAATGCCAGTGAATTAAGGAAAAAGATGAAAGAAATTAGAGAAGCTCAAAAAATATTCTCCACCTATAACCAGGATAAAGTTGATGAAATATTTAGACAGGCAGCCATGGCTGCTAATAACTCAAGAATTGAACTATCTAAAATCGCTGTGCAAGAAACCAAAATGGGTGTTGTAGAAGACAAGGTAATAAAAAATCATTTTGCTTCAGAATACATTTATAATAAATATAAGGATGAAAAAACCTGTGGAGTTATCGAACGCGATGAAGCATTTGGAGTTACTAAAGTCGCAGAACCTGTAGGCTTAATTGCCGCAGTAATTCCAACCACCAATCCAACATCTACAGCAATATTTAAATCACTAATTTCTTTAAAAACACGAAACGGAATTATTTTCTCTCCACATCCACGGGCGAAAAAATGTACTATCCAAGCGGCAAAGATCGTTTTGGATGCAGCTGTAAAAGCTGGCGCGCCAGAAGGAATCATAGGCTGGATCGATGAGCCCTCCGTCGAACTATCACAGCTAGTTATGAGCGAATCCGATATGATTCTTGCCACTGGTGGCCCAGGTATGGTGAATGCAGCTTACTCTTCAGGCAGACCAGCAATAGGAGTAGGTCCAGGAAATACTCCAGTGATTATTGATGAAACTTCGGATATAAAAATGGCGGTAAGTTCTATACTTCTTTCAAAAACTTTTGATAACGGGGTTATCTGTGCATCTGAGCAGTCTGTAATTATAATGGACCAAATCTATGATGAAGTAAAAAAAGAGTTTGAAAAAAGAGGAGCATATATCCTAAAAAAGGATGAAATCGATAAAGTAAGAGATATCATTCTAGTAAATGATACTTTAAATGCAGCAATCGTAGGACAGAGTGCGTGTAAAATTGCAGAAATGGCTGACATTGACGCTCCAAGAACATCAAAGGTGCTTATAGGTGAAGTTGAATCTGTAGAATTGGAGGAACCCTTTTCCCATGAAAAACTTTCCCCATTACTAGCTATGTACAGAGTCCCCACCTTTGATGAAGCCATTCGTAAGGCAATTAGGTTAATCGAGCTTGGTGGTTTCGGCCACACCTCTGTACTATATACTAATCAATTTACATCCAAAGAAAGAATTCACCAATTTGAAACTACCATGAAGACCGGGAGAGTATTAGTTAATGTGCCTGCATCTCATGGTGCCATAGGTGATATATATAATTTTAAACTTGCACCATCATTAACCCTTGGCTGTGGTACATGGGGTGGAAACTCTGTATCAGATAACGTTGGCGTAAAGAATCTATTAAATATAAAGAATGTTGCTGAGAGGAGAGAAAATATGCTCTGGTTCAGAGTTCCCGAAAAAATATACTTTAAATATGGAAGTCTTTCGATTGCACTAAAGGAGTTAAGGAGTCTAGACAAAAAGAGAGCATTTATTGTCACTGATAAGGTTCTTTTTCAACTTGGATTTGTAAATAAAGTAACCGATATACTAGATGAAATCAAAATTAGCTATAAGATTTTTACTGATGTTGAACCAGATCCAACTCTAGCAACAGCAAAAAAAGGTGCTGTTGAAATGGAGAACTTTAATCCTGATGTTATCATAGCTCTTGGAGGTGGATCCCCAATGGATGCTGCAAAGGTTATGTGGGTTTTATATGAGCATCCAGAAGTGAAATTCGAGGATCTAGCAATGAGATTTATGGACATTCGAAAACGAGTTTATACCTTCCCTGAAATGGGGGAAAAGGCAAAGATGATCTCTATTACAACCTCTGCTGGTACTGGATCAGAAGTCACCCCCTTTGCAGTAATAACCGATGAAAAAACCGGAATTAAATACCCATTAGCTGATTATGCCATAACACCTAATATGGCAATTATTGATGCTGATTTAATGCTTAACATGCCAAAGTCTCTTACTGCTGCATCAGGTATTGATGCCCTAACCCATGCTATTGAAGCCTATGTTTCTGTACTAGCTTCCGAGTATACAAATGGTTTAGCCTTAGAAGCAACACGATTAATATTTAAGTACCTGCCCTTAGCATATGAAGAGGGTCCTAGTAATATTAGGGCAAGGGAAAGAATGGCCCACGCTTCAACAATCTCTGGTATGGCATTTGCAAATGCATTTCTTGGAATATGTCATTCCATGGCTCATAAACTTGGAGCAATGCATAATATCCCCCATGGAATTGCCAATGCTATCCTTATCAATGAAGTGATACGGTTTAACGCTGTAGAGGACCCGAGAAAACAAACAGCTTTTCCCCAATACAAATATCCAAATGCAAAACTTAAGTATGCTAAAATAGCCGACTTTTTAAACTTAGGTGGGAATAGTGATGAAGAAAAGGTGGAACTTTTAATCAAGGCAATTGATGGATTAAAAGAAAAACTAGACATACCTAAAACCCTAAGCGAGGCTGGTATCTCCAAAGAAAAGTTTTATTCAACTCTTGATAAAATGAGTGAAGAAGCCTTTGATGACCAATGTACAGGGACAAATCCAAGATATCCATTAATCTGTGAAATAAAGCAGATGTATATCAATGTTTTTGAAGGAACTCCAGGTAGAGTAGATGATATTTGTGAAAAGATAATTTGTGGTGATGTGGAGTAAAAAATAAAATTAGGTAAAAATTAGAGGATGTATTATCTGTCTTAAGAAAAATTCAAAATAAAGTCAGATGTACAATCCTCTATCCTCAAATTATAAACAAGTACAATACTCCATTATCAAATCATCTATCTCTACAATTATTAACTATTCTTGTCCTATTTTAAAATATTCTTTAATCCCTTCAAATATTGCAGTAGCAATGTGCTTTTGGAAATCTTCACTTAGCATTCTTTGTTCATCCTCAGGGTTGGTTAAATATCCTATCTTCAATAAAACTGCTGGCATTTCGGTATCCTTTAGTACATAAAAATCTCCCCTCTCCACTTCTCGATCAATAAACCCAGATGTATTGACAATTTTTTTATGTAGGATATTTTTCTTTATCCGCCACATCGTTTGTTGTAGTATAAAAATTTAAATTAATTATATTAAAAATTTCTATTGCATTTATTATAAAAATTATGTATTATTGTATTAAGCTCTTAGTACAATAATACACCAACATAAGGAAAGGAGTTGTTGGAATGAAATGGAATATAGATTCAGAACGGCCAGTTTATATACAATTAGTGGAACAAATTCAGGCTGGTATTATATCTGGTTTTTTTAAGCCTGGGGATAAATTACCCTCAGTTAGGGATTTTGCAGCAAATGCAGGAGTCAATCCCAATACCATGCAAAGAGCATTAACAGAATTAGAGCGAAATGGTTTACTATACACTAATCGTACCAGCGGAAGATATATTACTTCTGATTTAAAAATGATTAAAGAACTTAAAAGACAATCCGCTAAGGATATTACTGTGGGTTTTTTAGAAAAAATGAAGCAATTGGGCTTTAAAGAGGAAGAATCCTTGGAAATTGTAATTAATATTGTGAAGGAGATGAAAAAATGAATCCTATTTTAGAATGTCAATCCGTTACAAAAAAATATACAGGGTTTACTGCACTTTCTGATGTTAATCTGACTTTAGAAAGAGGTCGTATCATTGGACTGCTAGGTCCAAATGGAAGTGGTAAAACCACTTTGCTCAAATTAATCAACAACCTTTTAGTCCCTGACTCTGGAAAGATTTATATTGCAGGTATAAATCCGGGAATGGAAACAAAAAAAATAATATCCTATTTGCCAGAAAAAACCTACTTGGCAGATTGGATGAGTGTAGAACAAGCCATTAAGTTTTTTCAAGACTTCTATGAAGACTTTGACTCTAAGAAAGCTAATGCCATGTTGGCGGATCTTGAAATTGACCCTAAGAGTAAACTAAAAACCTTATCAAAGGGGACAAAGGAAAAGGTACAATTAATTCTAGTAATGAGTCGACAGGCAGAATTGTATTGTTTAGATGAACCTATAGGAGGAGTAGATCCTGCATCCAGGGATTATATTCTTAATACCATTATTTCTAATTACCGAGAAAATGCAACTGTTTTAATTTCTACCCATCTCATTGCAGATATTGAGAAAATCTTAGATGAGGTAGTATTTCTAAAACAGGGTTCTGTATTTCTGCATTCTTCTGTTGATGATGTGAGAATACAGGAAGGTAAATCCATTGATTCTCTGTTTAGGGAGGTTTTTAAATGTTAGCTAGATTAATGAAACATGAATTGAAGGCAACTGCTAGACTATTAGTACCATTATATATAGTACTTTTATGTGTCTCAGTAATCAATCGTTTTACATTACAATCAGGGATGGGAGAAGGAATAGCTTTATTTTTTAGGGGACTACTAATAGCAACACAAATCATATCAATAATTGCTATTTTGATGGTTACACTTATTCTTATGATCCTGCGATTTTATAGGAATCTTCTAAAGGATGAGGGGTACTTGATGTTTACTCTACCGGTAAGAGTTCATCATTTGATTACATCTAAGCTGGTCATTACTGTATTTTGGATCATTATTAGTCTGACAATGATATTAGGGTCCTTAGGTATAGTCAGTGCCAACCCCGGAATGTTAGATGCAATATGGAGAGGCTTTAAAGAAATGAGTGCAGAATTAAGTGCGCAATTTGGTGGTAATGGATCACTTTTATTGGTAGAATTCACAACACTTGTATTTCTAGGTGTAATTTTAAATATTCTATTAATCTATGTTTCCATTGCAGTGGGTCAACTATTTAATAAAAATAGAGTTGTTGCCTCCTTTGTATCCTACATTGTAATATATACAGGTCTACAATTTCTAATAACTTTAGTTGGAGGGATCTTTATACACTTTAATATAGGTAATATAGATCTTGTTTATCTATCCCCACAAATAATTTTTCCAGTTGGAATTTTGTTTGCATTAGCTGGATGTACTATCTTTTACGCAGTAACCAATCATATTTTAACTAAGAAATTAAATTTAGAATAAAAATAAGAGAGATATTAATGAAGTGAACTATAATTATTAATTTTAAAGGAAGGATAAAATGAAAATGAAAAAAAGTAAATTAAAAAATTCTCTAGTCTTAGGACTTCTACTCATTATCTTTATGTTTTCTTCTACAGGCTGTACAAAAAAAGTAATGTGGGTTGGGAACAATCTACCTGGGCATATGACTGCATCCTACAAGTACTTTTCTGGAGTTGATACAGGAAGGATTAATGCAGAACCTGGGGAAATAATTATAATAAAATATAGTTCGGAAGTAAAAGAGGGTGAGCTTACTATCACCATTACCAATAAAAAAGGTGAAAGTATTGAGGAAATCCCTGTGGATGAAGAGGGCATTGTAGAAATCCCTATAGAAGATGAAGGAAAATACAGAATAAGAATAGAAGGAAAGGATACAAAAGGGAGTTTTGATTTAAAATGGGAATCAAAATAAAATTATAAGAAAGTACCTTACACTTTTTTATATATATTTATAAAAAAATAATCCAAACTATTTTTTGCCAAGACCATATAATTGATGTATTAATCCTATGGTTTTGGCAATATTTTTTGACTACTTACAATGCATAGTATAGGAGTAACATATCAATAATATATCATGCGGGAATATTTAGAATAATTGTTTTTCTAAACAATAATACAATGTATCCTTTAAGAAAAGGATATTTTATATTCATTTCTAATTAAGGAAATAATAATAATAATGTAATAAGATAATTAGGAGATGGCATTATGGAATTATTGAAAGAATTATTAGTAGTAACAGGAAGAATACTAACTATTATACCATTAATGTTGTTTATGACTTTATATATGGGAAAGCGTTCTATTGGTGAGCTTCCTATATTTGACTTTCTTGTTACTATAGCCTTTGGATCAGTAGTTGGAGCAGATATAGCAGATCCTTCGGTATCTCATATCCATACTGCAATAGCGATCGTACTCTTTGGTCTTTTCCAGCGCAGTGTTTCTATTGTCCTGATTAAACATAGAAAATTAGGTCATCTTATCACATTCTCACCTACCATCATAATACTAGATGGGAAGTTGATAAGTAAAAACCTAAAAAAACAAAGATATTCAATAAATAATATACTCCAAATGCTGAGGGAGAAGGATGTTTTTAATATTAAAGATGTGCATCTGGGCATTATTGAAGCTAATGGTAGGCTGTCCGTATTAAAGAAACCTAATAAATCTATGGTTACAATTGAGGACTTAAATTTGACTCAAAATGTTCCTTCTATATCTTATCCAGTAATTATAGAAGGCAAGATATATAATGATATATTAAATAAATTCAATCTGAATGAGAATTGGCTCCATCAGCAATTACTAAGCTTAAATATTACTAACATAAATGAAGTATTTTTTGCAACCATCAATGAAAAAATGGAGCTGCATATTTCATTAAAGAACTTTATGAATGACCAATCAGATCCACTGCCTATATATCACTAAAAAGGAGAATGTTATATATGGATATTATTAAGGATTCTTTTATGCTTTTGGGAAGGATTATTACAATATTACCTCTTATGCTGGTTATCACATTAATTATGGGTAAGCGTTCTATTGCAGAACTTCCTGTATTCGATTTTCTTGTTATTATTGTATTAGGTGCAGTGGTAGGCGCTGACATAGCAGATCCTAATATTGAACATATTCATACTGCTGTTGCCATTGTTCTAATTGGTATTTTTCATGTTATAGTTTCAAGACTGAAAATTAAATATAGAAAATTTGGACATATCATAACCTTCGAACCTACGATTGTGATACAGGACGGCAAATTTGTTGTGAAAAATCTGCGAAAAATCCGCTATTCTATTGATAATATACTTCAGATGTTAAGAGAAAAGGATGTTTTCGATATTAATGATGTCCACTTAGGAATTATAGAAGCTAGTGGTAATATTTCAGTATTAAAAAAAACAAATAAATCCGAAGTCACTGTAGAAGATATGAATTTAACGAGAGCCCATCCCTCCTTAACCTATCCAGTGATTATTGAAGGTGTAGTATATGATAATGTTTTAGCTAAGCTCAATCTTACAGAGAATTGGCTCAACCAGCAATTAAATTATCTTAAGATAAAAGACATTGATGAAATATTCTTTGCTTCAATCAATGAAAAAAGAGAATTCCATGCTACCCTTAAAAACGAAATGAATGAGATCCAGGATTTACCGCCTATTTATAATTAAGGATGAAATAAATTCTAATTCTAGTCTCTTTATATTTTTATTTCATCTATACTTATATGCTCATCCCATCCAACTATAGATATAGAAACAAAAAAACACCAATTCTTTTATCTTCTAAATATAGAACCAGTGTTTTTTAATTAATTATTATTTTCGTAAAATTTTATCTATCGCTTTCCCCTTTGCCAACTCATCAATCACTTTATCCAAATAACGAATTTCCTGCATAGTTGGTTCTTCAATATCTTCCACTCGAACACCGCAAACAACCCCTTTAATCAAAGTCCGAGATGGATTCATTTGGGGAGCTTCAGCAAAGAAGGTCTCAAAATCTGTGAGATTTTCTAGTTGCGCTTCTAATTCTTCCTGGCTATATCCTGTTAACCATCGAATGATTTCATCGACTTCTGTTTTAGTACGACCTTTTTTTTCCGCCTTAGCAACATAATATGGATAGACTTTTGCAAAACTCATTGAATAGATACGATGTTTGTCCATTATACAACCTCGCTTACATAGTTTTCTTTATTGTACCACTAATAATAGTCAGATTCAAAAATGGACTATCCTATCCAAGTACTACTTTAAACCCTTTCTAAACCTTATTAGCTCTATTCGTCATCTTCACCAGCATCTTACCCATCATATTTGGAAAGCGATAACTGGGCTACTTTCTACTTTCCAAATTTATCATACAAAGCTCTTACCAACCTTTTCAGGGGATGCTTTAAATTCTTTTGGTACTGGAAAAGGTGATGAAGATTTTGTAACAGTCAAAGGTGGATGCATGATGTGGAATGTAATACCACCCCCTGCATACTCTATGTTAAGGCATTTAGCAAGAGCTTCTATAGCTCCTTTACTGCTTGCATAATAGCATACATTAGTATAACCACTAACTCCTACCCCTGAGCTTGTGAAACATATCTTTCCCAGTTTTTGTTTCTTCATAACAGGAACTACTGCTTCAACAAGATTTGCTGCTCCCCCAAAATTAACATCTATCACATTGTCAAAATCATTTCTACTGTGCTTCTCTATGTACTTGTGTTTGATAATCGATAGTTCACCTCAACTACTCATCATATTCCTCCAGCTCGTATGACTGCTTATTTAGGGATATCAATATTTTCTATCTGTACCAGTATTCATCTATTTTTTCTTCTATAGCAATATCCATAATTTTTTTCTTCATTTTATAGCTGAATTTCTTTTTATCAAGTAATTCCAAAAGTGGCTCCATAACCATTTCCCAAGGACATCTTCTTAAGTGTTCAAGTATTTCCGTATATAGTTGTCTTGTGGTATTATTTGATGGAGTCCTAGCAAGTTCATTTACATATGCATCAATAGTTTTCTTTTCTGATTTCTTTGATGATAGTAAATCTACAATTTTTATTCTGATGTAAACATCCTCAAGATTATCTGCTGGACCCAAGCCCATATAATATTCTATAAGACCCTTATAAGCATTTTCATTTCCAATATGTACATACGGTGAAATTGTTGATAAAGCTCTATTTACCATATTGTTATCATTGTCATATAAATATTTAATAACCTCATCAACATTTTGTTGCTTCATATTTTCTATATATATATAATCATTGAGGTCCTCACCATCCTGAAGTTCAATAAATTCAGGTTCTTCAAATTGCTCACAGGCTTCTCTTCCACCGTTAAACCGTTTTTCCAAGTAAATCTCATATATGTTTGAAAAATCTGCATTTTCAATGATTTCATCAATATAAGGTTCAAATGAATCATCAGGGTCGTTCAAGCAGACACCTAAACCTATATTGTAATCATTGCTGTCTTGAAAAAAACTACTACAATTCTGACAAATTTTATCTAACTCCATAATATTAATCCTCCTATTTTAGGCATTTACTTTTTTCTTTTTAAATAATGTGGCGCTATCAAATAGGTGTGAATCGCCAACACATAGAATCATATTATATCAATATTCTGTAACCGTTAAACTTGGTATTAGGAAGTCGGACTGTGCTAGTCCCACTCTGATACGAATAGTCTATAATTTTTTATAATTTCTCTTACATCTTTTAACATATCATCATTTAATTTATTTCTTTTCACCCATATTGGGATACTACGATGGTGTAACGCCAAATATACTCTTTGAGGATATTATTTATATGTAGTATCTTTTTCTATTCTTACATCTGCTTTTGTTCATCCATCTTCTGTTTGATAAATAATAATGCCTTTTTTTATTCACCCTTCATTCCCCTTTTCTAATTCTCGATTGATGCTAATAACTCATTAGCAATATTTAAGCTGGATAATCGCATGATACTTTCAGCATCTCGACCATAGCTTAACAAATTAATACTACCATACCAAACAACCTTTTGATCAATAATTGCAAATTTTTGGTGAATATTTGATTTGTAATCAACTTTTATTCCATTTTCAAAAAGAATTTTCATATTTGCATCATAAGTTTGATGGTCTTTTTCTTTAAAATCTGTTTTTGGTCTTGTTACAATAACAATATTTACACCCCCATTGATTTCTTTAGTTAGTAATCTTATCATGGACATTAATCTTCTTTTACTGATAAATGGGCTTACAATTAATATATCAGAAATAGCATTGCATATATCTTTTCTAAATACTTCGAAAAAGGTGTTTTGGTCATATATTGCATTGATGCTTTCTTCTATTTTTTCTCCCCTGCTTTTATAACCTATTGATGCATATGCTTTCAACCGTTTTTGATACATTTTTTCAAGAACAGGTATATGAATATCTACATAATCATATATAATCACTTCTGATTTATTATCTAATTCTCTATGTAGTCGTCCTGCATATTGTACTACAGTCCCCTTCCATGCTATGGGCATTGCTAAAAATAATGTGTCAAGACGAGGTTCATCAAATCCTTCTCCCACAAATTTTCCTGTTGCAACAATTACGAAGTTGGATGTTAAAGAAATCTTTGATAATCTTTCTAACTCTTCTCTGCGTTTTCTAGTAGACATATTTCCAGTCAATTGAATAACATGGTCAATTCTATTATTTAGCATCTTTACTAATATATCAACATGATTAGTTCTTTCTGTCAATACAATAGGATTTCTACCCTCATTCACAGCTTTTATAATATCCTCAACAATCATACTATTTCTAAGCTCATTTTCTACTAATTCAGCATAAATAGATGTGATATTGTATCGTTCATCTTCATTGGAATCTTTTAATCGTCTAAAACTTGTGAATCGAGGAGTTATAAAATGTTCAAAACTTCTTTTTTTTGATTCTTCTTTCGCATCTACTTTACTTCTTATCTGACCACACTGCATAAAAATGATCGGTTGATGACCATCTTTTCTAATTGGGGTAGCTGTTAATCCATAAACATATTTAGCATGAATATTCTTCATGATTTGTTCAAAAGTAAATGCAGGAACATGATGACATTCATCCACAATGACAAAACCATATTCTCTAATGAAATCTTTAACTTCTTTATCCTTTATCAAAGATTGCATAAGTGCAATATCGATAATTCCATTCGGCCTATTTTTCCCTCCACCTATTTGGCCAATAATATTCTGTGATTTCGCTTTACCTCTCTTCTTCACCTTTTCTTTAGGTAATTCTTCATTAATAATCAAAAATTGATTTAGTCGTTCTTGCCATTGTTCTAAAAGCTGTCTTGTATGTACGATTATTAATGCATTTTTTTTTCTTGAAGCCATTAAGTATGCTCCAATAACTGTTTTGCCAAAAGCTGTTGTAGCAGACAATACCCCTTGATTATAAGCGAGTAGCATTTTTACTACTTCCTTTTGTTTATCCCTTAGCTCTCCTTTAAAGGATACGTCAATATCTCTACTGTACTGTCTTTCATCAACATATTCTATTTCTAATTCAAATGATGATAGTAATATTTGAAGATCCTGTAGACAACCTCTAGGAATAAAAAGATACTTCAGATTTTCTTCGGATAAATCAATAATTCTTGGTTTGTTATAAGTAGGCAATCTCATTGCCTGTGCCTTAAAGAATTCCGGATTCTTAAAAGCAGCCAAACGTTTAATTTTATTTAAAGCAGCATGGGAGAAACCTTCTTTTTTAATATAAATTCCATTGGCAAGAACTATTTGAACTTTTGATGGGAAATCTTCTATTGATAATTCATATTGCTGTGGTCTTTGGATGATCCATGGTTTATTTTCACTATCTTCATCTTTCAGAGTACCATATTCATTCCCTTTACATAAATCTATTATGGAATTTTCTACTTCTTCTTCGCTCATTTTCCTTATGCTGCTAAGATACTTCCATTGATCATTATAAGAGTTAAAATCTTCATTGATAAACTCACTATTGTAATATTTTCTTGCTTTCTTTTGCAAAGGAAGTGCAATTAGATTGCCAAAACCACCCTTTGGCATAGTATCCTGATTAGGAAATATACGATCATATGACTGAAACTTAATTTCATGTCTTATTGACATACTATAAGTGATGATTGCTGTACCAAGTTTTCTTGCTAAGCTTGCACTTAATTCGTCTTGGAAAAAGATCCATGCATGTGCTCCATTACCAGATCTTGACCTCTCAATTGCAACAGGAATATGAGATTCATTACAGACTTCCCTTATAATTTTAATATCCTCTTTCCAATCATGTTTATCGAAATCAATTGCTACAAATTTGCAGGTTTCACTTTGAAGTAATGGATAAATACCATAGACCGCATATCCTCTTAGATGTTGTTCAATTGCTTGTTTATTAAATTCTGCATAGTTTTTATTATGACATACAGAGCAGGTTGATTCTGGTTTATTGCATACTCCACTTATCCACTCATTTAAACAAACAGGTGAATATCCTGATTTCCCTTTCTTACTTGTCCATCTTTTTGCATATACATCTTTTCTTCCTGCAAATAACTCTTTGAAAAGAGCAATTTTTTGTTCCGGTGTACTTCTAACATCAACTTTAAATGTTTCACCTTCCCAACAATAATCTTCGGTTATTTTTTCATTATTAATAATCACATCACCAATTAACTTTAAAGGATTCTTATCATATTTTTTCAGAAAAGCTATTTCTTTTTTTAACTTTTCATTCTCTTCAATTAACTTTATGTACTTATTGTAAAGTGTTTTATAATCCATAGTTCACCTCGATTCAACAGACTTATGGACCTCCTTTACTTTATTTAATTGCCCTTATTATATCATCATGCTATCCTTTTTCAAAAACAGAAAACTAACTCAAAAGGTTAGTATACTTGACATATTTTGTCTAATGTCTCCCATATTGATACAATTTAGCGATATTCTCGTTTCGTGAAATAATATATTAACACTAAATTGTTTAAATATTGCTAAAAGGTATATCAGAGCTAAATTAAATAATATTATCAATCAAACATCATCTTTATAAGTATCAGTACCAATAGCAGCCGTTGACAGTTTCATTCCATGGTCCAGCTCCATTGATTGATTTTAAAAAAGAACCTACCTAAGTAAGTTCAGTTAAATCAATTTGTGACTTGGCCTTTCTTCTCCAAATATCCAATAAAGTATATAATCATATAAAATAATAGCTGGCCAGGAAAGTAAAAACCATATTATACTAAATGCTAAGCAAATTTGACCTTTATAATTAAATCGGAAGTTGCTATAATCCCAAACACCTAACCCTAATTTAACATTCAAAACTAGCCCAAAAATCAATTCTAAAACTGTAATAATTAAGCAAGATATGGCTAGCTGTTTTAGTATATTTCTTTCATGTTTACTTACTAATCCTATCAGTATAAAGCATAATCCACCTAAAATAAACATTGAGATGTGGGAATACCCTCTCCATATAACTTCGATACAATAATAAGCAATGCCACCAGTCACATATAAGATTGAATATTTTGTTATTTGTTTCAGTATTCTCACCCTTTACACTATAAATTCTTTTGACATTATATAGTGTAAAAGTCTTCTTATAAAAATATACGCTTAACCACCTTCCTTTTAAAGGATATTAAAACACTTACTTGGTGTTATTCCTTTCTCTTTCTTTATTTGGAACAGAAATTTGCTCTGGCACTTCTTGTAATTTTTCATACTGCACCTGCTCTAATTTTCTATTCTTTTCATATTCTATAGAATTATCCGTATCCGGGGTCATATCCAGGGTCAGGCTTGAGTTATTTACTTACTTATTCCAATCTCTTTATTTCTATATCTACATATCTACATAAAATATTCCTTTGTTCACATCTGAATTTTTTGGATATTATTTCTGATGATAAATTTGTTTTTAGGGTATTAGTGTTTTTTAGAGATATTACAATACTTTTTGTTTTATAACACTATTGTATAACACTATTGTTTATGATAACTTAAAAGTATCCTAGTGTAATAGTTGAAAATTCCCCTAGGGTATATATAAAATAGCCCTATGACACTTCATAGGAGGGCTAAGGGGATGAAAAATTTAATGGATAAGCAAGAAATCATACTATTACATTTTAGGGATGGGAAATCTCAGTTGCAGATCCTAACCGATGAAAACCACACCAACATTATTTATATTGTAGGCATGGCTATCATAATAAGTATACTTGTTCCATAGTTTAATACTACATCTATGATGCAATATGTCAAAGATATGTTATATATATATACAACAACTACCTTCATAAAAAATATAAATTGATCTTATAATTCGGTGCTATCACTGTAAAAGTGACAGCATGTTTATTTAATACTTTGGTAGTGTAAATAAATAATTAGCGGTTTTACTTTTCCTTCCCTTCACCTCATAGTAATAACTTTATATCCGCCTCCATACTGTATAACACAAAAAAACAAAAAACCAATTCATTGAATTGGTATTATAGTCAAATTTGGTGGAGGCGAGGGGAGTTGAACCCCTGTCCGAAAGCACATTCACTAAAGCTTCTCCGAGTGCAGTTAGTTCTTTAGGATTCGCCTCACCTGACTCCAACCAACAGGATTCAGGCTACGCTAGCTTCATCTATTCTACTTACCCTCAAAGCTTTGGGTAAGCAGGTCCCCGCTGAGTCGGCGCCCTATCTAATCATGCGGGTGTGATTAGTAGAACGTTAGCAGCTCTACGCTGCTAAAGCTAAATTATCGTTTTTAGCGTTTATAATTAGTTTCCAGGTTTTAAAGTGGCCCCGGAGTCCACTACTCGCTACTCTAGCTTCAACACCCCCGTCGAAACCAGTACGCCCCCATATTTAATTTTGTGAAGCTTTATTATAACACTTATGCAGAATTATGTCAACTAATGGCTATTTTTTTTATAGCTTGTTTCTTTCTTTAAAGGCTCTTTCTACTTCTCTTTTGGCATCTTTCTTTGCTAAATCTTGCCTTTTATCATATAATTTTTTCCCTTTAGCAACTGCTAATTCTATTTTTACTAATCCTCTTTTTAAATACATTTTAAGGGGTATTAGGGCATAACCTTGCTGTTGGGTATAGCCAATTAGTTTTCTTATTTCAGATTTGTGAAGTAAGAGTTTTCTAACTCTTAGGGGATCCTTATTATATATATTACCCATTTCATAAGGACTTATATGCATTTGGAACACAAACACCTCTGCCCCTTTAATAGCAGCGTAGCTATCCTTTAAATTAATCTTTCCTTGTCGAATAGATTTAACCTCTGTACCTGCTAATTCAATTCCAGCTTCATAGGTTTCTTCTATAAAATAATCGTGTCTAGCTTTCTTATTATTTGCAACTATCTTTATTGCTTCCTTAGCCATCATTCATTTCACCTTCTTAAAAAGCCCTATTCGATAGACAAATAGGGCTAAATTTCTTTCTTTATTATAACATGATTGATAAAATTGTCAATTGGGTCATAATAAAAGCTTTCATGAAACCAAAATAAGTTTCTTTATTCATCTACTAATACAAAATCGATTTGCTTCTGTGCAACATCTACCTTTACAACCTGTATCTTTACCTTCTCTCCTAAATGATAAGTCTTTTTGGTTCTTTCTCCTATAAATTGATGATTTTTTTCATCATATTGATAGTAGTCATCATCCATGGAGCTTACACGAACTAATCCCTCTATGGTATTTTCTAATTCTACAAACATACCAAAAGAGGTTACTCCAGATATAATTCCATTGAATTCTTCATCTATATGGTTTTTCATATATTCAGACTTTTTAAGATCATCAGTTTCTCTTTCGGCTTCCTCTGCAACCCTTTCTCTTGTTGATGACTGCAGCGCTATTTCGGGGGTTCTGTTGTTTAGTTTCTTAATGCGGTCATCATTTAATTTTTCATATAACATTTCACTTATAATTCTATGAATTGTTAAGTCAGGATATCTTCTTATAGGAGAAGTAAAGTGTGTATAATACTTAGCAGCAAGCCCAAAATGACCTAAATTACTTGGTGTATATTTAGCTTGTTTCATAGTTCTAAGCATTAGGCGACTAATAACATTTTCCTCTGGGCTTCCCTTTATTTTATTTAGTAAATCTTGTAATTCTTTAGGATAGATTTCATCTCCTATCTTAAAATGATATCCAAAATTATGTATGAATTCATTGAAATCCTTTAATTTTTCAGGATCTGGCTCCTCATGAACTCTATAAACAAAGGGTAGGGTGGTCCAATACATATGCTCTGCAATTGTTTCATTACAGACTAGCATAAATTCTTCAATAATTTTATTTGCTATTCTTCTTTCATATCTTTGAATATCTATTGGTTTTCCTTCTTCATCTAGAATTATTTTTGCTTCATCAAAATCAAAATCTATTGTTCCTCTTTTTAATCTTCTATCTTTTCTAAGAATTAGTGCAAGCTCCTCCATTAACTGAAAATCTTTAACTAATTCACTATACTTATTTATTAAATCTGGATCTTGCTCCTCTAAAATCTTTGAAACATCTGAATAGGTCAATCTTTCCTTAGAATTTATTATGGATTTTACGATTTCATGTTTTACTACATTACCTTTATCATCAATCTCCATAAAACAGGAAAGGGTTAAACGATCCACCTTAGGATTCAAACTACATATTCCATTTGATAATTTTGGAGGAAGCATAGGTATTACTCTATCAACTAAATAAACACTTGTGCCACGGGCTAAAGCTTCTTTGTCTAATGGCGAATTTTCAAAAACATAATAACTTACATCTGCAATATGTACTCCTAATAAATAGTTACCATTTTTTAATTTTTCTATTGATACTGCATCATCTAAGTCCTTAGCATCAGCTCCATCTATAGTAAATATTTTCATATCTCTTAGATCTTTTCGTCCCTTTTTATCTTCTTCTCGTACTTCATCGGGAATATTTTTTACTTGCATCAATACTTCATCTGGAAACTCTTCTGGAAGATCATATTTTCTAATTATTGATAATATATCAGTACCTACATCATTTTTATGTCCTAATATTTCAATAACACGACCTTCTGGATTTCTTCTACTTTCAGGATATTGGGTTATTTCTACTACTACCTTGTATCCATCCCGTACTCCCATAGATTCTGATTTTGATACAAAAATATCTTGCTTTATTCTTTGGTCATCAGGAACTACAAAACCAAAATTTCGGCTGCTTTCAAATGTTCCAACAATTCTTTCGTTTCCTCGTTTTATTATTCTTATTACTTCTCCTTCATTTCTTTTATCAGGTTCGGGTTTTTTAGATAAACGAACTACAACTCTATCATTGTGCATTGCTCCATTCATATCCTCTGCAGAAACATATACATCATTTTCAACAGTTCCTAAGTCGGGAATTACAAAACCGAAGCCCTTTGCATGACCCTGTAGTCTTCCTACTGCTAAGTTCATTCGTTCTGGTGCTCCGAACTTCTTTTTTTTAGTTTTAATGATATAACCTTCTAATTCCATTTCTTCTAATACTCTTATAAAATCTTTTTTTTGTTGCTTATCTCTTATTTCTAGCGCATCAAGTAATTCTTCTTCCTTCATAGGATTATATGCTTTTTCTCGCATAAACTCTAAAATTTTTTCTTTTATATCCACTTCACATCACATCCTTTAAAGATTGTCTATTTATATATTATTATACCCTTTACATGATATTAAACAAATAAATAATCAAGCTTATATGTATCATCATAAATAAGGGTATACCTATACAAAAAGCTTTATGTTTTGTCTTATGTCTAAACCTTTTCATACCTATATAAGTTCCAAGGGCACCTCCTAAGAATCCAATTGTTAATAAATATTTTTCTGATATTCGCCATTTATTTTTTTTAGCCCTTTTCTTGTCCATTATCATTAAAATCAATCCAAAAATATTTAGAATACCATAGTAGATTAATATAAAACACCTTAATTCAATTAAGTACTTCAATCTTTTAACCCCTTTTACTTATTTTTTCAACTATATTTGTTATATAAAATGGGACAAGGTTTTGTCCTTGTCCCATGTCTATTACATAAATAGTGGTGCGAATACTAGCGATACGATAGTCATTAATTTAATTAAAATATTAATTGATGGACCTGAAGTATCCTTATAGGGATCACCAACAGTATCACCTACAACAGCTGCTTTGTGAGCTTCACTTCCCTTACCGCCATGGGCTCCACTTTCGATATACTTTTTAGCATTATCCCATGCTCCTCCAGAGTTAGACATTTGAATAGCTACTAATACTCCTGTTACTAATGCACCAGCTAATAAACCTCCTAATGCAGCAGGTCCTAATAAAATTCCTACAGCTAAAGGTGTTGCTACTGCAAGAATACCAGGGACTATCATTTCCTTTAATGCCGCTGCAGTAGAAATATCAACACAAGTTGCATAATCTGGCTTAGCAGTTCCTTCCATAATACCTGGAATTGCTTTAAATTGTCTTCTTACTTCTTCAATCATTTGGTTTGCAGCCTTTCCTACAGCTTCCATGGTTAATGCACTAAATAAGTATGGTAACATACCACCAATAAACATCCCTACTATTACCTTTGGATCTAAAATATTTATTCCTTGTAATCCAACGGCTTCAGAGTAGGAAACGAATAATGATAAAGCTGTTAAAGCAGCAGAACCTATAGCAAATCCTTTACCTATAGCTGCTGTAGTATTTCCTACTGAGTCTAACTTATCTGTAATTTCTCTTACTGTTTCTGGTAATCCGGACATTTCAGCAATACCACCTGCATTATCTGCAATTGGCCCATATGCATCCACCGCAATAGTCATTCCTGCTGTAGAAAGCATACCAACTGCAGCAAGAGCTATGCCATATAATCCTGCAAAATTATAAGCAACAAGTATACCAATAGCTATGAACACAATTGGTAGTGCTGTTGAATACATACCAACTGCAATACCGCTTATAATTGTTGTTGCTGGTCCTGTTTCAGATTGTTTAGCAATCTTTTTTACTGAATTATAATGATCAGAAGTATATACTTCTGTTAATTGTCCAATTATAGTTCCTACTACTAATCCCGCAACAATTGCTATAAAAGGATTTATATTTTTAAGTAGCATCGTACTTAAAAAATATGCCGCAATTATCGCGATAATAGAACTTACATAGGTTCCTAATTTTAAAGCTTTATGGGGATCAGCATTTTCATCTCCCCTTACAAAAAATGTTCCAATAATAGATCCAATTATACCTACAGATGAAAACACTAATGGAAAGGCTACTCCCTTTGTTCCAAATGCAAGAGCTCCCAATGTCATAGATGCAATAATAGAACCAACATATGACTCAAATAAATCAGCTCCCATACCTGCTACATCTCCAACATTATCGCCTACATTATCGGCAATTACTGCAGGATTTCTTGGATCATCCTCTGGGATTCCCGCTTCTACTTTACCTACTAAATCTGCACCAACATCAGCTGCTTTTGTGTATATTCCGCCGCCCACACGACCAAATAATGCAATAGAGGAAGCTCCTAATCCAAAACCAGTTATTATGGTTATATCCCCGAAGATAATATACAGTATCCCTACTCCTAAAACACCAAGACCAACTACGCACATGCCCATAACTGCTCCCCCAGAAAAAGCTATGCTTAGTGCCTTATTCATTCCTGTTCTAGCAGCATTTGCTGTCCTAACATTTGCCTTTGTGGCAACCTGCATACCAAAAAAACCAGCAGCTACAGAAAATAACGCCCCTACTAAGAAACTTACTGCTGTTTGCCATCCTAATCCTGGCGTAATAATTAATACCACAAATAATACTGCAACAAAAATAGATATTGCTTTGTATTCTCTTGTTAGAAAAGCCATTGCTCCTTCATGGATATATGTAGATATTTCCTTCATCCTATCTGTCCCAGCATCCATTTTATTGATCTTATTGGCTAAATAATAGGCAAATATCAAAGCAATTGCCCCAACGATAGGAGCCATAAATATCAAGTCCATTTTTTAAATTCCCCTCCTCAAAATAGGTAAAAGTACCAAGCCATGTTAAGAAATTTTCTAACATGGCCACCGTTTCGTTTTATAATATTATTGTAGCATAGTTAAAATTAAAGCAGATAACATAAAAACAATAGCGGATATAGTTGTTAATCTTGCTAACATTGCCTCATATCCCTTTGCCTTTTTTTTGCCAAAAAGACTTTCAGCTCCTCCACCAATTGCTCCAGACAAACCTGCGCTCTTTCCCGGTTGTAATAGTATACTTGCGATCAATACCACACTAGTAAGTACTAATAGTATTATTAAAAATGTTGACATACCTACACCTCCCCCCTATGCTTAACATTGTTATTTTAACATAGCATAGTTTAAAATACAACCTAAAATAAAGGGAGTTGTATCTCTCCCTTTCTATTATTAAGTAATATTTATTTTTTATACATTTTTATTTTTTTAAATTATAAAACGAATTTAACCCATTATATTCTGAAGAATCTCCCAACTCTTCTTCAATTCTTAATAATTGATTGTATTTTGCTACTCTATCTGATCTAGAGGGTGCTCCAGTTTTTATTTGCCCTGCATTTACTGCAACTACTAAATCAGCAATGGTAGTATCCTCAGTTTCTCCTGAACGATGTGAAATCACTGCTGTATATCCTGCTCTTTCTGCCATCTTAATTGCATCTAAGGTTTCAGTTAGGGTTCCGATTTGATTTACCTTAATAAGAATTGAATTACTTACACCCATCTCTATTCCTTTAGATAGCCTTTCGGTATTGGTTACAAATAAATCGTCCCCTACTAATTGAACCTTATCTCCTAATCTATCGGTTAAAACCTTCCATCCTTCCCAATCCTCTTCATCTAAACCATCTTCTATTGAGATAATTGGATATTTTTTAATTAGCTCCTCATAAAAATCTACCATTTCTTCTGCAGATCTTACAATACCTTCACCTTCTAAGTGATATTTTCCATCTTCCTTATGTAGCTCTGTAGCAGCAACATCCATTGCTATAAAAATATCTTTCCCAGCCTCATAGCCAGCTTCTTTAATAGCCTCCATAATTACTTCAATAGCTTCTTCATTTGATGTTAAGTTTGGAGCAAATCCACCTTCATCACCAACTGCAGTATTTAATCCTTTATTCTTTAGTACTTTCTTTAGATTATGGAAAATTTCAGCACACATTCTTAAGGCTTGTCTAAAGCTTTCTGCTCCTACAGGCATAACCATAAATTCTTGTATATCAACATTATTGTCAGCGTGTTCTCCACCATTAAGAATATTCATCATGGGAACAGGTAATGCCTTTGCATTAACTCCACCTAGATATTGAAATAATGACAAACCTAATGTTTCCGCTGCTGCCCTTGCTACAGCTAAGGATACTCCTAAAATAGCATTTGCTCCTAATTTACCTTTGTTATGTGTTCCATCTAAATCAATCATACAATTATCTATTCCTACTTGATCTAAAGCATTCCAACCTATTATTTCCGGAGCAATAATGGTATTTACATTATCAACAGCATCAATTACCCCTTTTCCTAAATATCTAGACTTATCTCCATCTCTTAGCTCTACAGCTTCAAACGCACCAGTTGATGCTCCAGATGGTACTGCAGCCCTTCCTATAAAACCACCTTCTAATTCTACCTCAACTTCCACAGTAGGATTTCCTCTTGAGTCTAATATCTCTCTTGCAAATACATCAATAATTGTAGTCATTATTATTATCTCCTTTCAAATTAAACCTCTATATTAGGAGCCCGATGTGACTCCTCTACATTGTCGGGCGCGAAATGCGACGCCCCTACATTGTTTTCTACCTTATACCTTCTACCTTCTACCTATCATCTAGTAATTATAGATTCCCCAGTCATTTCATCTGGTTTATCCAAATTCATTAATTCAAGTAATGTTGGTGCTATATCAGCTAATTTACCTTCTTTTAAACTTAAATCTTTCTCCCCAACGAGTATGCACTTTACTAAATTTGTAGTATGTGCAGTATGGGGTTTTTTAGTTTTATAATCAATCATTTGCTCAGCATTACCATGATCTGCGGTAATAATTGCCCTACCTCCATTATTTACAATTGCTTCTACAACCCTATTGGCACAATAATCTACAGTTTCTACAGCTTTTATTGCTGCTTGATAAACTCCTGTATGTCCAACCATATCTGCATTTGCATAGTTTAATACCATAAAATCATACTCTCCAGAATCAATAGCGTCCAATACCTTTTGTGTTACTTCATAGGCACTCATTTCAGGCTGTAAATCATAGGTGGCTACCTTGGGAGAAGGTATTAATACTCGTTTTTCACCTTCAAATTCCTTCTCAAGTCCACCATTAAAGAAATATGTTACATGGGCATATTTCTCAGTCTCGGCAATTCTGAGTTGTTTCATTCCCTTATCACTAATATACTCACCAATTGTATTACTAATAATCTCAGGGGCATATGCAATATGAACATTTTTAATGGTTTTATCATATTGGGTCATGGTAACAAAGGTAAGAGAATTAGGCTTCTTTTCTCTAATAAAACCATCAAATTCTTTATCCATTATGGCTCTAGTTATTTGTCTAGCTCGGTCAGGTCTAAAGTTAAGAAAGATAATTGAATCATTTTCTTTGATTGTAGCAATCGGACCCTCTTGATTTCGTATAATTGTTGGTAATACAAACTCATCAGTTGTATTATCATGGTAGGCTTGTTTAATAGCCTCACTAGGAGAGGATGAATATTCTCCTTTCCCAAGTATCATTGCATCATATGCTAATTGGATTCTTTCCCATCTTTTATCCCGATCCATAGCATAATAACGCCCAGAGATTGTTGCAATATTACCTATACCTATTTCCTTTATCTTTTTCTCTAATTGATTTAAATAATCTGCTGCACTTTTTGGAGAAGTATCCCTGCCATCTAAGAAACAATGTATATATACATTATGTATCCCTTGCATTTTTGCCATTCGTAATAATGCATATAAATGGGTATTATGACTATGAACACCACCATCTGATAATAGACCTAAAAGATGTAAGGATGAATTATTTTTCTTAACATTTTCTAAAGCCTTTAGAAAGACTGGGTTTTTAAAAAATGTCCCTTCATCGATACTTTTAGAAATGCGAGTTAATTCTTGATATACTATCCTACCAGCACCTAAATTTAAATGCCCAACTTCCGAGTTACCCATTTGTCCCTCTGGTAAACCCACTGACAATCCACTTGCATGAAGGTAAGTATGGGGGTTTTTTTTCCAAAGATTATCAATATTTTTTGTGTCAGCTACATCTATTGCATTTCCTTTTTTTTGATTTGTATATCCAAAACCATCTAATATTATTAGTGCAGTCATTGGTTTTTTCAAATTTATTCCCCCTTCAAGTGGAATTAAAATTTTTAGTAGTTAACAAGTGCAGCAAATTGATCTGCCTTTAAGCTTGCACCTCCAACTAATGCACCATCAATATGGGGTTGTGCCATTAATTCTTTAATATTATTGGGCTTAACACTTCCACCATATTGTATTCTTACTTTTTCAGATATATTTACATCTGTTAATTCTCTAACTTCTTCTCGAATCCATCCACATACCTCGTTTGCATCTTCACTAGAAGCTGTTTTTCCTGTCCCTATTGCCCAAATAGGTTCATAGGCAATAACTATACTTGATATTTCTTCTTTAGATAAACCTACTAAGGCCTTTTTAACCTGTGTAGTAACTATTTCTTTTGCTTTATTTTGTTCTCTTTCCTCTAATGTTTCGCCAACACAAACAATAGGTTTTAAATCTAACTTTAATGCTTTAATAACTTTTTTATTTACTGTTTCATCAGTTTCATTAAAATATTGTCTTCTTTCGGAATGACCAATAATAACATAATTTAATCCTAATTCCTTTAGCATTTCACCTGCTACCTCTCCAGTATATGCACCACTTTCTTCAAAATGCATATTTTGAGCCCCAACTGCTATAGATGTATTATTTGTTAATTCTATAACCTTTGCAAGGGAAAGATAGGTAGGGCATACGACAATATCAACTTCAGAATCAACCACTAAGGGTTTTAAATTTTCTACTAGTTCCTTAGCATCTCCTATAGTATTGTTCATTTTCCAATTTCCTGCTATAATTGGTCTTCTCATATAATTTCCTCCCTAATTTTATTTATCCTCTAAAACCTTAATTCCTGGTAATTCTTTACCTTCCATTAGTTCCAATGAAGCTCCGCCTCCTGTAGATATATGTGTTATACCATCAGCATAGCCGAATTGTTTAACAGCAGCAGCAGAATCTCCACCACCAATAATTGTTGTACCTTCACTTATTGCTAATGCTTTTGCAACTTCTTTAGTCCCATTAGCAAATGCTGGCATTTCAAATACACCCATTGGACCATTCCATACAATTGTTTTTGCTTCTTTTATGGTCTTTGAAAAATTAGTATAGCTAACTTCTCCAATATCTAATCCCATATAATCTGAAGGAATATCTCCTATCAAAACGGTTTTATGCTCTGCATCAGACCTAAACTCCTTTGCAATAACAACATCCTTTGGCAATAATAACTCTACTCCCCTTTGCTTAGCCTTGTATAGTATTTCCTTTGCTAATTCTAGTTTATCTTCCTCTAGTAGTGAGGTTCCTATTTCATAACCTTGTGCTTTTAAAAAGGTATATGCCATACCTCCCCCTATTATGAGTGTATCCACCTTTTCTAGCAAATTATTAATTACCCCTATTTTATCAGATACCTTTGCTCCGCCTAGTATAGCTACAAATGGGCTTTCTGGATCCTCAAGGGCTTTGCCCATAATTCTTAATTCCTTTTCTATTAATAATCCTGCATAGGCTGGTAGAAATTCAGTAATTCCTACTGTAGAAGAATGTGCTCTATGGGAAGTTCCAAAGGCATCATTTACGAAAATGTCACCTAAGCTAGCTAATTCCTTAGAAAAATTCAATCCATTTTTAGTTTCTTCTTTTCTAAATCTAACATTTTCTAAAAGAACTATATCCCCTTCCGTCATTCCTGACACTGCTTGTTTTGCATTTTCTCCAACAACATTATCATCTGTAGCAAAAATAACTTCCTTATCTAAAAAATCTGCTAAAGTCTGAACTACTGGCTCCAGACTAAATTGAGGATTCGGCTCTCCCTTAGGTCTTCCTAAATGGGATAGTAATATAACCATTGCTCCTTTATTTGCTAAGTATTGGATCGTAGGTGTTGCAGCTACTATTCTTGTATCATCATTTATTGTTCCATCTTTATTAAGTGGCACATTGAAATCCACCCTTACTATTACCTTTTTCCCTTTTACATCTACATCTTTAATATTTTTTTTATTAAGCATATCTACCCTCCTTAACTTCGTCATAATTTCTAAAGTCCGGTCCCATAGTATATACTATAAAACCGGACCTATTTTGCCTTACTACTTATTATTTAGCACTTAAATTATTAAATACCCTTTTCACCTATAAACTTAACTAAGTCAATTACTCTATTAGAGTAGCCCCACTCATTATCATACCAGCTAACTACCTTAGCCATTTTTCCGTCTAACACCATAGTTGAAAGACCATCTACTATGGAGGATCTTGGATCTTGTTTATAGTCAATGGAAACTAATGGTTCTTCACTAAATCCTAATGATATATCATCTGCAGCAGCCTTAAATGCTTCATTTAATTCTTCTGTTGTTGTTTCTCTTTCTAATTCAAATACAACATCAACTACAGAAACTGTTGGAGTAGGAACTCGCATAGCCATTCCATTAAGTTTACCCTTTAATTGTGGTAGAACTAATGCTACTGCTTTTGCAGCACCTGTAGTTGTTGGGATAATGGATTGTCCTGCAGCCCTTGCTCTTCTTAAATCAGAATGAGGCAAATCAAGAATTTTTTGGTCATTTGTATAGGCGTGTACAGTTGTCATTAAACCTTTTTTAATTCCAAATTTCTCATCTACTACCTTTGCTACCGGTGCCAAACAATTAGTTGTACAGGATGCATTAGAAATAATATGATGGGTTTGAGGATCATATTTATCTTCATTTACCCCAAGAACAATGGTAATATCTTCATTCTTTGCTGGTGCACTTATAACTACCTTTTTAGCCCCTGCTGTAATATGTTTAGACGCTTTTTCTTTAGCAGTGAAGAGTCCAGTAGCTTCAATTACAACATCTATACCAAGCTCTCCCCATGGAAGTAACCCTGGATCTCTTTCAGCAAATACTTTAATTTCTTTGCCATCTACTATTATTGCACCTTCTTTTGCTTCTACTGAGCCCGAGAATTTACCTGATACTGAATCATACTTTAAAAGATGCGCCAGCGTAGATGGGTCAGTTAAATCATTTATTGCAACAATCTCCACCTCATCAATGTTTCTTGTGAATTTTGCTCTTAGAGCATTTCTTCCTATTCTTCCAAATCCATTAATTGCAACTTTAATAGTCATACTAATTCCTCCTTAATAATTATTTACTTTCAATAATAGCTTTTGCTGCACTTTCATCAGTTACTAAAATTAAATCTTTTCTAATTTTGCAATTAGCCTTTATAGCTTCAGCTTTTTTAGCCCCACCAGCTACTGCTATAGCATAGGGTATTTTTTTAAAATCTTCTACTCCTATTCCAACACTACTTGAACGATAAATCACATTTCCATCCTTATCAAAATAGTGCCCAAAAGCTTCTGCTACAGCTTTGCTTTTTAGAAGAAAATTTCTTTTTTCATTTAACAATCCTCTTCTTTCGGCTATATCTTCTGCTCTACTTACTCCATATATTAATACATCCAAATTTTGAAGTTTTTCTAAAGTTTGTTTAATAATTGGGTTTGCTTTTAGGGCTTGTAAGATCTCTCCTTCAACATCATCTGGCATATGTATTAATTCATAGGAGCCATTCAACTTATTAGCAAGTTGGGCAGCAATATTATTAGCTTGCTTATTTGCATCTCTGCCCATTCCACCTCTTGCGGGAATAACTGAAATATTTGACAATCTTAATGAAGTCATACCCTTTGCTACTGCTAATACACTTGAACCACCAGTAACACCAATAATCATATTATCCTCTAGAATACTTTTCATATAATTTGCAGCCGCCACACCAAGTAAATCTAATTCCTTTGGATTAGTTTCAACATTTCCAGGTAGAATAATCAAATTATCTATATCTAATACTTCTTTTGTTTTTATTTCCAGGCTGGAAAGTCCTTTTATTTCATACAATAATTGTTCTAGTTGTTTCACTATAAGTTTACCTTCTTCTGTAACTATCATACCTTGTCTAAGAATTTCTATAAGATTTTCTTCTTGCATTTTATTAGTTTCTTTTCTAACAACTCTTTCTCCCATGTTTAGTTGATTAGCAAGTGTGCGTCTTCCAATGGGCTGATAGAATAGTATGTTTAATAAAATATTATATCTATTTTCTATAAGTTCAAATAGTTCAGGTGCTATTCTTTTTTCTAATTCTATTATTTCTTTAATTTCCATTAGAATTCTCCTTGCATCTTATAAAAAATCATCTAGAACAATATAAAAAAATTTTTATTAAGTAGAGTATATATATTTTTACTATGTATTCATAAAATTATACCTTATAGACGGGATAAAAATGTCCCAGTGGGTCGTTCAAGTATTATTGTATAATAAAAACAAAATAATATCAAGCAAAAAAAAATAAAAAGATGGAT
Organism: uncultured Eubacteriaceae bacterium; assembly: GCA_964533275.1. Taxonomy (GTDB): domain Bacteria; phylum Bacillota; class Clostridia; order Eubacteriales; family Garciellaceae; genus CAZHJK01. Next base: position 98,661 of record CAZHJK010000001.1, on the reverse strand, counting down.
TTCCCATCTTTTTATTTATATCTTTTTCTCTTAGAAGAGGATAAAATACCCATCTCATCTCTATATTTTGCTATTGTTCTTCTTGAAATATTTATTCCATTCTTTTTAAGAATATTTCCTATTTCTTGATCACTTATAGGTTTTTGTATATTTTCTTTTGATATTATATCTTTAATCTTATCCTTTATACCTCTTGAAGATATTGACTCTCCGCTTTTATTTTCAATACCGTTGTTAAAAAAATACTTCAACTCATATAAACCCATGGGAGTTTGAACATATTTTCCGTTTGTAGCTCTACTTACAGTTGATTCGTGAATTTCTAATTTTTCAGCTATTTGTTTTAGAGTAAGTGGCTTTATAGCCTTTAATCCTTCTTCAAAAAAATCTTTTTGTATATCTAAGATAGATGAAATCACATTATATAAAGTATTTCTTCTTTGTTCAATACTCTTTATTAACCACATAGCTGATTCTAACTTTTCATTTAAATATTTTGATGTAAATGATGATTTATTTTCCTGCTTCAACATATTTTTATAAAAATTACTTATTTGTAATCGAGGAGCTGTTGTATCATTTATAATTATGATATATTCATCTCCAACCTTTTCTATAGTTGCATCTGGAACTATATATCTAACTTCATTATCGCTTTCAAATAACCTTCCGGGTTTAGGTTCTAATGTTCTAATCAAATCCTTAATATCTTGTATTTCTCCAAAAGTTAGGTTTAAGTCCTTTGATATAGTTTGAAATCTATTATTTGCTATGTCTTCTAAATATATATTAATTATCTTGTCCATAGTTTCATTCCAAAAATCTGATTGTTTAAGCTGAATAGTTAGGCATTCTCTTATATCTCTTGCAGCAATCCCTGGTGGCTCAAAGCTCTGGATAAGTGTTAGTATATTGCCAACATCACATACCTTTTCATTTAATACTGTTGATATCTCTTCTATACTCATGGTTAGATATCCATTATTATTAATGCATTCTATAATATATTCTCCTATTTTTCTATGTTCTGCTTTTATGGTTGATATATGCAATTGAAACAGCAGATGTTCCTTTAGGGATGTGAGATCCTTTACATAATTTTCTTGATTATAATCATGTTCACTAATGTCCCTTTGAGTTCCATGATAATTAATTTCACTATGGCTAAAATATTGTTCCCAATCAATTTCCTCTTTATTATTCTTCTCTTGAGTTTTATCATTAAACTCCATATCTTCTTCGGTTAACTCTATTATTGGGTTTTTTTCTAATTCTTGTCCTATTAAATTATTTAATTCAAAGGAAGATAGTTGTAAAATTTCAATAGCCTGCCTTAATTCAGGTGTCATAATTAATTTTTGTGCCTGTTCTAGTTGTAATCCAAAATTAAGTCGCAATATTCTTCCCCCCTAGTGATTTATTTCATCATTATAATTATTATATCATATTTAGGGAAAATTTCTATTGCAAAATTCATTCCACATTTACAAAATGCAGGCAGAGAATACTCTTCTTGCAATTTTTTATATAACAATAAGTACCAGATTTTGACTAGATAAAAAACCACCATTTTTTTTAGGTGGCCATTATAATTATTTAAATTTTTCAGCTATATACTTTTCAACATTAACACCTGCAATAGCACCATCTGCTGCTGCTGTTATAACTTGTTTTAGTGATTTTTGTCTTACATCGCCCGCAACATAAATTCCTGGGACATTAGTTCTCATTTCCTCATCACCAATTATATATCCTGCATCATTTATTTTTACTAAATCCCTAAATAATTCTGAATTTGGTACATAACCTATATATACAAAAACTCCATCAACCTTAAACTCACTTATCTCTTCTGTTTTTTTGTTCTTTAATATAAGTGACTGTACTATCCCACTACCTTTTACTTCTTCTACTACTGTATCCCATATAAAATCAATTTTCTCATTTTGAAATGCTTTTTCCTGTATAGATTTTACTGCTCGTAATTGGTCTCGTCTATGAATAATTGTTACCTTATTAGCAAATCTCGTAAGATAAATTCCTTCTTCAACTGCTGCGTCTCCTCCTCCAATAACAGCAATATCTAGCCCTTGAAAAAAATCTGCATCACATGTAGCACAATAAGAAATACCTCTGCCTCTATATTCCTTTTCACCTTTAAAACCTGCTAGTTTTGGTTCTGCACCAGTTGCAATAATAATAGTTTTTGTTTCATATTCTTCTTTGTTTGTTTTAATTAGAAAAAGATTGTCTATTATATCTATACTAGTAATTTCCTCTTGTACTATTTGAGCTCCAAATTGTTCACATTGTTCCTTCATTCTTTTTGTTAATAAAGGTCCCGTAGGGTTTTCTATTGAACCTGGATAATTATCTATATAATTTGTTGTTTCAGTTTGTCCTCCTATCTGACCTTTTTCTATGATCAGTGTTTTCACTCTTCCTCTGGATGCATATAGACCAGCCGACAAACCAGCTGCACCTGCCCCGATAATAATTGTATCAAAATCTTTATTCATTTCTACACTCCCTTCTAATGCCTATTTTACCCTATATTAGAAGAAACAATCATAGGCTGTTTCTTAAAGGTCTAGTATAAGATACTAAAAATCATAAAATATATTATTTTATATTTTTATTTTCTAAATCCATAACTGTCTTGCTAATATTTGTAGCATGATCGGCAATTCTCTCTAAATTGCTTACAATGTCTAAGAATATTACTCCTGAGCTTGGATGACATAATTGTTTATTTAATCTCTCTATATGTCTATCCCTTAGGTCTTCTTCTAGTTGATCAATTTCTTCCTCTTGAGAATAAATGGTTTTTGCTAATTCTATATCATCATTTTCTAAAGAAGTTATGGAATCTGATACTACACTATCAACTCGTGATATCATATCCTTTAACTCATTAATGGCTATATCCGAAAATAAAAGTCTATTATCAATTACAAATTGAGCCAATTCTGCTAAGTTTTCTGCATGGTCACCAATTCTTTCAACATCGTTTGTAGTATGATATAAATTAGTAGTTCTAATGTAATCTTTTTCCAAAAGGTTGGAATTAGATAGTTTTACAAGATACTTTGTAATACCACGCTCTAATTGATTTATACCCTTCTCTCTCTCCATTACTTGTTCTATAAGTTTTTCATCTTTATTGAAGAAAGCACTCATTGCAGTATTAACATTCTCCAAGGAGAATTTTGCCATCCTAACTGTTTCCTTCATAGCCTGCCCTACAGCTATTGCAGGATTTTCCATTATTCTATCATCTAAAAACTTTAATCCACCTAAATCTTCCTTTTCCTCTCCAGGCAATATCTTTTCTGCTAATCTTACTAATATAGCCGCTAATGGCAGTTGAACTAGCGTATTTAAAACATTAAAAATTGTATGCGTATTAGCAATTTGTCTAGCAACATCAGGTACTACTTGCCCCCCAATTAATGTTGTTCCAGAAATATTAGCAATAAGATTATATACAGGGTTTGTATCAACAAAGATCATATTTACTATTCCCAATACTATTAATACCCATGCAGTACCAATTACTTTTATTAAAAAATGAATAAGTGCAGCCCTCTTAGCAACAATAGAGGCGCTTATACTTGAAATCATTGCTGTTACACATGTTCCTATATTCTCTCCTAATAAGATTGGAATAGTTAATGCAAAAGGTGATACTCCAGGTACATTACTAAATGCTCCTGATATTGCCAATGCTTGCAACAAACCTATTGAAGCACTACTACTTTGAATAACTGCTGTTAAGGTAAATCCAGCAATAACACCCAATACCGGATTACGGCTAAAGGAAATCAATAAATTCTTAAATCCCTCATGATCTCTTAAAGGTTCCATAGCTCCTGACATGAAATCTATACCTGTAAACAAAATTCCAAATCCTAGAATAATAGTACCTATTTGCTTATTTTTCTTCTTTTTTGCAAATAAAAACATTGCAGCCCCAATGGCAATGGCTATAGGAGCTAACCTTGTTACTTTTAAAGCAATCATTTGAGCTGTTATTGTTGTACCAATATTGGCTCCCATAATAACACCTGTTGCCTGGAGTAAATTCATTATTCCAGCATTAACAAAACCAACAACCATTACGGTAGTAGTACTGCTACTTTGCACTAACATAGTTACAATTGATCCTACTAATACTCCCATAATACGATTGTTTGTTAGAATTTCTAAAAGTCTTTTCATTCTACCACCGGCGATAGTTTTCAAACCATCACTCATCATATTCATTCCATAAATAAATAACCCCAAACCACCAAACAAGGTTATAAACATATCTGCAGACATTTTGAAAACCTCCCATAATTCCTTTTCTTTGGAAACACATCTTGTTCTTTATAATAAACCTTCTATATTATATATTATAAAATGTATTTTTTCATTAATAAAATAAAATATTGTCGAATTTTATTTTATATTTAGAAAATCTAATTGTCGCATTACTTCGTAGGCAATAATTGCAACGGAATTAGATAAGTTTAATGATCTAGCATCCTCTGCCATAGGGATTCTAATTGCAGTATCAGGGTTTTTTGCTAATAAATCCTTTGGGAGTCCTGCAGTTTCCTTTCCAAAAATAATAAAACAATCATCTTGATAATTCATACTTGTATAGTTATTTCCACCTTTGGTAGTGGCAAAATAAAATGGTTTATTAGGATACATTAGAAAAAAATCCTCTAAACTATCATGATAAGTAATATCTAATAAATGCCAATAATCTAATCCAGCTCTTTTAAGATATTTACTTTCTAAGGAAAATCCTAAAGGTTTAACTAAATGAAGTTTTGCTTTTATTGCTGCACAGGTTCGTGCAATATTTCCGGTGTTTTGAGGAATTTCTGGTTCGACAAGTACAATATTTATAGACATATATCCTCCTATTTTTTAAAATATGTATTTACTTAAATTATTAGTATCAAATATATTATACCAATAATAGGCTCTTTAGAGTACAAATCTTTCAAATACATCTACTATACCCTCTTGATCATTGGATAAGGTTATATAATCAGCTATCTCTTTTATATCAACTTGAGAATTATCCATAGCAATACCTAGACCAGCATATTCAATCATTGATATATCATTATAGCTATCCCCTATAGCTATAATCTCTTCTTTTTTAATTCCATAAAATTCACCTAAATCCTTTAGAGCATTTCCTTTAGTTGCTGCTTGGTTTGTTATTTCAATATTATAAGGACTAGAACTGGTTACAAAAGCATTATTAATATTCTTTATTTTATTTAAGGTTAATAAGATTTTATCCACATCTCTATCCCAAACATTAAATTTTAGTATTTCTTCTTTAATTTTAGATATTGAAGAAAAATCATTAATGTCATAAAATGGAATGCTATAGGAAGAATCTATTTTGCTTTCTTCTTGATGATAAAATTCATATAAATCAAGTTTCTTAGTAGCATAAATTTTATCTTCACTATAAAAATGATATGGAACACCTATTTCGTTACATATTTCTATAGCATTTACAATAATTTTTTCTTCTACAGGATGGATTTTAAAAATTCTCTTCCCTTCTACCCCTTTAATAATAGCTCCATTACAAGCAATAATAGGTGTTTTAAGACCTATATATTGAGAATAAAGTCGTGCCGAGGTAAATATCCTACCAGTAGTAATAATAATTTTTTTTCCTGACTCTTGGGCAGTTATTAATACTTCTTTTGTCCTTTCTGTGACCCTTTTTTGGCTGTTTAAAAGAGTTCCATCCATATCTATCGCAATCATTTTATAGTTCATAGATTGTATTCCCTCCATATTCTAACAACAATAATATAACTGTTAAGTAAATTTCAAAAAACAATTATATCCATTTGTAGTAATTTAATATACCCAAGTACAAATATATACAACCTACTATTTATTTTCAAGTAGAAAAAGACCTCCAAGTCTATAATCTAATTTAAATTAATTAGACTATAGACTTTGGAGGTATGATATCACTTTGCTACTTACTATTTAACTATTAACCATATACCTACTATCGCTGCAATTGCCGCAAAGATATAGAAGAAAATTACTGTACCACCTTCTCCAAGTATTTTTCTAAACATTTTTATCTTTGCCATATTCCAAATCGACTCTGGTTTTTTAGCAGTAATATATATAACTGCTATTGCATAGATGAACAATAAAATACCCAATAAAGCTAATCCATTCATTAATATTCCCCCCTTAATTTAATCCTCTTTTAATTCTCTTGCCAAGCATTGCAAATATAATAGCTGTAATAAAAATTATTATGCTGCAGTTTATTAATATTTGATTCCAGGTTGCTTCCTTTAATATTATGCTATTTAATGCGTCAAAAGCCCAATAAAATGGCGACCAGTATAATAAGAAATGCCATTTTATATTTAAATATATTGCTCCAAATATAGATCCTAAAATTGGTATAAAAAGCATTTTCATACTGCTTATTGCTCCAAGTATATTATCATTAGTTACACCTACTAAAAATCCTATCAGTACACTTATCATAGCTATACAAAGAATTACTACAATAACCATTAGATAGTTAATATCTCCAAAATTTAGGATGCCTAACATTCCCAAAGCATGTATTATAGGAATTATAAACCCTAGTAGACCCTTCCCAATTACATATTCAGTTCTTTTAATTGAAGAAACATTTACTGCTGCTAAGGTATTTTCCTGCTTTTCTTCTACTAGATTAATTAAAATAATCATGCCTCCAAATACCGATACAAATATTATTAATAGATTTCCTCCAAACTGTTTAAGTGGTGATAGCTTCCATCCAACATCTGAAACTTTAACTTCAACTGGCACTTCAAGATCCTTATTCTCATATGAGTTAATTACAAATTCTAGTATATCAACCGTTCCAATAACTTCATTTCCTTGTTGTATTATTCTATAATTTTCTCCATCTTTTACTAAACCGAATATATCATCTGTATCTGCTACACGCTTATTCACCTTTTCTATATTATCTAGTTCTTCAACATTACCAAAATCATCTAGATATTCAATAACAGCTACATCTATCGTATTATCTACTGCGATATTTATAGTAGTTGATCCAACTGAAGCAGTCATCATTTTTAGTAATAATGCTAGTATAAAAGGAGCAATGATGATATAAAAAATCATGAAATCTCTTAAACTAGACTTAATATCCCGTTTTGTAATGGTAAATATTTTTTTTATCATTATTCTCCCCCCTATACAGTTAAAGTTTTCTTAAATCTATGATTTGCCCATATGAAAACAAATATTGCTAAAATACTAAAACCAATAACATTATAATAGATATAGCTAATGTTTGGCATTTCTAAAAATGCTTCCCTAAATGCAAAGATCATAGGGTAGGATGGTAAAATTTTAATCATCCATGGACTAAAGCTCGGCATGAAATATGAAATAGACGCAAAGGCAAGAACTACAAATGTTACCATAATAGTCCCCATTGCCTTAGTTATAGAATCATAAAAACTTGATAAAAGCAACCCTACTGCTGTTCCAAATAGATTGGTAGAAATAAGCAGAGCTATTAGATGTAAGTAATTCACACTAAATCCTGCAACTAATAGCGTTGTTATTATGCCGGTTATTAGTCCGGTAATAAGCATTACCCCCATTTTTGATAGGAGATATTCCCAAACCCTTGCTGGAGTTACTACAAATGCCCTAATAGTACCCTCTTCTTTATCCATAAAAATATATGTTGCTACAATAAACAATCCAGCAAATGCTGAGTTAAGGAGTAAAAATACAGGTAGTATATTTAACCTATCAGATAATCTTTCACTAGTATTATTAAGAGTTTCTATATTAGTAATCCTTTCATATCCAGGCATATCCTTTGCAGTATTGGCAATTAGAGAGTTCTCAATAATATTTCTATATCTGTCACTTTCATAACCCTGGAGGATAACATTGTATTGAATTTTATTATCTTTAAAGGTTATTTCTACACCTACACTATTTCTATCCTCTTCTAGCTTAGTAACAATTTCATCTGCTGAGTTTAAAAAAACAATATTCTCTGTCCCTTCTTCTTCTAAAGCCTCCATAATTTCTTCGGATTGAATTGAATTTTCAACATATGCATACATTTTTGCACTAGAGGAGAAATTTTCAGGGACCACAAACAACAGTATTGCCACAAAAATTAAAGCCATTATAATCTCTATATAAATATAGAATGTCTTAAAGGATACCTTCATATCCTTTATAAAGTTATATAGCATTTTCATTATATGAGCCCCCTGCCTGTTACCTTAATAAATATTTCCTCTAGTGTTGCCTCTTTTGTATGCATAAGCTCAATTTCTTTATTATTTATTATATTGTTTAATCTAAGTCTGTCTTCTTCTTTGATTAGAGATATATTTTCTTTTTTAGTTTCATTTCCCTCTTTATATTCTACTTCTACGAATTTTTCACCATATTGAAGTTTAAGATTTCTAGGAGAATCCACCAGCTTCAACACACCGTCAATAATGAACCCTACCCTATCACAAAGTTCATCTGCAATGTGCATATTATGGGTAGTTAAAAAAATTGTGGTGCCTTCTTTATTTTTTTCTTTAATGATATTTTTTATTTGATTACCAATAGCAGGGTCTAACCCTGTAGTGGGTTCATCTAAAAACCATAACTCTGGATTATTTAACATGCTTCTTACAAATGTAAGTCTATGTTTCATCCCCTTTGAAAATGTCGACGCTCTCTTGTTTGCCACATGGGATAGCCCAACCATATCTAATAATATCTTAGGATCCATAGTGTCCACATCAAATAACTTTCTATAGAATTCTAAATTTTCTAAAGCAGTCAATTTTCCATATACATTCGATTGTTCAAAGGACACTCCAATCTTATTGAACATCTTAGCAGAATGCTCCTTCATCTTGAATCCGGCAACATTTGCCAGTCCCTTTTGCATAGGTAATAATCCTGTTAATATCCCTTGTGTGGTTGACTTTCCAGCACCAGATGGTCCTAAAAATCCAAAAACCTCCCCTTTCTCAACATCAAAATTAACATCTTTAACAGCGTAATTGTCATCATTTGTGTATGAATAAAATAAATTTTTTACTTTTATCATTTTAATTCCCCCTTTGGTGATATACCATATTGTACAAATTCTAAAAATTTCTCTATAATCTCCAACATTTCTTCATTATATTCTCTCTTATCTGTGATCAAAAAGTAATAATCTACTATAGAAATATTTAAAGTTGTTAAGAGAAAGGAAATCATTTTTATGTCAATATCCTTTCTAATCTCTCCTCTTTCCATTGCCTTTTGTAATAATAATTCAAATACCTCATCAGATTTTACTTTATTCTCCTGTATTATCTCTTTGTAAATCATATGGGATGGATCTGCTATAAGCTTATTCCCAATTTCCAATAGTTCTGGATTTTCCCTAGCGAAGTTTAGTCCGGACTTATACATTTCACGAATTAAGGTGAAAAAATCATAACTAAATGGATTTTTCATTATATCGGACATATAATCTAGTTTTCTTTCTACAATGCAATTAATAATGTGTTTATACAAATCCTTTTTATCTTCGAAGTATTGATAAAAGCTACCCTTTGAGATACCACTACTATCTACAATTCGATTTATACTGGATGCATCAAAACTATATTCTTTGAATTCCAATATAGCTGCTTTTTCAATCCTTTTAACTTTTTCCTCTGGCAGATTATAGAATGTGTCCTTAGGCAACTTATCATCTCCTTTGTTGTGACTTATAGGTCATATGACTTCTTAGTCATATTTTACTTTTTTTTAGATTTAATGTCAAGAAGTTTTTTCCAAATTTAAAATGCCAGCTATATTATTTATAAAAATTAAAATTGTTGCTTTTTCCCATAATATATAATATTATGTTCTTATAAACAAAACTTAATAGGTTAGTTTAGGTTGTATCAGATTGCATTAAAAGGGAAACAGGTGTAAAACCTGTGCGGTCCTGCCGCCGTAAAGCACTTAAGGATTTAATATGCCACTGGGAAACTGGGAAGGCAAATCCTAGTACATAGTGCTAAGCCGGAAGACCTGCCTATACTAAAACACCAGTAACTTCACAAGGAATGGGGGGTGTTAGTTGGAGCTTTTTAGCTCTTTTAAATGTATTTTACTCCTCTCACTTTTAGTGGGAGGAGTTTTTGGATTGATGAAAAATTTTGAGGAGGATTATAATGAAAAGTAAAAAATTATTGGTCATACTTTCAATTCTTTTAATTGCAATGTTGTCATATTTAGGCTACAATACTTTCTTTGCTCCACAGAGCATAGAAGGTTCTAAGGATGTAACTTTACAAATTGTTATAGATACACAGGACATAGAAGAAACCATCTCATATAATACGGAACATGAGTTTTTATATGATTTAATGAGGGAAAAAGAAGAAGAATTAGGAGCTAGCTTTGAAGATTCCAGTCTTGGTTTTATGTTGACAGGACTGATGAATTATACTGTAAATTCAGATAAAAATGAATACTTTCACATCTTAGTTAATGACGAAGATGCCATGAATGGCATACAGGAAATTCCTTTAAATGATCAAGATTATTATAGATTTGAATTAAGAAAGTGGTAGTATATTGAAAATACGAGATATTGTTCTTATAGGACTGTTTAGTGCTATTATCACTGCGGGAAAGCTAGCCTTAAATTTTATTCCCAATGTTGAAATTGTAACACTTTTGTTTATTGTATATACTTTATCATTAGGTATAAGGCGTAGTATTTTGATATCAATTGTTTTCGTTACAACCGATATCTTTATATATGGATTTTCAACATGGATTCTAGTATATTATATTATTTGGCCTGTGTTGATAATTACTACAAACTTCTTTAGTAAAAAATTTAAATCAGAATATATTTATGCTGCCATAGCTGGAATTCTAGGATTAACATTTGGAATATATTTTGCTATAGTAGAATCCTTCTTCTATGGATGGGCATATGGATTAACCTATTGGGCAAGAGGTATTCCATGGGATATTATACATGGAGGTTCCAATTATATAATTACGCTAACTCTCTTTAAACCACTAACAAATATATTAAAATCACAGATGAAACGATTTAAATAATGTAGTAAGGCATATATCATTATGATATATGCCTTAACTTAAAACATTTAAACTATTAAACTCTATTATTTTCTTTAATGGAAAGCCATCGGTCTCTACCTTTATTTACAATAGCTATGTCCCTTTTTAAGGTAAACAAGATGCTAAACCAAATTCTAGATTTTTCAAAATCCCCTAATTGATTGGATAATTCCCCTAATAAATAGGTTAGCATTTCTTCTGTGAGTGTCTTTTCTCCTTCTTCATAGGATTTCTTGTAATTTTCATATGCAAGCTGCAAATATTTCTTTTCTTCTCTATGATCTTCCTTAAATCTATTAAACCAAGCAATTCTCATAAAAATGCCAGCAATTAGTCCATAGGGAACTCCTATCATATTTCCTGTTAAAATGGATAGTTTCCCTATCCTTAAGGCATCTTCTAAGCTCCTTTTTCCTTCTAAGGAACTTGTATCTTCCATTTGACTATAAAACTTTATAATTTTTTTTCTGGTTTTTATATCATCGTCCTTCAAATATTCCCCCAAACTACGCGTATATACCGATTTACAATATTTACAAACTAGAAATTCATAAAAATAAGGGTTGACAATTTTATAATAAGTACAGAAATCATCATCTTTTTTTATTACCCTCAATCGACTTTTTCTAACTTTTTTAATAGGAAATTCCTTTCCACATATAATACATTTCTCCTTAGAATCATATAAAAGGTCAATCTTTTCTGTCACGGATCTCATCCTTTCTTTCAAAATGCTATTTTTCTAATAACCTCCATAATTATACTATTCGGCAAATTTAATTTTCTTTTAAGCTTTTGCTCTTATTTATGCAATCAATTAACTAGAATAACAAAAAATACAAAATACCACACACTTGTGAAGCAGTAAAATTCTACTCTTGCTTACAGGAAGAGACTTTACTTAAAATTAAAAGTCCAAGAAAAAATTCTTGGACTTTTAATTTATTGTTCGATAAATAAATCAACTATATTTTTATTATTTTGCATACCCTGTACACTTATATTTTTATTTTGGTAATTTTCTTTTAGTATTTCTACATATTTTTCAGCAATCTCTCTGATTTTACTTTCCTCTATATCATGCTCTGCTATTATTTTTGCTGTTGCTATATCATCTTTTAAAAAAACTTGACCTGCAGCTACTCCCTGCTCCAAAGATAAATTCATGCTCAGAGCCTTATTGACTTTATTTATCTTTTCCTTTGTAGAAGCTTCTTCATCCTGTATCATACATCCTATTAAAGTTATTGTAATTAACATTAATATGCATATTATAATATATTTTCTTAAATGTTTCATATGCAAGCCTCCCTAGTATTATTTCTTTTTCATACTAGTTAGTATTTGCATAAAATACATTTTTAATCTTAATTTACTACCTTATTTTACCGCCCTTTATATACTTTTCATAAATAGTCTTATGTCTTTGTACATCTCTAATAGTTTTTTGTTTTTTATAGGCTTTTTGTAGGTTTTTTAATAACAAGAAACTCATTACTATAAGTATTAAAGCAAAGGGTAATCCTGTGGTGATAACTGCTGTTTGTAATGCTGAAAGAGCTTTTTCTCCCCCTATTAGTAGAAGAATCGCCGCTACAAAACCTTCCATAAAAGCCCAAAAAACTCTTTGTGGAACGGGAGAATCTAATTTCCCACCTGAAGTAATATTATCTACTACTAAAGAGCCAGAATCACTAGATGTAACAAAAAATGATATAACTAATATAGTACCAGTTATTGATAATAGAATTCTTATAACACCCTGTAAAAATGGTATATCTAACATACTGATCATTTCAAATAAAGCAACTGGTAGTTGATCTTGAACAACTTGAAATAAGCTTCCATTGAAAAAATTATCAAGATAAATCGCTGTTCCACCAAATACCGAAACCCATAAAAAGGATAATAGAGATGGGACAATCAACACCGCCAAAACAAACTCTCTAATAGTTCTGCCCTTAGATATTCTGGCAATAAACATACCTACAAATGGAGACCAAGATATCCACCATGCTAAATAAAAAATCGACCATTCCCCTTGCCATGCACTATTTTTTACGGATATAAAAAAAGAAGTTTTAATAAAATCATTAACATAAATCCCTAATGAGTTGGAGAATAATCTAATTATATAGCCAGTAGGTCCGATAATTAAGATAGCTAGCATAAAAACAAATGCAATGCGCATATTTAACTCGGATAATACCTTAACACCCTTATCAAGACCTGATATAACAGACCAAGTAGCTATAAGGGTAATCAATGCTATTAATATTACTTGAGTAGTAACACTAAAGGGTATACCTAACAAATAATTCAAACCACTATTTATCTGCTGTACTCCTAGTCCTAGTGAAGTAGCTAGTCCGAATAAACAAGATAATACCGCTAAAATATCAATAACATCTCCCAACAGACCAAATACCTTGTCCTTAAATATAGGATAAAAAACCGATCTTAGAGAAAGTGGTAATTTCTTATTATATGCGAAATAAGCCAATGCCAAAGATATTAGTCCATAGATCCCCCAGGGATGTAGTCCCCAATGAAAAAAAGTAGTTGCCATGGCTGAATATGCTTCATTTGAATTCTCAAATATAGGAGGGGTAATATTTGAATGATACAATGGTTCGCCTACAGCCCAGAACATCAATCCAATACCCATACCAGCAGATATTAGCATGGAGTACCAAGCAAAATTTGAAAAATCAGGCTTGCTATGATAACCACCTATTCTTACATTTCCCAACTTAGAAAAGGCAAATAAAAAACATACAATAATAAAAAAGTTACTGGATAATACAAAAACCCAATCAAATCGGGATATAATAACATTTTTAACAGTATCAAAAATTTCACTTGCCTGTTCTAAATTAAAAAGAGCATAGGCAGAAAATAGTAATATAAATAATCCAGATACAATAGATACAACTGGATTCATATCTAAACCAAATTTTGTAATATTTCTACTGTATAGCTTTTCTTCTAATTCTTTATTTAAATCATCTTTCATTTTTGAACTCCTTATGCTTATTTATTTTGTCATTTTCCCATAATATTTATTATCTCTATATAAAGCTGTACTAAGAATTTAATACTATTATTATCTGTTTTAATCTCTATATACAAGTATATCTAAAAATTAATATTAATAACTACAACTAAAAAGCTCTAAATCTATTTCCCTTTAGAGCTTAGTTCTAACATTCTATATAAAATTTCTAGATTAATCTATGTATTATTTAACCTTTACAGCAGTTCCATAAACCATTAACTCAGCTGCTGATTGCATCACAGATGCTGTCATAAATCTAATGTTTACAATTGCATTTGCACCTAGTTTTTCAGCTTCTTCAATCATTCTTTGCTGTGCAATATCTCTAGCTTCTGTCATCATCACAGTATATTCTTTAATTTCTCCTCCTACTATGGTTCTAAACCCTGCTACAATATCTTTACCTATGTTTTTTGAATGTATAATATTCCCTCGTACAATTCCATATACTTCTACAATCTCTTTATTTGGTACTGTTTCTGTATTTACCATAATCATCTTTATTTCCCCCTTCTATCCTTAAATTTTTCTATTATTAAAGCACTTAAAATTATAATAATTCCCATAACAAGTGCTATAATACTTATTTTAACAACCATTGGTATTAACAAATCAGACATAAATTCATAAAATCCATATCCAATCAAAATAATAATACCTATTATCAAGAGTCCTGCTCCAATATTTTTCAAAACTTTTCCCCCTTAATAATCATTATTTAATACTCCTAAATTAATAATATTATATAATTATTATAAAAGAAAAGATAGAAAAAAATATATTATTCAGTATTTTCTTCTATTTCTTCTGCTTGGTCTTCTGTTTCAGTTTCAATGTTTAGATCAGGTTTTTTTATATTTTCAGATTTAACTTCTTTTTCTTTACTACCTACTATTATTACTCCATCAACTGGTTTATAGTAATCATTATGAAGAAGTTCTTTTTTTATAACTAGCCCATTATCATATGATACCTTATAAACATTTACCTTATAGCCAGTTTTTGATTCCTTTTCCACTTTTTTATAGTCCGAAAACTTGCTACTATCTTCTATATAGGAAATTGTCGGAGGAATCTCTGTTAGTATATCTGTCTCCAATTCAATTCTTTCAGTTGATCCTTCTTTATCTCCATATATATTTGTTATTAGATTATCCCCACTTAAATACATTTGAATATATATTGGATAATTACGGGTGTTCTTAAACTTCATGTCTATCCAATCACCAGCAATAGTAGCATCCTGACCTATAGTAACATAGCTTACTGGAAATGAATGATGTCTCCTTTCAACAATCTCCAAATTTGACCTTACAGCAGCATTATAAACATTGGTTGCAACTTGACATACTCCACCACCTACATCATTCTCTAGCTGTCCGTTAACAATAACTGGAGCATTCTTGTATCCGTTATCATTTGTTACTGGTCCAATCATTTCATAGGTGGAAAACACTTCTCCTGACAATAGTACCTTCCCATCAATCATATCTGATGCAATTTGTAAATTTTCTGTTCTTTCTTTATTTCCTTTATTAAACTTTGTTGTGAAACCCGATATCTTTTCTTTTATATTTTTTAACATAGCCTCAGTTATCTTTGGATTAATTCTATCTATTGGTAAGTTTATCGTCTTATCAGTTAAATTTTCCAGTCCTTCTGTTATAATAATCTCTGCTTCTTTTTCTTGTAAAGAAGTTCCACTTATTTCTGGAGTTATAATAAATACCCCATCTTCATAACTAATTTTTGCATCTACTGCTTCTTCTTTTATATCTTCTGCTAAAAAATCTATAGTTTTCTTTACTTTATAAGGATTTAAGGCTATCTTTAAAGGAATATTTTCTCCCTTATTCTTCAGAGTAAGATAGGATTTTATTCTACTAAATATATTTCCTTCCTTACCTAATGAATAGGCACTTTGAATGGAATTATCTACATCAAATCTAGCCTCAAAATCACTATAAGTGTATTCCCATATTCTATCATTCTTTGATAGTAATAATTTTCTATTATCCAAAGTGTCTTTAAAATGCTGTGATATTTTTTCTCTTGCATGACTCTTAGATAAATTTCCTACATCTATTCCTTGTATTTTTACATTTGGAAATATTATTTCCTTAGATACAATTATACTTAAGCAAGTAAAAACAAAGACAAAAATAGCAAAAATAATAAGCACAATGATTAAAGTTTTCTTACCTTTTATTTTTGAAACCAGTGCCTCCATATGCTAAAAGCCTCCCTATAAATAGAAATAAATAAATATTAATAATTAT
Organism: uncultured Eubacteriaceae bacterium; assembly: GCA_964533275.1. Taxonomy (GTDB): domain Bacteria; phylum Bacillota; class Clostridia; order Eubacteriales; family Garciellaceae; genus CAZHJK01. The sequence goes on along the minus strand of CAZHJK010000001.1, from coordinate 82,152 downwards.
TTCCTATTTTATCTCTTATTTTATATACTATTCTTTGCATATGGAAAACTTGTTACTATATTTTATTAAGATTTTGATAATATTTACATAGATTTTGTACTGGACAATTCTCACATAATGGTCGTCTTGATTTACATATATTTCTCCCATGATATATAAGCCAATGGTGTGCCTTTGACCATTTATTCTTAGGAATATTTTGCATTAACTGTTTCTCTGTTTCATCAACTTTTTTTGATTTTGCTAAACCAATTCGATTAGAAACTCTATAAACATGAGTATCCACAGCTATTGCATCCTGTCCATATGCATTACTTAATACTACATTTGCAGTTTTTCTTCCTACTCCAGGTAGTTTTATTAATTCATCTCTGGTATTAGGAACTTGCCCATTATATTTGTCTAATAATATTCTGCTGGCCGCAATAATGTTTTCACTTTTATTGCGATAAAAACCACAACTTCTTATCATCACACCTAGCTCTTCAGTATCTAATGCTACAAAATCCTCTGGTTTGTTATAATCTACATAGAGCTTCTCTGTAATAATATTAACTCTTTTATCTGTGCATTGAGCAGATAAAATGGTAGCTACTAATAATTCAAATGGCGTTTTATAATTAAGTGCAGTCGTAGCTTCTGGATATGTTTCTTCAAGGATTTTTAATGTCTCATTTATTTTTCTTTTACTTAACATTGAAATATATCCTCCTATAGAAAAAATCTTTTTTTATAATCATTATATCCTAAGAATATAGTTACATTAACTTTTTAAAATTGTCAATTTTTTTCTGCTTTATTTAAAAAATAAATACATAAAATAAAGATGAAACCACTTAAAAAGGAGAGTACAAATATGCATAATATGATGGATATGAACAATAGCAATGTTAAAAATGCTATGATTATTGGAACAATTGGAATTGGAGCCATTGCAGGTTATTCTATGCTAAGACATGCTAAGAATTCTAGAAAGCCCTTAAATAGAGCAAAAAATATGCTTTCTAAAGCAAATATGTTTAATTAATAAATGAGAAAATGTATGCTGTTAGTTTGTCTTTGCTTATTTTTTAAAAAAACAGGCATATGCCTGTTTTTTTAAAATTTATTTCTAGGAAAATCAGCTCCTATAGATATAAGAGTTATTATTCCTAATATAAATGGATAATATAGTGAAGGAATAATCCTAACAGGAGAAATTCCAGCAATACTTCCCGCAATTAATAATTGTGCACCATATGGTATTATACCCTGCCATACACAAGAAAATATATCTAATATACTTGCAGATCTTCTTGGATCTATGTTATGCTTCTCAGCAATATCTTTAGCCATTGGACCTGTTATTACAATTGCAACTGTATTATTGGCCGTACATACATCAGCTAAAGAAACCAACGCACCTATACCAACCTCTGCTCCCTTTTTCCCCTTAATAAGTTTATTTACTAAACTCAATAGATAATTAATACCACCTTGCTTAGAAATTAAAGCAGCTAAACCCCCTATAAGAAGGGAAAGAATAAATATCTCCTGCATAGAACCAAAGCCTTCATAAATTTTTTGAGCAAATTCTAATTTAGTAAATGCATCTCCAAATAAACCAATAATACCTGCTAAAAAAGTACCTAATAATAATACTATAAATACATTCAATCCTAATAGGGCAAGAATTAAAACTGATAAATAAGGCATAATTTTAATTAGATCATATTCCAAACCAGCTGGAACTACACCACTAGTTCCAGAAAAAAACATAATAACAATAGAAATAATAGCTGCAGGTAAAGCTATTTTAAAGTTCATTATAAACTTATCTTTCATTTCTACACCTTGAGTTCTTGTAGCTGCTATTGTTGTATCAGAAATCATTGATAGGTTATCCCCAAACATAGCACCTCCAACAACTGCTGCAACAGCAATAGCTATTGGTAATTCCGTTTTAGCTGCAATATCAACAGCTATAGGTGCAACTGCAGCTATAGTCCCTACTGATGTACCCATTGCAGTGGCAATAAATGCAGCAATTACAAAAATTCCAGGTAATATCAAACTAGCAGGAATGATAGAAAGACCAAAGTTTACTGTAGAATCTACAGCCCCCATGGCTTTAGCAACAGAAGAAAAACCTCCTGCTAGTAAATATATCATACACATTGTTATAATATCTCTATCTCCGACTCCCTTTATAAAAGTTTCCATCTTATCATCTAATTTCCCTTTTCCGATTAAGAATGCAACAATAATTCCTACTAGAGCTGCAATAGGTGCAGGTAATTCATAAAATGCCATTTCTATTTCTGAATCTATTAAACTATAATAAATACCAACTCCTAAAAACAAAGCTAAAAATACAACTAGTGGCAATAAAGCCAATGGATTTTTTTTCTGTTCCATAATATACTCTCCTTTAATGTAAAAAGGAATGCCCGTAATTTGGCATTCCCATTATTCAGTCAAATTATCTAGTCTATGTCTTTGATATTAACTTATTTCTCCAACTATCTTTAATGCTTGATCTAAATCTGAAATAATATCTTCCACATCTTCAATCCCAACATGTAAACGAACTAAACCATCAGTAATGCCTGCTGCTAATCTTTCTTCTCTTGGTACAGGGGAATGAGTCATTGATGCTGGATGTTGAATTAAAGAATCAACGGATCCAAGACTTACTGCTAAGGCAATCATTTTTACATTATTCATAAGGGTTTTTCCCTCTTCAACTCCGCCCTTTAATTCAAAGGCAATCATTCCTCCAAAGCCATCCATTTGTTTCTTAGCTAATTCGAACTGAGGGTGTGAGGGTAACCCTGGGTAATATACCTTATCAACTAATGGATGATTTTCAAGATATTCAGCCACCACTTGTGCATTTTTATTATGTTGATCCATGCGAAGTCCTAAAGTCTTAATCCCTCTGACTAACAACCATGCATCAAAGGGCCCTAAAATCCCTCCTAAATCCTTTAGATGAGGAATTCTCATTTCAGCTATTAAATCTGCTGGACCTACAATAAGCCCAGCTAATAGATCCCCATGACCACCTAAATACTTTGTAGCGCTATGAACTACCACATCTGCACCTAATTCAATAGGTCTTTGTAAATATGGCGTCATAAATGTATTATCTACAACAACCTTTGCATTAAATTTATGGGCTATTTCTGAAACTTCTTCAAGATCAATAATTTTCATTGTTGGATTTGCAGGAGTTTCTAAATATACAACTTTAGTATTTTCTTTCATAGCATCTTCTATCTGTTTTAGATCTGCACCATCTACTAGTGTAACCTCTATTCCATACTGTGGCAACATTTCAGTAATAAATCCAAATGTACAACCATATAAGGTATCTGAAGCAACTATGTGATCCCCTTGCTTTAATAAAGTTAATAAGGCTGTAGAGATTGCAGCCATACCTGATCCTGCTGCTAGTCCAGCTTCAGCTCCTTCTAATAAAGCAATTTTCTCTTCTAGTTCAGTAAGATTCGGGTTTCCTAATCTAGTGTAAATATATCCTTGTTCTTCGAAAGCAAACCTTCTTGCACCTTGATCTGCTTCATCAAAAATAAAAGTAGATGTTTGAAAGATTGGAGTTGCGTGGGAACCAGTTGTTTTGTCATGAAATTGTCCCCCATGTAAAGATATAGTACTAAAACCCTTTTTCCCTTTACTCATAATAAACCCCCCTTAATTTATATAATTCACTCACCTTTAATTAGTGTATTTTAATTATATCATATTTTTAAATACACTTTAATAAATCCCTTAGACTTTTATGTTTAGGTCTTTACTTTTTCCCCTTTGTCTATCTCTAGGGTAAACCTATATAATCCTAGAATAATTATACTCCCGCCTACAAAATGCCATATAGATAAGCTTTCCTTAAAAATTAGAAAAGCCCATATTCCTGAACCTATAGGTTCGCCTAATAGGGCTACTGATATAATCACTGCAGGAATATATTCTAATGCCCAATTAAATACCGTATGTCCAAAAATCGTACATATAACAGCTAATGCAAAAAACATTAAAAAATTAAAACTTGAATAAGGATAAAAGGAAACACCATTTACTAATCCTACTATTAATAAAATTAATGTACAACTCCCATAAACTAAAGAAATATAAGGAAATATAGATAATCTTTGTCTTAAATCTCTGCCACATAAAAAATATCCTGCTAAAAATAATCCTCCTAATAATGCTAAAATATCCCCTCGGAGAGATTCTTTTCCTAATGCAAAGTCACTAATGCCAATAATAACACTTCCTAATATCGCAATAAATCCCGCAATCATTGTCCTAAATGATATTTTTTCACTAAAAATAAAATAAGATGCAATAACAACATAAATTGGCTGCAAAGACATCAAAACCAGTGAGCCAAATGTGGATGTAAATTGAAAGGAACTAATCCATGAAATAAAATGTAGTGCCAAAAAACATCCACTTAGCAATGATAACGCAATGTCACTTTTTGTAATTTTTACAATTTCATTTAACTTATATTTTAATGTATAGGGAATTAGAATAATCGACGAAATAGCAAGTCTATAAAATGCAATGATCAAAGCTGGGGTACCAGAATTTAATGATCCCCTTATAAATATTGCAGAAAATGATGAAGCAACTACCCCTAGTAACAGCATAAAATATGGTTTAATTTTTGCATCTTTTTCTTTTACTTTATGCATCCCATCCCCCTGTTTATAAATCTTTATATAACTCAACTATGTATTTAATTCTACATATCCTTAGAAATTCCTTCTAATAATAAGATTCAAAAATAACCCTAAATTTTATCTTTTCTATCCTCTGATACTATCATTGATATTGATTTAGATTTGTTTTTTATAAATAAGGGTAGAATTGGACCTGCCTCTCCATCTACATCTATCATTATTGAATTTTTATTGCAATATGGCTTTATTACAAGTTCATTTGTTTGAAAAAATATAACATTAGGATCATTTATATGTTCTCCTCTTAACAACTTTACAAATAATCTTGCAAGAACAGGCAAGTTACTGTTTTTAAAAAGTATTACATCGAATTTTCCATCGATTATAGAAGCCCTTGGGGCAATTTTTTTAAAGCCCCCTGCAAATTGTCCGTTTAATATTAAAAAGAAAAGTAATTCTCCTTCATATTGATAATCTGGACTTTCTAATGAAATTGAAATAGGACGAAAAGTAGGAATCTCTTCTAATCCTTTTAAATAATAAGCTAATTTTCCTAAGGTATTCTTCAATCTAACATCAGTTGCCTGGGGTACAGTCGCCACAAGTCCGCCACTAGCAACACTTATAAAGTAGTTATCATTTATCATCCCTATATCCATCTTTATTTGGTTATTCTCTATTATTGTTTTACAGCATTCTTCAATATTTCTAGACATACCCAAATAACTGCCTAAATCATTTGCAGTACCCATTGGAATAACCCCTAATGGTGATTGAATTTGGTTTTTTATCATAATGTTTACAACTTGACTTACTGTTCCATCCCCGCCAGCTACCACTATAATAGTATTTTCCCAGGAAGAAATTGATTGATTGAAAAAATCACATTCCATCCCATTTTTATCTGTTCTCAGCATCTCTACCAAGTATCCATTTTCCTGGAAATTTTTTATAACTAAATCCAATTCGTTTTTAAACCCACCATCTCCAGATATTGGATTGTAAATTAGTTTAATCCTTTTCATAAAATCACCCACCTATGCATGTACTATAATGAACCATAAATTAATAAATTGCATACAATAAATTAATGTTCTTACTCTATTATACATTACTACCTATATTTTCATAAATTATTCATAAGTTTTCACACTCTCAAAAAAAGCACAAATTATGATTAAGTTTTGTTGGTAGTCACTTGCAAAAAATGTGAATTGATATTTATAAAAGAAAGGGGAAATACAATGCTTTTTAATAAAAAGTATACAATTAAGAATATCCAAAAATATATTATAGGAAATGATATTGAGGTTCCAATAATAAATAACAAACATATAAAGTGTATTAATTTTGATAATGCAGCTAGTACACCAATACTTAAGCCTGTAGCCGATTATATTATAAATTACTTTCCTTGGTATTCTAGTGTACATAGAGGAACTGGTTTTAAATCAATTCTTTCAACCCAATTATATGATATATGTCATGAGAGGACTGGAAGGTTTTTTGGAGCAAATACGAAGGATAATAGTATTATCTTTACAAAAAATACTACAGAAGCAATAAATAAACTATCCTTTCGCTTAAATTTACAAAAAGATGATGTTGTACTTACAAGTATTATGGAACATCATTCAAACGATCTTCCCTGGCGGCCTAAATGTAACCTAGAGCATATAAAAATAAATAATAAGGGAGGATTAGATGTAAACCATTTGGAGTCACTTCTAAAAAAGTACAATACAAAAATAAAACTTATTACCTTTACAGGAGCTTCTAATGTAACAGGACAAATAAATCCTATTTATGAAATTGCAAGTATGGCACATAACCAGGGCATTCCTATTTTAGTAGATGCTGCACAATTAGCCCCCCATAGGAAAATTAATATGCTTTCGAATGATCATCCCAGTCATATAGATTATTTAGCCTGTTCTGGTCATAAAATGTACGCCCCCTTTGGAGGAGGTGCTCTCATTGGCAATAAAGAAACCTTCCAGAAAGGAGCTCCTGAGTATAGCGGTGGTGGAACAATAAAAAGCGTCACTGCTCAAAGAGTGTATTGGGCACAGCCTCCTGAAAAGGATGAAGCTGGATCACCAAATACAATAGGAGCAATTGCGTTAAAAAAGTCTATGGATATATTAGATGAACTAAATATGGATGAAATAGCTAAACATGAATTTGCATTAACCAATAAAATAATAAAAAATCTAAAGGATAATCCAAAAATAATCCTTTATGGTGATCTATATTCCCTTTCCCCGGATAAAAGAGTTGGTGTTATAACCTTTAATATAAAAGAACTAAATCATGCTTTAGTTTCAGCCATACTCAGTTATGAATATGGTATTGCTGTTAGAAGTGGATGTTTTTGTGCTCACCCTTATATTCATGAACTCTTAGGCCTTAATACACATAAAATTTATATGCAGCAAAAACAGATACTACATTCTAATTTTTATAATGTAGTGGGAATGGTAAGAGTAAGCTTTGGAATGTATAATAGCTTAAAAGAAGTAGATAGTTTTTTATCTGCTATAAATGATATCCTTCATAATCTAAAGGGTGACTATTATAAGAAAAGATATCTACTAGATAGAAAAACTGGTTCCTATTTTCCGAAGGATTATTCAATTGATTTTAATAAATATTTTGAATTTTAATTTTTACATTGTTTTCCTTTAATATACTTTTTAATTTATCAAATACTATTAGAAAATGAAAGGAGGAAAACAATGAAAAAAAATGTTGGTACTTTAGATGCATATATTCGAATTACTTTAGGCTTAGCAATGCTTGGTACGGGAATTATCGTAAAATCACCTATTAAGATTGCCATAGGTAGTGGAAAGGTGGCAGAAGGTGTTACTAGATTTTGTCCCATGTTATATTTAATGAATTTAAATACCATATGTAAAAAAGACTTAAAGGATACAAACAAAAATTCTGTACCATTATTTAGTGGATTATAGATAAAAAAGCAGGGGATAGTGATATGCTCCCCCTGCTTTACATTTTTTATTATCTGAATTATTTAACATCCATAATAAAATAGTGTACATCATCATTTAATTTAACTCCTTGGGCAAACTCTCTTAATTCATTAAGTATTTCCTGGGAAAGTTTCTCTGGGGAAAGATGTCCAAATTCCCTAAATAACATAATAAGTCTATCCTCACCAAAGAATTCTCCTTTTCTATTAGATACATCAATAATTCCATCAGTGTAGAATAAAACCTTGTTGCCATTATTCAGTGGCACCTCATAATTTTTATAATCCGGTAAATAATTTTTATTAAACTTACAAATAGGAAATCCTGTATGTTCTAATGTTTCTACTTCGGCATTTTCTTTGTAAATTAGGGGATAGGTATTTAATCCTGCTGAGGAAAAAATCAGGTTATTTGTCTTTTTATTATATATTCCATAAATCATAACAGCATACATTTCTATTGGGAAATCCGTATCATTATATTCTCTATAAAGATTTATTAATACCTCTTTAGGTGTATATATTTTATTAAATCCACTTTGAAATATTTTTTCTGTAACAATTGTTTGATTCATAAATATAGTCATCATAGCTGCAGGTATTCCATGACCTGCTACATCCCCAATAAAAAAAGCTAGATGTTCTTCACTTAAATCCTTAAAACCATAAAAATCCCCACCTACCTTTTCATAGGGAATATATTCACTATAAACTTCCATATTGCCATATTGTTCATGTTTAACTGACATTATTGCCTTTTGTATAGTCTTTGCATATTCAAGGTCTCTTATCATTTCTTGATTTACTTCATTAATTTCCTCTGTTCTAAGTTCTACTAATTGCTCTAGATTATTAGCATATTTACTTATTTCCCTTTCAGCCTTATCTAACTTATTATAGGGGAAATTAATATTAAAAATAAATAATACCTTAAATATCATATAGGAAGCAATCAATTTATAAATATGTCCTAAAAGATTGTAAGTATCATATACATTAAAATAGCTTACAAAGGCTAGTTCTGAAAATATACTAATAATTAGAGCTGATAGAAATAATGGTAATACCTCTGAATTAGTTCTATTATATTCTTTGGCAAAATTAACAAAAGCAATAATAAGCATAAATATAATTATATATTCTAGAACCTGCTTTATTTTTGTAAGTCCATACCCCTCAATAAATAACACTGGGAAGCTATCTGGAAAATAACTTATAAAAATAAGTAGAAATAAAGATAGAAAAAGAGGGATACCAGCTACAATCCATCTTTTTATGTTCTGAATCTTTACTCTTATTGAGATGAAGCTACTAAACAATATTCCTCCTGCAAATCCCAATCTTCCAATAATCCAATATAGAGTAGCTGACTGTACTGAGCTTTCAACGAATAAACCAGGCATACCATCATAGGAAAAAGTATGCCAGAAATCAATACCACCTACAAAAAGTAATACCCCAGCTAGTACCTTCATTCTTAGCCTTCTATCTCTTTCACCAACATAAAATATAACTAAAAAACTGGCTATATACATGATAATAGTGGCAAACTCTATAATTGTATGAATAACTAAGTAATATTCTGCTATATATATTTGATATATTTGATTTTGTAAAAATCTAACCAAATAAAAAATCCCTGCTGATAGCATAAAACTAATTATTATTGATTTATACCCAGAGAAAATAGTAAATCTTAGAGGGTTAATACCTTTAAATATTTTTTCTACTTTAGTTTGCATTTATAAGCCCCCTTTTTTATCATGTTAACTCTCAGTTAGCAATTATTTATTATATCATATTTTTACAAAAAAAACCTTATAGCGGATTTCTAAAGTAATTATAAAAAACAGTAATATTTGAACCCTATGAACAATACCAACTTACTAGAATTATAAAAAAATAACACCATCTAAAGTTTTAAATGGTGCTGATTATAAAAAACTAATTATCACTTATTCTATCATCATGCATGATAGATATTTCCTCCTATAAATTCCCTTAATATAGAATTTTGTAAAATAGAACTTTCGTCTTCTATGGCTATAAAATATTTTAAAAATTTCAGTAATCTTTTAGCTTCACTAAAATATGGACTATCTTGAGGTATTTCCCTTAATAATGGTTCGGCATATTTTTTTAATACAGCCAATTCATAAAATAATGCTGAATTAAACATAATATCTGCTTCCTCTTGATAGGGAAAAATGTTTTTCTCCTCTCCTCTTCTTACAGAAGGCCAGAATTTCATAGTCCTAAGTGCATCATTGTTTCTATATTTATTATCCCTTACCATTCTTCTAATCAGTCGTGTATCTGTTGTAGGTATTCTATTGTGTTGGTCTATATTTAACTGGGTTAATGCGCTAATATAGATCTTATATTTGTTTTCCTGAGGTATTTCCCTTGTTAATCTTTCATTTAGTCCATGAATTCCTTCAATAATAATAGGCTCATTATTTTTAAGTTTAAGAATATGCCCATTATATTCTCTTTTGCCAGTAACAAAATTAAATTGAGGTACATGTACCTCCTGTCCTTGTATTAAATTTATTAATTGATCATTAAATAAACCAATGTCTATTGCCTCAATGCTTTCAAAATCATATTCACCCTTTTCATCTATAGGAGTAAATTCTCGATCTACAAAATAATCATCTAGTGAAATAGCAACAGGTTTTAAACCATTAATTTTTAGATGGGTAGAAAGTCTATTGGCAAATGTAGTTTTTCCTGAGGAGGATGGACCAGCAATTAATATTATTCTTTTATGATCTATATTTTTATAAATTTCATCTGCTATTCTACTTATTCTCTTTTCATGATTTGCTTCAGCTACCCTTATCAACTCATTTATTTTGCCTGTTTCTATGCTTTCATTTAAAACAGCAACATCATTAACTTCTAAAATTTCCCCCCATTGCTCATACTTTCTAAAAATGGAAAATAACTTCTTTTGTTCTATGAAACTTGCTACCTCCTCTGGACTTTGAATGGTAGGCTTAAGTAATACAAGACCAGGAAGGTAGAATTTTACATCAAAGTTTCTTAATAAACCTGTACTTGGAACCATAAAACCATAAAAATAATTGCTATAATCTTCTAGTGTGTACATACTTATTAAATTATCTTTGCGATATCTTAATAGATTTACCTTATTAAATTCGTTATTGTTATTAAAAATGTCTATGGCTTGTTTTGTAGTAACCTTCTCCTTTTTAATAGGTAAATCCAATTGTATAATCTCTTTCATCCTTCTTCTAATTTGATTTACTTCGCTTTTAGTAAGTGCTTTTTCTCCATGTAGTTCACAATATATTCCTCTGCCTAAGGAATGTTCAACCCATAGCTGGCGTTTTGGAAACAAATCTCTAGCAGCCTTAATCATTACAAAGATAAGGCTCCTTTGATATATCCTTATTCCATCCTGGGTTGTTAAATCTAAAAACTCCACCCGTGCATCCTTCTCTAGCTTATAAAAAAGTTCCTTAAGGTCCATATTGACCTTTGCCGCTACGATAAGGGTTTTATATAATTTTTGTTTTTTTTGACTTAATTCTAATAAACTTAACCCTGCTGGATATTTCTCCTTTGTACCGTCAGAAAAAGTTACGGTTATTAGTCTTTCTTGACCCATAAAATACCTCCTCTAAAAAATATTCTGTTCTGTTATCTCATCCATTGCAATGTTCACTAATTCATCACAGCGATTATTGTATTGGTCATCAGCATGACCCTTCACCTTTTTAAATTCCACCCTATGGATACCAGTCAATTCATATAATTCTATCCAAAGCTCCTTATTTTTTAGTTCACCGCTTTTTCCTCTAGTCCACCCCTTTTGCCTCCATGCTTCAATCCATTTCTGTTGAAATGCATTAACAACATAAGCAGAATCGCTATGTAAAATAACCTTACAGGGCTCCTTTAACATCTTTAAGCCTTTAATGACAGCCAATAATTCCATTTGATTATTTGTTGTGTTTTTGTATCCTTCACGATATTCCTTAATATAATCTTTTTCAGGATAAATAAGTACAACCCCAATACCACCTACATTTACCTTTGCTCCATTATCCCGGCAGCCACCATCAGTATATATAATTATTTCTTTCAAATTAGCTTCTCCTCCCTTTCCTCCCTAAGTACTAAATATCTATTTAAAATATCCAAGTAATGTATAAATACACCTTTATTATTTTGAATTTTAAACTCAGGATTACATTCTTGAAAGGAAATAGATTTTCTTCCTCCCTTTTGGGCTCGATCCCAAAAAACCTTTAAGTCTTCAAAGGGTATAAAATAGTATTCATCTATTGACTGAAAATAAGCAATAATAAAAGCTATTCCGTTTTGTTTTGTAAAGTTCTCCATAAAATCAATTTGGTGAGCATGAATATTAGAAATTGGAAGACTCTTTTTTGTAGTTTCCTTTGCATCAAAACATATAGGAATACCTTGTACATTTCCCATATAGTCAACAGAACTTTTTTGTTCAAAATAGGCAAGCTTTATAATTCCCTTAGTTTTATCAAATTCTACTGGTTTTATTAAAGTAGGTATTTTTTGTATTATTGCTAAATTCTTTTTTAAATAATTGTCATTAGTTATATTAATAAGCTCTTCTAAGGTATTACCCCTTAGGCCTCTACTATTCCAATAAGCCACTATTTTTCCTCCCAACCCATAGTACCTGTTATTTTTTTCAAATCATTAGGAAGTGATACTTTAAAGCTTTTCCCCTCTAGATAAGTTAAGAAAGAAGGGCACTTTTGAAATTGTATAAAATAAGCATGTAAAAATTGAGAATTCAATTTAAATTTATCATAAAAAATACTATTAACTTCTTTATTTCCATATTTATAATCACCTATAATTGGGTATCCTTCACTGGCAAGATGTGCCCTTATTTGATGTGAGCGTCCTGTAATTAGATTTATTTCTAACAAAGTAAAATTTTCATTGTGTATTATTGGATTGTATTTTGTATGTATAAATTTAGATCCTTTTTTCTCTTGAGGAATAATCTCTACTTTATTTGTTTTTCTATCTTTCAAAATAAAACCTTTTAAATCTTCTTTTTTATATAACCTGCCCTTTACTAAAGCTAGATATTTCTTTACTATTTTATCCTCTTTTATCATGGAATTTACAGCCTGTAGACTTGGATAATTCTTAGCTACTATAATAATCCCACTGGTATTTCTATCCAATCTATTACAACAGGCTGGAGAAAATGTGTTTTCTTCTTTAGGCTTATAGGTACCCTTTTTATTTAAGTAATAGTAAATTTGATTAATGAGGGTGTTTTTATTTTCTTTATAATCTCCATGTACTAATAACCCCTTAGGTTTATTTACTAAAAGAATATTATCATCCTCATAAACTATATCCATTAACTGTTCAAATGAGATTATTTGTTTAATATCTCTAAAACCTTCGATGGTATCTTCGCTAAGGTAAAGTTGTATTGTATCATCTATTTGTAATATATAGTCAGGTGATACTCTTACTCCATTTATTTTTATTCTCTTTTTTCTTATCATTTTATATATAAATCCCTTAGAAGCTTTAGGAATAAACTTTTTTAAGAATCTGTCTATTCTCTGCTCAGCCTCATTTGGTGTTATAATCAATTCCTTCATATTTACTCCTTATTCTATGTAAAATTCTCCCTTTTCAATATTGTATCATAATTATAAAATAATTAAACCATCAATCATTTACTTTAATATAAAGATTAAAAGTTCTTGATAATGCTTAAACTGTCTTGCTTAGTAAGTTTTCAAGCTTTATAGAATGTTTTTTGTGGATCTAGTTGATTTTATCCTACTTATTTTTATAATTCATATGTTCCATTTTTGATTCCTTTGTGTACTCTTTAAGTTTTCTTATATTAATTATCCAAAGATATATAACGAAAGGTATAAATATAACCATTAATATTGATATTTTAGATAATAAAATAAAGTTGAAGATACCATGAAATATAACAGGTATCCATAAGGATTTTGAAAGATATCTTTTTTTATCATAAACATTACCACAAAATTTAGCTAGAGATAGATAGTAGCCCATGGTAATTGCAAACAAAATATGCGCAGGAACTGAAAAAATACCCCTATAAAGACCTACAAGAGGGTTTGCAAAGTAATTGTTTGTTACATACATGATATTTTCAATGGTTGCAAATCCAAGGGCTGCATAAACTGAATATGCAATTCCATCTAACCTTTCGTTAAATTCCTCATGATGATATATAGTTTTTAATACGATTAGCCTTTTAAAAAATTCTTCTGTCAATCCTGCTACAATAAATGCAGTATAAATACTTCCAAATAATCCATTGAATACATTTAAAGATAGGAGAAATTTTTCTATATATAAAGTTGGAAAAATGATTAATGTCCCATAAAAAAATGTCTTTATTACTAAGCCTAAAGGTTCCCTATCATATTTATCATGAAAATATATCCATAGTGCCAAAATTATACTTGGTACTATGGATATGATCAATAATCTAGCATCCATTTTTTAACCTCTTTCTTTTTTATTAATTATAGTTCCCATTTAAGATTTTAATAAACTTAGGTATTTGCATATATGTGTTTTTTTAATCACAAGTATAAAAAAATCACAAAAAACAACCTATTGAATATATTGTAATTAAGGAAAATGAAATGTAAAGGAGGCATATTATGGGAAAAAAGGATTCTATAGGTTATCATAATCACTATATACGAGGGAATACAACATTTGATGATGGGCATTTTCATTCTTATCACGATAAAACTATAAAAATGATTAATACAACTAATGATCATATACATCTTATGGAAGCTAAGACATCACGAGAAGATGAACACTTTCATTATATAACAAATTTTACAGGTCCAGCTATTTTTTGTTCAAAGGGACATTATCATAGTTATTGGGGGATAGTATCCTTTAATGATGAACATATACATTATTATAGTGGGTATACTTCTATTGAATAACTTATTCCACCTTAGTAGGTGGATTTTTTATATTATAGGAAGCTAATATTTTTTATGATTTTAGGGTATATAAACTATTGTGGGACAATAATTACACCTTGTATTTCACAATAACTATAGTATACTATAGTTATTAAAATTTAAGAATGGAGGAATATACATATGCCACTAGTTACATCGAAAGAAATGTTTAAAAAAGCTTATGAAGGTAAGTATGCTGTAGGTGCTTTTAATGTTAATAATATGGAGATAATTCAGGGTATTGTAGGTGCTGCCCAGATCGAAAAATCCCCCTTAATTTTACAAGTATCTGCAGGTGCTAGAAAATATGCTAATCCTATTTATCTAAAAAAACTTGTAGAAGCAGCTATTGAAGAAACTGGTCTTCCTATTGTATTACACTTAGACCATGGTGAGGACTTCGATATATGTAAAGCTTGTGTAGACGATGGTTTTACTTCAGTAATGATTGATGGTTCACATCATCCCTTTGAGGAGAATATTGCTTTAACTAAAAAAGTAGTAGAATATGCCCATTCAAAAGGAGCAGTGGTTGAGGCGGAGCTAGGACGCTTAGCAGGTATTGAGGATGCTGTTAATGTAAGTGAAAAGGATGCTGCATTCACAGATCCTGATGAAGCTGTAGAATTTGTTGAAAGAACTGGGGTTGATTCCCTTGCAATTGCCATCGGAACAAGTCATGGAGCTTTCAAATTTAAAGGAGAACCAAAATTAGATTTTGAAAGACTAGAAAAAATATCAAAATTATTACCTAATTTTCCAATAGTATTACATGGTGCTTCAAGTGTCCCCAAAGAATTTGTAGAATTAACAAATAAATATGGTGGTCAAGTACCTGGTGCACAGGGCGTTCCAGAGTCAATGTTAAGTCAAGCTGCTAAACTAGGAGTTTGTAAAATTAATATAGATACAGATCTTCGCCTTGCAATGACTGCTTCTATACGAAAAACATTTGTTGAAAATCCTGAAGCATTTGATCCAAGAAAATACTTAGGACCTGGAAGACAAGCAATACAAGATATGGTACAGCATAAGATAAAAAATGTATTAGGATCTAGCAATAGAATTTAGATAAAACAATAAAAACCAACTACCTTAATAAAAGGATGTTGGTTTTTTATTAATATCAATTCTCAATCCTCAACTAAATTTTCAAGCTCAACCTCTAAACTCATAAGCATTGTTAGGTCTCCTTTTTCCCATAATTCTGCAAAAACATTTTGATATTTCTCTGCTAGATCTAGTTTACCATCTTGATAAAGTATCTTTATATGATGGAGTATTTGTGAGATTGTACTTGATCTAATATTAAATAATTTTTGAGCGTCTCTAATTTCTTTTCTAATTTCAAACATTTCCTGATCTAAAAGAAAAGCTGCTTCCGCTGCATTTTTTAGTCTTTTGCGCACATTTTCGGGAATATTTTCCTTATACTTATAATTCAATGAATGTTCTATAGTTGCCCAAAAGTTCATTGCCATAGTTCTAATTTGAATTTCAGCTAAAAGATCTTTATGACCTAATGCATATTGTACTGGATATTTTATAATAATATGATAGCTCCTATATCCGCTCTCTTTTTTATTATTTATATAATCCTTTTCACATATAATGTTTAAATCCTTCCCATCTCTATTTCTAATAAGTTCCACTACCTTGTCTATATCATCAACAAATTGACATATAATCCTTATTCCTGCAATATCATCTATTTTCTTTTCTACAATATCTAAAGAAAAATTATTTTTCCTTGCTTTTTCCAATATACTTGAAAGTTTCTTCACCCTCCCTAATACTAGTTCGATAGGTGAGTATTCTCCTAATGTTATATGTTGTTTTTTTAAAATTTCAAATTTAATAACTAATTCATCAACTGCTTGCTCATATGGAATAAAAAATTTTTCCCAATCTTTTGCTTCCAATAGATATCTTCCTTTCTTTTTAAATCTTATAAAAATTTAGGATTTTATAAATTTCTTCATTGCAGTCCCATGAAGATATTCAAATTTTATTCCTTGAAAGGTAGATCTTTTATGCATTTCCTCTAAAATTTGATCCCTTATTTTCCACCAACTAGTATTCCAATTCATAAACAATGTTGTTTCTTCAGGTGCTCTACCTATTAGCCTTTGCATGACAATATCTGGTGATAAATATTCAAGAAACATAATAACTCTGTTAACATATTCATCCTTGGTGATTAGTTGAATTTCTCCCCTATCATATTGTTCTCCCATCACAGTATTCTTCTCAATATATAAAGAATGAAGCTTAATAAAGTCTATGTTTAAAGCAGAGAGAATTTTTGCACTTTCTATAACATCTATTTCTTTATCCCATGGAAGGTTTAGTATTAAATGACAGCATATTTGAAAACCATACTTCTTAATCCTAAGAACAGCATCAATAAACTCGGCTAAAGAATGACCTCTATTAATTTTATCTAAGGTATGATAATTTACAGTTTGTAAACCTAATTCTATTGTAATCCTAATATCCTTTTCCTTTGATAATTGTTCCAAAAACAAAAGATATTCATTTCTAATACAATCTGGTCTGGTGGAAATAGACAATTCTACTACTTCATTATGACAAGCTGCCCTCATATATTGTTCGAATGAATCAATTGGCAAATATGTATTTGTGAAATTTTGAAAATAAGCAATGAATTTATTAGCCTTATACTTTTTCCCTATGTATTCAATATTTGTCTTTACTTGCTGTTCTACACTTATATTATTTGAAAGATTTTCATATCCCGTTCCCTCTTCACCACAATAAGTACATCCCCCACTAGCTATAGTGCCATCTCTATTAGGACAAGTAACAGGTAAATTTATAGGAATTTTGTATACCTTCTCTCCATAAAGCTCCTTTAGATATTGTGAATAAATTCTATATATGGGCTTCTCCTTTTCCATGACACACCTTCTTTATCTTATAAATCAACATTTCTGAGTTTAATTATATCATATGTTAAATACTTTAAGCACTTTAATAAAATCCAACATTTGTACCCTGTTGGGATACATATGTTGGATTTATTTTAATAATTAGTATTAAGTTAGGGCTACAATATAATCATTGATAAAGGAAGGCACTTCATCTTCTTCACAATTAGCACTTAATACAAAATTAACCTGGAACTTTTCACCAATCTTCCTAAGATTATTCAAAAAGAGCTCCAGGTCATGCAAATTAGTATTTATTATATTTAATAAATTATCAACATAAATCTCATCTATATCATAATTCTCCGCAATTAACCCATTCACAAATCCATAAAAACTATCTGAGTTATTAATGGAAAATTCTTTTACATTTATAAATCTAATATTACGATTTAGATCATAAATTGACTTTTCCTTTAAATCTACAAAAACAATTTCTCCCTTAGCAGTTACAACAGAGTTATTTGCCATTTCAAGCAACTTTTTTGTCTTACCGCTTCCCTTTTTACCACAAACAATACTTATCATGGCCAACCACCTCTTTCTATATATTTAAAAACCTTTGTTAATAATATAATTCTATATGCATTTAAAAG
Source organism: uncultured Eubacteriaceae bacterium (assembly GCA_964533275.1). Taxonomy (GTDB): domain Bacteria; phylum Bacillota; class Clostridia; order Eubacteriales; family Garciellaceae; genus CAZHJK01. The sequence continues at coordinate 63,903 of CAZHJK010000001.1, read as the reverse complement.
TTCCTTCTTTATTTATATATTTATATAAACTTTTTTATTAAACTAGTAATATATAAAAATTATATTTTCTTAATTATAATAATCAATTATTATTTCAAAGTATTATTTATTCTTTTTTATTAAAGAAAAATCCTGCCCTGGCAGGAATTTTCTTTATTCTTTGATTTGGCCAAATATTGTAAAGCTATATACCCCAGCTAAGCCTACCAGAACATATATTATTCTACTTAACCAACTCATCTCTCCAAAAATTGTTTCTACTAGGTTAAAGCCAAACAATCCTATAAGGCCCCAATTTATTGCTCCAATAATTACTAAAGCTAATGCAAATCTTCTCATTTATAAACCTCCTTTTGTTAACCCTAATTATTTCATCTATATTATTTCATTTATTTACATTTTTATACATTTATTAAAATAAAAAAAGAATCCCTAAAAGAAGGATTCTTTTATTAAATTTAGATTTAAATTATTCTTTTTTTCCTGGAACTACAGTATATGCATCACCCTCATCAATAGGTTTGCCCACAAAGTATACAAATGCCGCAGTGGCTACCATTGCTAGTGGAAGTACAATCCAAATTGATAATCCTAACGCAACTGGAATATATCCAACTACAACTGTAAGAATAGCTACAGTAATTGCATAGGGTAATTGTGTTTTTGTATGATCTAAATGATCAGATGCTGCTCCCATAGATGATAGAATAGTTGTATCTGATATAGGAGAACAATGATCTCCGAATATTGCTCCAGTTAATACTGCACCCGCTGACATAACTACGAAGTTTGGATCTGGTGACAATGCTGCTGCTAAGGGAATAGCCAATGGCATTAATATACCCATTGTTCCATAGGATGTTCCTGTTGCAAAGGAAATAATTGCTCCTAATATGAATATTATAGATGGTAATAAAAATGCTGGCATAGTATCTGATAACATAGATACAAGGAAATCAGCTGTCCCTAAATCACCTATAACTCCACTCAATGACCATGCTGATAAAAGAATAACTCCTGTAATAACCAAGGATTTCATGCCTTTTACCCAAATATCAATTGCTTCGCCAATTTTGAAAAGTTTTTGAGATACTCCCATAATCATAGCTATAATACTAGCGATTAATGCTGCTTGAAATAATACAACACTAGCATCAGAAGCCCCAAAGGTCTCTCTTATTGCTGCAAAGGATGCAGGACTGTTTTGAAGAAGTTCAATTAGTACAGCATCTTCTCCACCCATAATTTCATTAAAACCATTATAGTAAAAACCTATAAATGCAAATACAATCAAGGAACCTATAGGTATTATAGCATTCCATACATTTAATTTTTTCCCTTCGATTGGTTCTAATTGTTCAATATCATCAGCTACCATTGGAGTTGATCCATCTGCAATTACTTTATTATATTTTCTTGCTCTACGCTCAGCCTTTAACATAGGACCAAACTCTTTAAGGAAAAATGCAGTACATAAAACAAATAAAAGCATTAAGATATTGTAAAAACGATATGGTATAGTATCAATAAATACTCCATAAGCATTAACTGTTTGTCCGATTGATGCATATGCATCGTTGATTAATCCTATTTCATATCCAACCCATGTTGATATAAGTGCAATCCCTGCAATAGGCGCTGCAGTTGCATCTACAACAAAGGCTAGCCTCTCTCTAGAAACTTTCATTTTATCAGTAACTGGTCTCATAATAGGACCAACGATTAATGAGTTTGCATAATCATCGAAGAATATTAAAATACCTAATATCCAAGTAATAATTTGAGCGCTAACTGGTCCTTTTGCTTTTTTTGCTAAGCTTTCAGCAACTGCTTTTGCTCCACCCATCTTGGCTACCAACCCAATTAGTCCTCCAATAGTCAACACCTGAAGGATAATTCCTGCGTTCCATGAGTCTGATAATGATGCTAATACATAATCTACTATACTTAAGAATGCTTGCACTATAGCCATAATAAAATTACTATCTGCTAATTGCAATATAAAAGCACCTGAAAATATCCCTATAAATAATGAAAGTACAACATTCTTAGTAATGAATGCTAATGTAATAGCTACTAAAGGTGGTATAATAGAAAACCAGCCATAAGAAACTGTTTCTTCTGCCTCAGCAGCTAAAACTGTATTGCTAGATAAAAAAATACATAATAACACTAAAAATAAAATTAAGCCTTTTTTCTTCATTCTTTTCCTCCTTTTTTTATTTTAAAACAAAAAACACCTGGGGTTCTATCTGACCCAAGGTGTTATTCAACTATACCCTTTGTCGATAGCCCTCCACAAATATTTTTTAGAAATATTTGTGACAGTATTGAACATATTATGTCCAACCCCAGTATATAGCCTTTGGCATTACTATACACTTCGGCAGTTTTCCCTTTCAAACCACTTCATAGTGCCACCTCCATGGTTTACTCTTTAAAACTGCACCTCTATCTTTTATTTGTAATTATGTTAAATATACTATAAACATAGAAACTTGTCAACTTTGTAATATAAGAAAATTATCCTAAAAATCCTTGTAAAATAGTATCCTCTGCTTCTTTTTCTGAAAGTCCCAAGGTCATAAGCTTTGTAAGTTGATCAGATGCAATCTTACCAATAGCTGCCTCATGAATTAATTGAGCATCTGAATGATAGGCAGAAATTTCAGGTATAGAAGATACTTGAGCCTTGTCCATAATTATAGAATCACATTGTATATGTCCACGACATTTCGTATGCCCTTTTAAGCTCAAGTGAAAGACTTGTCTAGAATCATCCTTAGCAACTGAGCGTGAAATTATTTGAGCACTAGAATCCTCTCCTAGCAATTCTACTATAATGTTAGACTGCGCACTTTGGTCTAAATAAGTAAGTAATTTCTCACTTACAATCAATCGTGAATTTTTATGAAGTATTATCTCTGTATCTCTTACAGTCTGATCCACACCCTTTATTTGATCCATTTCTAGTTCTACTACTCCATCTTCCTCTACTTCAATTATAGTCTTAGGATTTAATATTCTCTTTCCACTGCCTTCTCCTTCACCATAATGCTTCTCAATATATTTCATATGGGCTCCTCTACGCACGAAAAATTCATGCACTCCATCATGTTGTGCTTTTTTACTCCCTGGATTGTGAATACCACAGCCTGCAACAATTATCACATCTGAACCCTCTCCCACTTCAAAGGTATTATATACTATATCATTTAATCCTTCATGGGAAAGTATTACTGGGATATGTACACTTTCTCCCTTTGTCCCTGGTTTTATTATAATATCGATGCCAGGTTTGTCTTTTTTTGTGACAATTTCAATATTAGCTGTATTATTTTTACTAATTCCTTCACCGTTTTTTCTAATATTGTATGCTCCTTGGGGTACATCATGTAAATCTGCCACTTCTTCTAATAATTTTTTATCTAATACACTCAGCATCTTCAATGCCTCCTTTAATACAATTGTCTCTGAGCTCACATCCTGAATCCAGGTGTGATATATCTTTAAGAACTTTATCTTTACTAGTTATTTCACTTATAGTTCCATTGTCGACCATTATAACTACATCTGCTAACCTTAATATCCTCTCTTGATGGGAAATAATAACTATTGTGGTATCATACTTTTCATGCATCTTTACAAAGGTTTCTGTCAATCTTTGAAAACTCCATAGGTCTATTCCAGCTTCTGGTTCATCAAAAACAGCCACTTTTAATTTTCGAGATAATATACTGGCTATTTCAATCCGCTTTAGCTCTCCTCCGGAAAATGTTGAATTTATTTCCCTATCTAGATAATCTTGTGCACATAATCCTACATCATAAAGAATTTCACAGAGGTCAATTTTATTTTCTCCAGCGGCTAGTTGAAGCATATCCCTTACCTTTAGACCCTTAAATTTGGCAGGTGTTTGAAATGCATATCCAATACCCTGTCTTGCCCTTTCACTAATACTCATATCAGTTATATCTACTTCGTCTAGAAAAATTTTTCCGCTAGAGGGTTTATGTATACCCATAATGGATTTGGCTATAGAAGATTTGCCTCCACCATTTGGACCAGTCATTACATATATTTTATTTCTTTCTAAACTTAGATTTATTTTATTTAAAACCTGATCCTTTCCATTGTCCCCATCTAGATCAACATCAATATTAATCATTTTTAACACTTTTCATATCCTCCTATAAACTATTTTAATTAGTACAATTATTTAACAATTTATTTTTATTATAACATATCCCAGGATGACTCTAGGGGAAATATTGCAGTAATTTTAGGCAAAAAAAAATCCAAATCCTTTCAGATTTAGAACTTACTATCATAATTGGTTGCGGGGACAGGATTTGAACCTGCGACCTCCGGGTTATGAGCCCGACGAGCTACCAGCTGCTCCACCCCGCGTTGTTTTTTTGAGTACTTTTACAGTATATCATCTTAAAAAAAATTTGTCAAAGGTTTTTTTGTTTTTATATAATCTTTTTATATAATCTTATAAATTGCAATATTAAATGTCCGCTATTTTTAAATAAATTTTATATAATCTTTATATAATATCCATATATAATCTTTATTTAATTGAGTAAATAATATACACTTGGTTATAAATAGAAGAGTTACTCAATTAATACTAAACAGAGGTGATACTTTTGCTAACAGAATTTCTAATAAAAAAATTTGTTCCAAACAATAAAAACAAAAACACTAAAGATGTAAGAACACAATATGGATATCTAGGCGGTATTGTAGGTGTAATAGCAAATATTCTTTTATTTACAATTAAAATTATTTTAGGATTTACTATTAATAGTATTTCATTGGTTGCAGATAGTGTAAACAACCTGTCTGATGTAGGCTCTAGTGCTATTACCCTATTAGGATTTAAGTTATCAAAAAAGCCTGCTGACAAAGAACATCCCTTTGGTCATGGTAGAACTGAATATGTTGTAGCGCTTATTATCTCCCTTATTATAATAATGGTTGGTTTTGAGTTGTTGCAAAGTTCTTTCCAACGGATTTTTAATCCAGCACAAATATCCTTTAGTGGTATTAGCATAATCATTTTAATAATTACTATAGTAATAAAATTATGGATGGGAATATTTAACAAGAAATTAGGTAAAATTATAAACTCTAAATCTTTAGCTGCAAATGCAGTTGATAGTTTTAGCGATGTTTTTGCTACAAGCTGTGTGGTTTTATCTATAATTCTATCTCCTCATCTATCCTTGCCAATTGATGCATATATGGGAATAATAGTTGCTCTAGTAATAATGTATTCCGGACTTTCCATGGCTAAAGATACTTTAGATCCTCTATTAGGCAAAGCCCCTGATCCTGAGTTAGTAAAAAGGATTGAAGAAACCATATTACATTTTGATGGTATTGAAGGCATCCACGATCTTATTATTCACGATTACGGTCCTAATAGAACTATGGCAACTCTTCATGCAGAAGTTTCTGACCAGTTAAGTCCTTTAATTGCCCATGATATTGTTGATGCAGCAGAGAGGAAGATAGCCAAGGAATTTAATATTTTCTTAGTAATCCATACAGACCCCTTAAAATTTGACTGTGAAATCACAAGTGAAATATATCAAAAAATAAAGGAGATTTTATTATCTTATCCTAATTGCTTATCCTTCCATGATTTCCGCATCATCCAAACTAATGAGAAAAGTAGTATGATCTTTGAAGTAGTTGTGGAGGAAAAATTAACCGATCAGGAAATATTATCATTAAAAGAAAATATTAAAAGTCACTTAGTTGGTGAATTCCCTAGCTATGATTTTTTCATTACTATGGAAAGACAACATGCTTTTTTCCACTAGTACCTATTAGCTCAATTAAATGGTCTATTTATACCCCTTACTTTTATCTACAATATTAAACCCACCACTGGTACCTAAACGCATTGCTCCTGCATCTATGAATTCTTTTGCATCTTCGTAACTACGAATACCTCCTGATGCCTTTATTTGTGGTTTCTCACCCAATAATTCCTTCATTAATTTTATATCCTCAATTTGAGCACCTGCAGTTCCAAAACCTGTTGATGTTTTTACAAAATCCACACCTATATCTTTACAAGCTTTACAAATCTCTTTAATTCCTTCTTTATCTAGATAACAGGTTTCAATTATAACCTTTAATAATAATTCATTTCCTAAAGATTTAACAGCATTATAAATTTTTCCTATTTCTTCTTTAATAAGATCATATTCTTTATCCTGCCCCCAAGATATATTAATTACCATATCAATTTCATGTGCCCCCCTATAAATTGCATCCTTTGTCTCAAAGACTTTTGTTTCAGTGGAGTTTAAGCCTAAGGGAAAACCAATTACAGTAGCAATTTTTACATCACTGCCCTTTAAAATATCTCTAGCGTATTCAATATGTCCAGGCAATATGCAAATGGTTGCAAAATCATAGGGCAAAGAGTCTCTAGCAAATTTCTCAATATCTAATTTTGTTGCATTAGGCTTTAATAATGTGTTATCAATGTACTTAGCTAATTTCATCTTATTCCTCCTAAAAATTATTTAATTTATATAAATTATTTTTCTAAAAATATTTCTTTAGTTCAATTAAATTAGTTATTTTAATTATATTATTATCATTAATCCTATTTTGGGGGTCTAATAGAATACCTAAAATACCCATTTTATTAGCTGCTAATGTGTCAACTATATAGTCATCTCCAACATATGCTATTTCGCTAGTTTTAAATCCACTTTTTTCTATAGCATCATTAAAAATTTTTGGGTGAGGCTTACTCACTCCAGCTCCATCTGAGGTTATAATAGGATTGAAATAATCCAGTATTCCAGAGCAATTCATTTTTTTATATTGACCTTTTTCAAAACCATTAGATAGAATTCCCATACTATAATTTGGTGTTAAATATTCTAATATCTTCTTAGCATTAGGCATTAGATTTGGTAGTTGTACTAGATTTTCTATATATAAATTATTTAATTCTTCTGCCTTAACTAGATTTCTAATTCCTAGTTCTTCTATCGTTTTATCAAATCTTGTTACTTTTAGCTCTTCAGCTGTTGTTTCTCCTCTTTCAAAGGCTCGCCATAATTCTTCATTAAAATTTGTATAAACATCTAGAAAATTATTAAAATCAATTTTAATTTTATTTTTTAATATTTTTTCATCATATACATTTCTAAGAGCTATGTTTGTATTTCTTCTAAAATCCCATAATGTATTATCTAAGTCAAAATAAATAAATCTTATTCTACCTCTTAAATCCATAGTTCCACCTTAAATTCCTTCCTGCCCTTTTATTATTTTATCAATTGTGCCTCCTCCTAGACATTCCTCTCCTTGATAAAATACTACAGCTTGTCCTGGAGTTATTGCTTTTTGAGGTCTATCAAAAATTACTTTACAACTATTGTTTTCTAAAATTTCCACTTTCACATCTTGGTCAGGCTGTCGATATCGAAATTTTGCTGTACAAGTAAAAGAAGAGGATTTATTGCTATCACTTATCCAATTTAGATCACTTGCATATAGACCATAGGAATATAGTGCAGGATGAGAATCACCCTGTACAACATATAAAATATTATTTTTTAAATCTTTATCTACAACAAACCAAGGCTCGCCTGTTCCCGAACCTCCAATTCCTAAACCCTTCCTTTGTCCTAGTGTATAGTTCATTAACCCTACATGTTTACCCTTTATTTCACCTTCTAAGGTGCGTATTTCCCCTGACTTTGCTGGTAGATAATTGCTTAGAAATTCTCCAAAATTTCTTTCTCCAATAAAGCATATCCCTGTGCTATCCTTTTTCCTAGCTGTTTTTAGATTGTTTTCCTCTGCTATTTTTCTTACTTCACCCTTGTCAATATTACCTATAGGAAAAATAGACTTAGATAATTGGTATTGGTTTAGGGCACATAAGAAATATGTTTGATCCTTATTAGAGTCAACGCCTCTTAATAATCTATATTCGCCATCTTTAAAATCAACCTGACAATAATGCCCAGTAGCAATATAATCCGCACCTATTTTAAGGGCATAATCTAAAAAGGCTTTAAACTTTATCTCCTTATTACACATTACATCTGGATTAGGAGTTCGCCCTTTTTTATACTCATCTAAAAAATAAGTGAATACCTTATCCCAATATTCCTTTTCAAAATTTACAGTATAGTAAGGTATTCCAATTTGATTACATACAGCCTGTACATCCTCGTAGTCTATGGTAGATGTGCAAATTCCGTCTTCATCAGGCTCATCCCAGTTTTTCATAAAGACACCCACCACATTATATCCCTGTTGCTTTAATAACAGGGCAGCCACTGAAGAATCTACTCCTCCAGACATCCCCATAACTATTGTTGTGTCTTCCTTTTTTTTGCTCATTACATTTCAACCTTTCTGCAACTTTATATATTATTTCAATTGCTTATCCAACCATCCCATAATATCCATTATCACTTGTTCACTATAGTCCCCCTTGAACCATATTAGTCAAATTTCCTTACTTTACTAAGAGGATAATACCTGAATATAGCCTTACCAATTACTTCACCCTCTTCTATAAAAGGGGATGGCCAAAGATGTGAATCATAGCTTCTATTTCTATTATCTCCTAGAAAAAAATAGTTATTTTCTGGTACTAATACCGGTCCGAATTCATAATCTATAGCCTTATCTAAATATGGTTCCTCAATTTTTTCGCCATTTCTATAAAGGAATCCCTCTCTTAGCTCTATAGTGTCTCCTCCAACACCAATTAATCTCTTTATAAATCTTTCCTCTTCTTTTATAGGCGAGAAAAAAACTACAATGTCTCCATATTCTAAATCATTTGGATTAATCATTTTATTAATAATCAATTTATCATTTATATTTAAAGTTGGGACCATTGACTCGCTTGGGATTGTTACAGCTTGAGCTACATAGGTTTGTAACACAAAGCTTAATATTATAGCAATTATTAAACTTGGAATCCAATCTTTTAACCATTTTTTTATCATAATCACTTTCACACCCCATGTACTTATTCTAATACTTTTTAAAGTTTTTCCTTTTATCTCTAATATATATTGCCTTTGCAGGTGAATTATCCGAAGTTCGCTCATTTATTTCAAATAACTGGGTTGCTTTTATCAATTCTCCTAATTTTTTATACCCAAAATTTCTAGGGTCAAATTCTGGCGACTTATTAGCAATATTTTGGCCAACATTTCCTAAATGGGACCATCCATTTTCATCAGCTGAATCTTCCACTGCACTTCTAAGTAAATTAACTAATCTGGTATCCTTTTTTAATTCCCTGGAATTTTTTGGGGAAGAGGCAAAGTAAAGGTCACTTTCACGAAGTATTTCTGTATAAATAAATTTATCACAAGCCACCACAAAAGGTCTGGGCGTCTTCTTCTCTCCAAATCCATAGACAATTAAACCAGATTCTCTAATTCTAGAAGCCAAACGAGTAAAGTCGCTATCACTAGATACAATACAGAAGCCATCTAAATTTTCTGTATATAACAAATCCATAGCATCTATGATCATTGCACTATCAGTAGAATTTTTCCCTGTTGTATACCCAAACTGCTGAATTGGCTGTATTGCATATTCCAATAATATATCCTTCCACCCCATTAAGTTAGGACTTGTCCAATCCCCATAGATTCTCTTTACACTAGCTACACCATAGTTTGCAATCTCTGCTATTAACCCGCTAATAATAGCTGGTGATGTATTGTCTGCATCTATTAATACTGATAACTTTTTTTGTTTGCCCTTCTGGTCCATAAATGATATCTCCCCTTTAATTTCTATCCTATAGAACTTGATATATATTAGTATACTATAAGTTTGAATTTTTTAATATTTTCTTCTTTAATTTCGTGATTTTCATATTATAATACACTTATTATTATAAATTTATTTCCATTACATATAAACTAATGCACTGCCTTTTATAAACAGTGCATCCTAACTATATATTTTTTTTTAATTTCTTTACCATTTCTATGGCTATATTTTCACATTTGACAAAGTCTTTATCTTTAGGAGAAGATTTTGCTTCTACTGCTTCACCAACTCTCTCCCACTTAATTTGTTCTGCAAAGGCTTCTAAATTTATTACCCCTCCACCACTCCAGCTATAATTACCAAATATACCAAGAATACGATCCTTCAAAGCTGAATTTTTTATTTTATTAATAACGGATTCCATAGTTGGAAATAGACCTGTATTATAAGCACAGCTACCTAAAATAACACCCTTATATCTCCATATATCGCTAATGATATAAGATACATGGGTCTTTGATGCATCATATAGTCTTATATTAGTAATACCCTTTTCTGAGAGACTGCGAGCTATATAATCAGCCATTTTTGCAGTATTCCCATACATGGAACCATATACAATTACTACACCCTCTTCTGCTTCATACCTGCTCCATTTATCATATAATGAAATAATATGCTGAGGTTTATCTCGCCAAACCGGTCCATGGGTTGGAGCAACAATATTAATATCCAATCCCTTAAGTTTGTTTAATGCCCTTTGTACCATGCTACTATATTTTCCTACTATGTTTGAAAAATATCTACGAATTTCATCCTCATAGAATTCCAGATTAACCTCATCATCAAACACCCCACCATCTAGAGATCCAAAACCCCCAAAGGCATCCATAGAGAATAATATTTTATCTTTCAAATCGTAACTCATCATCGTTTCTGGCCAATGCACCATAGGAGTAAGAAAAAATTTTAATTTATGTTCCCCTAGGTCTAATACATCTCCATCCTCGACTAAATATAAATTTTCTTCTATTCCATAGAACTCCTGCAGCATATCTAAGGTTTTTTTATTGCCTACAATCTTAGTATTAGGGAAGTAATGGAGAACCTCTTTTATGGCACCTGAATGATCTGGCTCCATATGATTAATAATCAAATAGTCTACCTGTTTTCCTTTTTCTAATATTTCTTGTATCTTTTCAAAATAAATTTCCATTTTATTAATCTTTACAGTATCCACTAATGCTACTTTTTCATCATTAATTAAATAAGAATTATAAGCCACTCCCTTATCAAGGGGCCATAAGTTTTCAAAAAGTGCGGTTTCCCGGTCGTTAACCCCAATCCAATATACCTTCTCGGTTACATTTATAGGATGATTCATTCTTATATCCCTCCATTTCATTTGTTCTCTGTAAATATTCTCTAAAGAAACATAATTTCCCTTTTTATTTTATGTGAAAGTCCTATTTTTTTATAATATAAAATTTCTTCTTATTAATATTTATAAAAGTTTCCATACCAAAATTTACTTGCATTAAATACATCTAAGATTTATATTTGTCATGTTATAATAACAATAGACTGCTAAGGGGGTAAACAGAAATGAAACAAAAAAAAATTATTTTAGTATTGGTTTTAATCATTTTATTATCCAGTATAATATTTGTAGCTTTAAAAAGTAGAGCCACAAATAAAGAAACTTCTTCAGAAGTTGGAAAGGAAGAAAGTTCAAAACCTGTTACAGAAGAAAATGCTGAAGAAGAGACTGAAAAAGAAGAGATAATAGAAAAAAAGAAAATTGCTTATATTAGCAGCACTAAACAAAATATTCGTTCCCACGCAGATGAAACATCAGAAATTATAGATAAAATTTCTAAGGGAACAGCAGTAGAAATTATTGAAGAGAAAGAAGTTATAATTGAAGTGGAAAACCAAAAAGATAAAGAAGAATCTAATAATAACCAAGTTGAAAATCAGGAGGATGAAAAAGAGATTATTAAAAGTACTTGGCTGAAAATACAATTTGCTAGACCCCAGGAAAATATAATTGGTTGGATTCCTTCTGAAGCAATAGTAATGAATCGTACTGAGGTGCTTAGTGATAATTTAAAAGAATTAGATTATTCTCCCCAGGAAAAGATAACTCAATATCAAGGGAACCCAAGAAAAGAGGTAAGAGGTATCTACCTAACCCTTTATTCAGCATCTAATAGCAGATTGGATGAGTTAATTGAAATGTCAAAGAGAACAAGTATTAATACTTTTGTTATTGATGTTAAAGACGATAATGGTCATATGTTGTTTGAATCACAAGCTGCAAAAAAGTTTAGTCCAGATGCAAATAAAAATGCTCCTATAAAAGATATAAAAGCATTAGTAAAAAAACTTCATGATAATGATATCTATGCAATTGCAAGAATTGTTTCCTTTAAAGACCCAACTTATACTAAGAAACATAAAGATAGAGCCATCGTATACAAAGATTCTAATAAGCCCTTTACAAATAGTGATGGATTAATATGGGCTTCTCCCCATGATAGAGAATTGTGGGAATATAATGTTGAGGTTTCTAAGGAAGCTGCAGAAGCTGGATTTAATGAAATACAATTTGATTATGTAAGATTCCCTGCTTCCAATGGTGGTAAATTAGATAAAAGTCTAAATTACCGTAATACTAATAATGAATCTAAGCCTGGGGCTATTCAAAATTATTTAAAATACGCTTATAAGGAGCTTTCCCCAAAGGAAGTTTACATTTCAGCTGATATTTATGGTCTTGTAGGTTCTGTAACTGATGATATGGCTCTTGGGCAATATTGGGAAGCCGTAAGTAATGTTGTTGATTATGTAAGTCCTATGATGTATCCAAGTCACTATGCTAATGGAACCTATGGACTGTCTGTACCAGATGCCTATCCCTATGAAACAATTTTTCATAGTACCGAGGACTCTGTTATTAGAAATAATAATATAGAAACACCTGCAAAAATTCGTCCTTGGATTCAAGACTTTACTGCTTCATGGGTAAAGGGACATATAAAATATGGTACCAAACAGGTAGAACAACAAATTAAAGCATTAGAAGAGAATGGTGTAACTGAATTCCTTTTATGGAATGCAAGTAATCGTTATTCAGAAGATGCCTTGAAATAAAGATTTAAAAATATGTTTTTACCTGATTATTTATTATATGAATAAAAAATGAGGGCAAAAGGGATTATTTCCCTTAGCCCTTTTTTTATTCGGTTAAATCATATAGGTATACTTCTTTATCTTTTTCTATCTTTTTCTTGTCTAATTGATCCTCTAATTCCTTTGGGATAGATATCCGATCTGGATTGCCATCTGAAATGTATCTTCTATCTGGATTTTTTTCATAGTCTTTAAAATACCACCATAGATCCATGTCATTCCCCTCTGTGCCAACAGTCCTTGAAATATTATAGATATCAAAATCTTTATGGACTGGTGGAACAAAATAAGGACTTCTTGGGGCTTCCCTTACTGCTGCACTATGATTATATGTTACTCCATCATACTGCCCTGAAATAATAAGCTTATTTGATTTATCATCAGGTCTTAATCCAAAAGGATAACTAAAATAATCTAAGGTAGCTTCAGGAAGTACTTCCTTTACCATATTATTAATTTCTCCTATTTCTTTTTGTACTTCGGTTTCCTTTAATTGATTTAATTTTGGATGGGTAAAAGTATGATTGCCCAATTCATATCCTTGATCTAATAAATACTCTAATCTCTCTTTTAAATCACCCTGTCCCTTAATATCTGTTAATGAATCCCTCATAAATGGATTTGCATTCATAAAGAATATAGCAGCTTTTCCAAAGTCTGGGTTTTCTTGTGCAAACTTATTCATGATATCAACTGCGGTGTCTTTTGTGGGTATCAATTCTCCATCAACTTCCTGCATGGAATAGGAACTGCTTAGGCTATCATCGAAGGTTATAACAATTGGTGTATAACCTGCTTCTATGTCTATGTTGTTTTCTATATAATCCTTCATGGTAATAGGTCTATAATCATTTTCATACATATACTCTAAATCTTTTTTAAAACCTTCGATAGTTCTTTGCCATATACTTGGAGGGTCATTCTTAACCAATCCGTGATACATTACTACTAATATATCTCCTAATTCATTAGGCTTTATTTTTTTATAATCAATCTCGATTTCTTCTTCTAAATTTTCCTTTTTTTCCTCTTCTTGTATAAGATTTTTCTTGCCTTCGGTACTAGCTTCTTCTCCCTTTGATGATCTTAAATCTGTACAGCCACTAATTAATAATAATACAATTAGAAATAATGCTAGAATTTTAGATCTCCCCATGATGACTTCCTTTCTGTATTTATTTATATTCCTATTGTATCATCTAGAATTTATATTAACATGCAGATTATATATGTATATAATTCCAGTTTTCATTTTTACTATAGTATAAGAGCTAACCCCTATAATGAAGCTAGCTCCTGTAACTACTTAATTATTATTTTTTCTTATATGTCTAAACCCTCTTGTATTTTGGGTTAAAAAATTTTCTATAATCAATATTCTCTCTTCTAATTCTACATATTGTTTTTCTTCTAAATCTAATACTCTCTTATATCCTTTTTTCAGAGTTTCTATTTCATTTTCAATTTTATCAATTCTATTTTCAATTTCTTCAGAAAGCTTATTTTCATTTATTTGTTTTTTAATTATATTATCGTCACTTAATAATTCCTTAGATTCATAATTATTATCTATAAAATCATCATTTTTAATTATTTCTTTCTTTACATCCATATTATTAACAAACCCTTTCCTTTTTATTGGAATAACACTAGTGTTTTCAAGATTGCCAAAACCAATAAATCTTAAATCATCTGCACTCCCAAAGGAATAATTTAAAACATCGCCATTATCCTTGTTCACTATATACTTATGTCGAACTATATCATCTACTTTTGATTGTTTCCATAAATAAATATCGCTCCAACTACCTCCTTCATTTTTTGAATATCTACTGGCTATATAATTATATTCAACCCAACATATCCATAGCATTTTTCCATAATATATTAGCGTAGGATTTTGACAATTTTCCCCATTAGATATTTTCTGTTCTTCTATTTTTTTAATAATGCTACACCCTTCAATCTTATGTTTTTCATATTTGACCACTAAATTTCCTTCCTCATACTCACAATAGGCAATCTCTAATTTTCCCATTTCTCGTATAATTACATCGAGATATAACTTGTTTTCTTTACTGGTTGTCAATTGTTGATCATCACTCCAATTTTGTTTATCTAAATCATAGGTTTTTATGAATATTTGTTCTATTCCTGAAACTAAATTGAAATATACTAAAAAAATCTTTTCCCCTGTTACTATAGTCTGAATAGGATTTAAAACTTCACCCCTGGAAATACTATTTATCTCTTGGTTAGTCCAATCTATACCATTATCGTAGTACTGATTAATCTTATATTTTGTTTTATCTTCCCCTTGGGGAACACAATAGAAAATATGAATTTCATCCCCTATTACACAAATATTTAAATTCTGTGCTTTTCTTTCAGCTTCTACAATTACTCTAGAATGGGCAAAATCTCTGTGGCTGGATAGTAATACTACGCTATTATTCTCATTTCTACAAACAAGATATATTTCCCCCGAGGGATTAATTCCAGCATCATAATCATTTGTTGCTTGATGGTTTATCACCTTTTTTCGAATCTTTCCTGTTTCCTTATTAAATGATTGGTAGATAATTTTTTTATCTCTATAAATAAAATTATGTAAGTTCCCCATTTTTTCTTGAACTATTAAACTGGGTTGATTAAAAAAGGGCATCATATCACCTCCAAAGTTAAAATGTCACCATGCTATATACTTATTAATTTTTTCTTAAAAAAATGATACCAATTTAGAGTTGAAATTTAACTCAAAACTTCCATGCTTAATGGAGAACATACTAGAACATACTTCTTTTATCAATCATCAAACAATAAATTGTAACAAGTTATTGATATCAGAATATATTATAAATGAGAATATAAATTTATTTATAAATAATAAAGGAGGTTTTTATAAAATGGGTGATCATAGACGAGATCCTATAGATACAGCACCAGATCAATGCTGTACTGCTGAAACTGGTTGTCACTTCGATGGATCCTTAAGAAATGTTGTTGCTGAACCAATATATACACAAAAGGTATATGATGCAACTCTATTTAATTTACAGGGCTTAAGAACCATCCAAAATCAACCCTTTAGCCCTAGGCTAGATGATGATGATCGCATAGTTAGAGTTTTGGACATAAGATGCAGAAAGTTCTTTAATCCTGAAGATATTGAGGATCCTAGAAATTTAATAGTAAAAAAAGATACACAAGTTGCTGGAGCACAATTTGTCCAAAAAAACGGTAAGGATATTGAAGTTGTAGGTCCCGATGGAACACATAGTGAAAAATTATTATATACAGATACTTCAGAATGTGATGAAAATGATAGAGGAACACCTATATTTGGTACACAAACCCTATATATAACTGGTAATGTAGTAGTTGAATTAGATGCTATTATTGAAAATGGTTGTGATGACAGCTGTAATGAAAGATGTAATGAAAGATGTAAACAAACCTTAGTTGCGAATGTGCAAATTGCTCCACCTGAAGCTCCATTAGTTCTTACTAATTTTTTTGAACTATGTATGCCCTCGGTTTATGATGGTGCATTCTTGCCTAGATTTACTGAGTTTTGCAATATTTCTTGTGAGCCAAGATTAGCAACTAGCAATGTTAACAGGGATATTAGAATCAACCCAAAAACTGGTCAATTAACAGCTAACTTGCTTATTACTGTAAGCGTTACATGTGAGAAAAAAATAGTAGTTCCTGTTCAATTATGTGTACTTTCTACAGGATTTCCAAAACTTTCTCCAGATACATCTCCTATTACTGCTACCTTCCCCACTCTGTTTCCAAAGCAGATAGATGAAGATAGCAAAAAACATCGCAATAGATTATCAGAAACAGATAATATTATACAGGATATAGAATAAGATAAAGCAGGGAAAACTATCCCTGCTTTATTTCAGTTCCTTCCACAAACTTCCTTTTGTTTTTTGTTATTTCGATATATGTTTCTTTATCTATTACATCGTCCTCTAGCCACTCATTGGAAAAGTTTAGAAAGGTTATAACAACGTCTTTTAATGCGTTGACATATTCCTCATTCAATAAAATCTCTCCTTTGTAGCAGCTTTACAAATTGTCAAAGCCTCTATTCTAATTGTAGGAAATTGTAATTATTAGGATCTTAAAGTTTACTTCGCTCCGCTTATATATATATTATACATGTTAGTTAAAAAATCCTTCTAGATTTTATATTAAAATATAACTTTTTTCTATAGAAAGATTATTATATTTATTTTTATCTGCTTTTTTTAATTTTTAAAACTATGGACCGGTGCTGGTATTCTTCCCCCTCGTTCTATAAAATCTTCACAAGAGAATTTACTTACATTCATAATTGGGGCATACCCTAACAGTCCTCCAAAAATAGCTTTATCTCCCAGATCTTTACCAATAACAGGAATTAGTCTAACTGCGGTTGTTTTGTTATTAATTACCCCAATAGCGGCTTCATCTGCAATAATTCCAGAAATTGTTGTAGCTGAAGTTTCCCCTGGAATTGCAATCATATCTAAGCCCACTGAGCAAACACAAGTCATTGCTTCTAATTTATCAAAGGTTAAGGCACCCTGAGTAACAGCCGCAATCATTCCCTCATCTTCACTTACGGGAATAAATGCTCCACTAAGACCTCCTACATGGGAAGATGCCATTATACCACCCTTTTTTATAGCATCATTTAGTAATGCCAAGGCGGCAGTAGTTCCATGGGTTCCACATACTTCTAAGCCTATTTCTTCTAATATTCTTGCTACACTATCTCCAATGTCAGGTGTAGGTGCTAAAGATAAGTCTAATATACCAAAGGGTATCCCTAATCGCTTACTAGCCTCATTACCAATTAGTTGCCCAGCCCTTGTTATTTTAAATGCAGTTCTTTTTATTGTTTCAGCTACAGAATCTATCCTCTGTCCTCTTACTTTCTCCAAAGCTGATTTTACAACTCCCGGACCACTTACACCTACATTAATTACTGCTTCAGGTTCTCCTACTCCATGATATGCCCCTGCCATAAATGGATTATCCTCCACAGAGTTTGCAAACACAACCAGCTTCGCACACCCTATGCTATCATTGTCCTTAGTTAACATTGCTGTTTCTTTAATAACAATTCCCATTTCTTTAACAGCATCCATATTAATACCTGCCTTAGTACTACCGATATTAACGGAGGCACAAACTCTTTCTGTTTCCTTAAGGGCTTGAGGTATTGATTTTATTAGTATACTATCACCCTTAGAATATCCCTTATGTACTAATGCAGAAAATCCACCAATAAAGTTAACTCCTACTTCTTTTGCTGCCTTATCAAGGGTCTTTGCATATTCAACATAGTCTTTATCATTTGAGGCACCAGCTACCAATGCAATTGGTGTTACTGCAATTCTTTTATTTATAATAGGAATGCCAAATTCTCTTTCTAATTCTTCTCCTACTTCAACCAAATTACCAGCATATTTAATAATCTTATCATATATCTTTTGTCTAGATTTATTCCCGTTTGAATCTGCACAATCCAGTAATGAAATGCCCATTGTTATTGTTCTAATATCCAATTTTTCCTTTTCGATCATTCTAATGGTTTCAGTTATTGAATTAATATTTAACATATCTATTGCTCCTTGTCTATATTATGCATAGCATCGAAAAAATCCTGATGTTGAATCTTAATAGAAACTCCAATTTCCTGCGCAAGTTTATCTAATTCAGCTGCAAGATCCGTAAAGGAAATCGTCATTTCATTTAAGTTTGTAATCATAATCATTGTAAAATATTTTTCTAGGATAGTCTGACTAATGTCCATTATATTAATATTTCTTTTATATAATGCACTTGATACTCTTGCTATGATACCTTTTTTATCTTTGCCAATTACACTAACAATTGCTCTCATTTTAATACACCTCTGATTATTATTTTGTTTACTACTGCCTATAAAGTTTATAAAAAAGTAGCAAAGCTGTAAAATGTAGTTTACTATTCTGTTAATTCATTGTCAACATAATATTAATTACAAATTAATCCAAAATCATAAACATCAATTAAGTTATCGCTAAGTTATCGCTAAGTTATATATCGCTAAGTTATCGCTAAGTTATCGCTAAGTTATCATAAAAATATATTGACTTTGTTTTTTTTTATGGTATTGTAAGTAATTAGGGTAGTATTATCTTAATCATTTAAGGGGAGAGGAATTCATGATTTTAGATTATATTCTTAATATTCTAGTTCCTATTATTATTCACATTTTGGAAGTAATAGGCGTATTTATTATAATTTTTTCAGCATTAAAATCCTTTATAAATTATGCTCGCAGGTTCTTTGATTTTTCTAATGATAACATTAAAATTGAGTTTGCTAAAGGTTTAGCGCTAGCCCTTGAATTTAAGCTAGGTGCAGAAATTTTAAAAACCTTAACCATTAGAACATTAGATGAAATGTTAATTCTAGCTTCTATTGTATTACTAAGAGTAGTTTTAACATTTGTTATTCATTGGGAAATTGAATCAGATACAAAGCGCCATCATGACTTTTTAAAATCTAAGGAAATAACAAAAGAAAATCAACATAATTAAATAAATAAAAGGGTTATTACTTAAAAAAGTAATAACCCTTTTATTTATATTTCTAGTCCTGTATAT
Source organism: uncultured Eubacteriaceae bacterium (assembly GCA_964533275.1). Lineage (GTDB taxonomy): Bacteria > Bacillota > Clostridia > Eubacteriales > Garciellaceae > CAZHJK01. Next base: position 44,260 of record CAZHJK010000001.1, on the reverse strand, counting down.
ATATGGATTGCATCTCTTAAGAACTCAGCTGTTCCTGGTTGTTCTTTATCATAATACTCCTTAAATCTTTCATCATCCACATACATTTGGGCAAGTCCGGCATGGGCTTCTTTGCTATATTTATCCCATGTAAATGATAACCATTGTTTGTGTAAATCAGCTGCTTTTTGTGCTAAGTCACTTGCTGGATCGCCAGTTTTAAATGCTTCTGCTAAAATAGAATTCAATTGTTCTTCTATTTTCTTGAACTCTGCATATTTTTCTTGACTCATATTCATCATCTTAGCATTTGATTTATCAACTGTGTCCTCTCCATATTTGTCACGAATCTCTTTGCCATATTTATTTTCATTTTCGTTAATTAAATTTTTCTTAAATCCCTCAAACTTTTCTTTATCGCTCATTATAATCCTCCCTTCTGTTAAAGCAATGGTTTTATTCACATTGTCGATTAACAAATCTAATTGATTTCTTTTTTCAAGGAGTTTTTTTCGATGATCTTTAAGTGCATTAGCCTCGTTAAAGGAAGATGAATTAATAATCTGTTTAATTATTTCTAAACTTACATCTAATTCTCTATAGAATAATATTTGCTGTAATCGATCTACTTCCCTAGTACCATAGATACGATATCCTGATGAATTAATCCTTGCCGGCTTAAGAATTCCTATTTCATCATAATATCTTATAGTTCTACTGCTAACACCTGCTAATTTTCCAAGCTTTTGCACTGTATATTCCATCCCTTCACTCCTCACATCATCATCTTATACCTTAACGCTGCGTCAATGTCAATAGAAAATTTTAAGTTTTTGTGTTATAATTTATTTATCGTAAAACTATATATTGCTTAGCTTAGAACATTTCAAGGAAAAAATATCTATAATAATATTTTTTCCTTGTTTTAATAGAAAGGAAGTTGAAAATATTTGAACATACTTTTTGATAAATTTAAAGAGGTGTTGATGTCTGTATTCCCAATTGTAATTATTGTCTTTATATTAAATTTTACCATTTCCCCAATGGAAAGTTATTTAATATATAGATTTTTATTGGGAGCATTATTTATTATAATTGGACTATCCATATTTTTGTTCGGTGCTGATATAGGAATTACTCCTATTGGATCGCTAATGGGTCATTCTATCGCAAAAAGTAATAGACTATGGGTTATAGGCGTAGCTGGTATTATACTAGGGTTTTTAATATCAATCGCTGAACCTGATTTACATATTCTAGCTAATCAAGTAAACTCTGCAACTGGTGGCGTTATATCTAAAAATATAATTGTACTCATTGTATCCTTAGGTATAGCAGTAATGATAGCAATTGGTCTATATAGAATTGTCTATAATAAACCCCTACACAAACTCTTGACTATTATTTATGGAGTTATTTTTGTTTTTGCAATATTTACCTCTCCAGAATTTTTAGCTATATCCTTTGATGCTTCTGGTGCTACCACTGGAGCAATGACTGTTCCATTTATTTTAGCTCTAGGCTTAGGTATTTCCTCATTAAAAATCGGTAAAGTTTCTGAAGAAGATAGCTTTGGTTTAGTAGCAATAGCTTCATCGGGTGCTATTCTATCTGTTCTTATTATGAGCTTATTTAATAAAAATAATGAACTATCCAATAGTATAGAAACGAATATATTGGAAACAACTTCTATAGTAGACCCATTTATTAGAAAATTTCCTACTATAATATTTGAAGTTTTTATGGCTTTACTTCCATTATTAGTATTATTTTTTATTTTTAATTATATTTCATTTAAACTTTCACAGAAAAAATTAAAGAAGATATTAAAGGGACTTGCCTATACCTTTATCGGTTTAGTATTATTTCTATTAGGAGTAAATGCTGGTTTTATGGATGTTGGTTATATTGTAGGTTATAGCCTTGGCTCTTTGAATAGTCAGTGGGTAATAATACTAATTGCCTTTATACTTGGATTAGTTGTAATCTTAGCAGAGCCTGCAGTATATGTTTTAACAGAACAGATAGAAGATGTAACAAGCGGCTATATCAAAAGAAAAATAGTAATGTTTGCTTTATCAATAGGTGTTGCCGTTGCTGTGTCTCTTTCAATTATAAGAATAATTATCCCAGGAATACAATTATGGCATTATTTATTACCAGGCTATATAATAGCTATTATAATGACATATTTAGTTCCCAAGCTCTTTGTTGGGATAGCATTTGACTCTGGAGGAGTTGCATCTGGCCCAATGTCTGCTACATTCATTTTAGCATTTGCCCAAGGAGCTGCCCGTGCTACAGAAGGAGCAGATGTAATTATAGATGGTTTTGGCATTATAGCTATGATAGCTTTAACTCCATTAATCGCCCTACAGGTTTTAGGTTTGTTATTTAAGATTAAGTCTGGAAAGGGAGGTAATACAAATGGAAAATAATATAGAATTTAATGAATTCGAATTATGTTGTGTAATTGTAGATTGTGGTATGGGTAGTAAGATTTTAAAAACAGCAAAATCCTTTGGGGTATCAGGTGGAACTATTTTATTAGGTAAGGGAACCATAAAAAATCCACTATTAGAAATACTGGACCTTAATGATATTAGAAAAGAAATTGTTCTTATGATATCAGAGAAATCAATAGCATATAAATCCCTAGAGGAAGTAAGTAAAAAATATAAATTTGAAAAACCTAATCGTGGGATAGCATTTTCTACTCCTATTGCTAACTTACTAGGAACAAGCTCCTGTAAATACAAGGAAAACCATGAAAGTAGAGGTGTAAATAATATCATGTATAATGCTATTTTTGTTATTGTAGAAAGAGGGAAAGCCGAAGCAGTTATTGATACAGCAGAATTAGCTGGTTCCCGTGGAGGTACTATTATAAATGCACGGGGTTCCGGTATCCATGAAAGAGCAACTCTATTTTCCATGGTAATAGAGCCTGAGAAAGAAATAGTTTTAATCATTTCTGAAAAGGATAAAACAGATGATATAGTTCTTACCATAAATAAATCCTTAGATATAGAGAAACCTGGAAATGGTATTATGTTTGTCATAGACCTTAATAAAACCTATGGATTATATTAATTTTTAACCCTTATATTACAATAAATAATATAAGGGTTTTAATAGTTCTTTTATTTATTCATCTATAGGCTTCAAGGTTTTTATCCCAAAGGTGGAAAATGTAAGCCCAAACAATAGTATAATACCTAAATCTAAAACTATGGATTTAAAACTCCCTCCTTGAAATACTTCGCCAATAGCTTTCATTACCCATTTTTGTGGAACAATATATCCGATTTTGCTCATAATTTCTGGCATCATTGATTCGGGTATAAAAACTCCTCCAATCACACAACTTGGTACAATTATTGTAGCTATAAGCATAGTTGGATTAATACCATTCTTGATTATACCAGAAATTCCAATCCCTAATCCAATTGTTGAAATAATAAACATTAGTAAAATAATAAATAAATAAAATAATTCTAACCCCCAGGGAATGTTAAATACATATTTGATAGTAACTATCATAGGAATTAATTGAATAATACCTAATACAAAACCTCCTAATAGATTTCCAAATATAACCTCCCCTTCCCTCACAGGTGTGGCATACATTCTTGCTAAGGTTAACCTTTTTTTGTCTTCCATAATTGTACCCATTGTATTTAGGGACATTATCATTAAAAATATAATTCCAAATCCTAAAACAGAGAGCAATCCTTCGAATTCACTTTTTTTAAGCTCATTGTCTATTATACTAAATTCTATTGCTAAACTATCATTCTGAAAATCATCTATAAAGCTTAACAATACATCTGTTTCTATTTCTCCATTAAAATTATCTGTTTCTACAATAGTTTCCCTGATAGAATATAAACTAAAAATATAGTCATTAATAATTCCTTTTATGCTTTCACCCTCAGGACTTCTGCCATCTTCTATGATATCTAGTTCTATTTTTTCTCCTTTTTTAATAGCTTCGCTAAAATTTTCAGGTATTACTATACCTACATTGATCCCATTATCCTGAAGTAATTTCTGATATTCTTGGTGTTCTATAGATATTACTTTTATATTTTTTTGTTCTCTAATATACTGTACAAATTTTTGACTGAGCTCTTTCTTATCTTGATTTAGAATGCTCACCTCTATTTCTTGCTGATCAAATTGCCCTATTACAAAGGTAATTATTAACATTACAATAATGGGTAGTATAATAAGTGCCATTAGTTCTCTTTTGTTTCCAATAGCTCGCATAACTATATTTTTTCCTATTAATATACTATTCATATGTCTTCCTCCTATTATATAAGGTAACTCCTATAACCCATAAGATAGTAGCAATTATAATTAAAATAGTTAAATTAACCCAGATATCTATTAATGAATTACCTTTGATTAACCTTATAATTCCATCAAATGCCCATTTATTAATTGTAAATTTCTCAAATATCCCTATGGGAGATACAGTAAATCCACCACTTACAAAGGTCATTAGCCAAATAAATACAGTCATAGCCGAGGTTAGAGCTTTACTGGAATTAAATAAACTCGAAAAAATAACTCCTAAAGCAGATGAAATAAATATAATTAATATAACAATTAAAAACAAACCACCCATTTGATTTCCCCACTCTACTTTAAAAAGCCATCTTGCAAAAAGCATTATAAATATAGCTTGTATTATTGATATAAAACCATTCCCTATTATCTTTCCTATTAAATATTCTCTTTGCTTTATTGGAAAGGAATGAATTCGTTTAAATGTTTTATTCTCCCTATCGTCAATTAAATCACCACCTAATCCCATTCCAGAAGTGAGTAAAAAGAAAATTAACATACTGGTCGCGAAAAACTGATAACTTGTAATATTGTTGGTTATTCCCTTATCAATTTGTTGAGACTTAACAAATGTCATTCCATATTTAGTTTGTGTGTCATGCAAAATAGTATTTATTATTAGTTCACTATCTTCTGTATTTTCTTGGTGTATTTTAGCAAGTCCAATTCCTCTATTAACAGCTTGTGTATAGGTTTTAATAAAAGATGTAACTACCGCTTCTTCTACTGGATTTCTTCCTGAACTTATTATTTTAATAGTTGTATTTTCTACATTTGCTTCATATTGGGTATGAGTATTTAGCACAACAATTGCTATATTATATTTTTCATCACTTATTTTTCCTTCAATTTTCTCAGTGTTTATAGAATTAACATTGAATAAATCCTTACCCTCATTCTTTAAATAATTATAAAAATTTTTTCCTAATTCTCCCCTATCTTCGTTACTATATAGTATTTCAAATTTTTCTATTTTATCTTCTATCTCAAAGACAGGCTTGAGAGCATAGCCCATTAATGCAATCATTAAGACAGGCATAACTAACAATAAAATTAAGACCATTTTATTTTTTATAATAATTTTTAAATCTTTAAATACAATATTTAAAATATTCATAATTTATCTTTCTCCCCTAATCTCTAAGACTTCGGCCAGTTAAAGATAAAAATACACTTTCTAAATCTGGCTCTATCATCTTTACAGATTTAATTACTACATTATTATTTGATAATATAAATAGGACATCCTGTAGAATGTTTTGTGCATTGGATGTTATAATTCCCAATATGCCATTATGAAAATCTGCATCCTTTACTCCTGTAATAATTTTTAATTCCTCCAGAAAATTATAATTAAAATCTATTACCTCCACTATAATCTTTTCCTCTTTACTTACTAAATTCTTTAGTTCATTCTTCGTGCCACAGGCTACAAGTCTCCCATGATCAATAATAGCTATTCTATTACAAATTGATTGCACCTCTTCAATATAATGACTAGTATAGATTATTGTAGACCCCATTTTATTTAATTTACAAATAGAATCTAAAATATGTTTTCTAGACTGGGCATCAATACCCACTGTTGGTTCATCCATAACAATAAGCTTAGGGTGATGTACTAAAGCACAGGCTATATTTAATCTCCTCTTCATTCCTCCAGAAAATTTTTTAGGTATTTCATTTGAACTATGTGATAAGCCAACAAACTCTAAAGCTTCGTCTACTCTTTCTTTAAGTAAATTCCCTCTTAATCCTGACAACTTCCCAAAGAAAGTAATATTTTCCTTAGCTGTAAGAGTATCAAATATGGCAATTTCCTGAGGCACTAAACCAAGTCTTTTTTTAGCTTCTAAGGGATTTTCCTGAATATTAATTCCGTCTAAGATGACTTCTCCCTGATCAATCTTTAAAAGACCACATATCATATTAATAGTGGTGCTTTTACCCGCACCATTTGGACCTAATAAACCAAATATTTCTCCTTTATAAATATCTAAGTTTATATTGTCAACTGCTATATTCTGTCCATATCTTTTAATTAAATTTCTTATTTTTATCATTTATGTCTCTCCTCCTCTTATTTTTTATAATAATTATATCCTCTTTTCTCTAGTAAACTTAGTATCTTAAGTCCTATTAAAATAGTACTAAAGTACTGTTTTCTTTAATATTTTGGTATTATAATTATAGTTATAAAATACTGAAGTATTTTATAAAGTCTTTTCGTCTAACCTAGTAGAAAAAAATAAGGAAGGTGTTTCATTTGAAATTAAATGTAAAATTTATGATTATTCTATCAATATTATTATTATTAAGTGCAAACTTAATAGGTTGTGTAAGAACTTATTCAGGAGAATTCGGTAGTGATCATACATTAAGTGAAATTATTGAATATGAAAAGCTGGAAACCATTGATGTAGACATTAAAATGGGTGTTGGTAAGCTTAATGTATCTGGTGGGATTAAGGATATTTTTGAAGGATCTTTTATTTACAGTATTGATAGGTGGAAACCTATAATCGACTATAGTTCAACAAGCAAAAAAGGTCATTTGTTAATTGAACAACCTTCAAACATTGGGAAAATTAATATCGGTAAGAAACAAAAATATCAATGGGATATTTCATTAACAGATGAATTGCCTATGGATTTAAGTGTTCAATTAGGAGTGGGATCCAGCATTTTAGCCTTTGATACATTAAACTTACGAAATCTAAATATTGAAATGGGAGTTGGAGAAACAGAAATAGACCTCAGTGGAGATTGGCAAGAAGATCTAAATGTAAGTATTGAAGGTGGTGTAGGAAGTGCAACTATATTTTTACCAAAAGATATTGGAGTAATAATAGAGGTAAAAGGCGGTATAGGTACGATTCATTCTGATGGACTAATTCAAAATGGAAATGAGTATACAAACGAGCTTTATAATAATTCACAAGCTAATTTAATTATAGATATTGAAGCAGGAATTGGTGAGATTATATTTAAATAAAAAGTTATATCTAAACAGTGAAACTAGACCAAAATCCCAGGAGAGCAAAGCATTATCCATAAATATAAAGTTTCTTAGAGGTAGTGTAAATAAATTTGTGCTTATGTGAAACTAAAAGCTCTCCTTCTGCTGTATTTTACTTTTTTAAATAAAATACAGCAATTTGTGTGCGATCCCTTAAATTTAATTTATTTAATATACTAGAAATGTAATTCTTTATAGTGCTTTCGCCTAAAAATAATTTATCTGCAATCTCCCTATTTGAAGCCCCTTCACTAATTAATTTAACTATATCAATTTCTCTTTTGGTCAGATTATATTTTGATAAATCTCTCTCTTCTCTATCTTTTAACATATTTGTTAATTTATCGGCAATCTCAGGATGTATCAGCATTGCTCCGCTATGTATTAGTTTAATTTGCTGTCTTATCTTATCTGTAGAAGTGTTTTTTAATATATAACCATTGGCTCCGTTTTTTAAAGCTTGTAGAATATAATCATCATCTTGAAAGGTTGTAAGAATTAGAATATGCACATTTGGAAAGTGTTCTTTTATTTTTTTTGTACCTATGATCCCATCACATACGGGCATACGAATATCCATTAATAAAACATCTACCTTTACTTTGCTGCATAATTCAAATGCCTGATCGCCATTTTTACATGTGCCTACCACCTCAATTTCTTGATCTAAATCTAGAATCAATTTTAAGCTATCTCGTATTAGGGCATCATCATCAACAATTGCAACACGAATACCCATTAAAAATCCCCCTTTATAGGTATTGACATTTTAATTATAAAACCTTTTTCACTACTAAAGTTTATACTTCCACCTACTAATTCCATTCTTTCCTCCATACCATTTAAACCAAATCCTTTTTTTATCTTATCTACGCCTATTCCATCATCTATAACTAAAACAACTAGTTCCCCTATTGAGTAACTTATTTGGATTTTAATATTTTTTGCATATCCATGTCTTACTGCATTTGTCAAAGCTTCTTGAATATTACGATAAATAGTTATTTCTATACTTGGTAATAATGGATATACATTCCCGCATATCTCAAAATTTATCTCAAGACCTGTGTTTTTTTTAAAATCATTAATCAATTGTTTGAGATTAACTTCTCGGCTTTTATAGGTCTTTGGACGAATTTTTTGAACAGTTTTACGAACTGTTTCAATACTAGAATTCATATTTTTATATACATTATTTAATAACTCCTTAGCCTTGTCTTGATCTACCTCCATAATATTTAATGCAGCATCTATTTGCAATAAAACACCTGTTAGATTGTGCCCAATAGTATCATGTAGTTCTCTAGATATTCTATTTCTTTCCTCTAGCTGAGCGATGTGCTCTACTTGTCTTGAATATTCTAATATCCTACTCCTTGCTGCTTCTAATTCATAATTTTTTCTTCTTAGTTCATCATACAATGTCTCTGTATTAACACGCATATTAAGTTCTCTTTTAACTTCCATCAAAAACAAATTAAACACAATAAAAAAAATAATAATAACAATCTGCCACAAAAAAGAATCTAAAGAATATAGACAATATATTAATGCTATGGCTGTAATAAAAGATAAATATTTAGATTCATTAGATAGTTTCATATAAATATCAATAAGTGTAGAAAAAAGAATTAAATAGCATACACCACCAAATAGATAATAGATATAGACTATTGTGCCTATCTCCAAAAGTATAGACAAAATAATAAAGTGTTCTTTAATAATATATCTTCTGATCTGACTATTCATTATAATACCAAATGCTAAAACGCTATAGTAGGTTAAATTTGAAATTGGTAAATCTATTAATGTTATGATAATAGGAATCATCATCATGACATAATTGGTTATATTAATATACCTACCTTTTATATTCATCTTTCACTACTCCTATTAAAATGGTTTATTCCATTATATACCACTGAGTACATTCTTCTCAACAAGAAAAAAACGCATCCATACAAACCCCTTATTTTTATATTATAGGAAAGTAGAACTTTCCTATAATATAAAAAAACAAGAGGTAAATAAGCCTCTTGCTATAAAAGGATTTCATTATTTAATTAATGTTTATATTTCATTCTACTTCTTATTTTCTCTACAACTTTAGAAGATTCATCCCTTTGTAAATAATTGTTGCCACCTGTAAGCATTAAATCTTCATCTAATATAGACCAGTCTTCTCCCATTTCCATATCCTCTTGAATATTCCTAAAATCTTTTCTTTCTTTACTATCCATATAAAATATCTCCTTTTCTAATGATATTTTAAATACTTTAAATTTATTTTTGTTCTTTTTTTTTAACTTAATACAAGGAAACTATTGGTAATATAACTTTTTATGAATCTATTTAAATTCTATAGCATATATTGATATTGAGTATATTTTATGTATAAAATACAAAATTTATGTATTTATTAAAAAAGGAGGTTGAAACTTGAAACCTAATATAATTCAACCTACCAAAGCTGAAAGAAGGAAAATCCTTCTAGAATTATTACAAGAAGAAAATCGAGTAGAAGATTATCCATATCTTATAGAATCCCTAAGCCCTCCACAGGATATTACTACATTAGCTCCATTAGGAAGTGGAAAAAATATTTCCATTGGAGTTATAGGTGGCGGTGTTGCAGGATTATCGGCGGCATTTGAATTAAGAAAGCTAGGATATAATATCACGGTCTTTGATGCTCAGGAACACCGCATTGGGGGAAGGATTTATACCCATTATTTTGATCCTTCAAAAAGATATTACGGTGAACTAGGAGCTATGAGAATACCTATTTCCCATGAAATATCATGGCACTATATTGATTTATTTAAATTAAAAACTCTACCCTTTATACAATCCACTTCTGCTGATACTTTTTTTATAAGACATCGTTATGCATGTAATGACCCCCAAGGGGAAAGTGTAAAGAAAAATATCTATCCAGCTTTTAACCTAACCACAGAAGAAAGGGTTACCCCCTGGAGACAATTGTTAAATAATGCTATTAATACTCCTCTTATGGAATTGCCCCCAAATATTCGCCAAGAAATTATAGAAATAAAGAAAGAGTATTCTCCTGAGATAATTAACCTAGACTATTTAAAAATCAGGGATATATTTGAAAGGGCAGGGCTTAGCCAGGGTGCTATAAATATGTTGGCAAATTTATCGCCCTTAATTGGAGATTTTTATTATAGTAGTGCTATAGAGCTATATTCAGAAATCTATTCCTTAGATTTTACATCTCTATATCGTATTGATGGAGGCACTTCTAGACTCCCAATAGCTTTTTTTAATTCTTTTTTTGATCCTGATGTTAAAAAATTTTACCCAGCTATTCCCTCTCAACTATTAGGAAAGGTAAATTGGATGGGTGGACATAGGGTAGAAAAAATTAAACAAGCAAATATGGGAGGTCCGGTTACACTATATTTTAAAAATAATAATAACCAATTCTTACAAACCAAAACCTTTGATTATATTATTTGTGCTATCCCTTTTTCCACATTAAGGCATGTGGAATTATATCCACAATTTTCGGATAATAAAATGCAAGCAATACAGGAATTCACCTATGAAAATTCCTTTAAGGCAGCTCAGTTTTTTAGTAAAAGATTTTGGGAAGATAATAATATTATTTGCGGTAGAAAACTTGGTGGTAGTTCTTCAACTGATCGTCCTGTTACTTCTCTATGGTATCCTTCTGATCATTGGGAATTTATAGGTTCAACCCTTCCTCCTCCTGATGAGCCAGGTGTATTATTATCAACCTACAATTTCGTTCTAGATGCTGTTAGACTAGGAAATCTTCCTCCTACTAGAAGATTTAATGAAATTAAAAGACAGATTGAGCAGATACATTACCTACCCAAGGGATATTTAGACAGAATATTATTAGACCAGGTCAGTGTAAATTGGAATAGTTTAGAATGGTTTTTGGGTGCTTTTGGTTACTATAGCCCCAGTCAAAAGAGTATTTTCTCGTGGAGTATGAAACAACCTGAATATAAAGACAGAGTTTTTTTTGCAGGAGAACATGTTTCTGGCAAGCATGCATGGATACAGGGAGCACTGAAAACTGCAATGGAAGCCGCTAATGCTATCGCCAGTTTACCAAGGAAAATCTAAAAGATAAAAAAAGATATCTCTATCAATATAATAGAAGATACCAACTTTTTACTTCATAAATAAAATGAGAAGTACTTAGTTACACTTCTCATTTTATTCTTTAATTTATTATACAATCCTCTGGTCTTTTATCATTTCTAAGTCCCTTAAATACAGGTTGCCTCAAAGAACCAGTAGCTGTTTCCATCATATACTCTACTTTACATACAAGATCTGGCTTAATCCAAACTGCATTCTCGTTGCCTTTTGATATTTCTTTAATGTTAGGAGAGTTTATTCTTGTCATTGAACTTATTATTTTAAAATCTGTTGTTGATACTCCTAGGGTAACATGACCCTTATATATTAATTGGTCTCTAAAATATTGCCCAAGTACAATGCTAGTTACTCCTTTATCCTTTACAATATAGCCACATACAACAAAATCATCATCCATTAGGTTTTTTATTTTAATCCAATCCTTTGTTCTCTTATTAAAATAGTACTTACTGTCCATAGCTTTAGCTACTATCCCTTCAAGGTCTTCTTTTTCAGATAATTTATATAGGGTAGTCCCTTGCTCCTCAATATATCTTGAAATTAAAATATGCTTATTTTCTATTATGTTATCTTCTAATAACCTTTTTCTCTCCATTAAAGGAAGATCAGTAACTTGTTGATCTTTATAATATAATATATCAAATGCAGTAAAACTAGCTGGGTACTTTAAGGAAGCAAGTTTTATTTTAAATGTATTAGACATTAATGAACGCCTTTGTATTTCATAAAAATCAGGCTTTCCATCCTTAAAAACTAACAGTTCCCCATCTAATATGCAACGATATTTTATTTGCTTGTGAATCTCTGATAGCTCCGGAACCTTTCCTAACATTTTAAGATTCCTTTTATTACGAAGCTCTGTTTCTTGAGTCTTATCTAAATATGCGACACATCGTTCTCCATCAAATTTCAATTCATAGATAAATTTTGGACTGTCAAATACCTCTTTCATCTCACCTATTAACATTGGTTTAATATTTTTACTTTCAAATATGTCCATTATGCACCCTTTGTTTTTCTCTTTGACTTGGGTTTTTTAGTCTTTGGCTTATTTTGTTCAATACTTTCTTTAAGAGCATCCATCAGATTTATAACATTATTAGGTCCCTCAGATTTTGCTTCCACAATATCCTTACCCGCAATTTTAGTTTCTATCAAATCCCGCAGCTTTTCTTGGTATTCATCCTTATATTCAGAAGGCTCAAATGGCGTATCCATGGAATTAATAAGAGTTTTTGCCATATTTAACTCTTCTTTAGACAACTCCACTTTCTTATAAGTTTTTTGCATTTCTTTAATATCATCCTCATAATGCATAGTTGATAATAAAATCCCATCTTCTCTTGGAATTATAGCAAGCAATGTCTCCTTTGTCCCCATAACAGTTTTTCCTATAGCTATCTTTTCCTCTTCTAATAATGCTACACGCAAAAGTTCAAAGGCTTTATCTCCCCCAGCTTCAGGAATTGCCTGATAGGTTTTGTCATAATAAATAGGAGATATTTGATTTAACTTTGCGAAATGTAGTATTTGTATTGATTTATCCTTTTCAGTTTTTATCTTTTCTAAATCATCATTGCTTACAACCACATAGTGATCCTTATCATATTGATATCCTTTAACTATATCCTTTGATGTAATTTCCTTTCCGCAATGACTACAAGTTTTTTTATACTTTATTCTCTTTTTATCTTCGTCATGAAGCTGATTAAAACTAATATCATTATTCTGGGTTGCAGTATACATTGAGATTGGTATAGCAACAAGTCCAAAGGATATTACTGATTTATGAGCTACAGCCATTACAACACCTCATTTATTTTTATTACTATTTTTTAAGGTTTTAATATTACCTTTATACAGTCATCTTTTTTTTCATCAAAAATTTCATATGCATGTCTTCCTTCATCTAGGGATAATTTATGGGTAATAATGTCGGTTGCATCAAATTTCCCATTTTTTATTAGTTCTAGTATTCTATCAACATATGCGTGCGCAGGACATTGCCCCATCTTCAAGGTAATATTCCTAGAAAAGAAGTCCCCTAATGGGAAAGTATTATATCGTCCACCATACACACCAACCGTGGATATTATACCGCCCTTTCTAACCGATTGAGAAGCAATTTCTATAGCAGATTTGGAGCCTCCCTGCAATTTTAGGGCAGATTCCACTATTTCTACAGCTGACATCTTTCCATCCATTCCCACACAATCAATAACAACATCTGCTCCTCCATGGGTTATTTCTTTAATATAGTCTCCAGTCTTATCATGTTTTCGGAAATTTACAGTTTCAACTCCATAATGCTTTTTAGCATGTTCCAGTCTATATTCTATATAATCTACTGCTATAATGCGTTTGGCTCCAAAAAAAGCAGCCCATTTAATAGTAGTAAGACCAATAGGTCCACAACCTAATACTACAACTACATCTCCCTGCTTTACTTCACCGTTTTCAACTCCCCAATAGGCAGTTGGGAGTACATCTGTAAGAAAGAGTACTTGCTCATCTGTTAACTCTTCTGGTATTACCCTTGGTCCAACATTTCCATAGGGAACTCTTAAATATTCCGCTTGCCCTCCATCATATCCTCCAAATGTTTCACTATAACCAAATAATCCCCCTACTTCTCCATTAGGATTGGAATTGTCACACATAGTATATAAATCATGCTCACAATACCAGCAATGTCCACAAGAAACTGGAAAAGGAATGATAACTTTATCTCCTTTTTTTGTCATTCGTACTTCTCTACCAACTTCTTCTACAATTCCCATGGTCTCATGTCCTAATACAAATCCCTTAGGCATATTCGGTATCATCCCATGAATTAGATGTAAATCAGAACCACAAATTGCAGTTGAGGATACCTTTACTATTAGATCGTCTGGATTTTGAATTTTAGGATCTTCTACTTTTTTCACTTTCACATCCTTTATGCCATCATAAACAATTGCTTTCATATATATCCCTCCTAATCTATACTTATTTTCCCCCTTAAATAGCTTTATATTCGGAATCAAAAAGCATCTCAAATGAGATGCTGAATTATTAATTTTATTTATATCTATGTCTTCTGCAACCTCCACAGAAACATGTTTTTTCAAGTCCATCACAAAGTTTATAGTCTCCACCCTCTATACTTAGAATTTTTCCATTTACAAGAGACTCTGCAAGTTTTTTTCTGGCATCATAATAAATGCGTTGTATAGTTGTACGGGCAACATTCATCTGCTTAGCACATTCTTCTTGGGTGTAACCCTCTAAATCAATCAACCTGATAGTCTCATATTCATCAACAGTCATATTAACAAAATGCTCATTTTTTTCAGACTGGTTAAGAGGACCGAATCTATTACTTTCAGGTAAACAACATACTTTTCTCCATTTTCTTGGTCTTGGCATTTAAAATCACCTCATACTTTTTTCTATCAAAAAACTCTGCTGAATTTATATCTATTTATTATACCCTATTGAAGGCATATGTCAATTATCCCTAATAACCTTATATGATTTTGACCATTCCATTTAATTATTTATGCATTTTCCTTCATTATGTAATATAATAAAGCAGAGATGGATTTAGATGAAGCTAATTGACTGAATTTCATACTAGTGAAAAAAAATAAATAAGCTTAAAAATGAAAAACAAGTAATAAAAATAATGATTATATTATAATTAATTAATGATTAATACTAATGGAAGGTGATTTTTTGTTAAAAAGATTTTCACAATATTACAAGCCTCATATGAAATTATTTACCTTAGATTTTGGTTGTGCCCTACTCATGTCTATATTAGATTTAATATTCCCTGCCCTGGTAGCTTTAATAATAGATGATGCAATACCTGAAAAGAATTTAAGACTACTAATTATAATATCGATAATAATGCTTGCCTTATATATCTTAAGGGCTTTATTTAATTATATCGTAAGTTATTGGGGTCATGTACTAGGAGTAAGAATTGAGTCAGATATGAGAAGTGATTTATTTAACCATATACAAAAACTATCATTTAATTATTTTGATAATACCAAGACTGGGCATATAATGTCTCGCTTAGTAAATGATTTATTTGATATTGCTGAATTTGCCCATCATGGTCCTGAGGATATTTTTATAGCTATCATAACCCTCTTAGGAGCCTTGGTAATAATGTTTTCCATTAACTGGCAACTTGCCTTAATTATAGCAATACTAATACCAATAATGCTATACTTTACTATTGTTAAAAATCGTAAAATGCGCAAGGTTTTTAAAGAAATGAGAATTAAAATAGCTGACATAAATGCACAAATAGAAGATAGTATATCAGGAATAAGGGTTGTTAAGTCATTTGGCAATGAGTGGTATGAAGAAAATAAATTTCAAATAGGGAATGACAGTTATAAAACAACTAAGGAAGAATCCTATAAAGTTATGGGGGAATTCCACACTGGTATTAACTTTTTCTCCCATATGCTTCAATTGGCTATTGTGTTTTTTGGAGGCCTCTTTGTTTACTATCAACAGATTTCTATAGGAGTATTAGTCCAATTCCATCTATATATCTCTATATTTATTGAGCCTATAAAAAGGATCGCTAACTTTATTGAGATATTCCAAAAGGCAACATCAGGTTTTAATAGATTCACAGAGATCTTAGATATTAATCCTGATATTGTAGATAGTCCTTGGGCAAAAAACATTGGAAAATTATCCGGTGAAATTATATTTAATAATGTACATTTTAATTATAATGATGATGAACAAGTATTAAAGAATATTAACCTAAAAATACATACTGGTGAAACAATTGCTTTTGTTGGACCTTCTGGTGCAGGTAAAACAACTATATGTAGTTTAATCCCTAGATTTTATGAAGTATCAGAAGGTAATATTTTATTGGATAATACTGATATTCGTGATATTAAATTAAGAAATTTAAGAGATAATATTGGTATTGTTCAACAGGATGTTTTTTTATTTTCAGGAACAATAAGTGAAAATATAAGATATGGTAATATAAATGCTACTCAGGAGGATGTAATAAATGCTGCTAAATTAGCAAATGCCCATGAGTTTATTATGAAACTGCCAAATGGTTATGATACCTATACCGGTGAAAGAGGAGTTAAGTTATCAGGTGGACAAAAACAAAGAATATCTATAGCAAGAATATTTTTAAAAAATCCATCCATTTTAATCTTAGATGAAGCAACCTCTAGTTTAGATAATGAAAACGAAAAAATCATTCAAAGCTCATTTGAACACCTTTCTAAGAATAGAACCACCTTAGTTATTGCCCATAGATTGACAACCATTAAAGGTGCAGATAGAATTATTGTTCTCACAGATGAGGGAATACACGAGCAAGGTACCCATGAAGAATTGATAGCATTAAATGGATTATATAAAAACTTACATGATGCACAAAAACTAGCTGAATAAAAATTATTCAGCTAGTTTTTAATATATATATTATATTTAACAACTTTTTGTATCTCCTATAAGCTCTATTTTAAAGTATTGATAAATTTTACTATAGTGGGAACCAATTCACTGTGTAATTGATAGGATGGATCTGTATATGTAACTACATTCTCTTCTTCACTTGATACTTTTTTTAGTACATGATTCATTCCTTTTATTAAAATAGATTCATCTTGACTATTGGCTGCTTTTAAAGATTTCAAATCATCTACATTTACTTGTGTGTCCATATCACCTTGTATGAGCAAAATTGGAATGTTTAATTTTTTTATTTCTTCGGCTGGGTTATACTTCATCCAAGTTAATAAAAATTCCTGGTTAGTAACACTAAATAGGGCATGATCTTCATCAAAAGAAGTATCTATTGTCCCCTCCCTCAATGAATGTATAGCTTTAATCTCCTTACTTTTTTCATCATAATGAGGCAGAAGTTGATTTTCTAGAATTGTATCAATGGTAAAGCCAGAACCTGCTACTGATATAAATCCATCTACGGGTTCTTGTATTGCAGCCATCATACCTACTAGAGACCCTTGGCTATGGCCAATTATAACAATCTTTTTATATCCTTGTTCCTTTAAATATTTAATAGCATCTCTACAGTCATCTATAAAATAATCAAAATCCATATCTTTATTATCGAAAGTATCTACACTTCTACCCGCTGTTCTTTTATCATATCTAAATGTTGTTATCCCCCTATGGGAAAGATCTTTAGCCAATTGTATAAAGGAGTCATTTCTTCCTTGGGTTAATGAAGAGTTTCCATTCATATCTGTGGGACCTGAACCAGCAACAATTAAAAGTACTAAATCCTTATCATTTCCTTTGAACTTGCCATATAGTGTCCCATCATCTAATTGAATATCATGATATCCTATATTCCCTACAATTATGCACCCCACCACACTGATTATTATTACACATAACATAATCCAATGTACTCTATTCAAATTTATCACCCCCGAGTTAATTCCATATTACTGAGTCGTATCACTGCTACAATCATTGATATAATAATAATTGATATAGTACAAAGTATTGATTTAAACATTCCTAAAGAAGGAATAACTGCCAATAATTTGCCTTCAGATAATAAACCTGCTGGTAGATAATTGTTGATTTCAAATAAGCTTCCTAAAAAAGTGGTACCATAAGCAATAATTAAAGTTAAAAGCCCTGTAGATATAGTTTTCCTAACAAAAGAACCAATTAATATTATAATCGATAGTACAAATATCATATATAAACCTTGTAGCAATCCTGCCCTCAAAAGAGGAACCAGAGAAAATAATTCGAAATCATACAATACACCTGAATAAATGTAATTAACAATTGCAGATGTAGTGGTAGCAAAGATTAGTATGCTTCCATACACAAGCACTTTACCTATTATTAAATGTCCATATCTTTTCCCAGTAGTTATAGGAAGTATTAAAGTTTTTTCACTAATTTCTTGAGCCACAATACCCGATAGAGTAAAGGTTATTATAATGGTGCCTATTTCAAATATATCCTCAAGGTATCCGCGTATTACGCTTATTTGATTAGAAGCCAACATATCATTTATTGCCTCTAATGTCATATTAGGAAATTGACTTTTTAATAATTGAGGCATAACTATTTTGTTCATGATCGGATCTAAAATAGCAAAGAATAACAATCCTCCAAATATAATTAGAAAACGATAATTACGAATGCCCTCTAATATTTCTTTTTTAATGATCCCCTTTATGTTCAATTTTACCTACCTCCTCTAGAAATATATCCTCTAAGCTTGGTCGTCGTAATGTAAAGGATTGAACAGTAACATCAACATTTAAAAAAAAAGATAATAAGGTTTTACTTGCTTCATCAGGTAAATCCACTTTGACAGAAAGCTTTTCCTCCTGTATCTCAATGTTTTTAATACCTGGTAATTGTTTTATAATATTAATTGTTTCTGAATCTATTTTTTTATCAAATATAATATCATAAATAGACTTAACATTTTCAGATAGTAGGGTATTTAGAGGTTTTTCAACAATCATATTCCCCTGGGATAAAATGCCCACTCGATCACAAACTCTTTCTACATCATTTAATATATGTGTAGATAAAAATACGGTTTTACCTCTAGATTTTAAATCTGAGATTAGATTTAGAACAACGCATCTTCCCTCTGGGTCAAGGGCAGATGAAGGTTCATCCAATAAAAGAAGCTCTGGGTTATAAAACAATACAGCTGCCATTCCCAAACGTTGTTTCATTCCTCTAGAATAACCCCCCACACGTCTATTTGCTGATTGTTTTAATCCAACCCAATCTAGCATTTCCTCTACCCTTGTGTTAATACTTCCCTCTTTCCATTGGGCACCTAAATATTCAAGTATTTCACTTGCAGTCATCCAAGGATAGAATTTAGGTTCTTCAGGTAAATATCCGATGTGTAAATCCCCGGGATGTGCAATTTTTTGGATATCCCACCCATTAACTTTACAAGTACCTGCAGAAGGTTTTGAAAGACCAGATAAAATATTAATGGTAGTGGATTTTCCCGCTCCATTATGCCCTAAGAACCCATATACTTCTCCCTTAGTTACATTTAAATTTATTCCTTTTAATGCTTCAAATTGGCCAAATTTTTTATGTAGCCCCTTAACTTGGATCAATATAATTCCCTCCTACGACCTATGATTAAAAAGAGAATAGCTCCAAACAGAGTTACTATTAATACAATTCCACACCATTTCCATTTGCTTAAATTAGCAACCCCTTCTGTAAATATTTTATAAATACAAAATACCACCAATCCAATTTCAATAATTAATAAAGGAACTAATAATAATAAATTTTCAAAAGTAAGTACTGCTTCCATAATAATCACTCCTTGACTTATTTGTATCTATTGTACATTCTAAGAAAGTCATATGATAAGTTACTTTGGTCATGAAGATAGTCATAATAGAAATACGAAAATAAACTTACTGGAAAGATCAAGAAAGCATACAAAAACCATGGGCTTGTGAATCAGGAAGGTTTGGTACTTGCGAGCAATACGAACGCTCCTATGATATAAAAAAAATCCAAAGATTTTTATCTTCGGATTCGGATAAATTTTGTGTATATTAATTTTGAAGCATTTGCTGCATCAATATTATTGCCTTTGTCCTATTATTTGTACCTAGCTTACTATATATTTCACTGATATAATTTTTAACTGTTCCTTCACTTAAAAATAATTTCCTTGCAATTTGTCTATTGTTAAGACCTTCTATCATTAATAATCCTATTTCGTGTTCTCTATCAGACAGGAGTTCTTTTTCTGATAAATCTATCTTTTCTTGAGTTTTGCATTTATATTTTTGATTCGAGATACGTGTTGCCAATTTAGTTGCAATTCTTCCAGGCAACATCATCTGACCCTTATAAGCATCTCGTATTGATTGTATCAAATGTGGAGCATCCATATCCTTAAGTAAATATCCATCTGCACCATTACATAAGGCATCTATAATATAATCATCGTCATCAAATGTAGTAAGAATTATTATGGCCGTATCTGGATATTTCTTTTTAATTATAGAAGATGCTTCTACTCCATTAAGTATAGGCATGCGAATATCCATTAAGATAACATCAATATTTTTTTTATTCATTTGCTCAATAGCTATATTACCATTATCAGCTTCAGCAAATACTTCCATATCTTCCTGTAAATTAATAATAGTTTTTAAGCCTTCCCTTAAAAGCATTTGATCATCCACCAACATAACACTAATTTTCTTCATGAATTATTCCATCCCCTTTCTAGAATATAACGGTAGTTGAGCCATTATTCCAAACCAACCATCATTATTAATCTTTGTAGAAAAAGTTCCCCCTAATGTTTTAATGGTTTCCTTCATATGTATTAATCCATAGCCATATTTATAATCAGTTGGTACAATTCCATCATTAAAAGATGTTAGAGTAATAATCCCCTTTTCATAAGTAATTTCAATTTTTATATTCTGACAATTCCCATGCCTAATAGCATTAGTAATAGTTTCCAAAATAAAGTGATAAAGTGATTTTTTTAGCTCCAGTTTTGCATCACTGATATTCGTCATTTGAAAATCCACATTAACATTTGCGTGAGTTTTTACCTGATGTATTAAATTTTCTATAGGTTTATGTAAATCTTCAAATTCATGTTCTGCATTAATAGCATTAATAGATTTTCTAATTTCTTGTAACCCTTCTCGTACTTGCATCTTGATTATATCTAATCTCCTTTTTACTTCTAGAGGGTTATTGTCTATAAGTAGCTGAGTTGCTTCAATTTGTACCAAGGCTGTAGTTAATTGATGGCCAACAGTATTATGTATTTCCCCAGCAATACGATTACGTTCTTTCAATAAAGTTATTTGTTCAAGTGCAATCATCTTGGAATTTAAATCAGCAGTAGTTTTCTTTAGTTTATTATTTTGAGAATAGTATTTTTTTGCCAAATATGCAAAACCAAAATATAAGATAATTTGAAATACTCCAATTAGAAAAAGTAGAACTTGGGTACCTAAAGGATATAAGGTAAAAGGCTGAATATATTTATACATATATGCAAAATACCCAAAAGTGGAAAAAATAATACTAAATCTAAAATCATAGTCAATGGTAATATCCATCATAATTAGAACATATATTGATAGAATGCTGTTTGTTATATCAAAGGTACTAATAATAATTATTATAGCTCCTTCTATATATGGAAAGGCCCTTTTTATAATTTTATTTTCCCAATGGGATATATTATAATGGCGAATAGTAGTTAATAATAAATATGCTATACAACCTATTAGAATACTGAATTTCCCTTCTTTATTAAGAGATATAATTAAACCAGATAACAATATAAATAATATCGCCATAAGTATATGTATACTCATCAAAAAATCTATCTTTCTTTTTTTAGAAATCCAAATTTTCATATTATCATTTACCCTTCCCCGTAGACTTACTAGATTTGATTATATCATTTTTTTATTATGGTTTAATAAATATATTTTAAATTTATTGTAATAAATATTAAATTATGTTAAAATATTATCAAAATCTAAGCTTGAGGTTTAACTGAGAGCAAGGAATTAAAACTTAATCTAATACAATAATCCTTATATATTTTATCCATAGGATGATAAATACATTTGGGTGTTTAGTAACGGATTATACTTCCTTGTTTTCTACATACAAGGATTTTTTATTTATAGGAGGTTTTATATGAATTATAGAATCGGTGTTATAGGAATAGTTATTGAGGATTTATCACAGATAGCAGAAGTTAATGATATCTTACATCAATACGGTAATATCATTGTAGGTAGAATGGGAATTCCCTATAGAAGAAAGAATATCAACATTATATCTCTTGCCGTGGATGGAACAACTGATCAAATAGGCGCCCTTACGGGAAAACTTGGTAAAATCAATGGATTAAATGTAAAGAGTGCACTTTCAAAAAAAATATTTAATGAGGATGATGAAAATGAAAAAGTATAAATTATTAACAATTCTATTAGTATTAATTATCCTATTATCAGGCTGTAGTAATAATTTATCTTCAGAAGATAGTTCTTTAGAAGATGAAAACATTGAAAAAGTAGAAACAGAAGACGCAATAGATGTTACAATTGCAGGTCTAAAAGGCCCTACTTCTATTGGTATGATTAAACTGATTGATGAAAAGGCATTAAATAATAATCAATATAATGTAAACTATGTAGCAGAAAGTGCTCCAGATTCTTTAACTGGAAAAATTATTAATGGTGAAATACAAATTTCCTCTCTGCCCATTAATCTTGCCTCTATTATCTTCAATAAAACAGAGGGTGAAGTGCAATTATTAGGACTTAACACTATTGGTAATTTGTATATAATTGGTACTGAAGAATTAAATTCCATAGAGGATCTTAAGGGTAAAACAATTGGAATGAGTGCAAAGGGTTCAACCCCAGATTATGCTATTAATCATATTTTAAAACAAAACAATCTAGGCAATGAAGTAGACCTTGACTATGTCACCGACCACGCTACCCTAGCTCAAAGCGTTATAGCTGAAGATACGAAGATAGCTCTTTTACCAGAACCATTTGTTACACAGGTTATTATGAAAAACAAAAATGCAAAAATACTTCTTGATTTAGATGATGTTTGGAATACCTCTACAAAGGGTAAAAGTGAGTTGATTACAGGTTGTATTATAGCAAACAAAAAATTTGCAGAGAATAATAGAGAATTTATAGATGCTTTTATGAAACAATATGAAGAATCAGTAAAATGGGTAAATCAAAATCCTTCAGATGCATCTATATTAGTCGAAAAAAATGAAATAATGCCCAATGCAAACTTAGTGGAAAAAGCAATACCTAACTCTGGAATTACCTTTAAGTATGCAATAGATGCAAAGGAAATTATTCAAAACTTTTATCAAATATTGTTCGATTCAAATCCTACCTCAATAGGAGGAAGTTTACCCAATGAAGATTTTTATTACTCAAAGTAAATATAAAAAAATCTTTATAATGCTATTTTGGATATTAGTTTGGGAGATCGCTGCTCTAATTATTAACAGGGACATCTATCTCCCAACACCTATTTCAACTATAAAGACTCTATATGACATTATTTTTATAAAGGAAACATATATAACAATATTGTATAGTACATATCGTACAATTTTAGGTTTTTTATTATCTTGTTTTTTAGGCATTCTATTAGGGTATTTTTGTGGGTTAAATCAATTTATACACGATCTATTTAAACCCCTAATAAATGTAACCCGAACTATACCAATTATGTCCATAATTATAATAGCCTTATTTTGGTTTAGGGGGACAAATGTACCAGTATTTGTTACCTTTCTTATGTGTTTTCCTATTATTTGGACTAGTACTGTTACAGCAATAAAAAACACCGATAAAGGACTTCTGCAAATGTGCAAAATCTATAAAATTAACGGCTTTAGAGTATTGAAATCTATTTATCTTTATTCATCTTTGCCACATTTAAGGTCTGGAATGATATCCACCCTTGGAATAGGCTGGAAGGTTACTTCTGCAGCAGAAGTTTTAAGTCTGCCTAAATATGCAATAGGAAGTCAATTATATGATTCAAAGGTATATCTTGATATTAATGGATTATTTGCTTGGACAATTATCATTATAATATTAAGTTTTTTATTTGAAATGATGTTAGTAAAGATTTTTGACAATCTTTCCTATTAGTGAATTTTTTAAGGAGATGTAAAAATGATGGAACTGAAAAATATTTCTTTAAAATATGATGACTTACAGATACTAAAAAATTTTAATATAAGTTTTCAGAAAAATATAATAAACTGTATTGTTGGGCCCTCTGGAGTAGGAAAAACAACAATTGCAAACATTATTGCACAACTTATTGTTCCAGATGAAGGAAAAATCATAGGTTTAGAAAACATATCTTGCTCCTATGTATTTCAGGAACCAAGACTTATTGATTGGTATAGTATATATGATAATATTGATTTTGTATTAAAGGATGTTTATAATGCTGAGAAAAGGAAAAGAATTGTAAATGATTATATTGATTTGGTAGAACTATCTGAATATAAGGATTATAAGCCATCATCGCTAAGTGGAGGAATGGCTCAAAGAGTTTCTATTGCTAGAGCCTTTGCATACCCCTCTGATCTTTTAATTATGGATGAACCCTTTAAGGCACTAGATATAAAACTTAAAAATGAATTATTATCTTCCTTTATTAAATTATTGTCAAAAAGACAAAGGACTGTAATATTCATAACCCATGACATAAATGAAGCTGTTTATTTATCTGATACCATATATATGTTAAAATACAATCCTGCTAAAATAGTTAAGATATTTAAGAATGTACAAGAAAGTGATAAATCTATGGTCGAAAAAAATCTTAAAAAAATGTATTTTTATTAATATACTATTATATCTTATCAACAACTCTTATTTATAAGACATACTAATATCCCCTACTCCTTACAATCAAACTCTATTCTAGTACATAATGTTTATTCCCTAAAAATACAAAATTTAATAAAAATGGAAGTTTATATGAATATTACACATACTATTATATACATTAATAGAATTGTAATATTCTTTCAAATTAATAAAAAATATACAAATATTTTATTTGACCTTTTTATTTATAAGAGTATAATAGTTTATATCCAAGGGATAGGATGTGATTATATGAATGAATTAGAATTTGTATTCAAAAAAATTATCGAGATTGACAACAAATCAAATGAACTAAAATCAAATACTAAGAAGCAAATAGAAGCTAAAGAATTCGAACTTAGTAAAAAAATAAAAAATCTTGATAATGAACGCATACAGAATTCAAAAATTGAATTGGAAAAAAAGCATAACCAATCTGTTAAAAATTCTGAGAATACTGCTAAGGAAATGTTAAAAGAAACAGATGGTCTTTGTAAGGATATTATTAAAAAATATACCTCTATAAAAAATGACTTAAAAGATAAAATAGTAAATGATATTATAGAGCTTAATTAGGGTGGAAAAAATGAATAATAATTTACAATTTAGCTCAGTAAATACTAAGATAAGTTCAATGAAATCTAAAACGCTTCAAGAAAATGATTATATTAATATTATGAATTTAAGTAATGTAATGGAAGTATTAGATTATTTAAATGATAATACTGTTTATCAAGAAGTACTTTGGGATCTTAAAGGCAAAGAAGTGCACAGAAATGATATTGAAAGCAGACTTTATAGATTTAGAGAATTAATTATAGAAAAACTAATTCTATATATAGGAAATGAATATAAGGACTTTTTAAAAAAATACTTACTTAGATATGAAATTGAAGATTTAAAATTGGTCTTTAAAATTGTAAGGGGCAAAATTAATCCAGAATATATGGATAATTATATTTTTACCACTTCAAAATATTCAAATATAGATTTTTCCGAGCTTCTTGAACAAAGTTCGGTATTGGATGTTTTAAAAAAACTTAAAACCACAAAATATTATCGACTTATAAAACCATATTCTGAAAATATTAGTGAAAAGTTTAATTTTTATTTAGAAATGGTTTTAGATAGGTATTATTATAATGAATTAATTGAAGCTGTACAAAGATTACCTAAAACAGATGATGAAAAAGCTGCAGAGATACTTCGTAGAAAAATTGACTTATATAATTTAGAATGGATATATAGAGCGACTAAGCATTTTGATATGTCTAAAGAAGAAATTTTAAATTTTGTACTAGGTCATGGTTTTAAATATGATTATAAAAAATTAAAAAAAATAATATATTCATTTGATCCAGATAACCCTTTAAAAAACTTTGCAGGAACTCAATATGAGTTTATATTCAATCATGATTACGATATAGATTTATTTATGGAAAGAAGGATTGATAGGTATATTTATTATAAAGCGCTAAACCTATATAAATCATCAATTTTAACCTTTGGAAAAACAATCTCTTTTATTGAACTTATTGAATTTGAAATAAAAGATATATTTTCAATTGTAGAAAGTAAAAGGTACCATATGTCGGCAAATGAAATTTCAAAGTATCTGATTAGAACAATCGAGGTGAATTAAATGGCTATAGAAAAACTAATTTTAATGAACATTGTAGGTGAAAATCTCTATGCAAATGAAGTTATAAAGGAGATACTTTTATTGGAAAATGTTCAAGTAGAAGATGCCTATAATGAAATAGAAAATTTTAGATTTAGTATGGATGTAACTGATAGACATTTAGATGAAATATTGGGGGTAACTGAAGCTAAATCTGGAGTAAAATATGATTATGCAGAGGATTTTGTAAATAAACTCAATTTATTAAAAGAAATCTTTAGTGACGATTATACTATAAACAAAGAGCTATTAAAGAAGAATGTTGATACACAAGATATAGTAGATACAGTTAACAAGATTTATAATGAAATTCATAGTAAATATGATATTCTCAATAGTTATTATAAAGATCTAAATGAAATCGAAAAAAGTATAAAAGCATATAACTTTATCTCACCTATGAACATAGAAATGAAAACAATAAATGCTTTAAATAATTTTAATTATACTCTAGGAAGTTTCAGCAAGGACAATATTACAAGACTAAAAAATAACTATAGTGAAATAACAGCAATTGTTGTCCATGTAGGAACATTAGATGAGAATGAGGTCTATGTAGTAATCTGGCCACATGATCTTGAAACTGAAACAAATAGAATATTAAAATCCTTAAATTTTAATAAAATTGAAGGTATTAAAGAAGAATTCAAAGAAAGTCCAGAAGAAATATTAAAAATATTAAATAGTAAAAAACAAGTTTTAAAAGAAAAAATAGATTTATTAGAATCAGAAGTAAATGAAATAAAAGATAAATTTAAAGATGATAGCAATTATGCATATAGTGTGTTGCATCTGCTAAAGAAGATACAAGAAATAAAGAAAAAGATGGCTTTTAGTAAAGAACATTTCTATTTCTCTGGTTGGATTCCCATAGGATTAAAAGAAGAAATTAAATCAAAACTTTCAAAATACATTGATGATGATAATATAATATTCAATGATCCGCGCACTAATGCACATTTAAAACCACCGACAAAACTTAACAATAATTGGCTATTTAGACCCTTTGAACTCTTTATAAAAATGTATGGCATTCCCTCTTACACAGAGGTTGATCCTACTCCATTTTTAAGTATGTCTTATTTATTTTTATTTGGATTTATGTTCGGTGATGTAGGTCAAGGATTTATATTTTTTCTTTTAGGTGTTTTATTATCCCATTTTAAAGGTATGAAAATGGGAGGTATTATTTCAAGATTAGGTATTAGCTCTATGTTTTTTGGTGTTCTTTATGGAAGCATATTTGGATTCGAGACTGTTATTCCGGCATTATGGCTAAATCCCTTTCATAATATTAATACAATGCTGGTTGTTGCTATAGCTATCGGTGTTATCATGCTAACCATAGGTTATATCTATGGAATGATTAATAAATACAAATCAAAAGATTATTACAATATTATATTAGGTCAAAATGGATTAGCTGGTATTATATTGTTCTTTTGTTTGATACTAGTAGCCCTTGCGTTATTCACAGGAGAAAGAATTATTTCAATGAGTGTACTTGGCGCAATTATTATTTTTATGATTGCAATAATATTTATGAAAGAACCACTTATCAATAAATTAACTCATAGGAAAAATCATAAATTAGATTCGAATTTTTTTGTAGAAGGTTTTTTTGAAATATTTGAAATCCTATTAAGTATTTTTAGCAACACCCTTTCATTTATTAGAATAGGAGCATTTGCCTTAAATCATGTTGGATTATTTATTGCATTTGAAACATTAGCTCATATTATAAACAGTGGTGTTGGCAGCACAATAGTATATATCATAGGAAATATATTTATAATATGCCTTGAAGGACTTATAGTTGGTATTCAGGGGCTAAGACTTGAATATTATGAATTGTTCAGCAAATATTATGTTGGTGATGGTAAAGAATTTGAAACCACAAAACTATAAATTATAAGGAGGAATAAAAATGTTAAATATAATTATGTCAATTGCTGTAATTATAGTTTTCTCAACTATTTCAGCTGGTGTTTATTTCTTAAAGAAAGGATATAGTGAAAACACTAAAATGAAACAATTTTTACACCTAAATCTAAAGGTATTTATTCCATTAATGGTAGTAGGTGTTCTTTTATTAATACCTGACATTGCAATGGCTGCTGAATCGGGAAGTGATAGCAGCGGATGGGCATATATTGGCGCAGCATTATCAACAGGGTTAGCATGTTTAGGATGTGGAATTGCCGTTTCAAATGTTGGATCTGCAGCACTAGGGGCAGTATCAGAAAATGAGGAAATGCTTGGTAAAACTCTAATTTATGTTGGGCTTGCAGAAGGTATTGCAATATATGGATTAGTAATATCAATAATGATATTAGGGACAATATAAGTGGCAGGTATGAAATCATTTTTATTAAGTGAAAATAGAGATACCTATTTGACCATGAAACTAACTGGAATAGATGGCATTTATATACAGAATAAAAAAGATATTCTTGAAGTGTATAAAAAAGCCTTATTAGGTGGATATGGAATAATTTTTATTACCGAAAAAATATACCAAGCGATTAAAGAAGAAGTCATTAAAACTAAAACCACTACTAAGGTACCGCTAATTACAGTAATACCAGATCGACATGGATATGCTAATAATAAAGAGAAAATTACTAACTATATAAAAGAATCTATTGGATTATGATTGGAAGTGATCTAGATGATAACAGTAGAAGATAAAATAAAAACATTCTCAAATTATGTTTATGAAAAAGAAATAAAAAATTCATATAAACTTATTCATGAAATTGAAAATAAGAATAATGAAATATTAAATAATAAACAAAAAGAAATTGATACAAAGTGTTTAGAATTAAAGAACAGAATGAATAAAAAAATTAAAAGTGATACACAGAAAATTATTTCAAATGTTAATTTGCAAACAAAAGAGAAAATTTTAAACTTAAAACGAGAACTATTAAATGATTTTAAACAAGAAATCATTAATTCTCTTGCTAACTTCACACAGACAGATGCTTATAATGACTATTTTTATAAGCAATTGGATTATTCAAAAGAATATTTTTCATTAAACCAAAAAATAAAAATATTTTTAGTAAGTAAAGATTTAATTAAATTCCAAGATGAAATCAAAAATAGATATAATAATATAGAAATATTTGAAATGGATAGTGATAATATAGGCGGCTTTATAATAGAATCCACAACTACTAATGAAAGAATGGATTTTTCTATAAAGAGAAAAGTTAAAGACTGGAATAATGAAATTGGATTAGTACTATATGAAGCACTAGAAAAGTAGGTGAAAAGATGAATGACAAAGGTAAAATAAATATGATTAATGGACCTGTTATCAGCGGTAAAAATATGTCTAATTTTAAAATGCGAGAAATGGTAATGGTAGGGGATAATAGATTAATCGGTGAAGTAATCATATTAGATGGTGAGAATGGTACTATTCAAGTTTATGAAGAAACAGAAGGCCTAAAAATAGGAGAAGAAATAGTATCCACAGGTAAACCCTTATCTGTTAAACTAGGACCTGGGATGCTGGGTAATATGTTTGATGGCATCCAAAGACCCCTTTTAGAAATTGATAAATTAAATAAAAATTTTATTCCAGAAGGTATAGGTTTAATATCCATAGATGAAGAAAAACTTTGGGAAGTGAAACTAGTAGTTAAAATCGGTGATGAATTAAAACAAGGAGATATTTTTGGCTTTGTGCAAGAAACTTCTCTTATTAAACATAAATTATTAGTCCCTCCAGGAAAAGCTGGAATTGTTAAGTCTGTAGTTGAAAATGGTTCTTATAATATTGAAGAATTACTAGTATCCCTAGAAGATACCAGTAATTCTTCAATATACGAATTAAAAATGTATCATGAATGGCCTGTTAGAGATCCAAGACCGGTTAAAGCAAGAAAAGAAATACAAAAACCATTAATAACAGGTCAAAGAGTTCTAGATATGTTATTCCCATTAGCAAAGGGTGGAACTTGTGCTATCCCAGGTGGTTTTGGTACAGGAAAAACTATGACACAGCATCAATTAGCGAAGTGGTCTGATGCAGACATTATAGTATATATTGGATGTGGTGAACGGGGTAATGAAATGACAGAGGTTTTAGAGGACTTTCCAAAACTCATAGATCCCAAAACCAACAAACCTTTAATGGAAAGAACAATATTAATTGGAAATACATCAAATATGCCTGTTGCTGCTAGAGAAGCTAGCATTTATACAGGAATTACAATGGCAGAGTATTTTAGAGACATGGGCTATGATGTAGCTATAATGGCTGACTCCACATCTAGATGGGCAGAAGCCTTAAGAGAAATATCAGGAAGACTTGAAGAAATGCCTGCCGAAGAAGGCTATCCTGCTTATTTATCCTCAAGAATTGCTGAATTTTATGAACGAGCAGGATATGTGGAAGCTTTTAATAATGAAATAGGTTCCGTAAGTATAATCGGAGCAGTGTCCCCTCCTGGTGGAGATTTCTCTGAGCCGGTAACTGAAAACACTAAAAGATTTATAAATGTATTTTTAGCATTAGATAAAGAATTAGCATATGAAAGACACTACCCATCTATAAATTGGTTAAATAGTTTTAGTGGATATATAAATGTTTTAGGAAACTGGTATGAGGAAAATTTAGCAGATGATGCCATAGCTCTAAGAAATAAAATATTAGAGTTGCTTTATGAAGAAAACAAATTACAAGAAATTGTTATGTTAGTCGGTGAAGATGTACTCCCTGATGATCAAAGGTTAGTTTTAGAAGTATCCAAGTTAATTAAAATAGGTTTTTTACAGCAAAATGCATTTAATGATTTGGATACCTATGTTCCATTAAAAAAGCAATACCGTATGTTAAAAGTTATTTATTTCTTATATGAAAAGGCTAAAAATTTACTTATACTTAATATTCCAATATCTCAAATAAGAAATCAGCGTATCTTCGATGAAATTATAAAAATGAAATATACTGTTCACAATGATGATTTATCTAAAATTGATGAAATACATGATTTAATTAATGATTATTACGATGAACTAGAAAAGAAATATCTTAAATAGTTGGATGTGATGATAATGAAAAAAGAATATTTAAAAATTGATAAGGTAATTGGCCCTCTTATTGAAATGTCTGGTGTAACAGATGTTTCTTATGGTGAATTAGTTGATATAAAGGAAAATGATGGAACCATCAAAAATGGAAAGATAATAAAAATTAAAGAAGATAATGTAGTTATACAGGTATTTGAAAATACCTCAGGTTTATCTACGAGCAATGCTTCTATCTCCTTTAAAAACGAAGCTTTTGAACTTCCTCTTTCTAAGGATATTCTAGGTAGAACATTTGATGGTTTAGGAAGACCCATAGATGCTGGAGGAGATATATTTAGTAGAAAAAAATATAATATAAATGGCAGACCTATAAATCCAGTTGCTAGAAAATATCCTAGAGATTTTATTCAAACAGGAATATCAAGCATTGACGGATTAATGACACTTATTAGAGGACAAAAATTACCTATTTTTTCAGGTAATGGAATGCCTCATAATGAATTAGCATCTCAAATTATCAGACAGGCAAAGCTTGGGGATGGGTCAAAGGAAGATTTTGCAATTGTATTTGCTGCGATTGGGGTAAAACATGACGATGCAGATTTCTTTAGAAAGAGTCTTATTGAAGCAAATGCAATGGACAGAGTTGTTATGTTCGTAAATTACGCTAATGACCCAATAGCTGAAAGGATAAATACACCACGCTGTGCTCTAACAGCTGCTGAATATCTAGCATTTGAGGAGAATATGGAAATATTAGTAGTAATGAGTGATATCACCAGCTATTGTGAAGCCTTAAGAGAGGTATCCTCTGCAAAAGAAGAAGTACCTAGTAGAAAGGGATATCCAGGTTACTTATATTCTGATTTAGCTTCATTATATGAAAGAGCTGGTATGTTAAAGGATAAACCAGGTTCTATAACATTTTTGCCTATTTTAACAATGCCTAATGATGATATAACCCACCCTATTCCAGATTTAACTGGATATATAACAGAAGGTCAAATTGTACTTGGTAGAGAACTATTTCAAAGCAACTTTTATCCACCGGTAAATGTCCTGCCTTCCTTATCTAGACTAATGAAAGACGGTATAGGAGAAGGCTATACAAGGTCTGACCATCCAGATGTTGCAAATCAATTATTTGCATCCTACTCAAAGGTTCAAGATATTAGATCCCTTGCACAAATAATGGGTGAAGATGATTTATCAGAAATAGATAAGAAATACATGGAGTTTGGAAGAGCTTTTGAGAGTCGCTTTATAACACAGAGTCCTCATGAAAACCGAGATATTAATATTACATTAGATTTGGCGTGGGAGATTTTAAGAATATTACCAAAAGACAGTTTAACCAGATTAGATCCGGAATTAATTAACCAGAAATATTAAAGAAGATTGATGGTGATTTTATGGCTAATAATATAACCCCTACAAAAGCGAATTTAATTAAAAGCAAAAGTTCATTAATATTCTCTGAAAAAGGTTTTGATTTACTAGATAGGAAACGAACTGTTTTAATACAAGAGATGATGACTCTTATCGACTCAGCCAAAATAATAGAAAAAAAAATCGAAGAAAAGTTTGCCCAGGCCTATGAAGCACTTAAGCAAACAAGTATAACTATGGGCGTATACAATTTAGAAGAAATTGCTCTTGCAGTAACTAAAGAAGAGGATTATAATATTCGCTTTACAAGTGTAATGGGTGTAGAAATACCTGAAGTATTATTCCAAGAAAATTATAAAATAAATCCACAATATGGATTTTATAAAAGCAATCCTTCTCTAGATATAGCAATACACAAGCTAAATGAAGTAAAGTTTTTAAGTTATCAACTAGCACAGGTAGAAACTTCTGCCTATAAGCTATCCATAGAGATTAGAAAAACACAAAAAAGGGCAAATGCATTAAATAAAATACAAATTCCTAAGCTAGAAAAAAATATAAAATTTATTGAAGAAACCCTTGAGGAAAAAGAAAGAGAAGACTTTTTTAGACTTAAAATTGTTAAAAAAAAGCAGAATTCTTAATTGGTTTGATATTATAAATATCTATCAAAAAACCGTCGAAACACTATTATATTTCGACGGTTTTTTAATTAATTATTGCTCACACTCTTCATGATGCTGATGCTGATGACATATAGATCCTGTAGATACAAGAATGCCCTGCAAGTAACAATCTACAATATATTCAGCTCTTCCCTTTGCCCCAACAATCACCTCAATATTCTTATCATTAAAAATATCAACTGCACCACCACCCATGCCGCCTGAAATGATTACATTAACTCCCCTATCATTTAAAAAATTTGGTAAAAATCCTGGCCTATGTCCTGGATTTGGCACAACTTCATTATTTACTATTCTATTGTTTTCTGTTACATAAATATTAAAACTCTCACAATGTCCGAAGTGTTGTGTAACCATTCCATTATCACACGCTACAGCTATCTTCATTTTATTCCCTCCATTTTTTCAAAAATTGTCCCAATATCAAACCAATTTTCTTCATAAAGCTCAATAAATCCATTATCACATGCAGATGCTATTTTAGGTTCAATTGGTAATTTTGCAAGAACATCAATATTGTGTTTTTGAGCAATTTCTTCAATTTTACTATCCCCAAATATCTTATATTCCTTATCACATTCTGGGCATTTAAAGTAAGACATGTTTTCAACTAAGCCTACAATAGGTATATTCATCATCTCTGCCATATTAACAGCCTTAGATACAATCATTGAAACCAATTCTTGTGGAGAAGTTACAATAATTAAACCATCTACCGGTAGGGATTGAAAAACAGTTAAAGGTACATCCCCTGTACCAGGAGGCATATCAATAAACATAAAATCAACATCTCTCCATATAACCTCTGACCAAAACTGTTTTACTGTATTTGCAATCATAGGTCCTCTCCAAACTACTGGATCTGTATCGTTTTCTAATATTAGATTGATGGACATAATTTGAATACCTGTTTTACTCTTTGAAGGAAGCAAACCCTGTTCACTACCCTTTACTTTTTCTTTAATACCAAATGCTTTCGGTATAGATGGTCCTGTTACATCAGCATCAAGAATAGCAGTACTAAATCCTCGTCTATTCATCATCACCGCTAGCATAGAAGTTACCATGGATTTACCAACTCCACCTTTTCCACTAACAATGCCTATAACCTTTTTAATGCTACTTAATTCATGGGGTTTTTCTGAAAAGTCTATTTGTTCTTCGGTTCTTTCTGAACACTCCTCACTACAACTACTACATGTTTCATTACAATTTTCACTCATTTTATTATCTCCTTATCTTATTTATATAGTTTTTGTACTTATAATTAATAGATATGTATTTATAAAATTTTAAGAGTTTCTATAAAGATCTCTTTTGTAGCTCTCCCTGCTGAACAATCAATATCAATAATGCTTTTACCATTATTAATGGCTTTTACTGCATCAGAATCAAAGGGAATTTTACCAAGAAAAGTTAAATTGTTCTCTTTACAATAATACTCTATTTTAGCTGTATTTTCTAAATTTGTATCATATTTATTTATACATACTGCAATTTTAGTACCAAACCCTTCTGCTGTTTTTATAATTCGTTCCATATCACTAATTCCTGATATAGAAGGTTCTGAAACAATCAAGACCATATCAACTCCACTCAATGAAGCTATTACTGGACAACCGATTCCAGGTGATCCGTCTATTATAGCCAGTTCAGTATCCAATATTGCTACCTTCATAGCTTTCTTTACTTCAGTCACTAGCATTCCAGAGGTACCACTTCCCATTTTAAGCTGAGCAGTAGAGAATACTTGATTATTTTTATACAACATTAAGTCCCCTGCTATAGCAGGTTTTAAGTCAACGGCACCAACTGGACAAACGACTTCACAGACACCACATCCCTCACAATCATAATAATCAATTTTATATAGAGAATCTTCTGTTTTAATGGCATCAAAGCTACAGTGCTCCCTACAGAAATCACACTTAATGCAAAGACTATTATCGATGTCAGCCTTCGGTAAGCCGAAATAATCTGTATGCTTTGGTTCCTTTGTTTCATCCATAAGGAGATGTAAATTTGGCGCATCCACATCACAATCTGCGTATGCTTTTGCATTTGAGAGCTTAATAAAAGCACTTGCAATTGTTGTTTTACCAGTACCACCTTTTCCACTAAGGATTAATAGCTGTTTCATCTTGCACCTCCCTAGTCACTCTCTTTAAAATGGAAGAAAACATTTTTAAATATTCCTTATCTGCCCTGACGGCAATTTGTGCATTTGAATTTATAGTACCTAATTCATTATCAAATGGGATTTTCCCTAAAATATCAATGCCTTTTTCTATACAAAATTCTTCTGCAGGATTATCATCATCTAAACATTTATTTATCAATACGCCATAGGGCTTATCAAATATCCTCACTAATTCATATACCATATTAAGGTTATGTACCCCAAATAAAGTAGGCTCTGCCACCAAAAGACAATAATCAGCGTCTTTAATGCTCTCCATAACTATACAGGCACTACCAGGTGGACAATCAATAAAAGTAAATTCTCTATTATCACTTTCCCTTAGAAGTTCTTTTATTATAGGTATTCCAGAGGCTTCTCCAGTATTAAGAATCCCTGTATTAACATCAACATTTTCTGACACACCTCTTTGTATTTCTCCTATATTTTTATCCCTTTCTGATATCGCATTCTCAGGACAAACTATCTTACATCCTCCACAGGAATGACAAACATCATCAAATATTTTAATATTATCCTGAATATAGGCAAGGGCATTGAATTTGCAAAAATCAACACATTTACGACAACCATTGCACAAACAATTATCCACAGTAGGGATCTTAACTGATATGTCCTCTGTTTTAATATCCACAGGCTTAAAGAATAAATGTCCATTTGGTTCTTCAACATCACAATCAATATACGAAGATCCTTCTGTGATTGAAGCTAGGTTAACAGAAACTAGTGTTTTCCCTGTTCCTCCCTTGCCACTTAATACAGCAATTTTCATATCTATTTTCCCCCATGATTATGAAATCCAGGATGGATTTCATTTAACATATCTAGTTTATTATCATAAAAACCATTAATATTATCTACGATAGAATCATTTATGGTTCTATAGATTTTAATATTCGCTGATTTTATTACATCAGCTGCATTCTGGCCACAACGCGGAGTTAGTAAAGCACTAATTCTATTATCCACCACCGTCTGAGCTGCTTTAATCCCTGCACCTCCTTGGCTATTTGCAGCACTATTATCTATAAAATCACTTTCCCTTGTATTTGTATCGTAAATTAGAAAGTATGGTGCCCGTCCAAATGATTGACATACTCTGCTTTCTATAGATTTTTCCTCTACAGGTATCATAATTCTCATTCTAAACCCTCCCAGTTATTTGTTTTAGCGCAATGTTTTGAACCATTTTCTACCTAAATCATTATAAATCATCATTTTTCCCAAATCTATGCCTACAACCTACACCTCTGCATGATTTATCAAAACCATTACAAATTTTATAATCTCCACCCTCAATTCTTAATACTTTCCCTTTCACAAGGGATTCAGCAAGCTTTTTTCTTGCTTCAGTATAAATACCTTGAACTGTAGTTCGGGCAATATCCATTAGCATTGCACATTCTCCTTGTGTTAGACCCTCTAAATCTATTAATCGTATGGTTTCATATTCATCAACAGTCATAATTAGAAACTGTTCATGATTTACCTTAGTATTTAACGGTCCAAATCTGTTACTTTCAGGCAAGCCACATACTGTCCTCCATTTTTTCGGCCTAGGCATGAATTATCACCTCAATTTATACTAAAGTTATAGGAGCGCCCCACAAATTATATAATACTTCAGAGCACCCCTTTTACTTTAGTTTATTAATACAGTATATCCATGTGTTCGATATATCTATGGTTATAAACCATAAAATTACATACTTCTAGCTTTCAGAAAGATCCTCCAGTTCTTTTTCAATAACATCAAGCCTGTTTGTTAATAATTCTTTTTGTTCAATTAATAATTCTTTTTGTGTTTTAGATTGGGGCTGATCTACTATATTACTTAAGCCAAAGCCTCTTCCAAAGCCTCGCCTGCAGGCATATCCCAAACCAAGTCCTGCACCTAAACCAGCTCCGTATTTAATAGCAGTATTTAGTCCAGAGCATAATCCTAAACCTCTTCCAGTTAATGCTCCGCGGCCTAGTGGACCACTTCCATCTCTTCCTGGCATAACTACACCTCCTTTATAGTTATTGACATATGTCATATATTAATTTTAATTATACTCTTTTATTGACATATGTCAATAACTTTTCAAAAAAAAATTTAAACCGTCATTATATTGTAGAATTTACATTACAATGACGGTTTATCATTTATTTCTATATTCTTCTTTAATTCAATGCAATATTATATAAGACCTTTCTCCTTTAAAAAATCATTTGCAATTACATCCGGCTCTTCGCCTTCATCAAATCTTAGG
This sequence comes from uncultured Eubacteriaceae bacterium, assembly GCA_964533275.1. Lineage (GTDB taxonomy): Bacteria > Bacillota > Clostridia > Eubacteriales > Garciellaceae > CAZHJK01. Next base: position 6,037 of record CAZHJK010000001.1, on the reverse strand, counting down.
TTTAATGCTGCCATTTCTGCTGTTTCAATCATTCCGCCAAGTTTATTAACAATATCTAATACCTCTGTATTATCCTCTAGAAATGATTGAGATATAACATAAGCTCCACTATAATCAGGGAAGAACTCTTTATCATCCTCAAGCATAACCAAATTAAGTTTTGCAATCCGCGAATCTGTTGAATATGCAGCAGCTACTTGTACCTCGTTATTGTCTAATGCTGTATACATTACTCCATACTGCATAGGAACTACTTCCTTAAATTCAATATCATATGCCTCTGACCATCCTGGATATGCGTCAGAACGAGTATCAAAGTTTTCGTCTCCTGCAAGAATCCAATCTTCAGCGTAGGGTGCTAAGTCTGAGGCTTTCTTTAAATTATATTCTTCAGCTATAGCATCTGTTATAGTAAAAACATAGGTATTATTAAAACCTAAGGGCTCACCCCAAGTCATATTAAATTCCTCTTCAAACCCATCCTTAACTCTTTGATAAGTTTCTTCCGCAGTTAAATTTGGACCTTCATAACGCAAAACACCTGTTAATTGAGTCCCTGTCCAAGTGGGATAAATATCGATTTCCTCGTTAAGCATAGCCTGATGAAGTACTGATGAACCCTGAAATTCAGTATTAATATTTACTGTGGCATCTGTGTTCTCCTCAACCAATATTTTAGCCATATGAGCCAGGATTACTGTTTCATTAACATTTTGTGCAGCAATATTAATTTCATTATCATTTGAACCACAACCAACAAACACTATTGAAATACACGCTACTAGCAAAACCATAACCATAACTTTGCTCATTTTTCTTTTCACTTTAAATCTCCCCCATTTTCTCTAATATTTTTTTGCTTTCTGTCTTTTCTGTTCCTTCTACTCTATTTGCCTTCTTTAAAACCCGCTTTGCCCTTCGTTCTGGTGTTAAATATGCTTGTAATAATTTAAAACCCTGATCTGATAGAAGAGCTAATAATGTAGCTGGAAACGCTCCGGCAAAAATCACTTCATTTCGCAATGATGAAAGTCCTGAAAAAATTAATCTTCCGAGTCCTCCGCCTCCTATAGCCGCAGCTAGTGAAGCAGTTCCTATAATCCATACTGATGCAACCCTAATTCCACCAATAATAACTGGTAATGCGAGGGGTAATTCAACCTTAAATAAAATTTGCCTGTCTGTCATTCCCATCCCCTTTGCAGCCTGCACCAAGGATGGAGTTACATTTTTAATCCCTATATAGGTATTTTGAATAACAGGTAACATTGCAAACATTACAAGAACGGCTATAGCATTCTTGTTGCCAATTCCTAATATGAATATTAAAAACCCTAGTAGAGCAAGGCTTGGAATTGTTTGGAATATATTAGCCATACCAATAACATAAGGCTTAAGCTTTTCATTTCTAGTAATGTAAATTCCTAAAGGTATACATATGACTAATGTAATAAGTAAAGCTACTAATGAAATATAAAGATGTTCCAATGTTAGACTTATAATACGAGAATGTTGATCTATACAATAGTTAAATAGAAGACTAAAAAAACTTTTATTGCCACTCATATCTAATTCTCCTCCTTCTTATAGTAAAACTATATATACTCCTATCCCACTTGCTTTCTCTTCAAGCTACTAATAGTTAGCCTAGCCATTCCATTATCTGTAACAACACCCATGAATTTATTATCATGGTTAATAACCGGTATAGGTAAATCATCCTCTGATAATATGTCTGCAGCATCTTCCAATGTAGCCTCTTCTATATATAACCTTCGTTTTAATCTTAATAACTCTTTAATATTTATTTCAGAAGACACCTTTTTGATATCTGTCATAAGAACCATACCTAGCCAATTTTCATCTTCGTCAACAACCTGTGCACTTTCTCTACCTATATCTAATAGTTTTTCTAGAACATAGGAAGCAGTCACATCAGGTGTAACTTTAACAAAAGGCTCTTCTACTAAAACTTCTATAGATGTATCTGTAGTTATTTCAGATAGTCTATTTTCTCCTATAAATGTTTTAACGAATTTATTAATAGGTTGATTCTTTATTTCATCAGGAGTTCCTATTTGCTCAACATTACCATGTCGCATAATTACGATCCTATCTGCTAATTTTAATGCCTCATCAATATCATGAGTTACAAAAATAATTGTTTTCTTTAATTTTTTTTGTAAATCCATAAGTTCATTTTGTAAATTATCTCTGCTGATAGGATCCAATGCTCCAAAGGGTTCGTCCATCAGAACTACATCAGGCTCTGCAGCAAGAGCTCTTAATACTCCAATACGCTGTTTTTGACCACCGCTCATTTGCTTAGGTAATCTGTGCTTATATTTACCTGCTGGTAGTCCTGCCATTTCCAATAACTCACCTGTTCGCATTGCTATCTTTTTTTTATTCCAATTAAGAAGTTGTGGTACTATTGCAATATTTTCTCCTACTGTCATATGAGGCATTAATCCTATATCCTGTATAACATATCCAATTCCTCTCCGAAGTTCTACTGGATCCACAGTTGAAATATCCTCACCGTCAACATAGATTTTTCCTGAAGTACACTCCTCAAGTCTATTTACCATTTTTAAAGTGGTTGTCTTTCCACATCCACTGGATCCAATTAGCACGATAAGTTCACCTTTTTTAACCTTAAGATTTAAATCTTTAACGGCAATAGTTCCATCTGGATAAACCTTAGACACATTTTCAAATATAACCACTAGACCATCCCCTCTTTTAATTTCTAATTGTTTTTATATTAAGAAGTTACTTCTTTTAATGCCCTTATAAATTCTTTATTGTCTTCACTTGTACCTATAGTAACTCTAATTGCATTTGGATAATTCCAACCCGTGCAAGGTCGTACTATAATTCCTTTTTCTAACAATTTTTGGGATATCTTAGCTGCATTATATGGCATATTGAAAAATACAAAATTAGTATATCCCTTCACAACCTGAAATCCCATTTCCTTTAAAGAATCTGTTAGAAACTGACGTTCCTTAACAATAGCTTTCATACACTCTCTGTAATATTTTTCATCTTTAGTTAAAGTAGCTGTAGCACCTGCTAAAGCTACTTTATTCGCATTAAAGGGTTCACTTACTGTTTCTAAGACGGATGTCATTTTCGGACTGGAAATAGAATAGCCTAATCTCGCTCCTGCTAACCCATATGCCTTAGAAAATGTTCGAACAGCTATAATATTTTTACCTTTTTTTATATCTTCTATGGAGTTAGGTAAGAGATGTTTAGAAGCAAATTCGGCATATGCTTCATCAAGAATCAGCCATGTGTGATCAGGCAGATTATTAATAAGTCGCTTATATGCATCAAGATCAAATATAGTACCTGTTGGATTATTTGGATTACACAACCATATTAATTTAGTTGAAGTAGTGATTTTTTTTTGTATTTCATCAAGATCGATAGTGTAATCTTTATTTAATGGAACTTCTTTTATGATACCACCCATAAGCTTTGATATCTCACTATAAAGCTTATATGTTTCTAAGGGTAATAGTATTTCATCCCCTTGCTCAATAAATGTTTGAGCTATGGTTTGAAGTATACCTCCAGAACCATGGGCAATTGATATATATGAAGAATCTATATTATATTTAGCTGCTATAATATCTTTAATTTCATTAAAACTAGTATCAGGATATGTGTTTAAATTCTTAACTGCCTCTTCCATTGCCTGAATGGCATTTGGAAAGGGACCATATGTATTTTCATTAGAGCCTAATTTTATAACCCTTTGTAGATTGTAATCTCTTTTTACTTCTTCTATAGTTTTACCCGGCACATAAGGATTAACATTATGCACTGCCTTTCTTAGTGCTTTTATTTTCATTAAATCAGCCCCCTGTTTATTGTATATTTACTTCAATTAAGGAAACAGCCTTTTCATCTAAACTTTCTTTGAGAGCTTGTTCCATTTCAATTGCATTATGCACCCTAAATCCTTTTATCCCATAAGCATCTGCGAGTTTTATAAAATCAGGATTTTCATGGTCAACTGCTATTTTTTCTTTAAAATTTCTTGCTTCTTGATTGCGTTTTATCTCACCATAACCATTATTATTCCATATTATAATAGGTAATGAAATGCCTTGTTGTATTGCCACAGCTAACTCTTGCATTGTGAATTGAAATCCTCCATCCCCTTCTAACACACAAACTGCTCTTTCTGGCATCGCTAGTTTTGCTCCAATCCCAGCAGGTAGTGCATAGCCTAATGTACCAAAACCCACAGGGTGAAAGAATGTTCTTGCTTTATAGGTATCATATTCACTTAGTGAGATATATGAAGGCGTAGTCATATCTGTCAACAATATTCCATCTTCCGGTATAACCTTACGTATTATACCTAATATTTCACATGTGAAATCCATAGTATCGAAAACTCCGGTAAGGTTTTTGAGGTTTTCATGGGATTCTTTAATTATTTTAGAAATAATATTTTCAATACCCAAATTTATTTTTTTGTTTAATCTAGGAACTATAGTCTGCAAAACCTCTTTAGAATCACCTTTGATACCTATATCAGCTCTATAATTTTTTATAAATTGACCTGAATCTATATCGATTTGTATTAGTTTTCCATCAAGGGATAAGGGTACTTCCCACAAATCCGTTGCTGACAATTGAGTTCCTATTCCTATCACTACATCTGTTTCTTTTATGAGGTTTTTTACTTCTGGACAGTGCATTCGTGCTCCTAGGCATAACGGATGTCTTTCATCTACAATTCCTTTGCCAGCAGCTGTATGAACCACGGGAGCCGATAATTTATTTGAAAGCGATAAAACTTCATCACCTGCATTCACTGCTCCGCCCCCTGCAATAATTGCAATAGTCTTTGCTTCATTTATAACATTAGTTGCGTTATCAAGTATATTTGTATCTAAACTCATTTTAAATTCTCTATAAATATGCTCTGATGCATCCATCTCATTTACATTTGCACTTAAGATATCCATTGGTATTTCAACATGAACTGGGCCAGGATTACCTGACATGGAAAGATAATAAGCTTCTTCAATGTAGTGTTTAATAGATTCTGGATTTGGTACTATTCTACTTTCCTTTGCCACTGATTGGGCAAGAATTGTAGAATTCTTAAGCTCGTGTAAAAATCCTGTGCCTTGATTTAGAAAAGATGTTGGAATTTGGCTAGATATAACAACCATAGGTATTGAATCATGATAAGCTTGTGCCATTGGTGTAAGTATGTTTGTAAGCCCAGGACCTGTGATGACAAAAGCAATTCCTGGCATCCCTGTTACTCTTGCATAACCATCCGCCATAAACCCTGCCCCACTTTCATTTTTAGCTGTAACATGATGTATACTACTATCAACCAAAGCTTCATATATATCTAAATTATGTATCCCAGGTATCCCGAAAGCTTGTCTAACCTTAAGTTTCTCTAATGTATTAATTAGAAGTTTTGCACCTGTAATAGTATTCATAAATAATGTCACCTCCTAAATTGATAAACAAAAAACTACCCATGGAAAAAGGATAGTTAAAAACAACATATTACTCAATATAATATGTCAAAAATATTAACCTTTATATCCCCCTAAAATTTTTCCTAGCCAGCTCACTACTTACTAATTATTCTGACTTAGTATTAGCGAAATTCATAATCTTATGTTATTGTCTCATGTCATCTCCTATTCTTTAGCTATCTCAAGTCAGAACTGACCATTTTATATATAATAAAGTTGTCTGTTATATCTTATCAAACCAGAACCCCTTTGTCCAACTTCAACCATATAAGTATTTTTAAGGAAAGTGTAGCATATGAAAGTATAAATGTTATTAATATATCTAGAAGATTTAATAATCCTAAATTTTCAGACTTTTTAATTATTTGTACATTATTCAACCGTATTAGCCACTCCCATTTTTAATGTTTTTGATTTATAGCTTCAAACACATTTGTGAATAATTATGACCATCCAGCCTTAAAGAGTAAAAATTCTTCGGGCTAAATTTCCCCTAATAATGTAGTGAA